>QHRU01000018.1 GCA_003220225.1 Candidatus Rokuibacteriota bacterium
CGGTGACGATGGCGGCGAACACGTCGGCCGTGTAGTGCGCGCGCAGCACAAGCACCGCGCCCGCCTCGAACAGCACGATGGCCACGCCGAGCAGCACGAGCCACGGCCCGCCGAGGCGCATCAGCTCGAGCGCGCCGTACACGGCGATGGCGGTGTGGCCAGAGAAAAACAGGTCGGTGGCCGTGCCGTACGTCACGAGGAGCGAGGGCACGCCCGGGCTGCGCCAGATCATCCCCTCGGGCGGCGCGAACGCGCAGAGGCCCTGGCAGAGCTGGCGCAGCGCGTAGAGCAGCAGCAGGCCGACGAACGGCCGGAACGTCGGGCCGAAGATCGCGGCACCGAGCAGGAAGAACCCGAGCAGGTCGATCACCGCCGAGGACGCGATGAGCAGCGCGTTCGCGCCGCGCGGGTGAGCGTTGAGCCAGCGGTTCCAGGGTTCCGTCCAGTCGTGGACGGCGTCGCCGATCCCGCGTGACGGAAACGGCCGCGCGCCGATCAGGCGCTGGGTCCAGAACCAGAGCCCGAGGCCGACGGCCACGAGCGCCGCGCGCGCGACCCAGAGCGGGGCGTCAGCCATGCATCACCGCCGGCGCGCGGTCGTCGCCGCTGCCGACCACGGCGCGCATGTCGCGCACGAGCGAGGCGCGGTCCAGCAGGAGCACGATGCCGGCCACCACGAGGAGGCAGCCCGTCACCAGCACCGGCGCGGTGAGGCCGACGGCATCGGAGGCGACGCCGATGAGCCACGGCGAGGCCGCGTCGCCGAGCAGGTGCATCACGCCGGTGGTCACCGCGAAGCCGCGCGCGCGGAGGTCGGCCGGCAGCACGTTGGCCATCGCCGCGTTCAGTGGGCCGATGTTCATGAAGAGCAGCAGGAGCGTGACGAACGTCGCGGGCCAGAAGACCGCCGGCGACGGCGCCAGCACCGCCGGCAGGGTGAACGCGATCGAGGCGACGAGCGACCAACCGGAGAGCACGAAGTGCGCGCCGGGCACGCGCCGCGTGAGGGCGTCGCTGAGCCGGCCGCCGATCAGGGTGCCGATGAACCCCGCCGCCACGAGGATCAGCCCGAAGGTCGACGCCGCGGTGGCCAGCGGGATGCCGCGCTCGCGCACGAAATAGGTCGGCATCCAGGTGGCCAGGCCGCCCATCGCGAACGTGTAGATCACCTGCGCGGCGGTGTTGGAGACCCACGAGCGCCGGGCGACGAGGGCGCGCAGCGAGGCCCCGAGCGAGAGCGGCGTGACGGCGCCCGCGCCGGCGGCGTCGCGGGCGCCGCGGCGCGGCTCGACGAGCAGCAGCAGCACGAACGCCAGCACCATGCCCGGCGCACCCGCCACAAAGAACGCCGCGCGCCAGCCGAAGTGTTCGCCCACCAGCCCCCCGACGACGTAGCCGAGCGCGCTCCCGACCGGGATGGCGGCGTAGAAGATGCCGAGCACGCGGGCACGCCGCTCGGGCGGGTAGCAGTCCGACAGCAGCGACGGCGTCACCACCGCGTACGACGCCTCGCCGACGCCGACGATGGCGCGCGCGAGCAGCAGCAGCGCGTAGGTCGGCGCGAGGCCGGAGGCGACGGTGGCCACGCTCCACAGAAACACGCCGGCCGCGGCCAGCCGCATCCGCGGGCCGCGGTCGCCCGCCCAGCCGATGAACGGGCAGACGAGCGCGTACGTGAGGATGAACGCCGACTGGAGCAGGCCGCCGGCGGCGTCGGAGATCGACAGCGAGGCGAGCATCAGCGGCAGGGTGGCGGCGCCGACGTAGCGGTCGAGATAGTTGAGCGCGTTGAGGCCGGTGAGGACGCCGAGAACGGTGGCCGGCGACTCCCGCCAGCGCCTGGTCACGCGCGGCGCTCCGCGGCGAGGCGGGCCAGCGCCACCGCCTCGCTCACGAGCGCTCGGCGTTCCGCGATGAGATCGGCGTGCAGGCGGCGATCGACGACGAAGCGGCCGAAGGCGCGCGCCTGCCGCACGACGCGCTCGAGCCGCGCGCGCCACGCCAGCGCGATCAGTCCCGCCGGCGCCAGCAGCAGGAGGAACACGACGAGCGCCTCGACACCGGCCACGCGTCTCACGAGCCAGGCCTCGAGCGCCCAGCAGAGCGGATAGAGCACGAGCCCGGCCGCCATCTTGTCGGTGGCCTCCTCCTCTTCCGTGCGCCGCATGGCGGCCACCGCGACACGTGTCAGCGCGTATGGCAGCGCGTGCGAGGCGATCCCCCAGAGCGCCAGCGGCAGCGTGATCGCGAGCTTCGCGGCGTTCACGACGGTCCAGCGCACGACGACGGACGGCGTGTACGGCCGGCCCACCTCAGCGTCGGAGAGCCCGCTCTCGCTCAGGTGCGCGCGATAGGCCTCGAGCCGCCGTCGGAACTCCGCGACGCGCTCGGGCGCGCGCTCGGCCAGCGCGCGGGCCGCGCGCATCACCTCGCGCCGCCACGCCAGCGACGCCTCGGCGCCGGCGGCGGCGCCGCCGCGCTCCTCGCGCCATGCGCGCTCCAGCGCGCTGGCCAGCTCGAGCGTGTGCTGGTCCTCGGCCTCCACGATCTGCGCGCGGATGGCCCACGCCAGCCGCTCGGTCAGCCGGCGCACCGTCGCCTCGGGCTCGGCGGCGTAGGCGGCCACGCAGTCGTCAACCTGCACCGGCGCGCCGACGGCGATCAGCGCCGAGGCCACGCGGAACGTCCCCGGCATCCGGAACACGAGGCCGACGGGCAGCAGCGTCACGCCGTGGCGCCCGCCGGCGGCCTCGGTGCCGAGCAGCAGGCGCGCGACGCCGGTGCGCAGCGGCAGGAGCGTGGGGACTGGCTGCGTGCGGCCCTCGGGAAAGATCAGGATGGCGCCGCCGGCGCGCAGGTGCGCGATGGCCGTGGCGAACATCGCCTCGTTCTTCCGCGGATCGTCGCCCGCCTCCTTGCGGCGGTTCACCGGCAGTCCGCCGACGGCGCGCAGGAACGGGCCGACGAGCGGGTGGCGGAAGAGCGGGGCGTTGGCGAGCACGGTGAGGCGCCGCGGGAACGTCGCCATGATCAGCATCGGGTCGACGAGCGAGTTGTGGTGGTTGGCGGCGATGATCAGCGGTCCGCTCGACGGGATGCGCTCGGCGCCGACGACGTCCACGCGCCGGTAGAAGAGCCAGAGCAACAGCCGGATGAAGCCTCGCACGAGGCGATAGCCCATGGCGGTCGCCAGCATCGTAGCGTAGGCTCGGGTCCGGACGTCAAGAATGCCGACGCGCCAGCAGCTCCTCGAGCAGGACGCGCGGGATCTCGCTCGGCTGGGCTACGCGCAGCAGCTCTTCCGCGAGATGGGCGGCTTCTCCAACTTCGCCATCTCGTTCTCGATCATCTCGGTCCTCACCGGCGCCGTGCTGCTCTACGGCTACGGCCTCAAGCTGGCGGGGCCGGTGATCAACACGGTCGGCTGGCCGGTGGTGAGCGTGCTCACGCTCTGCGTGGCCGCCTCGATGGCCGAGCTCGCCTCCGCGTACCCGACGGCGGGCGGCCTCTACTTCTGGGCGTTCCGCCTCGGCGGGCGCGGCTGGGCGTGGCTCACCGCGTGGCTGAACATGATCGGCCAGGTGACCATCACCGCCGGCATCAACGTGGCGGCCGCGACGTACCTGATCGGCGCCGCCACGCGCATCGCCGGGCTGCCCGCCGACGTCGCCGTCCCCCTGTTCGGCTCGGCCACCAGCTGGTACTTCCAGCTCGCGGTGATGGTCGCGATCATGATTCCGCAAGTCCTCATCAACGTCTTCGGCATCCGGCTCACCGCGCGGCTGAGCGATTTCAGCGTGTGGTGGCACGTCGGCGGCGTGCTGGTGATCGTGCTGGCGCTGGCGTTCCTCGGCGCTCATCACAACGATCCCGGGTTTCTCGTGCGCCACGTGACGACGGCGAGTCCGCTCGAGGCCTCGTCGGCGGACCTCGGCGGCGGCCGCACGGCGCCCGCCCTCGTCGTCGCCGATTACAAGATCCCGTCGCCGCTCTTCGCTCTGGTGCCCGGGCTGCTCGCGCTCTATGCCGCCGCGCCGCTCGGGCTCGTGTTCGTGCTGGGTTTGCTCCAGGCGCAGTGGACCTACACCGGCTACGACGCCTCCGCCCACGTCGCGGAGGAGACGGTCATGGCGCGGCTCAACTCGGCGTGGGGCGTCTTCCTCTCGGTGGCCGTCTCCGCCGTCGTCGGCTACGCGCTGCTGCTGGTGCTGACGTGGTCCATCCCGAAGGGCGACGTCGCGGCCACCGCCAACGACGCCTACCCCGTCTTACACGTCGCCTACGGCAATCTGCCGGCTGCCCTCGGCCACGTCGTGGCCGTGATCATCGGCGTGGCGATGTGGCTCTGCGGGCTGGCGTCGATCACCTCGATGGCGCGCATGTGGTACGCGTTCGCGCGCGACGACGGCATGCCCGGCGCGCCCTATCTCAAGCGCGTGCACCCGACGCTGCGCACGCCCGTGTGGTCGATCGTCGTCACCAGCGCGCTCGCCGTTCTGATCACCGTGTACGCCGCCGCCTACTCGGTGGTGACGTCGATCAGCACGATCACGCTCTACCTCGCCTACGTGATCCCGGTATGGCTGAACTGGCGAAACCGGCGCCGGAGCCGCGGCGAGTACGCGACGCGCGCAACGGCGCCGTGGAGCCTCGGCCGCTTCGGGGGCGCCATCAACGCCGTCGCCATCCTCTGGGTGCTCGTGATCAGCGTCGTCTTCGCGCTGCCGCCCAACGAGCTGGTGCTGTGGACGATGCTGCTGCTCGGCGCGCTGATCGCCCTGTACTGGGCACTCTCGGCGCGACGGCGCTTCGTCGGCCCCGCCGGGGCCGCCTCGACTCGATGATCCTCGTGGCCACCTCAGGCGGGCACGATGATGTGCTCGAAACCCTCCGCGTAGGAATATCCCTTGTCCTTCCCGAGCGTGGCGGCGCGATTCCGCATACGAGTCTCCACCGCCTTGACATCACCGACCTGGCTCGCGTGGCAGCGGATCGCCTCGAGCTTCAGATCCATGGTGGCCGTGATGTCGACGACGAGATGCGGCCGCTCCCACTGGATCACGTACACCTCACGCACGTTGTGAGGCTCGTACTGCGGAAGGAGCTCGGGAAAGGCCAGATGATCTCGCGCGAGCGGGTAGACGCAGTCAAGCACGACACGGCCGGTGGTCCGGTGATCCCGATGCCAGTGGGCGAAGTGATCGTATGCGCGGCGCGGGTTGAGCGTGATGATCAGGTCAGGACGCCACCGTCGGATCTGGCGCGTGATGTCTCGCCGCACGTCGCGGGTATCCTCGAGCTCGCCGTCCTCATAGCCGAGAAACTCCACGTGCGCGACCCCGAGCACCCTCGCGGCTCGGCGCTGCTCCGTCTCGCGAATGGGCGCGAGCTGCTCTGAGGTGACCGTCCGGTCGCCCGATCCCTTGTTACCGTTCGTGACGATGACATAGCTGACCTCACAGCCGTCCTTCACCATCCCCGCGATGGTGCCGCCGGCCAGGAACTCGGGATCATCCGGATGCGCGGCGACGAACATCACGCGTTGATTCGCCACGCTCATGACTCTCGTCCGTCGGTTACGAGAGCGGCCGACATCGCGTTCGCGCGGTGCCGGCACGCCCCGGCCGCTGCCGTGAGCAGCGCCGCTCCCAAGACAAAGGGAGCGGACAGATCGATCGCGTCCGCGAGAGCGCCCATGACGAGCGGGCCAACGATCTGGCCACTGTCGCTCATCGTGCGAAGCCAGCCGACCGCCACGCCCTGAAGCGGACGCGGGACCTGATCGCTCGTGAGCGCCGTCGGGATGGCGGCGACGAAGCCTGCGGCGGCGCCGATCGTGAAGCTCCAGAGGCCGAGGGCCACCGGATGGGTGAGAAATGCGACGCTTCCCAGGAACAACGCGTACGTCAGCAACCCCGCGGTCAGCACCCGAGCGCGTCCCCACCGGTCGGAGGCACTGCCTCCGAGCCACAGCGCTACCAGTCGACCGAGCACGCCCAGACCGACGAGGAAGCCGACGACTTCCGGGCTCACGCCTCCGCGTTGGAGCAAGTACAGCGGAAACAGAAACACCAGGAGCCCGGTCTGAATGGCCGTCAGCAGCGCGCTGGTCACACCCATGAGGAGCACCGCCGGCATGCGCAAGACCGTGCCGAGCGAACGCGGAGGATGCGATCGTGGCGACGTCGTCCCGTCGGCGCGGAGCCGCGCCCAGCGTGCCACGGCGATCGCCGCGACGACCATGCACGCCGCTTCGAACAGAAATGGGCTCGCGACGCCGACGTCCTGGTAGAGCCAGCCTCCGGCCGCGCTGCCCAGCAACAGCCCCGACGTCTCGCTCATCAACAGCAGGCTCACCGCCCGCCCCCGGCGCCGCGCGGCGGGGACGTCGACCACCGCCGTCGTCGCCACGGTCGCGAACATGGCCCAGCCCACGCCTCCCATGGCGCGGAGGGCGAGAAAAACGCCGTAGCTCGACGTCAGGATGCTCGCGACGTCGATGCATGCGATCAACAGCAGGCCGCAGATCATCAGTGATGAGCCAAACCGTCCGAGGAGATATCCCGTCGGCAGGTTGGCGAGCCATTTCCCCACGCCGAACACGACGGGAATCAGCGTCACCATCCGGTAGTTCGCCGCGAACGAACGCTGAAGGTAGAGCGGCATCGAGGGGCGGAGAACGCCCTGGCCGAGATTGAACAAGAGCGCGGCCGCGAGGACCGCGAGGGGCGCTCGGAACGGTCGCTCGCCGAGGTCAGATGTCACGCTCGGTACCCTTCCCGCTCTCCAGGCATCGGCACGTCCCGGCGTGACGCCCGGGCGCCGACGTCAGCATTCGGTGCGAGACCTCTTCGAGCTGGTGGCGAAGCAGCTCGAGCTCGGCGATCTGGCGCTGAACGGCGGCGAGCTGCTCCCGGACCAGGCCGAGAAGTCGAGGACGGAACGCCGGACGCAGCCCGCCGGTCACACTGCTGACGAGGGTCTTGAGCTCCTGAAGCGGGAGCCCCAGGGCGCGCGCTCGACGGACGAAGCGAAGCCGCTCCACGCTGGGCTGATCGTAGCGTCGAAAGCCCGACGCCGCGCGGCTCGGCGTCGGCAACACCCCGATCTCTTCGTAGTAACGGATCGTGGTCGCCGCCACGCCGGTCGTCCTGGCGACTTGACCAATGCTGAACGTTTGGTCCATCGAGGCGCCTCCTCTCGAACGCGGGCAACGATAAACCTTCCAGCGACTGGAAGGTCAAGGCGCAGCGTAGACAGACGCGCGGACACCGACCGCCTGCAGGCGGCCGGTGTCGTGCACCGCAGCCTCCTCGTCAACTCCTGTCGGATGGCTACCGTATCGCAGGCATCATCGCGAGCCATGCCCCTGCGCCGATGAGGAGGAGGCCCGCGACACGCCCGACGAGATCGCCCCGCGGCACCATCTTTTCCACGAGCACCGCCACCGCGAGGGCAGCGACCCCGAGCGGAGTGGATGCGCTCTGCTCAACGCTTGCCTGGTGCGTAGTACGGCGCTTCGCCCGCCCGATGATCCGTCACGTCGACGACGGCCGACACCTCCGGGACCCGCTCACGCAGGAGCCTTTCTACGCCTTGCCGGATCGTCACCTCGGCGAGGCTACAGCCCTGACAGCCACCTTCGAGGCGGATCCGTACACGACCGTCGCTGGCATCGACAAGCGTCACGCGTCCGCCGTGCGCCGCGACGGCGGGATTCACTTCCTCGTCGATGACCCGCTGGATTCGCGCGACGGTGTCGGCGTCCGGCACAGCCGGCCGTGTTTGTCCTGGCCAGACGACGTGCACGGCAGTCACTTGCGGTACAGCAGCACGCAGCAGCGGTTGGATCCGCTCGATCGCGGGCACGATAGCGCCGGGCGAGCCGCTCGCTTCCAGTGTTACGACTCCGTCTTCGACCGATTTGACTCGCAGCTGGCCGCCTCGGGCGATGATGAACGGAGCCACGCGTTGCTCAACGACGTTCGCGACGACATCGATCAGCGTACTGGGTACGGATCTCGGCTCGATGGGTCCACGCCCGCCGCCCGCACGTGCGATCGGCTGGAGAGCAGCCTCGAGGTCCGTGATGAGATTGTCGGGGGTTTCGAGTCCGATAGAGAGACGCAGGAGGTCGTCGGGGACCGGCGACGACGCGCCCTCCGTACTCTTCCGGTGTTCGATGAGGCTTTCGACGCCGCCAAGCGACGTCCCCCGCTTGAACAGAGTCGCGGAGCCCGCGACAGTCATGGCCTCGCGCTCGCCACCGGCCACGCGGATCGACAGCATGCCGCTGAATCCTCCGCTCATCTGGCGCGCGGCGATGTCGTGACCTGGGTGTGACGGCAAGCCCGGGTAGAGGACCGCCGAAAGCGCCGGGTGACCTTCGAAGTGACGGGCCACCGCCAGCGCCGTCTCGGACGCGCGCCTGACGCGAAGAAACAACGTCCGCATGCCGCGCTGGAGCAACCACGCTTCGAAGGGTCCGAGAACGCTACCGGACGTGCGGCGCCACACACGCATGCGCTCCCAGAACGGATCGGCGCGGGCCGTCACCACGGCGCCCGCCAGCACGTCACCGTGCCCATTGAGGTACTTGGTCGCCGAATGGACGACGAGGTCGACCCCGAAGTCGATGGGGCGGGTGAGCACCGGCGTGGCGACGGTGTTGTCGACGGCCACACGGACGTCAGCCGCATGGGCGATCCGGACCGCGGCGTCCAAGTCCGTAACGTCCCAGAGCGGGTTGGCTGGCGTCTCCAGCCACATGAGGCGCGTCCGTCCCGGGCGGACGGCGGCACTCAGCGCCGGAAGATCGGTCGGGTCGATGAACTCGACGTCGAGGCCCCACGCGACGCCAAAGTGCGCCAGCCACTGGCGGACGCCCCAGTAGAGAACCCGCGACACGAGAACGTGATCGCCCGGTAGTAGCGCCTGAAAGACGGCCGTCGCCGCGGCGCTGCCGGATGCGAACAGCATGCAGCTCGCGCCCGACTCGAGGGTCGTGAGCAGTTTCTCCGCGTGATCGTAGGTAGGATTGTCGGAGCGGGTGTAGGCGAGACCGGAGCGGTACGTCCCGTCAGGGTTGCGCTCGTAAGAGGTCGACGGATGGATTGACGGAGTGATCGCGCCGGATGCAGCATCGACGTCGCCCAGCGCTTGTGCAGCGAGCGATTCAGCTGACCACTGACCATTCATGTTTTCCCCTCCGGTCGGTCGACCGCCTCTTACGGCCGCGACTCGCGCATCATGGCTAGCGTCACCAGGCCCGACGCGAGTGTGATCGCGGCCACGACGTGAATCGCGGCTCCGACGCTGAGTGCATCGGCAATCACGCCGGAGAGCAAGGCGCCGATGGCATAGCCCAGATCGCGCCAGAAGCGATACACGCCGAGACTCGACGCGCGCCACAGCGGGTGAGCGTGGTCGGCTATCGCCGCGAGCAGCGTGGGATAGACCATGGCGGTGCCGGTACCCTGCAGGACGGCCCCGACGAGCCAGGCGCTGTACTCCGGCACGAGAACGGTGAGCCAGATGCCGATGGCCTGCACGACCATTCCCCCCGCGATCAGGCCGCGCCGGCCGATCCGATCCGACAGGGGCCCGGTCGCGACTTGCAGCCACCCCCACGTGAGCGGGTACGCCGCCTTCACGACGCCGATCTGCTCGACCGGAAGTCCGTGCGCAGCGAAGAACAGCGGAAACAGGCCCCATGACATCCCGTCGTTCAGGTTGTTGACCAGGCCGGCCTGACAGGCGGCGAACAGGCTGACGTTGCCGAGACTCGTGACGTAGAAGATGCGGCCGAGCCTTGGCGTTTCGCTCGTGGACGGCGCCGGCGCAGCACTCGATTCGAGAGCTACGTGGCCGCGGGTCTCGCGAACGGCGAGCACTGACACCACCAGGCCGACGACCGCGATGCCGATGCCAAGGTAGAACGGGTATGGCCGCAGTCCCCAGAGTCCCGCGATGAATCCCGTGATCCAGGACATCAGGCCGACGGCAACGTAGCCCGCGAACTCGTTGAGGCCGAGCGCGAGACCTCTCCGCCGCGGGCCGACCAGATCCACCTTCATGATCACGGTCATCGACCACGCCATCGCCTGGTTGGCGCCGAGAAGCACGTTGGCCAGGTCGATCCACCACCACGCAGGCGCGAAGATGATGAGGAACGGCACCGGCAGCGCGAAGAGCCAGCCGACGACGAGGATGGGCTTCCGCCCGACGCGATCCGACAGTCGCGCCGCGACGAGATTCAGCAGCGCCTTGGTGACGCCAAAGCTGACGATGAACGACGTGATCGCTGTCTTGGAAGTGAGTCCGAACTCCTGCTCGCCGAGGAGCGGCAACACCGTGCGCTCCAAGCCGACCATCGCGCCGACGAACGCGTTCAGGCCGACGAGCAGCGCGAACTGCGGGAGGTTCTCTCGCAGTCCGAGCTGCGCCGTCACGCCGTCAGGCCAAGATTGATCCGCCGATTCTCAGCAAACTGTGCGGGCTGCGGCGGCAGATCGCTGAGGACGAACCGGACGAACTCGTCACGACTGCCGTACTTCAGCGCCGGATTGAATCGTCGCTCGAATCCGATCGTCGAGCCCGGCTTCCCGCTCAATCCCTTGCCGCACGCCGCGCCGCCGAAATGCGCGGGAAACACCTCGAGATGGTCGGGGAGCACCAGGAGCCGGCCGTGCAGGCTGTCGTACAGCTGCTCCGCGAGCCGGCGCTCCGCGCCGCTGCCGAGCAGGTCCGGTCGGCCCACGCCGCCGGAGAACAGCGTATCGCCGGTCAAGATGAACCACGGCTCGATGGCCCGCGAGCGGTCGGTCACGAGGAGGGAGACGCCGTCCGGCGTATGCCCGGGCGTGGCCAGCACCCTGAGGCCGACGTTGCCGAGGTCGAGGCGGTCTCCGTCAGCCATGTCCGTGTGCGGGAAGCGAACGTCGGCGGCTTCGTGCATGAAGATCGGCGCACCCGTCGCCTCGGCCAAGCGCCGAGCGCCCGACACGTGATCGGCCTGCACGTGCGTCTCGATGATGTGGGTGATGCGCATGTTCTTCTGTGCCGCGGCTTCCAGATACGGCTCGACGTCGTGCTGTGGATCCACCACAGCGCAGCTGGCTGCGCCGCTTCAGCCAAGCAGATAGCTGGCGCAGCCGGTCTTGGGCGAGAGGAAATGGCGGAAGATCATGGGGCACCTCCTCGCCCTTGTCATAGCGCCGTCTGTCGTATAGGGTCCAATACATCGTGGTAATCGGAGGGATCGGGAAAGCCCTATGACGATCCGACAGCTCGAGGTCTTCCTCGGCGTCGCGCACGCGCAGAGCTTCAGCCGCGCCGCCGAGCGTATCCATCTGTCCCAGCCGACCCTATCCGAGCACATGCGCGAGCTCGAGGACGAGCTCGGGGTGCCGCTGTTCGTTCGCCATGCCCGGTCCGTCTCGTTGAGCGAGGCGGGGCGGATCTTCTCCGACTATGCGACACGAGTCGTGGCGACCCTCGCGGCCGGCAAGCAGGCGCTCGCCGAGCTCGACGGCCTCAAGCGAGGATCGCTCGTCGTCGGCGCCAGCACGACTCCCGGAACCTACCTGTTGCCGGCGCTCATCGCGCGCTTTCGAGACGCCTACCCGGGCATCACCGTCGCGCTCCGGATCGCGAACTCGCGGCTGGTGGAAGAGCGTGTCCGGGACGGCGAGGTCGACGTCGCGGTCATCGGTGGGCACATGCTGGGGCCGGGCGAGCGGTGCGTCGCGGCCGGCATCGTGGACGAGCTGCAACTCATCGTCCGCGCGAAGCACCCGCTCGGCGCGAAAATCTCGCGCGCGAAGCTGTCACGCGAGCCGCTGCTGATCCGCGAAGAAGGCTCGGCAACGCGTCAGGTCATGGAACGCGCCCTGCGCGAGGCGGGCGTCACAATTCGCCCCGGGATGGAACTCGACCATACGGAGACGATCAAGCGCGCCGTGCTGGCCGGGCTGGGAATCGCGTTCGTCTCACGTTACGCCATCGTGGACGAGGTGCGATCGGGCCGGCTCCGCGTGGTCGCGGTCGAGAAGATGAAGATCAGGCGACACTTCCACGTCATCCACGATGAGCGCCGGCCGCTGAGCGCCAGCGCCCGCGCGTTCGTCAGCTTCCTGGAAAAGGGCGGACGTGAAGAA
>QHRU01000160.1 GCA_003220225.1 Candidatus Rokuibacteriota bacterium
CGCGTCCGGGAATGAAGCGTGGGCTGCGCTCAGGCAGGCCTGCGCCAGCGGTAGCAGGGCGGCGCCGATGAGCAACGGCAGCAAAAGCGTGAGCGGGCTCCAGACGAAGCTTAGCGCCGACAGCCCCATCAGGAGCGCGAACGCCAAGTGCCATTCCGGCATCTGCGGCAGCGAGCCAAGCAAGCTAGGCGCGGGCTCATAAAGGGACTGATACGGCGCGAGGCCCCAGATGCCGTGATAGACGCGCGCCCGGCGCCACCGGAGCGCGCGCGTCAGCCCGCTGCCGTAGATGCGGCCGGCCCAGCGCACGTGCCCCGGGCCGTTGTACTTCTCGGGCCACTTCCGCTCCAGCATCGCCTCTGCCCGGCCGTACCCGATCTGCTGTTTCCAGTAGGTGCGCAGCGAGTTCCGGCGGTGGTGCCAGACCATGGCGGCAGGGCTGAAGCCCAGCGTCCAGCCCCGCTCCTGCAGCCGCCAGCACACATCCACGTCGTCGCCGGCGGTGCGGAACTGCGGATCGAACCCGCCGACCGCTTCGAGGCAGTCTTTGCGGAACGCCATGTTGCACCCGGGGATGTGCTCCGCCTCGCAATCGCTGAGAAGGACGTGAACGGGCCCGCCGGGCGCGCGCGCGATGCACTCGGCGATCGGTCCGTCGCCGGGCGGAGCGAGGTTCGGTCCACCCATCGCGGCGTGCGACGTGTTCAGGAACCAGGCCGCGAGGTAGGTGAGCCAGTGCGGGTCGGGGTAGGCGTCGTCGTCGATGTAGGCGACGATCTCGCCAGTGGCCGCTTTCAAGCCCGTGTTGCGCGCATTGGACAAGCCGCGGTTCTCGGTCCGGATCAGCCGGTAGTCGTACTGGCACGCGATGGCGGCGGTCGAGTCGGTGGAGCCGTCGTCCACCACGATGACTTCGTAATCGGGGTAGGCGAGTTGCTCCAATCCATCGAGGCAGTCGCGGATGGTGCGCGCGCCGTTGTACGAGCACACGACCACCGAGATCCGGGGCCACGGGAGGTTCGCCGAGAACGGCACCTCGGCGAACGCTTCTCGGACCGCTTCCAGCGCAGGCTTGGGCGACCGGTCGGCGCGCGTGAGGCCGAAGGCCCAGTTCTCCACGTCGTGGCCATGGCGGTACCACTCGTCGGTCCAGGAGAACACGAACACGCCGGCGCATCCGGCCGCGAACGCCGTCCGCACCTGCCAGTCGAGCGAGCGCGCCTGGGCGCCCTCGCCGTTGCGCAGACCGTCGAGCCCGAGCTCGCTCATGATGAGCGGCCGGTCCCCGGCGATATTCTGCAGGCGCGCCAGGTACGCCTCGAACCGTTCCTGCGACTCGAGGTAGACGTTGAAGCACACGAGGTCGAGGAACGGCAGTTGGAGGTATTCTGTCGTGGGGTAGTTCACATACGTCACGAGTCCGTCCGGGTCCTCCTCCTTGATCACCCGGCACAACCGCTTGAGGTAGCGCTCGATCTTTCGGCGGCCCAGCCAGCGCGCCATCGTCGACGGGATCTCGTTGCCGAGGGCGTAGCACAGCAGCGCCGGGTGCCCGGCGCACTCCCGGACCTTCGCGCGGACCAGCGCCTCGATGTCGGCCACACTCTTCTTCCGATCGATGAGAAAGCCCAGGTATTGCTCGGCGGATAACCCCACCATGACCCGGAGGCCGTGCCGCCTGGCCGCGTCGAGGAGGGAACGGGGAGGCATCGTGTGCGGAATGCGGACGGTGTTGATCCCGTTCGCCGCCATCTGCGCGAAGTCGCGTTCAATGACGCTCGGGTCGTGGTACTCGTGGCCGCTTGCATCTGGTTGAAACGCCCCGTAGGTCACGCCGCGAACGTAGAACTTCTCGTCGCCGGCGAAGAGGAATTTGCCCCGCACATGCGGTCGGACGAGCGCCGGGACGCAGGTCGACGTGCTCGCGCGGAAAATGTCCGGGGTGATCGCGCGAGCGATCGGCGCATCTGTCGTGGGCAAGTTGGCTGGGGGAGCGATCGCCACGGTGGCCCCCGACACCGGGACCTGGAAATCTTGCCCGAGCGTCACGGTTGCGGAAGACCGGCTGCGCAGGCTCATGTGCGCACCCGTTTGGGCTCCGTGAGGAAGGTCGCCTCCCCGCGGCCGAGGCTGTAGTACTCGAAACCGGCCGCCTGCATCTGCGTCAGCTCGAAGAGATTTCGCCCGTCAACGACGATCGGGGTTCGCATGAGCGACCCGACCCGGCCGAGGTCCAGAGACCGGAACTCCTCCCAGTCGGTGAGGATGACCAGCGCGTGGGCGTCCCGGACTGCCTCGAAGGCCGATTCCACGTAGGTGAGGCGGTCATCGGGCGGATACAGCCTTTCGAGCTTCCGGGTGGCGGCAGGGTCGTAGACGCGCAGGATGGCCCCGGCACCGTGCAATCGGGGGACGACCCCGAGGCTGGGCGCTCCGCGAATGTCATCCGTATCCGGCTTGAACGCCACGCCGAATACGGCGATGACCTTATTCCGCAGCACCCACAACGCCCGCTCGACTTTCGCGAGGAGCCGGTCGACACGGGCGGTGTTGATGCGCTCGACCTCTCGGAGGATGCCGACATCGACGCCGTTGCCCTCAGCCACCTTGATGAGCGCGCTCAGGTCCTTGGGCAGACAAGAGCCGCCGAAGCCCAGACCCGCGTTGAGGAAATGGCTGCCGATCCGGGGGTCGAGGCCGATGCCCTTGGCCACGGTCGCCACGTCGACGCCGAGTTCCTCGCACAGGTCGGACACCATGTTGATGAACGAGATCTTGGTAGCGAGAAAGCTGTTGGCCGTCTGCTTGATCAATTCGGCGGTCGTGACG
>QHRU01000019.1 GCA_003220225.1 Candidatus Rokuibacteriota bacterium
GGCCTCCGTTGTGATGCTGGGTGCGTGCTCAGCCGATGAAACGTACCTCGCGGCTGCGCGCATCGCTCGTCAGTCGCTGGAAGACATTCTACGCCGCGGGACCACTTGTGAGACTTCGACCGCGGGGTACGCCCGCCAGATCGCTCAGGCGCGACCGTACGTCGCGACCAGCCCGCCATCGTTTCACCGCAAGACTCGACGCGAGAGCCTGCCGAGGTCGAGGGAGCGCCTCAGAACTCGTTGTAGAGGTTGGCTCCCCGGGCTGGGCTCGAACCAGCGACCCCCTGATTAACAGTCAGGTGCTCTACCGACTGAGCTACCGGGGAACGTTCGTCAGCGGAACTGCATGGTACCCGATCTCGCGGCGGCCCTCCAGCCGCGGGGGAGGCTACGAAGGGTTGGCGTCCGGGCGGCGCGACTCAAAGGCGTAGGCTCGGCCGGAGGCCCGGCGAGGCGCCATCATCACGGGCGTGCCCCGCCGGGCGCGCGCGCGCCGCCAGAGCCAGAGGGAGAGCTCGCGTCCGAGGTAGGCGACGATCGGCGACAGTGGTCCGAGTCCCGTGGAAGCCGCAAGGAGCCCCGGACGTGCCCGCATGCCGTCCCTACGGTACGGTCGGGGGCGGCGGACACCGAAGAAAATTCGATAGCCGATTCGGGCCGACATCGCCTTCTTTGACCCCGATCGCTGCGATACAGTGGTCGGCGACCATGCCGTCCTCGATGCTTGTCCGCGCGCTGGGGCTGGCCACGCTCGCGCTGTTCTTCCTCGGCGCGTTCACGCCGCTGCCGGTCTTCCTCTACGCGATGATCTCGGTCCCCGTCCACATCGAACGCGCCGACGCGATCGTGGTGCTGGCCGGAGGCGGGGTGTTGGCGAGCGGACAGCTCACGGACACGTCGCTGCGACGCACCGTGCGTGGTATCACTCTCTACCGCGACGGGCTGGCTCCCTTGCTGGTCCTGTCCGGCGCGGCGGGGCGGAGATCGGAGGGCGCCGCGCGCGCCGTGCTGGCTGGGAAGTGCGGAGTCCCGGACACGGCGATCCTCGCCAGCTCCGCCGGCCACACCACGCACGAGGAGGTCGCCGTGCTCCGGCCGCTCCTGCGAGCGCGAGGCGTCAGGCGCCTGATCCTCGTCACGGATGGCGCGCACATGCGCCGCGCGATGGGACTGGTTCGAGACGCCGGGTTCGACGTCGTCGCCGCTCCGGTGGCCGAGGTGGCAGCGCCGACCCAGCCGGAGCCGCGCCTGCGGCTGCTGCGCGCCGCGCTCCGCGAGGGCGTGGCGCTGGTCTACTACCACATCGCGGGCTACCTCTGACGGAGGAGAAATGACTCCTTACCTGGCGGTCGCACTGACGTCGCTCGTGGCGTATTTCATCGCGGTGAAGCGGCTCGGTTGGCGGCCAACCGATCTCGGACGGGCCCTGGGCCGGATGGCCGAGTCCCTGGGTACCGGAGTGATCTTCGCGGTCGTGAACGTCCTCGCGGCCGCAGGCCTCGTGCTCGGCTTGCGCATGCTCACGAACCGTTTCTTCTCGCTCTACTCGCTCGACGATCTCGTATGGCTCGCCGTGTCGATGTTGCAGGGCTGGGCCTGGGGGCTGTGGCGGGACAGCAAGGCGGCGCCGCTGAGATAGCTCGAGCGCGGCGGCCCGGGGGGCAGCGCGACGGTCAGCCGATCTCGCGGCGGCCCTCCAGGGCCTTGGTCAGGGTGACCTGGTCCGCATACTCGAGGTCGCCGCCGACGGGCAGGCCGCGCGCGATGCGCGTGACGCGCACGCCGAGCGGGCGGAGCAGCTTCGCGAGATAGAGCGCGGTGGCTTCGCCCTCGACGTTGGGGTTGGTGGCCAGGATGACCTCGCGCGCGGGCCCGTCCTCCAGGCGCAGCAGCAATTCGCGCACCTTCAAATCGTCCGGCCCGATGCCGTCCAGCGGCGAGAGCGCGCCGAGCAGGACGTGGTAGCGCCCCTTGAACTCGCCGGTGCGCTCCATGGCGAGCAGATCATTCGGCTCTTCCACGACGCAGAGCACGCCGGCGTCGCGCGTGGGGTCGGCACAGATGCGGCACGGGTCCTGGTCGGTGACGTTGAAGCAGATCGTGCAGTAGATGATGCGCTCCTTGACGGCGGCGAGCGCGCTCGACAGCTCGCGCACTTCCTCCGCGGGGCGTTTCAACAGAAAAAACGTCAGCCGCTGAGCCGTCTTGGGCCCGATACCGGGCAGGCGCTGGAACGCGTCGATGAGCCGCGCGACGGGCTCGGGGTAGAAGGCCACTACATGCCCAGGCCGGGGATCTTGAGCCCGGCCGTGAGCTTGCCCATTTCCTGCTGGACGAGGTCGCGCGACTTCCGCAGCGCCTCGTTGCACGCGGCGAGCACGAGGTCCTCCAGCATCTGGGCGTCGTCCTTGTTGATGACCTCGGGATCGATCTTGATGGACGTCAGCTCCTGCTTGCCGTTGGCCTCGACGGTGACCATGCCGCCGCCGGCCGTGGCCTCGACCTTTTTCTTGCCGACCTCTTCCTGCAGGGCGAGCATCTGCGCCTGCAGCTTCTGCGCTTCCTTCATCATGTTGCCGAAACCCTTCACTGGCCTTCTCCTTCCGGCAGGCGCGGCCGGACCGCGACCACCTCGCCCTGGAAGATGTCCTTGGCGGCCTTCACCGCCGGATGTCCGCTCGGGCCCGCGTCGGTCTCGCCCTGCATCGCGATGTCGACGCGCTCGGCGCCGGCGACGTGGCGCCGCACGAGCTGCGTGAGCAGCTCCTTGTTCGCCGTGTCGCCGAGCATGTCGCGGTGGAAGCTCGTGCCGGCCAGCACGATCGTCAGCGTGCCGTTGGTGACTCCGCGGGGCGCCACCTGGGCCAGCATACCGCCCAGCATCGGCTTCTTCTTGTTGACCTCGTCCACCACGCGCTGCCACGCGACCTCGAGCTCGGACGACGCCTCGGGGGCGACGGCCGGCGCGGGGCGCTCCACGGCGGGCGCGCGCTCGACGGGCGGGGGCGACACGCGTGGCGGCGCGGACTCCGCGCGGCCACCGCCGGGCCGCGACGACTCGAACGGACGGGTGGCCATCGGCCGCGGATCATCGCCCAGCAGGCTGCCCTGGGTGCTCGCGGGAGCCGGCGCCGTCGCGCCGCCGCCCTGGCGCAGCCGCTGCGCGGCCTCGTCCACGCGCTTGAGCACCTCCTCGAGCGCCGGCGGCGCCGGGCGGCGCGTGGCGCGCACCGTGGCCATCTCGAGCTCCACGCGCGGGTGCGGCGACTCGCGCATCGCCTCGTCGGCGTCGAGGAACGCGCGGAGCACGTAGAGGATCTCGTCGAGTGCGGCGGCCTCGCCGAGGCGTCGCAGCTCGTTGCCCTCGGCGTGGGTGACGTCGGCCAGCTTCGCCGTCGGCGCCGCCTTGAGGACGAGCGCGCGGCGCAGCAGCTCGACGACGTCGCGCGTGAAGGCCGCGAGGTCCTCGCCGTCACGCGCCGCGCGGTCGATCGCCTCCAGCGCAGGGGCGGTGTCGTGCGCGAGGAGCGCGGCGGCGAACGCGCGCACCTCGGCGGGCGCAGTGGTGCCGAGCAGGCTCGCGGTGGTGTCCGCCTCGAGGCGGCCGTTGCCGTAGGCGATGGCGGTGTCGAGCAGCGACAGGGCATCGCGCAGCGAGCCCTCCGCCGCGCGCACGACTGTGGGCAGCGCCGCCGGCTCGAAGGCGATCTTCTCCTCGGTGAGGATGTGCTCGAGCGTGGACGCGAGCGCGTCCGGCGCGATCGGGCGGAAGTCGAAGCGCTGCACGCGCGAGAGCACCGTGGCCGGGATGTCGCGCGGATCGGTGGTGGCCAGCACGAAGACCACGTGCGCGGGCGGCTCCTCCAGCGTCTTGAGCAGCGCGTTGAACGCCGCCTCGGTGAGCTGGTGGACCTCGTCGATGATGTAGACCTTGTAGCGGCCGCGCGACGGCGCGTACTTGACGTTCTCCCGGAGGGTGCGGATCTCCTCGATGCCGCGGTTGGAGGCGCCGTCGATCTCGATCACGTCCACCGAGACGTGGGCGTCACGGCACACCGCGCACGCGCCGCACGCCTCGGCGCCCTTGCGCTCGGGACACAGCAGCGCCTTCGCGAGCAGCCGCGCCGTGGTGGTCTTGCCGACGCCGCGCGGGCCGGCGAAGAGGTAGGCGTGCGCCACGCGCCCGGACGCCAGCGCGTTGCGCAGCGTCCGCGTGATGGCGTCCTGTCCGACGACCGCTTCGAACGTCTGCGGCCGCCACTTGCGGGCGAGGACCTGATAGCTCACGTGGCCATCAAGGTGACCGTGCACCCACCTTCGAACGATCCGTACTGCGAACTCCACGGGAAGCCTGCTCCAGTCAGGTACTCCCACGGCACACGAGAGGGTCGCCTTACCGTTGCTCCCTTCCGGGTCTGGCGGGGTTCGGTGATTCTCGTTGCGTGGGGCCCAACCTTCAACGCCGCCCCCTGAGGCTCATTCAACACGGACCGCCCTCGGAATGGGAATTCGACCCCGCTGAAGCGGATTGCGGGTCACAGGGCACCGCTAACTCCCCGTCTAGCACGGCCACGTCAGAATTGATCGAGCGCATCGCTTCGCCGACCGTCGGGCGCCAGAGCCAACCACGGCGGTCGCCGCCCGACCGTCGAGCGCCGGAGCAACCACGGCGGTCGCTGCCCGACCGTCGAGCGCCGGAGCGACCACGGCGGTCGCTGCCCGACCGTCGAGCGCCGGAGCCCTGCGCAGGAGCTCCGACGGGAAATATGGTTGGCGGAGGGGGCGGGATTTGAACCCGCGGCACAGGGATTACCCGTGCACGGCATTTCCAGTGCCGCACCTTCGGCCGCTCGGTCACCCCTCCGCGTGTTCGCCAGAACAGCCCTCGCGGGTTCTCCGCCCGAACGTCGAGCGGCGGAGCCCGGCCACGGCGGTTGCTGCCCGACCGTCGAGCCGCGGAGCCCTGCGCACCCTCGCGGGTTGTCCGCCCGACCGTCGAGCGCCGGAGCCCTGCGCAGGCGCTCCGACGCCAATACAATTGGCGGAGGGGAGAGGATTTGAACCCCCGAGGGACTTACGCCCCTATCCGATTTCGAGTCGGACGCCTTCAACCGGGCTCGGCCACCCCTCCGCATGATCGCGATCATCATAGGCTCGGACTACCGTCTCGTTTCAAAGAACCGTCGCAGCAGCGCCGCGCTCTCGCCGGCGAGCACGCCGCCCGTCGCCGTCGCTCGATGATTCAAGCGTGAATCGTCGAGCAGCCGGTACAACGACGTGACCGCACCCGCTTTCGGATCGGCCGCGCCGTACACCACGCGCGTCACCCGCGCCTGCAGCGCGGCGCCGCAGCACATCGCGCACGGCTCGACCGTCGCGTAGAGCGTGGCGTCCGCCAACCGGTAGTTCCCGGTCTCGACGCCCGCCGCGCGCAACGCCAGCACTTCCGCGTGCGCCGTCGGATCCGCGAGCGCCACCGGCCGGTTGTGCGCGCGTCCGACGATCGCTCCCCCGACGACGACGACGGCGCCGACGGGCACCTCGCCGTCGGCGAGGCCCCGTCGCGCTTCGTCGAGCGCCTCCCGCATGAAGGCCTCATCGAGAGAGTGGTGCGCCCTAGAGGATTCGAACCTCTGACCCCCGGATTCGTAGTCCGATGCTCTGTCCACCTGAGCTAAGGGCGCGTGGCGGAGAGGCAGGGATTCGAACCCTGGACAGAGCTTTTGGCCCTGTAACCGCTTAGCAGGCGGCTGCCTTCGGCCGACTCGGCCACCTCTCCAACAAAAAAGCCTTCGTAGTATACACCGCGCCCGACTAGCGGGCGGGCGGCGCGGGAGGCGGCGGGGTCGCTCCGGTGGGGATCCAGACCCAGGCGTACGCCAATGCGGCGCTGCCGTCGCCGTAGAGGAGCCAGCGGCCGTGCGGATAGGCCACCACGCGCTGGTCGGACGCGATGGCAGTGGCGGGCAGGGCGGCGGGCTGTGACGTCGGAGGCGTCGCTCGCGCGACTGTGCAGCCGCTTGTGAGCATCGCCACCAGCATCGTCGCTGCGCCGACCCTGCCCATGCCGTTGTCGAGTAGCAACGCGGCTGCCATCGGCTGCTATCCTGGCCGACCGTGAGCGACACCCCGATTATCGCGTCCGCGCTGCGCCCGCGCATCGCAAGCGATCCCTGGGGGCACGCGCTCGGCATCGAGTTTCTCGACCTGCGTCGAGGTCATTGCAGACTCCGTCCGCAGCTCCGATCACACCTGGCGGCCGTCGCCTTCGGCGCCGTGGCCACGGGCCACGCCGTCGCCCACCGCCTGACGTCCTGAGTTATGATGCGCGGGCCGACGATTCGAAACCGGGAGGAGTCGCCCATGCGTCGACTGAGACAGGCGCTCTTGCTCATCATCGCCACGCTCGCCCTGCTCGCGATGCACGCGGGGGCGGCGCAGGCGCAGAAGAAGACGCTCGTGGTCGCCCTCAACCAGGACCCCGACATCCTCGATCCGACGCTCGCCCGCACGTACGTCGGGCGCATCGTCTTCTCCCACATCTGCGAGAAGCTCTACGAGATCGACGAGGGCCTCAGGATCTCGCCGCAGCTCGCGGCCGCCCTGCCCGCGATCACCGACGGCGGCAAGACGGTCACCATCAAGCTGCGCTCCGGCGTGAAGTTCAACGACGGCACGCCGATGGACGCCGAGGCCGTCAAGTTCTCGCTCGATCGTCACCGCACGCTCAAGGGATCGAACCGCGCCAGTGAGCTGGCGCCCGTGGAGGCCGTCGAGGTCGTCGATCACCTGACCGTGCGCCTGCGTCTCAAGGCGCCGTACTCGCCGCTGCTCGCCCAGCTCACCGATCGTTCCGGCATGCCGCTGTCGCCGACGGCGGCGAAGAAGCTCGGTGACAACTTCGGCACCGCGCCCGTCTGCGTGGGCCCGTGGCAGTTCGCCGAGCGGGTGCCGCAGGACCGCATCGTCGTCGAGAAATCGCCCCACTACTTCGATCCGTCGCAGGCGAAGTTCGACCGGGTGATCTTCCGCATCATTCCCGACGACAACGTCCGCCTCGCCAACCTGCGCTCGGGCGACATCGATCTCATGCACATGGTGCGGCCGAGCGATGCCACCGCCATCAAGCGCGAGGGCAAGTTCGAGCTGTCGAACGTGACGGGGCTCGGCTACCAGGGCATCAACATCAACCTGCGCAACAAGACGGGCAAGCAGAACCCGCCGGGCGACCTCGGCACGCCGCTCGCGAACGACCCGCGCGTGCGCGAGGCCTTCGAGCTCTCCATCGACCGCGAGGCGATCAACCAGGTGGTCTGGGACGGGCTCTACACCCCGGGCTGCACGCCGATCCCGCCCATCAGCGTCTTCGCCGACAAGACGCGCAAGTGCCCGGGGCGCGACGTCGCCAAAGCGAAGAAGCTCCTGGCCGACGCCGGGCTGGCCGGCGGCTACGCCTTCGAGCTGGCGGTCATCAACAACCCGGGCGAGCGCCGCGTGGGCGAGGTGATCCAGCAGATGGCCCGCGAGGCGGGCTTCACCATCTCCCTGCGGCCGCAGGAGTTCGCCTCCGCACTCAAGGACGACGACGACGGCAAGCTCCAGGCGTTTCAGATCGGCTGGAGCGGTCGCGTGGATCCCGACGGCAACATCCACATGAACCAGACGTGCAAGGGCAGCCTCAACGCCACCCTGGCCTGCGACGAGAAGATCGACGCGCTGCTGAACCGGGCGCGTGAGATCAGCGACGTCGATCAGCGGCGAGCGCTCTACCGGGAAGCCATCGACATGTTCACCGCCCGGCGCAACATCATCTACATCTACCACCTGAACTACATCGTGGCGTTCCCCAAGAGCTTCAAGGGCTACAAGGCCGTCCCCGATGGCCTCATCCGTATCAAGGGGACGTCCTGGAGCTGATCCGCTAGCCTCCGGCCGTGTTCGAATTCCTGGTCCGTCGGGCCGCGATCTCGATCGTGACGCTGATCGTGATCAGCGTCATCGTCTTCACGGGCGTGCGGATGATCCCGGGCGATCCCGCGCGCGTGATGGCGGGGACCGATGCGGACGCCGCCGGGCTCGAGGAGATCCGCGCGAAGTACGGGCTGAACGATCCGATCCCCGTCCAGTACCTGCGCTGGGCGGGGCTCGCGCTCCAGGGCGACCTCGGCCGCTCGATCCGGACGCGCGACCCGGTGATGACGACCGTGGCCAGGAAGCTGCCGATCACCGTCGAGCTGGCCTGCCTCTCCGTGCTCATCGCGCTGGCCCTCGCGATCCCCGCGGGCGTGCTGGCGGCCGTGCGCCGCAACACGGCCTGGGACCTGCTGGCCAGCGGCGCGTCGCTCTGCGGCGTCTCCGTGCCCAACTTCTGGCTGGGGATCATGCTGATCCTGTTCTTCTCGGTGCGGCTCGGCTGGCTGCCCGCCTCCGGCTTCGTGTCGTTCTGGGAGAGCCCGTCCGGCAATCTGCGGCGCATGATCATGCCGGCGTTCGTGCTCGGCACCGCGCTGGCGGCGGTGCTGATGCGCCAGACGCGCAACAGCATGATCGGCGTGCTCGGGGCCGATTACATCCGCACCGCGTACAGCAAGGGGCTCGCGGGCCGCGCGGTGATCTTCCGTCACGCGATCCGCAACAGCCTGATCCCCGTCGTCACCATCCTGGGCCTGCAGGCCGGCGCCCTGATGAGCGGCGCCGTCGTGACCGAGCAGATCTTCGTGGTCCCCGGCTTCGGGCGCCTGATCGTGGAGGCGGTGTTCACGCGCGATTACCCGGTGGTCCAGGGCGTCGTGCTCATCACCGCCAGCTCCTACGTCCTCATCAACCTGCTCGTCGACGTCTCCTACTCGCTGCTGGATCCCCGCATCCGGTTCGGCGGCGGCTCATGAGCCCTACCTCCGGTAGGACAAGCCCCACCTTCGGCAGCACACACGCGACGGTCGGAGTGCTGCCGGCGCGCGCCGCCGCGGAGCCTGCCGGACGGCTGCGGCGCGGCTGGCGGCGCGTGCTGCGCCGCCCGGCGTCGGTGGTGGGCGGGGTGATCGTGCTCGTATTCGTCGTGCTCGCGATCGGCGCGCCGTGGATCGCGCGCACCGATCCCGTCAAGGCCGACTGGAGCCAGATCCGCAAGGCGCCGAGCGGGGCGCATCCGTTCGGCACGGACGACCTCGGCCGGGACAACTTCGCGCGCGTGGTGTGGGGCAGCCGCATCTCGATGCAGGCGGGCGTCTTCTCGATCCTGCTCGCCATCACCGTCGGCGTGCCCCTCGGCCTCGTCGCCGGCTACTATCGCGGCGCGCTGGACCAGGTGATCATGCGGCTCACCGACGCCTGGCTCGCCTTCCCCTTCCTGATCCTGGCCATCGGCCTCGTGACGATCATGGGTCCGTCGCTCACCAACGCCACCATCGCGATCGGGCTGGGCGCGACGCCCACGTACATCCGCCTCACGCGCGGCCTCGTGCTCTCGACGGCGGCCGAGGACTACGTGCAGGGCGCGCGCGCGCTCGGCGCCGGCGACGTGCGCCTCATGGGCCGCCACATCCTGCCGAACATCTTCAGCTCGCTGCTCGTGCAGGCCACCGTCTCGATTCCGATCGCGATCATCGCGGAGGCGGTGCTCTCGTTCCTCGGGCTGGGCGTGCAGCCCCCCACGCCGAGCTGGGGCACCATGCTCAACGCCGCGCAGCAGTTCCTCGAGTCGGCGCCGTGGATGGCGTGGTGGCCGGGGCTCGCGATCTTCTCGCTGACGCTGTCCTTCAACCTCGCGGGCGACGGCCTGCGCGACCTCCTCGACCCCAAAGATTACTGATTCGCCGGTGGTCGAGGGGTATGGGGGGCCATTTCGTGGCCCCCCATTAAGTCAGTAACCGGTCCGGCGGCTAGCGTCCCGATAGACGCACCAGGGGCAGAGCGGCGCGCCGCCCGGCGGCGAGGGCCGGGCGAGGACGGAGAGCGCCTCCGCGAGGAAGCCGTAGAACGCGGCATCGTCGCGCGCGATCGGCGTCCAGCGCCACGCGCCCGTGACGCCGGCCGGCCCGTCGTTCTCCGCCTGGAAGCCGAGGACGCCGAGGGCGTGGACGGCACGGCCCGGGCCGGCATCAGGCGTCTCGACGGCTTGCGCCCACGCGTGAAGCCGGCGAGAGTGCGCGGGAAGCGCCGCCGGCTCCGGCACGCCGACCACGACTTCGGCGAGCCCGCACGCCTCGCCCTCGAGCCGCAGCACCACGTCGAGGTCGCCGCGGATCACACAGCGGTACGCGCGATCGGGCACCTGCACCGTGAGCGGTGCCGAGCGCAGCGCGTGGCGCCCCACGTCGACGAGCCCGGAGGGCATGCCGTCGGCGATCTTGTCCGCCCGAGCGCCCTGCAGGCCGGACAGGAGCCTGCGTCCGATGAGGCCCGCGGTCCGGTTGGGCGACGATGGGCGCGGAAACTCGGCGGCCGCGGCGAGGTAGAAACATCGGCGGCACTGGTCCCAGAGGCCGAGATCGTTGGGGGCAAGGACCCAGGTGCGATCGGTCACTCGATTTTTATAGCAGAAAAGAGGCCGGCCCCGGTGGAGCCGAGCCGCTCCGCCGGGGCCGGTGGCGCGATGGGCGAGAAACTAGAACTTGGCGCAGTTCCCGTGGAAGTTCAGCTCGAGCCGCACGGTCGCCATGCCGAGCGACAGCTCCGACTTCTGGATCGGGATCAGGGTCTTGAAATCGTCAGTCAGGTAGTAGGCCTGGACGTTGCGCGACGGCAGTTCGCGCTGGCCCCTCACGACCGAGAACGGCAGCCGGAAGGTTCCGCAGAACGCGGTCGGCCCGCTCGCGCCCGTAGGCGTGAACGTGCCGCTGATCTTGCCGAGCGGGCGCTTCGAGAGGTCCATGGCGCCCGTGAACCCGCCGTTCATGACGACGAACTCCGGTGCGTCCGTGCTGTTGTCGTCCTGAAGGACGACGGCGAACGTGCCGTCCACGGTTCCCTTGAACGTGTTGAGCGCGATGTCGTCCATACCGACCGCCGACACGCTGCACGTCTCGGTGCGCGGGTTGGTGACGAGCACCTCGACGGGGCAGAGCGGGTTGCCGACGCGCGCCCAGCCGTACAGCGACGCGTCCGCCTTGCGCCGGATGGCGCCCTCGGGCCCGACGACGTTGCCGGCGGCGTCGAGCAGGTACATGTTCTCGGTGACTTCGTAGAGGACCGCATCCGCCGACTTGACGTCGGGGAGGACCTTCGACCGCTCGGGGTCCGCGTTCGCGCGAACGACCCCGAGGCCCAGCACGCACGCGAGCGCCAGCGCCGTGGCGGCCCGCCGTCTAGTGCCTCTGTTGAGTGCCTCGCCCATCGCGTTCATTTCTGTCTCCATGCCCCTGCCAGGGGCCTCCGGGTTGACTGCGGACCCCTTGTACAGCAAGGGCATTGCCAAACCCCTGCATACCATGCCAACTACGTGTTTCAATTATCTGTTCCGGCCATGAGCGTGCTAGCCCAGGCGCGATTGACCGGGTCGTAACTTAACGGCTACGCGACGCCTTATGGCAACCGCTGGTCAGGAACTGATCGGGATCCGACGGTGGAGGAGATCGCGGAAGGCCGAGGGGTCGTCAGTCGACGCGGATCGGGTACGACGCCTCCAGACCGATCGTGAAGATGTTATGGAAGATGGCGGTGCTATCGGTCTCGGAGTGGCTGAAGCGGTACCGCGCGACGGCGCTCAGCCACTTCGTCATCCGGTACGAGGCGGCGACCTCGGCCCCCTCGGTCGTCGTGTCGGAGCGGTCCGTGCTCACCTGGCTCAGGATGGCGCCGAAGACGACGCGAAACGACCGCAGTGGCTCCATCGACAAGTGACCGGAGAGCGCCTGGGTGTCTGACGTCCCCGTCTGGCCGATGATCGGCGACGATGATCGCGAATACCCGAGCGATGCGTCGACCAGACGGAAGAACCGATGACTTACCCCCGCATTGACCTCGGCGCCGAGTTGCGAGCCGGTGATCCGCGGTCCCGCCTCCAGCGTGACCGACGTGGTCGCGGACAGACGTCGATTCCACCCGAGTGTCACGATGTGGGAAAGAGTGCTACTGTTCCCGGCGCCAGTGTTACTGTTCCCGGCGCCAGTGTTACTGTTCCCCGCGCCGTTGCTCTCGCTCTCGGTGAGCCGAAGGGCATAGGTCAGCGTGCCTGTGTCGACGTGGGATAGCCGCTCGACGAGCCGCAGTCGTGGCTCGTGGGTCGTGCTCGTCACACCTTCGGATTCGCTCTGAAGATACGAATACGCGAGCTCGGTCGAGGTTCGCAGGTCGAAGCGATACACGGCCGAGGACGCGAGGCTCAACTGAGTGCTGTCTCGACGCCCGAGCTGGAGCCCGAGATTCGGGGCGAGCTCCGAGGGTGTCTGGGTCTTCGTGAAGAGCGCACTGAGGCGAAGGGTCAGGGGCAGGGTGGGTATCCACTCGGACTCCAACCCGACCTGGGTTCGATTGAGGCCGTCGAGCTCGTGGTGGTTGGCGAACAGCTCGCCGTCGAGCGAGCTCGTCAACAGGAGCGTGAAGGGCCGGGACCGATATCCTATTTTCCAGCCGTTGGACAGGCGAGTGATGAAGTCGGAGGTGCGGTTCGTGCTGCTGAAGATGTTGTCATCGAACTCCTCGTAGAGACTCAGGGAAGGGATGTAGTACCACCCGGCTTGGGCCCACGCGGTCAGGGGGACTGCGGTGAGCGAAAGGGCCAACAGGCCCGCCACCACCATATGCCGTGGGGACGCGCATGTGCCATCTGGGCAAGGTTTTTCAGAGCCTAGGTGCCGGATGGAGTCCCTACCCTGCTCCTGACCGTCGTATCGGCGGCAACTTTTCCATTCGCCTGAACATGGCGCGGAACCTGCTTCGTTTTCATGTCCCCATATGCGATTCCCGGACAGTATGGCATGAGTGAAGGCTCCGGGCCGTTGTCCAACGGCGGCGCATTCGTCGTCGACTACCCGTTTTTCAAGCTGCTCGTCGACATGGAGATCCAGAAGGCGCAGCGCCTGCGCTATCCGATTTCCCTGGTTGCCATGGAAATGGAGACCCCGCCTACCGAACCGTCCTCGGACTCCCTGGTCCGGATCATCGCTCCATGGGTTCGCGCCACCGATGCGGTAGCCCCCCGGAATGCGGTCTCCGTCGTGCTGCTCCTCATCGATGCCGCCGTGGACAGCCTTGCGACAATCCTCGGTCGTCTGACGACCGACCTCGAAACGGCGCCGTGGTTCGCCGGGGGAGCCTCCTACCCCGAGACAGCCTCCACGGCCGATCAACTCCTGGACCAGGCGACCGGGCTGATGGCCGAGGCGAAACGGAACGGCGGGCAGCGGCTTCACCTTCCGAGCTGACTCGGCCCGTGAAATCAGGCAGGGCCGGACGTGCCGGCTATCCGCACCAACACGTCGGTAAAGCGCGTCAATACGTATGATTTCGCAATGACATCGGTCACACCGAGTTGCCGCGCCTCTGCCAGCTGGCCTGGATTCGCATACCCGGTGATGAGAATGACCGGCAGCGCGAAATCGGTCAGCCGGATCGCCCGCAACACCTCGATCCCATTGATCGTTGGCAGGCAAAGGTCAAGGAGAACGGCGTCCGGCCGGTCGCCCTCGAGATGGCGCAGCCCTTCCTCACCGGTGTGGGAGACGGTCGTCTGGTGGCCCTCGTCGGCGAATGCGCCCGAAAGCAGTTCGGCGACCAGGACGTCATCCTCGATGAGAAGCAGCTTGATTGGGCGCCCTCCTTGCCGCCAGCCGATATACCATGATCGTGACAGATCCTTGACAAATTTTTCAACGTGACAGGGCGACGCTCGTAGGGCATACTCGCGCCTCGTCCCCGACTTTTCAGTTGGTTAACGGGCGAGGGCGGGACATGGAAAGGTCGGACGTCTCGTTGTGGATACCCGTGGATAAGTTTGCACACATGCGCACGCATCTCGTTGGTCGGCAACGGTGACGGAACAGATCTTCGGGACGCCCTATCTCACCGATTTTGCGCCTCGCCTCGAGGGCAGTCCGGCGATGCGCGAGATCAAGCGGACGGTCGAAAGCATCGCCGATACCGACGCCACCATTCTGCTCCGGGGCGAGAGCGGCGTCGGCAAGGATCTCGTCGCCCGGGCGATTCACGCGGCGTCACAGCGACATCAGGGGCCGTTCATCAAGGTCAACTGCGCCGCGATCCCGCACGGCCTGCTCGAATCCGAGTTGTTCGGTCACGAGAAGGGCGCCTTCACCGGCGCCCACCGACGTAGATTCGGTCAGTTCGAGTACGCCAACAACGGAACGATCTACCTCGACGAGATCGCCGAGCTCCCGCTGACGCTGCAACCTAAGCTCCTGCATGTCCTTCAGGATTTCACGTTCGCCCGGGTCGGCGGACACGCGATGGTTTCGGTCGACGCCCGCGTGATCGCCGCCACCAACCGGGACCTCGAGTCAGCGCTCGCGCGCGGGGATTTCCGCGAGGATCTCTATTACCGCCTCAATGCCGTGGAGATCCTCATCCCGCCCCTCCGTCAGCGCAAGGAGGAGATCCCCCTCCTGGCGGCCCGGTTCCTGGAGCTGTTCAACCGACAGTACGGGCGGGACCGGAAATTGAGCCAGGAAACGAGCCAGCGGCTGCTCGAGCATCATTGGCCGGGCAACGTCCGGGAGCTCGAAAACGTCATGCGCCGGATGGTGGTCCTCAGCACCGAGCAGGTCTTCGACTCTCGCGTCGCGGATCGCTCCAACCACGCTCCCCCCGCCGCGCGGACGCCGATCTCCACGGATGGGCTGAGAGAGGTCGCCCGTAATGGTGCGCGCGAAGCCGAACGGAAAGCCCTGGCGGAAGTCCTGGAGCGGAGCAACTGGAACCGGGCCGAGGCTGCGCGCGTCCTCAAAGTCAGCTACAAGACGCTGCTGAACAAGATCGCCGAGTGCGGCCTGAAGCCGCCGCCCCGCCAGCCCTAAAACCCCCCCGCTCCGCCTTCGTCCGCGGCGCTGATCGAAGCGCCGGCGTCGCCTCCTCGCCGTCCGACTGGGAAGCGGACGTTCACAGTGGATCCCAAATCACCCATCGACTACGCAGCACCGCTGCTCACCGGTGCACGATTTCCGTCGTCCACCGCACGAGCTTTGCGCGAAAGGTCAGCTATATGTGCACGGTCCTCTCCCGCGCGGCCTCGTGTGGCACGGCGCTTGCGAACCTAGCGCCGTCCGCGTCACCAGAACGCGTTGAGGCGAACACCCGGCCGAAGGAGGCGCGGGAGTGGACGACCAGAGTGTACTCGTGGTGGGAGCGGCGCCAGCGCTACAGGACTATCTTCAGGCCTTCCTTCTCAGCCGCGGCTACCCGTACGTCCTCGCCTCCTCTCCGGAGGAGGCGCTGGACTCACTGGCCCAGCGGAACTTTCGGTTCACGGTCGTCGATCTCGACCTCGACCCGGCGGATCCCGCCGATCTGATCCGACGCCTCAAGGCCCAGCGCGGCGAGCCGGGGCCGGTCATCGGCATCACCACTCGCACCGAGGACACCGGCGAGTTCGACGCGGCCGCGCTCGAGACCGTGCTCCACGCGCCCATTGCGCACGCGGATCTCGACCGGGCCATCGCCGACGCCCCGGTCATGCCGCCGGCCGCGCGGGAGTTGGCCGTCAAACCGACGTCGTCCACGCTCTGGCAGGAGATCGAGCTGTGGCGGAGCCGCAAGATGCGCGACGTCCGCCAGATCGTCAACGAGGCGGCCGCGGTCGACGTCACCGTGCTCATCACGGGCGAGACGGGCACCGGCAAAGAAGTGGTGGCGCGCGCCATCCAGTCGTTGTCGGCACGACGGACCGGAGCGTTCGTGAAGGTGAACTGCGCGGCGGTCCCGCGAGAGCTGCTCGAGAGCGAGCTGTTCGGCCACGAGCGGGGCGCGTTCACGGGCGCCCACAAGCAGGAGATCGGGAAATTCGAGGCGGCCCACAACGGCACGATCTTCCTCGACGAGATCGGCGATCTCCACCCCACGCTCCAGGCCAAGCTCCTCCACGTGCTGCAGGACGGGGTGTTCTCACGCGTCGGCGGAAAATCCACGCTGCACGTCGACGTGCGGATCATCGCGGCCACCAACCAGGACCTCGAGCGAGCAGCGCTGGAGGGGCGGTTCCGGGAAGACCTCTACTACCGCCTCAACGTTGTTCGGGTCAACGTGCCGCCGCTGCGCGAGCGGATCGAGGAGATCCCGGGCTTCATCCAGTACTTCGTCCAGAAATACTCCAAGCTCTACCGCCGGGAGGGGTTCTCGATCCCCACACCGGTCATGGACCGTCTCCTTCAGCATCGCTACCGTGGCAACGTTCGCGAGCTCGAGAACCTGATCAAGCGGATGATCGTCCTGGGCGATCCGCATCTGACCCGGACGTACCTCCCCCCGGTCACCTCCGCCCGCGCCACCCGAACGGACCCGACGGCCGTGGTGTTCGAGGTGTCGCTGAAGGATATCGTCCGCGGCGCGTCGATGGCCGCCGAGCGCGACGCGATCCGCAAGGTACTGGAACAGACCGGCTGGAATCGGGTCCGCGCCGCCAAGGCCCTGAAGATCAGCTACCGGGGTCTGCTCTACAAGATGAAGCGCGTTGGGCTGCGGGAAGAGGCGCTGCCCCGGCGTCAGGCGGAATGGGGGGGAGGATTCCCCGCGTGATCGGCAGGGCCCTCGGTGTGGCGCTCACAGCACTCTTGACCGTGGGAGCTTCGGACCTGTGCGCCCAGGCGCCGAACGCCGCCAACGCCGACCCGGTCGAGGAGTACCGGATCGGGCCGGAAGACACGCTCCTCGTCTCGGTGTGGAAGAACGACGCGATCAGCAAGACGGTGCCCGTGCGGCCGGACGGTATGGTCTCGCTGCCCCTGGTGCACGACGTGAGGGCGGCCGGACTGACGCCCCTGGAGCTTCGCGAGGTGCTCGCCAAGAAGCTGGCGGAGTACATCCCGAACCCGGAGGTGTCCGTGATCGTCACCGAGGTCCGCAGCTTCAAGGTTTCGGTCATCGGCGAGGTCGTCAAGCCGGCCCGGTACGAGCTCAAGAGCCGGACGACGGTGCTCGACGTTCTCGCCCTGGCCGGCGGGCTCAACGAGTTCGCGGCCCGCACCCGCATCGTCATCTTGAGGACGGACGGCAAGGTGATGAGGCGGATCCCTTTCAACTACAACAAGGTCATCGCGGCGGGTGGGGAGCGCGACAATCTCTCCCTCCAACCCGGCGATGTCATCGTGGTGCCATGAGCGCCGCGGCGGCTCGAGCCGCAGTGAGACGTGTCGATGCTTGACCGCATCGTCGGTCTCTGGAGGCGGCGCAAGTGGATCGCCCTGCTCGCCTTCGCCGCTCCGGCGTCGATGGTCCTCGGCCTCGTCACGTCGCTGCCGAACATCTACCGCTCGACCGCGTCGATCCTCGTGGAGCGCCAGCAGGTGCCCGAGGCCTTCGTGCGGCCGACGGTCACCGGCGAGGTGGAGACGCGGCTGCAGACCATCACGCAGGAGATCTTCAGCCGGACCAGCCTCGAGGGCCTCATCACCCGCTTCAACCTCTACCCCCGACTGCGGGCGCGGCTCTCGACGCAGAATCTGGTCGCACGGATGCGCAACGACATCATTCTCGTGATGAAGTCCGACGCCACGAACCCGGGCGGCGCCAAGATGGTCGCGTTCACCATCAGCTATCGCGGGAGCGACCCGGCG
>QHRU01000038.1 GCA_003220225.1 Candidatus Rokuibacteriota bacterium
TCATCCCCGCGCTGCTCGCGGCGCAGCAGCGCAGCGGCAAGGCGATCGCGGCGCCGTCGTACCGCGGTACGCGCGGCACGCCGGTGCTGTTTTCCTCCGAGGTGTTTCCGGAATTGCGCGCGCTGGCCGGCGACTCGGGCGCGCGCGGCGTGCTGGCGGCGCGCCCCGAGCGCGTGGAGACCGTCGAGCTCGACGTCGCGATGCCCGCCGACGTGGACACGCCGGAGGACTTCGCCCGCCTTCATGGACTGAAGGAAAACTTGTGATGCGAGTCTAGAATAGACGCCATGCGCGAAGAGATCCGGAAGATCCAGGAACTGATGGAGGCAGCGGAGTATGTGACGGATGCGCCGGTCGCGACTTCGGTGTACCTCGCGACCCGCCTGCGCAAGCCGTTGCTCATCGAAGGCCCCGCGGGCGTCGGCAAGACGGAGACGGCCAAGGTCCTGGCGCGAATGCTGGGGACAAATCTGATTCGCCTGCAGTGCTACGAGGGGCTTGACGCTGCAGCCGCGCTCTACGAGTGGAATTATCAGAAACAGATCCTGCACATAAAGCTTCACGAATCGTCGGGTCGGAGGGCCTCAGACGAGGAGCATGAAATCTTCTCGGAAGCATTTCTTCTTCGCCGTCCGCTTCTACAGGCCATCTCTCAGCCGGACCAAGCTCCAGTCCTTCTGGTGGACGAGGTTGACCGCTGTGTGACTGCGCGAACGCTCGTGGCCACGACGCGAGGCGTCCGACGTGCTGACGATATCCGCGCCGGAGACGAGCTCGTGAGCTTCGACCCGAATGCTTTCACGGTCGCGAGATCTTTCGTCAAGCGCGTCGTTCCGAGGACTGCCGAGTCCGTGCTTCGCGTGTTCGTCGGTGGGCGTGTGATCGAGGTGACACCGGAACACAAGTTCATCCGCTACGTCGGCGCCGGGTACGAGATCGTCGAGGCCCAGAGGCTTCGCCCTGGCGACCGGCTGCCCCTCCACAAGCCCTTCTACACCGGATCGCTTCAGAATCCGGACGTGGCCGTCGATGACGAGATGGTGAAACTGTCCGACACCGCACGGCAACGATTCGACAAGGCGTACAAGGCGTCAGGCAGGACCTACGAAAGTCTGGCTGTCGAGATCGGTGTGTCCCGACAACATCTCCGGAACGTGATTGCGCGGACGCCGTGCAAGGACTCACTGAGATCCGGACCGGTCTCGCGACTCGGGCGAGCGCTTGGCCTCGATGAGGCCGCCCTGTGGCGATGCGATGAGGTTCGGGGACTACGGATCACGCCCTCGCCGGTGTTTTACGAGGTTCTCGGCTATATCGTCGCGGACGGGTGCTTCACAAGTGATCGGCTGTGTATCGCCGACAAGGATCGGCAGAACGTCGACCTCTACGCTGCCAAGTTCGAAAGGGCATTCCGGCGTACCGCGCGGGTTGTGAAAGGACCACACAATAACTTCGAGGTCAGTTGCCACTCCCGTCCACTCGGACGCTTCCTCAAGCGCCTGCTTGGCCCCGGTATCGTGCGGAGCCGCGACCGACAAGCGCCTGCCTTCGTTTTCGATTTGCCGGCCGAGGAACGCGCGGCTTTTCTTCGCGGATATTTCGATGGGGAGGGTTGGGTAGGTGACCATCAGGTGGCCGCGGTGTCGGCCTCCCTCTATCTTCTGATTGGCGTGCAGTGGCTTCTCGCCTCGCTCGGAATCGACAGCCACATTTCGCCAGCGTCGGACACGGGCTTCGGGCTGGGGCGTCCTTACTACACTCTCGCGCTGACAGACACAGCGCGGTTCAGCCTGCTCGTCGGATTCTGCTCCCCGGCGAAGCGGGCAAAGCTGGGTGGCGGTCGGCGCCCCCAATGGTCGACGACGTCATATTTGCCGGAGACCGCGGTGCATCCGGCTCTGCGCCGGATTCGTGAGGGCGTCGTCTTGCATCGCACGCGCGGCCATCAAACGATCTATGACATCCTCGCGCGACGCGTGAAGCCAAACGTTGGTTCGATTCGGCGCCTAGCGGCGCAGCTCGATTCGGAGGAACTTCGTGGCTTGCTCGGCAAGGAAGTCGTCCTTTCCGAAGTGAGCCGTCTTGAAACAGTTCCTGGTGAACAGCCGGTCTTCGACTTCGTGCTGGCGGACAGCCCATACTTTGTGGCCAACCAGATCGTCACCCATAACTGCGACGAGGAGTTCGAGGCCTTCATGCTCGAGATCTTCTCGGACTGGCAGGTGACGATCCCGGAGATCGGCACCATCAAGGCCTCGCACCCACCGTACGTCGTGCTCACCTCCAACCGCACGCGCGAGCTGTCCGACGCGCTCCGGCGACGGTGCCTCTACCTGTGGATCGACTATCCGGACTTCGACAAAGAGGTCCGGATCGTGCAGCTCAAGGTGCCGGCGCTCAACGAGAGCCTCGCGCGCGAGGTGACGCGGTTCATGGAGTCCCTGCGCCGGATGCGGCTCGCCAAGGTCCCGGGCGTCGCGGAGACGCTCGACTGGGCGCAGGCGCTGGCGGCCCTGCACGCCGATCACCTCGACGAGGCGATCGTGAGCGAGACGATCGGCGCCGTGCTCAAGGACGCGGACGACATCAAGCGGTTCCGCGCCGAGATCGCCAGGTCCGGGCTCGGGCCGCTGCTGGCCACACCCTGACGTGAGCCGCAGCCTCGGCGCCGCGATGGTGCGCTTCGCGGCTCTGCTGCGACGCCAGGGGCTGCCCGTCACGCCCGAGCACGTCATCGACGGCGTGCGCGCGCTCGAGCACCTCGACCTCACCGACCGCGAGGAGATCCGTACCGGCCTCCGCTCCGTGTTTGCGTCCCGATCCGAAGACTTCGCGACCTTCGACCGCGCGTTCGACGCGTTCTGGCGCGCCGCCACCGAGGCCGATCGCGTGGCCGAGGCGCTGGCCCCACCCGCGCTCCCCGAGCACGCGCCACCGGGCCTCGAGCCCGCCGGGCGCGAGACGCTGGCGCTCGACGCCTGGCAGGAATCCGGCGACGGCGACACCGGCGACGAGCCGGTCGGCGTGCCGGCCGCCTCGGAGCTCGAGGCGATCGCGGCGCGCGATTTCTCCACGTTCTCGCCGGACCAGCTCGACGAGATCTACCGTCTGACGCTCACGATCGCGCGGCGGCTGGCGCGGCGGATCAGCCGCCGCCGGCGGCCCTCCGCCCGCCGCGGCCGGATCGACCTGCGTCGCACGCTACGCGCCAACCTCACGCGCGGCGAGCTGATCGACCTGCGCTTCCGGCGCCGCAAGCGCAAGAAGGTGCGCCTGGTGCTCCTCTGTGACGTCTCGGGCTCGATGGACCTCTACAGCCGCTTCCTCCTCCAGTTCCTGTTCGCGCTCCAGTCGGCGTTCTCGCGCGTGGAGACGTTCACGTTCTCCGTGCGGCTCACGCGCGTGACCGACTACCTGCGCGCGCGCTCGTACCGCGAGGTGTTGCGGCGGCTCACCGCGGTGAAGGACTGGTCGGGCGGCACGAGGATCGGCGAGTCGCTCGCCGAGTTCAATCGCGGTTGGCCGTCGCTGGTGGATCGCCGCACGATCGTGATCATCCTCTCCGACGGCTGGGACACCGGCGATCCCGACGTGCTCGCCGCCGAGCTGCTGCGCATCAAGCGCCGCGCGGGCCGCGTCATCTGGCTCAATCCGCTGCTCGGCAATCCCTCGTACGAGCCGCTGACCCGGGGCATGGCCGCTGCCCTGCCGCTGGTCGACCGCTTCGCGGCCGCCCATAATCTCGCCGCCCTCCGGGACCTGGCCGGATCCCTGTCGCTCTAGGCGCACGGCGCCGGTGCAGAGACACCGCGATAGGCTGCGGGGGTTCTGCAACGGATTGCACGGCTTCCGGTCGGTCCGGGCGCAGAACACCCGATATTTCGCCCGTCTTGCTGGCTTCTCGCTTGCAGCTTCCCGGAGGCGACATGAGAAAGGTCATCGCTCCGGTGATGCTGTTGCTCCTCGCGGTGGTGCATGGTCCGACGCAGGCGCAGGCGCTCGTGTCGTCGCTGTTCCCCAACGTCTTTCCGCTGGCGACGAGCGAGCCGGCGATGCTGTTCCTCACGGGGCTCGCGCTCCTGAGTCTCGCCTCGGTCGGCGGCGGCCGAACGCGCTAGCGCCGCTTCCGCGCCCGGCGCCGATTTCGTTTTCCCGCCGCGAAGCGTATGATTGAGAGCCGTGGCGGAACTCTTCGATCACATTGACGAATTGCGGCGGGCCGGCGGGCGCGTCGCCGTCGCCACCCTCGTCAACACCCGCGGCACCACTCCGCGCAAGGAGGGGGCCAAGATGCTGGTGGGCGAGGGTGGCCGCGTGCTCGGCTCTGTCACCATCGGCGGCTGCGTGGACGCGCAGGTGATCGAGGAGTCCGAGGATGTGCTGAGCACCATGCGCCCGCGCCTGCTCGAGATGAACCTCGGCGACGAGGACGCGTGGGAGATCGGCCTCACGTGCGGCGGCACCATCGAGGTCTTCGTCGAGCCGATCGCGCTCGACGGCTCGCCCGACGTGGGCGCGCGGATGTACGAGCGGGTGCGCGAGCACGCGCGCCGCGGCGGCCACGGCGCCATCGTCACGCGCCTGGACGGCCCTGGCGGCAAGCTGCTCGTGCTCGATGACGGCACCGCCGAGGGCACGCTCGGCGACGCGTTCCTCGACGAGCGCTTCGCGGCCGAGGCGCGCGACGCCATCGCGCGGGGCGGCTCGCGCGCGCTCTTCCTGGAAGGCGTGCGCGGCTTCGTGGAGGTCATCGCCCCGCCCGCGCTCCTGCTCGTCGTCGGCGCCGGACACGTGGCGATGCCGCTCACGGCGCTGGCCCGGCTCCTCGGCTACCGCACCGTCGTGGTGGACGGCCGGCCGCGCTTCGCGACGAAGGAGCGGTTTCCCGACGTGGACGAGCTGAAGGTCGGCATGCCGTCCGAGCTCATCCGCGACTACCCTCTGGTGCCGTCCACGGCGCTGGTCCTCGTGGCCCACGACTACAAGTACGATCTGCCGGTCCTCAAGCACGCGCTGGCCACGGACGTCGGCTACCTCGGCATGCTCGGCTCCTCCCGGCGCGGGACGACCATCCTGCGGCATCTCGCGGAGGACGGCGTGACGCCGGAGGCGCTCGCTCGCGTTCACGTGCCGATCGGCCTCGACCTGGGCGCGCGGTCGGCGCCCGAGATCGCGCTGGCGATCCTCGCCGAGATCCAGGCCGTGCGCGGCGGCGGTAGCGGTCGCTCGCTGAGCACGCAACCGTGAAAGCGCTTGCACAGCGGCGCGACGGCGCCACGGCCGACCTGCTCGTGGGCCGCGTGCTCTGCCACGACGTCCGCGACGCGGCCGGCAAGGTCGCCCTCGGCAAGGGGGCCCGGCTGGACGCCGATGCCGCGCGGACCCTCCTGGCGCTGCCCTGGGACGAAGTGCACCTGCTGGCCCTCGAGCCCGGCGATCTGCACGAGGAGGACGCCGGCCGGCGGCTGGCGGCGGCGGTGACCGGCGACGGGGTCGAGGTCAAGGCCTACACGGGCGGCCAGTGGACGCTGGCGGCGACCCGGCGAGGTCTCCTCCGCGTGGATCCCGCGCGGCTCGCCGCGGTGAACGTGCACGAGGGGATGGCCGTCTTCACGCTGTTCGACCGTCAGCCCGTGGACCGCGGCGAGACCGTGGCCAAGGCGAAGGTCACGCCGCTCGCGATCGGCGCCGACACCGTGAGCGCGGTGGAGCAGGCCGCGCGCGGCGGGGCGGTGACGGTGGCGGCGTTCCGGCCGGCTGCGCTGGGGACGGTGGCGCGTGAAACTCTCGCGGCGCGACAGCGCGAGCGCTTCGAGGGCGCACTGCGGACCAAGATCGACTGGTTCGGCGGGCGGCTGCTGCCGGTGCGCTTCGCCGCCGCCTCGGCGCGCGCGGTCGCCGAGGAGATGAGCGCGCTGCGCGCAGAGGGCGCCGACGTGCTGATCGTGGCGGGCGCCAGCGCGCTCGATCCGCTCGATCCCGTCTTCGGCGGGCTCACCCTGCTCGGCGCGCGCATGGAGCGGCACGGCGCCCCCGCGCATCCCGGCAGCCTCCTGTTCCTGGCGCGCTGGCAGGACCTGCCCGTGCTCGGCATGCCGACGTGCGGGATGTTCTCGCAGGCGACGACGTTCGACCTCGTGCTCCCGCGGCTGCTGGCCGGCGAGGCCCTCGGCAACGCGGAGATCGCCGCCCTCGGCCACGGGGGCCTGCTCTCGCGCGAGATGGCGTACCGCTTCCCCGCGTACCGCGTCGGCGCCGCGCGCGGAGAGCTCGAGTGAGCAGCGTCACGCGCCCGGCCCTCTACAGCGAGACGATCCGGGAGCGCTGGCGCCGGCCGCGCTTCCGCGGCGAGCTGGCCGGCGCGACGGCGACCGCCGAGGACGTCAACCCGCTCTGCGGCGACCGCGTGCGGATGCAGGTCACGCTGCAGGACGGCCGCGTGAGCGCCGCGCGCTTCGTCGGCGACTCCTGCGCGATCTGCACCGCGTCCGCCGACGTCCTGTCGGAGTTGATCGAGGGCCGCTCGCGCGCCGAGGCGTCGGCGCTGGGCGCCGGCGACGTGCTCGAAATCTTGAGAGCCGACGTGCGCCCCACGCGCATGCGCTGCGTGACGCTGCCGATCAGCGTGCTCGCGAAGGCGCTGGCATGACGCTCGACGCCCAGACGCGGCGCGACTTTCCGATCCTCGAGCGGATCGTCAACGGCCGCCCGCTCGTCTACCTCGACTCTGCCGCCTCCAGCCAGAAGCCGCGAACGGTGATCGAGGCGATGGCGCGTTACTACGAGACCTCGCACGCGAACGTGCATCGCTCGATCCACACGCTGGGGGAGGAGGCGACCGAGCTCTACGAGATCGCGCGCGACCGCGTCCAGCGCTTCATCGGCGCCGCGGCCCGCGAGGAGATCGTGTTCACGCGGGGGACCACCGATGCGATCTCGATCGTGGCCGAGGCCGTCGGGCGGACGCTGAAGCCGGGCGACGAGATCCTCGTCACGGACATGGAGCATCACTCGAACCTGGTGCCCTGGCAGGTGGCGGCGCGTGACCGCGGCGCGCGGATCCGCTCCGTCCCGCTCGTCGGCGAGGGGACGCTCGATCTCGCGGCCCTCGACCGGCTCCTGACCGATCGCACCCGGGTCTTCGCGTTCGCGCACGTGTCCAACGTCCTGGGGACCATCAACCCCGTCGCCGAGCTCGCCGCGCGCGCGCGTCGGGTGGGAGCGCTGAGCCTGGTGGACGGGGCTCAGGCGATCCCTCATCTACTCCTTGATATGTCCGTGCTGGGATGCGATTTTTACGCGTTCTCCGCCCACAAGATGCTGGGCCCGACCGGACTCGGTGTGCTGTACGGCCGCCGGGCGCTGCTCGAGGCGCTCGAGCCCGCGCGGGGAGGCAGCGAGATGATCAAGGAAGTCTGGGTGGATCGCGCCACCTGGAACGACCTGCCGTGGCGGTTCGAGCCCGGCACGCCGCCGATCGCCGAGACCGTCGGTCTCACCGCGGCCGTCGAGTATCTCGAGAAGCTCGGCATGGAGCGGGTGCGCGAGCACGAGCAGGCGCTGGCCGTGCAGACGGTGGATCTCTTGAGCGCGATCCCGGGCGTGCGGATCTACGGGCCGCGACGCGAGCGCGGCGCCGTCGTGGCCTTCTCCGTCGACGGCTGGCACCCGCACGACGTCGCCGCCGCCCTCGACGCCGAGGGCATCGCGGTGCGCGCCGGCCATCACTGCGCCCAGCCGCTGATGCGCTGGTGTGGCGTGGTCGGCACGAGCCGCGCCAGCTTCTCCGTCTACAACTCGTCGGAGGAGGTCGCCCTGCTGGCCCACGCCGTGGCCTCGCTCGGGGCGGCGCTCTGAGTGCCATGAGCCTGCCGGGGCCGCGCAACCCGTTCCAGTCGCCGCGCTTCGGGCAGATCGCGACCTTCATGCTGCTGCCCGCGGCGGCCGACGCCACCGGCCTGGACGTCGCCCTGCTCGGGGTGCCGTACGACGGCGGCACCTCGTATCGCTCGGGCGCGCGCTTCGGTCCGCGCGCCGTGCGCGAGCAGTCGTCGCTGATCCGTCCGTGGAACCCGGTGCTCAAGGTCCATCCGTTCGAGCGGCTGCGCGTGGCGGACTGCGGCGACGTCGACGTGGTGCCGATCTCCATCGAGCGGACGTTCGAGGCCGTCGAGCGGCGGATCGACGCCGTCGTGCAGGCCGGCGCGACGCCGGTGTGCGTCGGCGGCGACCACTCGGTCTCGCTCCCGATCCTGCGATCGCTGGCCCGCCGCCACGGCCCGCTCGGCGTCGTGCACTTCGACGCGCATCCCGACACCTGGGACGAGTACTTCGGCAGCAAGTTCTTCCACGGCACGCCGTTCCGCCGCGCGATCGAGGAGGGCGCGGTGGACGGCCGCCGCATGATCCAGGTCGGGATCCGTGGACCGCTCTACGGGCCCGAGGACTTCGCGTTCCACGACGAGCGCGGCCTGGAGGTGCTCCGCATCGAGGCGGTCAAGGAGCATGGCACGGCGTGGGCGGCCGAGCGGCTGGCGCGGCTGCGCGGCGGTCCCGTCTACTGCTCGTTCGACATCGACGCCGTCGACCCGGCGTACGCGCCGGCCACCGGCACGCCGGAGGTCGGCGGGCTCACGTCGTTCGAGGCGCTCACGCTCGTGCGCGCGCTGGCCGGCCACTCGCTGGTGGGCGCCGACGTCGTCGAAGTCTCGCCGCCCTACGACGGGCCCGGCCAGATCACCTCGCTGCTGGCCGCCAACCTCATGTTCGAGCTCGTGAGCGTCCTCGCGCTCGGCCGATGAGACATCCTGTGTCAAGCCCGAGGCGCGCCCCGGATGCGCCGTGGCGCGTCCGAGCGATGGCCGGGGGAGTCCGAGGGGGGCGTAGCCCCCTTCGCTTGAAGAGGCTGGGGGGCCATATCGGGGCCCCCCACGACGATCGATGAGCCGGCGCGCCCAGGGCGTTCTCGTTCTCGTCGCGCTCGTCCTGCTGGCGGCCGCGCCGGCATCGGCGGCGCCCGCGCCGGTCGCCACCGTGGTCATCGATGGGGTCATCAGCCCGGTCACGCTCCGCCTCATCGAGAGCGCGCTCACGCGCGCGAAGGCCGGGGGCGCGCAGGCGCTCGTCATCCAGCTCGACACCCCCGGCGGCCTCGAGCGCTCGATGCGCGCGATCTGCCAGCGCCTGCTCAACGCCGAGATCCCGGTCGTCGTGTGGGTGGGGCCGACGGGTGCGCGCGCCGCCTCCGCCGGGGTCTTCATCACCATGGCCGCCCACGTCGCGGCCATGGCGCCGGCGACGAACATCGGCGCCGCCCATCCGGTGTCGGTCGGCGGCGGCATGGACAAGGAGAGCATGCGCAAGGTCGAGAACGACGCCGCGGCGTTCATCCGCACGATCGCCATCGAGCGCGGGCGCAACGCCGAGTGGGGAGAGAAGGCCGTGCGCCAGTCGGTGTCCGTCACCGAGCGCGAGGCGGTGCGGCTGAAGGTCGTGGACTTCATCGCCGACTCCATTCCCGATCTGCTCACGAAGCTCGACGGCCGCACCGTGAAGACGTCGCAGGGCCCCGTGACGCTGGCCACGCGCGAGGCCGTCGCCAAGCCGATCGAGATCGGCTTCCGCGACCGCGTGCTCGCCGTGATCACCGACCCGAACGTCGCGTACGTGCTGATGATGCTCGGCACGCTCGGGCTCATCTTCGAGCTGTCGACGCCCGGCGCGGTCCTGCCCGGCGTCATCGGCGGCATCTCGCTGATCCTGGCGTTCTTCGCCTTCCAGAGCCTGCCGATCAATTTCGCGGGCCTGCTGCTCATCCTGTTCGCCATCGTGCTCTTCATCGCCGAGGTCAAGGTGACGAGCCACGGCGTGCTCGCCGTCGGCGGTATCGTCTCGATGGCGCTCGGCTCGCTCATGCTGTACGACGCGCCGGAGGTCGGCTTCCGGGTCTCGTGGCGGGTCATCGTGCCCACCGTCGCTCTCACCGCCGCCTTCTTCCTGTTCGCGCTCACGCTCGGCGTGCGCGCGCTCCGGCGGCGGCCGCTGCTCGGCGTGAGCGGCCTCGTGGGGCAGACGGGCGTGGCGCGCGGCGCGCTCGAGCCCGAGGGGCAGGTGAGCGTGCACGGCGAGATCTGGCGCGCCGTCGCCGACCGGCCGCTCGCCGACGGGACGCCGGTCACGGTCGTGGACGTTCAGGGGCTCACGCTGCGCGTGGTGGGCAGCGACGCTTCGGGAGGAGGGACGCGATGATCTCGATGGACTCGGCGCTGGTCTTCGTGGTGGTGATCGCGGCCGTGATCTTCATCGGCTCCTACGCCAAGATCCTGCGCGAGTACGAGCGCGGCGTGATCTTCCGGCTCGGCCGCAACGCGCGCGCGCTGCTCAACCCGGGGGGCACCGGGAACGGCCCCGGCCTCGTGCTGCTGGCGCCGTTCATCGACCGGATGGTGAAGGTGAGCATGCAGACCGTCGCGCTCGACGTGCCGCCTCAGGACATCATCTCGCGCGACAACGTCTCGCTCAAGGTGAGCGCCGTGATCTACTTCCGCGTCATCGACCCCATCAAGGCGGTGATCGCGGTGCAGGACTATCTCTACGCGACCTCGCAGATCGCGCAGACGACGCTGCGGAGCGTGCTTGGGCAGGTCGAGCTCGACGACCTGCTGTCCGCGCGCGACAAGATCAACCAGCAGCTGCAGCGCATCATCGACGAGCACACCGAGCCCTGGGGCATCAAGGTGGCCAACGTCGAGGTCAAGCAGATCGACCTGCCCCAGGACATGCAGCGCGCGATGGCCAAGCAGGCCGAGGCCGAGCGCGAGCGGCGCGCCAAGGTCATCAACGCCGAGGGCGAGTTCCAGGCGGCGGCCAAGCTCGGCGAGGCCGCCGAGGTGCTCACGCGCTTCCCGGTGGCCGTGCAGCTGCGGTATCTGCAGACGATGCGCGAGATCGCCTCGGAGCGGAACACCACGACGTTCTTCCCGCTGCCGATGGACATGCTGGGACTCTTCCAGACGATGCGCGGCAAGGACGGCGGCGACACCAAGTGACGCGCGGGGTTGGAGCGCGCGCGGATCGCGTGTAAGATACGGAGGCTTTCGACTCGGGGGGTTAGCTCAGTTGGGAGAGCGCGGCGTTCGCAACGCCGAGGTCGAGGGTTCGAATCCCTTACCCTCCACCATCTATTCTCCACCGCGCTGATCGGCACTTAGCGCACGACCAGCCGCAGGTGGGACGCAGTGGGACGCGGCGGGACGCTCGGCGTCGTCGGACTCGAGCGTTCCTCCGCCGTCACCCGCCGAGTTGACGCCCCACAGAACCGCGTCGAGGTGGTCGACGTCCCGTTCGTGACGCTCGCGTACGAGGTGCCCGTAGGTCCCCTCGGTCTCGCCGATCGAGGCGTGGCCCATCTGGTCTTTGACCCAGCGGATGTCGGCGCCGGCCTCGAGCAGCCAGGTGGCGTAGCTGTGCCGCATCGCATGCGGCTTGCGGTAGGGCAGGCCGGCCGCGCGCAGGAGCGGCTGCCACACGAGCTCGTGGAACGCGCCGTAGCGGGTCACCCCACCGACGGTGTTGGGGAAGACGAGCCGTCGTTGCTCCGGCGTCCACTCCTTGAGTGACGCCTCGAGCTCCATCGCCTCGCAGTGCGCTCTCAACGCGGCAAGGGCCGAGGCGGGGAGGGTCACCCAGCGATCGTCGCCGTCCTTGCAACGTTCGACCCGGCCACCGCTCTCCGACCAGGCCCGCTGCACGCCCATCGGCCTGGCACTCTACTACTTCACGTACTCCACGTTCCTCGGCCGGCCGACGCTCTACCTCGAGGACCTTTTCGTCCTTCCCGCGGAGCGCGGCAACGGCGCCGGCCGGGCGCTCCTCCGGGCGCTCGCGAAGATCGCCGTGCGGAGCGGCTGCGGCCGGATGGAGTGGGCGGTGCTCGACTGGAACACGCCCTCGATCCGCTTCTGCCGGAAGCTCGGCGCGAAGCTCCGGCGCGAGTGGATCCTCACCCGTCTCGCCGGCGCGCCGCTCCGCCGCCTCGCGCGCGGCCGCGAGCGATGAAGTCTCAAGGCGTCAGGTGCGCAGAGGGGACACGATCGAAGTTCTGCAACACCCGAGCGCCGAGTCCTCTCGGCGCTCGGGTGGGTGCGACCTGTTACGGGTTGTTGTACTCTTCGATCACCAACGAGCGCTTGCCGGCCACGGCTCGGGTCCCGGGGTCCGCCGGCGCATTCGGGTCTGGGCTCACGAGGCTGTCCACTTTAACTTCGACGTAGTGCACGCCGCTGCCAACGTTGTTCCGGTAGAAGTTGAAGTGATTCGCGTTCTTGGTTTTGAGGAATAGGTCCAGGGTGATCGCATCCGTGACCTCGACCGTGAGCGAAGAAAATTGCAGACTCACGGTCTGCTGGCGGTCGCAGTACACGACCTGCCCGGGCTCGGCCGGCACTCCGTCGACGTAGACGGTGGCATTCACGGCAGCCCTGGCTGTGGACGTCGTCCTGGTGCCACCCTTTGTGGCCGTGGTGCTCGTCGAGGTCCACAGCGCGCACTCCATCGAGAACCCGATCATCAGATCCCCTACGCTCGACGTCTTCATGTACCCGGAGAGCACGACGCCGCCGTTCGGGTTGAGGATCTCGGTGACGCCGGAGCCGAAGTACGCCTTCTGAGACGCCACGTTCTGAGCGTGGGCAGGCGTCACGGCCCACAGCAACATACCGACAGCCGCCAGGAGCGAGAGTGTGCGTGACACGCCGAGTGCAGAGAGCGTCTTTTTTAGCTGCATCATGTCCCTGGGCCTCCTGTGAGGTTCTGTGCGCGCCAGAAGGAAGACCCCATCGTTCCGCCAGGGCTGCGGCCCCGCCTCGCGACGGGTGTGCCCTTTCGGGAGGGGTCGTCCCCCTTGGGGGAGGTGGGTGCAGAGGGGATGCCAGGCAGCGGTCGCGCCGGGTCGAGGCGCCGAAAATCGGGAAATCGTGGGGACCTCAGCGGTCGCGGGATAGTCGATGCGCGTGGTGAGCCGAACGGTCGAGCGCCATCGAGACACGACCTTCGACAAAGAGCGTCACGCTGCAATCGCGCCACTGGTCAGAAACGATGCGGAGGGCACACGCCGAGCCGACGAGGAGCCGTCTGGCGCGGTGGCGTCAGTCGGCCGAGGGCGGGGTCCACGACGGCGGCAAGAGGCGGCGCTTGCCGTCGCTCGCGAGCCTCACCGTACTGCCGCGCGGCCGCCACGCAGTCCGCCTCCCCCCGTTCCAGGATCCCCTCGCCTGCTCGAACGTCGTGATACTGCCGCTCGTCACGACGGGCGTCGCGTGGCCCGCGTCGCGGAGCGCTCGGCGGATCGCCGCGGCCAGCGGCACGTTGCGGCCGAACGGCCCGCGCGCGTCGGAGAGGACCGTCGGCATACACTCGTAGCCCGACTCGCCCGTGTACGGGTAGACCGCCTCACCGATCTTCGGCTGCTTCGCATCCTCGAAGCGGCCGCCCTTCGAGACCGAGAGATAGTCGACACCGCCTTCGGCGAACTTGATTCCGAACCACCCGGCGTCGTCGACACGGCTGCCGCCCTCAACGACCTCGTCGCCGAGGTATCGAATGCCGACCGGGTAGTCGGGGCCAACGCGCGCGCGCAGCGGAGTTACCTCAGCGTGGGCGATAAGAGTCTCCTTTTCGATACCCTTGCCCCCGGGCCCTCGTACTCCGCCGGGGGTTGTGGCGCCGGGTGGCGCCAGGCCGTCGCGTGGTGCATGCTCCTGCCTAATGGTGCGCGACGGATCCCTGATCTTTCACCATTTCGACGCGCCCCGGCGGGGAGGCCGACATGAAGGTCGAGGAGAAGCTGGCGAAGCTGGGGCTGGAGCTGCCGAACCTCGAGGACCTCTACCGCACGAACGCCTCGGGCGCGCACTACGTCTCGCACTTCCCCGTGCAGAACCTGCTCTATCTGTCCGGCACCACGCCGCGGAAGAACGGGCAGGGATACCTGCCGGGCGTCGTCGGCAAGGACGTGACCCTCGAGCAGGGGCGCGAGGCGGCGCGTTACGCGGCGCTGACGACGCTCGCGGCCGTGAAGTACGCGCTGGGCGATCTCGACCGGGTGCAACAGATCGTCCACATGCTCGGATTCGTGAATTCGGCGCCCGGGTTCAATGACCAGCCGCGTGTGATCAACGGCGCCGCCGACTTGCTGGTCGAACTGTTCGGCGACCGCGGCAAGCCGACGCGCGCGGCGATCGGCTGTCAGGGGCTGGGCGGGGGCGCCTCGGTCGAGATCATCGTGACCCTGCTGTTCTCCGGCAGCGACGTGCGGCCGCCGCTGGCGCGCGACCAGTTCGTGAAGTAGCCGCGTGCGCCGCGCGCTCTTCGCGGTGGCGGCGATGCTGCTCCTCGCGGGTTGCCGCGCGGCGCCGCGCGGAGTCACGATCATCGCCAGCGTGCCGTGCCTGCCGCCGGGCGTCAGAGGCGACTTCTTCGGCTGGCCCGTGGTCGCCTTCCAGCCGATCGTGCTCCGTCAGGAGGCGGGCGACGACGTGGAGGCGCGCATCGTGCGGTATCAACACGGGCGCGATGCGGTAACCGTCGTGTGGGTGGGCTCGGATCTCGTGGCCGTCGATCCGAGTCCCGACACCTCGGAGCCAGACTGGGTGGACGACTCGCTCGTCATGGACGACGAGCTGACGCTGCGCGCGCGGCCCGAGGCGCCGTGTCAGTGGCGGCGCCACAAGTCGGCGACCTGACGCGCGCCTTCCGTCAGCGAGTCGCCGTCGGGGCGCTCAGGACTTCTTCGCGGGGCGCGCGGGGCAGGACTTGTGATACCACGTGACGCCGAGCTTCACGTGGTTGCCGTTCTTGCGAATGCGTAGCTTGCACTTCGGACACGTGCCCATCCGGCGACTCCTTTTCGTCGAGGCGGTTCGATGAACGCCGTATTATAGCAGCAACGTTCGGGAGGGTCCGTGACCGACTGCGTCTTCTGTCGCATCGTCGCCCGCCAGACCGCCGCCGACATCGAGTACGAGGACGAGCACGTGATGGCCTTCAAGGACATCTATCCGAAGGCGCCGGTGCACCTCCTGATCGTGCCCAAGCGCCACATCGCCTCGATCGCGGAGCTGAAGGACGCCGATGCCGAGGTCATCGGCCGCTGCTTTCTCGCGGCGCGACGGCTCGGCGAGGCGAAGGGCTTCGGCGAGAAGGGCTATCGCATCAGCGTGAACACGGGGCCCGAAGGCGGCCAGGTCGTGTACCACGTCCACTTCCACTTCACGGCGGGACGCCAGCGGGGTCACGGCGCCTAACGGCACCGACCCGGCTCGCTAGGCCTTCGCCTCCAGGGGAAATCCCGCGTTCGCCCACGACCCGAGCCCGCCCTTGAGGATGCGCACGTTGTGGAAGCCGAGCTGTCGGAGCCGCAGCGCCACACGGGCGCTGGTCATCTCGTCGGGTCAGGTGCAGTAGGCGACGACGACGCGGGAGGGATCCGCCGGCACGCTGGTGCCGTCGGCGAGCGCATCGAGGGCCACGTGGACCGAGCGCGGAATGCGGACCGGGCTGCGCGCGTAGGCATCGGAGGCGCGCACGTCGAGAATCGTCGGCGGCTCGGGCCCTTCGATGAGTCGCATGACCTCCGCGGGACGGATGCGGAAGCGGTTGCGCTGCCAGCGGCGGAGCAGCAGCGCCGCCCAGCCCGCCGCGCTGACGACGAGCATGCCGATCGCCACCTGCGTCCACGGCAGGAGCGGCTCGCGCTTGAGGCGCTCGGCGTTCTCGATCGTCATCCGCCGCACGTCCGGCAGGTCCGGGAGCAGCCGGTTGGCCTCCATCAGCTCCGCGCGCGCGCGGCGGTAGTTGCCGGCGAAGTGATCGCGCAGCCCCGCGTGCCACGCCGCGTTGAATCGGCTCGGCTCGCCGCGCGGCACCGGCGTGCCCTCGAGAAATTTGGTGACCGCCGCCGACGGGATGACGAAGTTGAAGCCCTGGACGATGTTGCTCTGCGCGTCCGAGGAGAGCGTGACGAACGTGAGCACGCCGACGACCTCGCCGGCGTCGTTCACCGCCGGCCCGCCGCTGTTGCCCCACGCCGCCGACGCGTCCGTCTGGATCACGGGCTGATTCGCGCGATCCTGCTTGAAGCCCGAGATGGCGCCACCGGTGACCGACGCTTCCATCTTGGCCGACGCGTTCAGCAGCTCGTGACTCAGCACGACGCCGGGAAAGCCGATGATGTGCAGGCGGTCGCCGATCCGTGCCTGCGCGGAGTCGGCGAGCGGGAGCGCCGGCATGTCGGCCGCCTCGAGCTTCAACAGGGCGAGATCCTGACCCGACATCGCCTCGCCGGCGACGGGCGGGCTGTACTTCACGACGATCGCGGGCATCCGCACGCCGTTGGCCAGGAGCACGGAGATCGACGGCTCGAGCTTCGCGCGCCCCGCCCCCGCCATACCGCCGCACGTCTGCTTGATCGCCTTCTGCGTCTGCTCCCGGGCCAGCCACTCGGGCGGATGATGGGCCGGCGACACGACGTGCCCGTTGGTCACGAGCCAGCCCGCCGAGGCGACGAACCAGCCGGTGCCCGTCTCGCGGAAGGGCGGCGGCGTCACGGTCGTCTCGGCGCCGGCGCCGCAGCGCACGGTGACCTCACCGCCGACCTCGGAGACCACGAGCGCGACAGCGGGCTTCGCGCGCAGCAACGCCTCTTGAAGGGAGAGCGCGGGCTGAGCCGTGGCGAGCGCGGGTGCGACCAGCAGGAACAGCGCGCCGATGAGACTGCGCACGAGCGCGATTGTAGCGGAAAACGAAAGGCTCCAGGAGGTTGCCCTCCTGGAGCCCTGATACTTCAGACGGCTGATTGGAGTTACTTCATCTCCGCCAGGGCCGCCTCGGCCTTGGCCTTCGCCGTCGTCATGTCGCCTTTCGCGCACGCCGCCTCGGCCTCCTTCACGAGGTTGAAGGCCTTGCTGGCACCCGCCTTCGAACCGGCGAGCGACCGCGGCGACTGCACATCCTGACCACGCGGGCTCTGGATGTCCTGACCGCGGGGGGACTGAATGTCCTGGCCACGCGGGCTCTGGATGTCTTGACCACGCGGGGACTCGACACGCTGGCCACGCGGGCTCTGAATGTCCTGACCGCGCGGGCTCTGGATGTCCTGACCACGCGGGGACTCGACACGCTGACCACGCGGGCTCTGGATGTCCTGACCACGCGGGCTCTGGATGTCCTGACCACGCGGGCTCTGGATGTCCTGACCGCGCGGACTCTGGATGTCCTGACCACGCGGGCTCTGAATGTCCTGGCCACGCGGGCTCTGGATGTCCTGGCCACGCGGGGACTCGACACGCTGACCACGCGGGCTCTGAATGTCCTGACCGCGCGGCGACTGAATGTCCTGGCCACGCGGCGACTCGATCTGGCGCGCACCCGCGAGCGAGCGTGGCGACTGAATGTCCTGGCCACGCGGGCTCTGGATGTCCTGGCCACGCGGGGACTGGATGTCCTGACCACGCGGGCTCTGGATGTCCTGACCGCGCGGCGACTGGATGTCCTGGCCACGCGGCGACTCGATCTGGCGCGCACCCGCGAGCGAGCGCGGCGCCTGGACGGTGTCAGCCTTCGCCGTCCGCATGCTCAGCTGTTCCTTGGCCTTCGCGACTTCGGGCGGGCACGACGCGGTCTGGGCCTCGACGGTCGCCGTGGCAAACGTGGCGATCGCGAAGGCGCTCATCAAGCCTGCAAGCACTCTCTTCATATCGTCCCTTCCAGTTGGTTAGAGGTGGGTTGACTGGCGCGACCCCCATTGGCCGCCGCCCGATCTGGTCACCGCGGATCTACTCCTGCGATGCTCGAACCGTTGTCCCGGTTCCTGAAACGATCGGTAGGGGAATTAGCAATGCGGCTGCCAAGGGTCAGCGAGAGGTATATCGTGCGGAATTACAGGTAGTTGTCATTCATGGGGCCCGGGTAAAGAGGGCGATGTGCCCTGCGGGCTCCGATCGCGTTGCCCGGCAAAATGCCCGGCCGCCCTCGAAGGGTCGGACCGACGAAGCAAAGGCCAAAGACGCCTGCCGTGATAGGCTTTTAGGGCTTATGGTCCGGATGGCGCCTCTCACTCTGGCGCTGGTGGCCCTCGCGATGAGTTGGGGATGCGGCGCCGTTCGGACCGTCACGCGGCCCGCGCCCACAGCGACCGGCCCGACGCGTCACGTCCTTGCCAACGGCATTCCGGTCATCGTCCAGGAGCATCGCGGCAGCGACGTCGTCGCGCTGCAGTTGTGGGTGCGCGCCGGCGCGCGCGACGAGAGCGCCGCCGAGCTCGGGCTCGCGCACTACCTCGAGCACATGCTGTTTCGCGGTACCACGTCCCGCCCGAGCGGGTTCGTGGAGCGCGACGTCGAGGGCGTCGGCGGCCGGATGAACGCCGGCACCTCGTGGGACTACACCTTCTATTACGTCACGCTGCCCGCGCGGCGCGTGGTGCCCGGGCTCGAAATGCTCGCCGACATCGCGGTGAACGCAACGCTCGACGCCGACGTGCTCGAGAAGGAGAAAGAAGTCGTCCTGGAGGAGATGCGCCTGGGCGACGACAATCCGCGCCGCCGGCTCGGGCGTCAGCTCTACACGCATCTCTTCGAGGGCCACCCGTACGGCCGACAGGTGATCGGTACGCCCGAGCTGGTCCAGGGCCTCACGCGCGACACGCTCGCGAGCTTCTACCGGCGCCACTACATACCCGAGGCGTTCGCCGTCGTCGTCGTCGGCGCCGTGGACCCGCAGCAGGTGCTCGCGACCGCGGGCGCGACGTTCGGCCGGCTGCCGCGCCGGGGCGTGGCGCGCCTCCCCGTGGCGCCGCCGCCTGCATTCCGCCCGCGGCGCCAGCAGCTGACGCATCCGGGCACCCACGCGCACCTCGGCATGGCGTGGCCCGCGACGCGACTCGACCACGCCGACACGCCCGCGCTCGATCTCCTCGTCTCCATCCTCGGCGGCAGCCGCTCGTCGCGCCTGGTGCAGGCGCTGCGCGAGCGCGACGGGCTCGTCGTCTCCGTCGGCGCATCGTTCTCGGCGCTGGAGGGCGCCGGCGGCGTCACGGTGAGCGCTCAGCTGCCGCCCGCCAACCTCGAGCGCGCCGAGACGCAGATCCTCGCCGAGATCCGCCGCGTCCGCGACGCCGGTGTGACGGACGCGGAGCTGCGGCGCGCCATCACCGCGGCCGAGGCCGCGCACGAGTTCGAGACGGAGACAGCGGAAGGCCGTGCGACCGCGCTGGGGCGCGCCGAGACGATCTGGACGATCGAAGACGAGCAGGCGTACGTCAATAGGATACGTTCGGTCACGGCGACGCAGGTGCGCGCGGTTGCCCGGCGCTACCTCGATCCCGAGCGGTACACGCGGCTGGCGCTCCTGCCGCCGGGAGGCGCGCGATGAGGCGGGCGCTGCTCACGCTGGCCGTGCTCGGGGCGCTGGCGACATACGCCGCCGCGCAGCCGCCGGCGATCGTCCGCCACGTGCTGCCGAACGGGCTCGTCGTCCTCGTGCGCGAGGATCCGGCCGTCGGCGTCGTCGCCGCGTCGCTCCTCGTGCAGAGCGGCTCGGCCTTCGAGACCTCCGACACGGCCGGCGTGACGAACTTCCTGCAGCGGGCGATGCTGCGCGGGACGAGGCGCCACTCGGCCCTCGCGCTGGCCGAGGCGGCCGAGGAGCTGGGCGGCGCGCTCGACGCTTCGGGCGATGTTGACTACGCGGAGGTCCGCGGCACGGCGATCGCACGCCACTGGGAGGCGCTCCTGGCGCTGCTGGCAGAGGTGGCGCTCGAGCCGACGCTGCCCGCCGCCGAGATCGAGAAGGAGCGCGCGCTGATCCTCGGCCAGCTCCAGACGCGCGCGGACCAGCCGTTCCCGCGGGCCTTCGACACCGCGCTCGCCGACCTCTACGGCGGGCATCCCTATGCGTGGCCCGCGCTCGGGCGCGCCGAGAGCGTGGCGAGACTGACGCGCGACGCGCTGCTGGAGCGCTACGCCGCCGCGTATCGTGCCGGCCGCATGGTGCTCGCGGTCGCTGGCGGTGTGCCGCGGCAGCGCGTGATCGCTGCCGCCGAGCGCCTGTTCAAGCGAGTGCCCGGCGCCGCGGCCGCCGCCGCGGGGCCGGTCCTCGAGGCCGCCCCGCGCGGTGAGCGCCGGCTCGTCGAGCGCGACGCGCGCCAGGCGCAGGTGCTCGTCGGCTTCCTGGCGCCACCGCTCACGCACCCGGACTACGCGGCGATGCGCGTGCTCGGCGCCGTGCTCGGCGGCGGGATGTCGAGCCGGCTCTTCGTCGAGTTGCGCGACCGGCGCGGGCTGGCGTACTCCACCGGCGTGCTGACGACGAATCGCGCGGGCCCCTCGCTGTTCCTGCCGTACCTCGGCACCGCGCCCGGCAACGCCGACGCCGCGGTCGCCGGCGTGCTGGCGGAGGTGGACCGGCTGCGCCGCGACCGCGTCGAGGAGCGCGAGGTGGCCCGCGCCAAGGCCTGGCTCCTCGGCAACCTCGCGATGGACCGCCGCACCAGCGCGCGCCACGCGTGGTACCTCGCGTTCTTCGAGCTGGTCGGCGGCGGCTGGGACTGGCCCGAGCGCTACGCGCGGGCGGTGGAGACGGTGACCGTCGCCGATCTCGCGCGCGTGGCCGAGCGCTACCTGGCGCGGCCGACGGTGGTCGTGTTGCGGCCGCCGGAGGCGACGCGGTGATCCCGCTGCGCGACGATGTCCCCAACCGCTCCGTGCCCGTGGTGACGATCGTCCTCATCGCCCTCAACGTGCTGGTCTACCTCTACGAGGTTTCGCTGGGCGTCGGGAGCCGAGAGACGGGCGGTCCGGCGGCGGCCGAGGCGTTCCTGCTGGAGTTCGGCGCGACCCCGTGCCGGCTCACCGGTGCCTGCGCGAGTCTGGACGATTTCCCGAGCCCGCTGGTGACGGTCTTCACCTCGATGTTCATGCACTCGCTCAATCCGATGCACCTCGTCGGGAACATGCTCTACCTGTGGATCTTCGGCGACAACGTCGAGGACACGCTGGGGCACGGGCGATTCCTCGTCTTCTACCTGCTCGCGGGCGTGGCGGCGGCCGTCGCCCAGACGCTGACCGCTCCGCGCTCGGTCGTGCCCATGATCGGCGCCAGTGGCGCCGTGTCCGGCGTGCTCGGCGCGTACCTGGTCCTGTTCCCCTACGCGAGCATCCTGACGCTCGTGGGCTTCGCGTTCTTCTGGAGGTTCGTGCGCGTCCCGGCCCTGGTCATGATCGGGTTCTGGATCGTGATGCAACTGCTCTTCGGCTATCTCACCGTGAGCGCCTCGACGCGAGGCGCAGAAACTGGAGGCGTAGCGTGGTTCGCTCACATCGGCGGATTTCTGGCAGGCGTGGTGCTCCTGTTCCTCCTCCGGCCCCCGTCCCCGAAAAGCGCTCGCCTATAATCGAGGGCGTGGCGACGCGGATGCGGCTGGACCGGCTGCTCGTGGAGAAGGGACTGCTCGACAGTCGCGAGAAGGCGCTGCGCTCCATCATGGCCGGCGACGTGCTCGTGGATGGGCAGCGCGCGGACAAGGCGGGGGCGCTCGTGTCCACGGAGGCGGAGCTGGAGCTGAAGGGCCGCTCGCCTTACGTCAGCCGCGGAGGCGAGAAGCTCGTCCACGCGCTCGAGCACTTCGGCATCAGCGTCAAGGGGCGGATCTGCGTGGACGTCGGCGCCTCCACGGGCGGCTTCACCGACTGCCTGCTCCAGCGGGGCGCGAGCATGGTCTACGCGGTGGACGTCGGCAGCGGCCAGCTCGACGAGCGGCTGCGCAAGGACGCGCGCGTCGTGGTCATGGAGCACACGAACGCGCGAACGCTGGACCCGCGGCTGTTCGGCGACCAGCCCACGCTCGCGGTGGTCGACGTGGCGTTCATCTCCCTGGAGAAGGTGCTGCCGGCCATCTTCAACGTGCTGGCCCCGCGCAGCGAGGTCATCACGCTCGTCAAGCCCCAGTTCGAGGCGGGTCGCGAGCACGTCGGCAAGGGCGGCGTCGTGCGCGACCCCGCGCAGCACCGCGCGGTGGTGCAGCGCCTCGCGCGCTACGCGGTGCTCCGGGGCTGGCACGTGCTCGGCGTGACGGCGTCGCCGCTGCGCGGGCCCAAGGGCAACCGCGAGTTCTTCCTGCACCTCTCGATGCACGGCCGGACAACGGCGAACCTCGAGGGGATCATCGACCGCACCGTGCAGGCGCTTGCGTGACACGCGTCGGCCTCGTCGCCAAGTCCGACGCCGCCGGGGCCGGTGACGCCCTCGACCGCCTGATCCAGTGGCTCGGGCGCCGCGGGCTGCCGGTGGTATTGGAGAAGGAAACGGCGGGGCTGGCGCCGGCGGCCGCCCTGCCGACCGCGCTCAAGTCCGACCTGGCCGGCCAGGTGGATCTCCTCATCGTGCTCGGCGGCGACGGCACGCTGCTCTCGATGGCGCGGGCCGTCGGCGGTCTCGCCGTGCCGATCCTCGGCGTCAATCTGGGCGACCTCGGCTTCCTCACCGCGACCACGCTGGACGAGATGCTGCCGGCGGTGGAAGCCGCGCTCGCAGGCCGGATGGCGATCGACGAGCGGATGCTGTTGTCGGCGCGCCTCGTACGCGGCGGCACCGCCGTGGGCGAGTACGTGGCGCTCAACGACGTCGTCATCACCAAGTCGGCGATGAGCCGCATCATCAACCTCAAGGTGTCGGTCGAGGGAGGGCACGCGACCGCGTATCGCGCCGATGGCCTCATCGTGTCCACGCCGACGGGCTCGACGGCCTATTGCCTCTCGGCCGGCGGTCCGATCCTGTTTCCGACCATGGACGCCATCGTGCTGGTGCCGATCGCCTCGCACACCCTCACGAACCGGCCCATCGTGCTGCCCGCGACCCAGCGCATCGAGGTGACGCTGATGACCGACCAGGAGGTCATGCTCACGATCGACGGGCAGGTGGGCATCCCGCTCCGCGAGCGCGACGTCGTCGAGATCGAGAAGGCCGCCGCGCGCGTCCGGCTCGTCCGCTTCCCGCGCACCGACTTCTTCTCGGTGCTCCGGACGAAGCTCAAGTGGGGTGAGCGCTAGCGCGATCTCGAGGGGCGCCACGGGTTCCCCGGGGCGCCGCGAGCCGTGAGGGGGTTTGGGGGCCATGTCGGGGCCCCCCATCTTTTCAGATACGTCTTGAGCGACGCGCCTCGGTGACCTAGCATCGTCGGCGGATGCTGCGCGAGCTGCGGATCCGAAACTTCGCGGTCGTCGAGAACGTCACCGTCCCCTTCGCCCCCGGCCTCAACGTCCTCACCGGCGAGACCGGCGCCGGCAAGTCCATCCTGGTCGACGCCATCCTCCTGGTGCGCGGCGCCCGCGCCCAGACCGACGTGATCCGCGCCGACGCCGAGAGCGCCACCGTGGAAGCGGTGTTCGCCGTGCCCGACGGCGGCGTGGCGGCCGCGCTCGACGAGGCGGGACTCACGGTGGAGGAGGGCGAGATCGTGGTGCGTCGCGAGCTCTCGCGCAGCGGCCGTCACCGCGCGTTCGTCAACGACGCGGCGGTGACGGTCGGCCTGCTCGAGCGCCTCGGCGACGCGCTCGTCCAGGTCCACGGCCAGCACGAGCACCAGCGCTTGCTCGAGCCTGTGCGCCAGCTCGACCTGCTGGACCGGTTCGCCGATGCCGAGCCGCTGGGCGAGCGCTTCGCCGCGCTCTTCGCCAAGCACCGCGAGGCGCGGGAGGACCTCGAGCGCCGCCGCGGCGCCGGACGCGACCGCGCGCAGCGCGAGGACCTCCTGCGCTTCCAGGTGTCGGAGCTGGACGCCGCGCGGCTGCGCCCGGGCGAGGAGGAGGAGCTGCGCACGGAACGGCGCCGGCTCCAGCACGCCGAGCGCTTCGCGGCCGGGCTGGAGGAGGTCGGCACGTTGCTGCAGGACGACGCCGCCTCCGCGGCGGCCCGGCTCGCGCGCGCGACACGGGTCCTGACTGACCTCGGCCGGCTCGACCCGGCGTTCGGGGCGCCCGTGGAGATGGTGGAGGCCGCGCGCGTGCAGGTGGACGAGACGCTGGCCGCTGTGCGCGCGCTGCGCGACACGATCGTGTTCGAGCCCGGACGGCTGGAGGCGATCGACGACCGGCTGGATGCGCTCAAGCGGCTGGCGCGCAAATACGGCGACAGCGAGGAGGCGATGCTCCGCTTCCGCGCCGAGGCGGCGGCCGAGCTGGACCGGCTGGAGCGGCACGAGGAGCTGCTGGGCGAGGACGAGCGGCGGCTCGCCGAGCTCGAGGTCGAGGTGACCACGGCCGCGCGCGCGCTCGGCGCCGCGCGGCGCGAGGCGGCGGCGAAGCTCGCGCCGGCCGTGCAGCGCGAGCTGCGGCAGCTCGGGATGGAGCGGGCGACGTTCGAGGTCGCGGTGATCGAGGCGGCGCTGGCGGAGTGGGGGCCGCGCGGCGCCGAGCGCGTGGAGTTCCGCTTCACGGGCAACCCCGGCGAGCCCGTACGGCCGCTGGCGCGCATCGCCTCCGGGGGGGAACTGGCGCGCAGCATGCTGGCGCTGCAGGTCGTCCTCTCCGGGTACGAGCGCGCGCCGACCATGGTGTTCGACGAGGTGGACGCGGGGATCGGCGGCCGCGCCGCGTCGGTGGTCGGCGAGAAGCTCGCGGCCGTCGGCGCCGGCCGGCAAGTCCTCTGCGTCACGCACCTGGCGCCGATCGCCGCCCTCGCGCACCAGCACGTGCGCGTGACCAAGAGCGTCCGCGGGGGCCGCACGCGCGCGAGCGCCGGCCTGGTGGCCGGCGACGAGCGCGCGGCCGAGATCGCGCGGATGCTCGGCGGCGACGCCTCCGGCGCCGCCGCCCTCGAGCACGCGCGCGCGCTCCTGCGTGGCCGCGGCGCGCAGGGCCCTCGAGGCCGAGGCGTATAATGCTCCTGCGATGATCGACGCGATCCTCAAGAAGATCTTCGGCACCAAGCACGAGCGCGACGTCAAGCGGATGATGCCGGTGGTGGCCGAGATCAACGCGCTCGAGCCCGCCATCCAGGCCCTCGACGACGCCGCCCTCCGGGGCAAGACCGACGAGCTCCGCAAGCGGCTGGCCGACGGCGCCGAGATCGAGGACGTGCTGCCGGAGGCGTTCGCCGTCTGTCGCGAGGCCGCGCGCCGCTCGGTCGGCATGCGGCACTTCGACGTGCAGCTCATCGGCGGCATGGTGCTGCACAACGGAACGATCGCGGAGATGGCCACCGGCGAGGGCAAGACGCTGGTGGCCACACTGCCCGCGTACCTCAACGCGCTGACGGGCAAGGGCGTGCACATCGTCACCGTCAACGACTATCTCGCCAAGCGCGACGCGCAGTGGATGGGGCCGCTCTACCACGCGCTCGCCCTGTCGGTCGGCGTCATCCAGCATGAGGCCTCGTTCACCTACGATCCGGCGTACACCACCCCCGACATCCGCATGACGGCGCTGCGGCCGATCGACCGGCGCACCGCCTACCTCTGCGACATCACGTACGGCACCAACAACGAGTTCGGCTTCGACTACCTGCGCGACAACATGCGCTTCTCACTCGAGGAGCTGGTCCAGCGCGAGCTGCACTACGCGATCGTCGACGAGGTGGACTCGATCCTCATCGACGAGGCGCGCACCCCGCTGATCATTTCGGGTCCGGCAGAAGAATCGACCGAGCTGTATTACAAGATCGATCGAATCATCCCGAAGCTGAAGCGCGCGGCGACCATCGTGGAAGGCAAGCTGTCGGAAATCGAGGAGGAGCGCGAGGGCGACTTCATCGTCGACGAGAAATCCAAGGCGGTGTCGCTGACGGAGCAGGGGATCGCGTCCTGCGAGCGGCTGCTCAACGTCGACAACCTCTACGACCCGCAGCACATCACGATCCTGCACCACGTGCAGCAGGGGCTGCGCGCGCACGCGCTCTACAAGCGCGACGTCGATTACGTGGTCAAGGACGGCGAGGTCATCATCGTCGACGAGTTCACCGGGCGTATGATGCCCGGCCGCCGCTGGTCGGACGGCCTGCACCAGGCGGTGGAGGCCAAGGAAGGCGTGCGCATCGAGCGCGAGAACCAGACCCTGGCCACCATCACATTCCAGAACTACTTCCGGATGTACGAGAAGCTGGCGGGGATGACGGGCACGGCGGAGACCGAGGCCGAGGAGTTCGCCAAGATCTACAAGCTCGACGTCACGGTCGTCCCGACCAACCGCAACCTGATCCGGATCAACCATCCGGACGTCGTGTACAAGACCGAGCGCGAGAAGTTCAACGCCGTGGTCGAGGACATCATCAGGCGCAACGAGAAGGGGCAGCCCGTCCTCGTCGGCACCGTGTCCATCGAGAAGTCCGAGGCCGTGTCCAAGCTCCTCAAGAAGCGCGGCGTCCGCCACGAGGTCCTCAACGCGAAGTACCACGAGCGCGAGGCCGAGATCGTGGCCCAGGCCGGACGCGAGGGCGCTGTGACCATCGCGACCAACATGGCCGGCCGCGGCACCGACATCCTGCTGGGCGGCAACCCCGACTTCCTGTCCAAGGAGATCTTGAGGAAGAAGGGCGTCGACCCGGTCACCGCCTCCGCCGAGGAGCAGGCGACGGCGCTGGTGGAGGCGCGGCGAATCACCGAGCCCGAGCACCAGCAGGTCGTGGAGCTCGGCGGCCTGCACATCGTCGGCACCGAGCGCCACGAGTCGCGCCGCGTCGACAACCAGCTGCGTGGCCGCTCGGGCCGCCAGGGCGACCCCGGCTCGTCGCACTTCTATCTCTCGCTCGAGGACGACCTGCTGCGGATCTTCGGCAGCCAGCGCATCCAGCGGATCATGGAGCGCCTGGGCATGGAGGAGGGCGAGCCGATCGAGCACAAGCTCGTGACGCGCGCCATCGCCACCGCCCAGAAGCGCGTCGAGAACCACAACTTCGAGATCCGCAAGCACCTGCTCGAGTACGACGACGTCATGAACAAGCAGCGCGAGATCATCTACGGCATGCGCCGCCAGATCCTCGACGGCGAGAGCCAGGCCGACAACGTGGCGGAGTGGATCGAGGACCTCGTGATCGGCACCCTCGGCGGCTACGCGGCCGAGGGCGCGCACCCCGAGGACTGGGACCTCGGCGGCCTCACCGAGGCGCTGCACCGCCAGTTCGACGTCAAGATCCCGGCCGCGCAGTACGACGAGGTCGTCTCGCGCGAGGGGCTCGGCGAGCTCGTGGGCGAGGCCGTCAGGGAGCGCTACGCCCAGCGGGAGCGCGAGCTGGGCGAGGAGCTCATGCGCGCTCTGGAACGTCACGAGATGCTCATCGTCATCGACACGCAGTGGAAAGACCACCTGCTGTCGATCGACCACCTCAAGGAAGGCATCGGCCTGCGCGGCTACGGCCAGCGCGACCCGCTCACCGAGTACAAGAAGGAGGCCTTCGATCTCTTCCAGGACATGGTGGAGCGCGTGAAGGCCATCGTCGTCGAGCGGCTCTTCAAGGTGCAGGTGGTCCGCAACGCGCCGATGGAGCTGCCGACGATCACCGCGTGGGCGGACGCTCAGGAGTCGCGCGGCGCCATGCCGGGCGAGCCGCGCCCAGGAGGGTGGACGCCGTCGCTGCCCGGCTCCGCGCCGCCCGCGGTCCCCCGGCCCGCGCCGGCGCCGCGTACACCGACCGGCGAGAAGATCGGGCGCAACGACCCCTGCTACTGCGGCTCCGGGAAGAAGTACAAGAAGTGCCACCTGCTGCAGCAGGGGTAGCGTGATGAGCGACCGTCGATATCGGCAGCAGGGTTACCGGAGTGCCGGCAGCAGCGGCCAGGACCGGCGCGAGCCGCCCAAGCCGCCCAAGCCGGAGGGCACGTTTGGCGTCCTCAAGAGCCGCGCGACCTCGCGCTGCGCCGAGTGCGGCGCGGTGCTGCCGATCACCGCCGACTCGCTCACCCAGTGCCCGCACTGCCGCGTCGAGCTGCACGCCTGCCGCCAGTGCGCCCACTTCGATCCGGCCCGCCGTTTCGAGTGCGGGCAGGAGATTCCCGGGCGGATCGCAGACAAGCGTGCCCGCAACGAGTGCGCGCTGTTCTCGATGATGGTCACGGTCGAGCGTGACACCTCTGCCGGGTCGGTTCATCCCGACGAGGCGCGCCGGACCTTCGGGAGCCTCTTCAAGAAGTAGCCCCGGATTCGGGCCCTCGGCCTCGACATCTAGGGTCGACGGCGGGTTCCTGGCCCTAGCGCTGGTATTTTTTTCTTGGTCGTTTCGCGAGCCGCGTGTCAAGATTCGGCATGCGCCTAGAGTCGATCGCGCTCAACGGCTTCAAGTCGTTCGCGGAGAAGACTGTCGTGAGGGTGCTGCCCGGCATCACCGCGATCGTCGGTCCGAACGGCTGCGGGAAGTCGAACGTCGGCGAGGCTGTCCGCTGGGCGCTAGGCGAGCAGAGCGCCAAGTCGCTGCGCGGCCAGCGCATGGAAGACCTCATCTTCCACGGCTCCGCCTCGCGGAAGGCCGTCGGCCTGGCCGAGGTGGAGCTGCTGTTCAGCAACGACGGAGCGCTCTCGGTGCCGTGGAGCGAGGTGTCGGTCAGCCGGCAGCTCTATCGCACGGGTGAGAGCGAGTACCTGCTGAACGGGACCGTCTCGCGCCTGCGCGACATCCTCGACCTCTTCGCCGGCACCGGCGCCAACCCCCGCGCGTACTCGGTGATGGACCAGGACAAGCTCAACCACGTCCTGGTCGCCAAGCCGCACGAGCGTCGCGTCTTCATCGAAGAGGCGGCGGGCATCGCGCGCTACAAGCAGCAGCGCAACGAGACGCAGGGCAAGCTCGAGCAGGCGCGCCAGAACCTCGTTCGCGTGCGCGACGTCATGGACGAGGTGCGCCGCCAGCTGCACTCTCTCGAGCGCCAGGCGAAGAAGGCGCAGCAGTACAAGACGCTCCAGAACGAGCGGCGCGACCTGGCGCTGGCCCTCGTGGCGGCGGACTACGCGGCGCTGACCGCCCAGGCGGCGCAGCTCGCGACCGAGCTCGAGGGGCTGCGCGAGACGGAGCAGGCGCAGCGCACGCGCGTGACGGCGCTGGCCGCGCGGGAGGCGCGGCAGCGCGAGGTCATCCAGGCCAGTGACCACGCGCTGTCCGACCTGCGCCAGCGCGTGCAGAAGGTGCAGGGCGAGCTCGAGCGACTGCTCGAGCGGCGCGAGCAGATGGGCGTGCAGGTGCGCGAGCTCGGCGAGGAGTCGGTGCGGCTCGACGAGGAGATGCGCGCCGCCGGCGAGCGCCTGGACTCGATCGTGGGCGAGCGGGAGACGGCCCGGACGGCGCTGGGCGAGGCCGAGCGGCTCTCGGCCGAGCGGGCCGCCGTCGCGCGCGTGCTCGAGGCGACGGTGGCGCATCACCGCGCGGCGCTCGGCGGCGACCGCGACCGGCTCGAAGCGCTGCGGCTCGAGCAGGTGAGGATCGCGGGCGAGCGCGTGGACCTCATGCGCCAGGCCGGCGAGCTGCGCGAGCGGCGCGTGCAGCTGGCGCGCCGGGTCGAGCGCCTGGCGCAGGAGCGCGCGGCGGCCGAGGCCGAGGCGCTGCAGCTGAGCGCGGAGCGCGCGACCGTCGAGGCCGCGCACGGTCGGGCGATGGCCGCGCTATCCTCGCTCGGCGCCGAGCGCGAACGGCTCCAGAACGCGCTCGCGGTACGCGAAGGCGAGTTGGCCACCGCCGAGGCCGCGCTCGCCGACACCCGCCTCGGGTACGTGTCCAAGAGCTCACAGCTCGAGGCGCTGCGCGCGCTCGAGACCGCACGCGAGGGCTACGGCGCGGGCGTGCGCGCGATCTTCGACGCCGGCGCCAGCTTGGCCGGCGTGCGCGGCACGGTCGCCGACCTGCTCGAGGTCCCGCCGGGCCTCGAGCGCGCGGTGGAGGCCGTGCTCGGCGAGTGCCTGCAGTGGGTGGTGGTGGACCGCTTCGAGCACGCGCGCGCCGCGGTCGAGTACCTCGCGAACCGACGCGCCGGCGCCGCGACGTTCGTCCCGCTCGAGCACCTCCACGATGGGGTATCGCGAGGCGCCCCCTCCATGTCCCCCCACGACGAAGCGGCGAATTCCGGTCTCACGTGGGTCGCGAAGGCGATCGGCGGGTCGGTGCCGAGCCTCGTCCACCATCTCCTCGGCCACGTGGCCGTGGTCGATCACCTCGACGCGGCCGAGGCGCTCTGGCGGCGCAACGGTGTGGTGGCGACCTACGTCACGCCGGCGGGCGAGGTGCTCTCCCCGGCCGGCCGGCTCCGTGGCGGCGCCCCCGCCTCCGACGAGGGCGCGGGCGAGCACTCACTGCTCGCGCGCAAGCGCCACCTGCGCGAGCTGGAGGAGGCAGTGGCGCGGCTCATCGCCGACGTCGAGACGCGCCAGGACGCGGCGGCGGCGCTCTCCGCCGAGCTCACGACGCTGCGCGCGCGCCTGGGCAGCCTCGACCACGACGTGCAGGCGCGCCAGGCCGAGCGCGTCGGCAGCGAGAAGGACATCGAGCAGGCGGTCCGAGAGCACGAGCGCGTGCACCGTCACCTCGAGACGCTCGGCAGCGAGATCCGCCAGGTCGAGTCGGAAGCGCAGGAGACGGTGGCGCTGCTGGAGCGGCTCGAGCAGCACGTGGAGGCGGCCCGCGAGGCCGAGGCGCGGCAGGAGGCGGCGATGGCCGCCGCCCGCGCCGCCATTGACACCGCGCAGGCGCGCGAGACCGAGCTGGTCGCCGAGCTGAGCGCGTGCCGCGTGGACGCGGCCTCCGTGGCCGAGCGTGCGGAGGCGCTCACCCGCGAGCTGGCCCGGCTGGACGAGATGGAGGCGGACGTCACCGAGCGCGTGGGGCAGGCGCAGCAGCGGCAGGCGCAGCTCGGCGAGCGGCGCCAGTGGCTGGCCGAGGAGCGCGAGCGCACCGACGCGAGCGCGCGCGACGTCGCCGTCGAGCGCGACCGGCTGGAGGCCGAGGCGCGCGGCGCCGGACAGGGCCACCAAACGCTGCTCGACGAACTGACGACGATCGAGGCCGAGCTGCGTGGCGTGCAGGCGGAGTTGTCCCGTGCGGTCGCCGCCATCCATGACGTCGAGCTCCGGGCCACGGAAGGCCGCGTGCGCCGCGAGGAGCTGGGGCAGGACGCCTGGCGCACCTACGGCGTCGACGCGGCGGCGCTGCTGGCGCTCCACGATGCGGCGCGCGACCTCGCGTCCGCCCGAGATCGCGTCGGCGAGCTGGACGCCAAGCTGGCCGCCATCGGTCCCGTGAACCTCGTGGCCGACGAGGAGTACCGCGAGCTCGACGAGCGCCTCACGTTCTTGCGGACGCAGTACGACGACCTCACGGCGTCGATCAAGGACCTGGAAAAAGCGCTGCGCGGCATGACGCGCACGGCCCAGGACCGATTCGCCTCCGCGTTCGCGGAGATCAACCGCCACTTCGGCGAGATCTTCCAGCGCCTCTTCGAGGGCGGCCGCGCCGAGCTGCGGCTGGTCGAGGCCGAGGACGGCGGCGACCCGCTCGACACGGGCGTCGAGCTCATGGCGCAGCCGCGCGGCAAGCGCCTGCAGGCGGTGTCGCTGATGTCCGGCGGCGAGCGCGCGCTGACGGGACTGGCGCTGCTCTTCGCGATCTTCTACTTCCGTCCGAGCCCGTTCTGCGTGCTCGACGAGGTGGACGCGCCGCTCGACGACGCCAACATCCACCGCTTCCTGCGCGTGCTGCGCGAGCTGACGAGCCAGACGCAGTTCCTCGTCATCACGCACAACCGCAAGACGATGGAGGCGGCCGACATCCTCTATGGCGTCACCATGGAGGAGCCCGGGCTCTCGAAGCTCGTCTCCGTGAACCTCGCCGCGGCCGGCGCGCACGCCGGGTAGGGTGAAAAGCTCGGGCGCATAGGCTAGACTCGTCTTGCAGCATGGCCTCCGTCGGCGACTATCTCCGCGATCTCCGTGACCGCCGCGGGATCTCGCTCGAGGAGATCTCCCGCGTCACCCGCGTCGCGTCCGGCTACCTCGAGGCCCTGGAGTCCGACCGCTTCTCCGCGCTGCCCCCGCCCGTGTTCACGCGCGGCTTCATCCGCGCCTATTGCCAGGCGCTCGGCGAGTCGCCCGACGAGGCGCTGGCGCGCTACGACGGCCGCGAGGGCGGCGCGCCCCCGCCGCCGCGTCCCACCGCCCCTGCCGGCACGACGCCGGCGGCCAAGGGCGAGCCGCCCAGCCGCAGCGCCGTGCTCGTCAGCTTCGTGCTGCTGGTGATCCTCGGGATGGCGCTGTTCGCGGTGGCGCTGATGACGCAGCCGGCTCGCGAGGACCGCGTGGAGCGGCGCATGCCGAGCGCGAGCGAACGGGCGGCGTCCCCTCCACCCACGCCGACGTCCCCATCGGCGTCGGCGCCGCCCTCGACCGCGAGGGTGCCGGCGGTGTCGTCCACCGCTCCGGGCCCCGGTGTCGTCCGGCCGACGCCGGCGGCGCCGCCGGTCCCCGCCGTGACCGCCGAGGCCGCGCGCGCGTCGTCGCCGCCGCCCTGGCTGGGCGACGTGCAGGCGGCGACCGGGGGCGTGGCGTCGCCCTATCGCCTGGTCGCGCGCGTGTCAGAGCCGACATGGATCCGCGTGCGGACCGAGGACGGGAGCAGCACGGAGGAGACGGTGCCCGCGGGCCAGATCCGCGAGTGGGTCTCGAACCGCCCGTTCGTCCTCACGCTCGGCAACGCCGGCGGGGTCACGCTGGAGCTGAACGGGCGGACGCTGCCGCCGCTCGGCCCCAGCGGAACCGTCATCAGCCGCATCGTCCTTCCTCCGCAATAACGCTCGTCCTGATCTACACTTGCACCCATGTCCCTGTTTTCGGGTCTGAAGGAGCGCCTGCGTGACGGGCTGAAGCGCTCCCAGGAATACCTCGCCACCGGTCTCGCCACCGTGCTCGAGGCCGACCGCCCGATCGACGACACGCTCTACGAGGAGCTCGAGGAGCTCCTGATCGCGGCCGACCTCGGCGCCGCCATCGCCGCCGACTTCACGAACCGCGCACGCGAGGAGGTCATGTTCGGGACCGTCACGCGCGCCGATCAGCTCCGGCCGTTGTTCCGGCGCTTCCTGGTGGACGCGTTGAAGCCCGCCGCCCAGCCGCTCAACCTCGACGCGCGGCCGAGCGTGCTGCTCATGCTCGGCGTCAACGGCGCGGGCAAGACGACCACGGCCGCCAAGCTCGCCGCCTCCCTGAAAGGCGACGGCCGGCAGGTGCTGCTCGCCGCGGCGGACACCTTTCGCGCGGCGGCGATCGAGCAGCTCGAGACGTGGGGGACGCGCATCGGCGTGGACGTCATCCGCCAAGCCGCCGGCTCCGACCCGGCCGCCGTCGTCTTCGACGCGGTGAAGGCGGCGCTGGCAAGGCGCGCTGACGTGCTCGTGGTGGACACGGCGGGCCGATTGCACACCAAGAGCAACCTCATGGACGAGCTGGCCAAGCTCAGGCGCGTGATCGAACGCCAGTGCCCCGGCGGCCCGCACGAGTCGCTGATGGTGCTGGACGCGCCCACCGGTCAGAACGGGTTCGCGCAGGCGCAGATGTTCCACGAGGCGATCGGGCTGAGCGGCGTGTGCCTCACCAAGCTCGACGGCACCGCCAAGGGCGGCATCGTGGTCCGCATCGTCCGCGAGCTGAAGCTGCCCATCAAGCTCGTCGGCGTGGGCGAGCGCGTCGAGGATCTCAAGGCCTTCGACGCCGACGCCTTCGTTGACGCGCTGGTGCCCGCGGATCCCGCGGGAGGGCCACGCGAATGACGCCGGAGGCGCTCATGCGGCGCGCGCTCGAGCTGGCCGAGCGCGGGCGCGGGCTGACGTCGCCCAATCCGATGGTCGGCGCCGTCGTCGCGCGCAACGGCGAGATCGTGGGGGAGGGCTTCCACGCGCGCGCGGGCGGGCCGCACGCGGAGATCGTGGCCCTCGAGGCGGCGGGCGGCCGCGCGCGCGGCGCCACGCTCTACGTCACGCTGGAGCCGTGCAACCACGCGGGTCGTACGCCACCGTGCGTGCCGGCGATCTTCGCGGCCGGCATCACGCGCGTGGTGGCCGCGGCGGCGGATCCCAACCCGTTCGTCCCGGGCGGCGGCGTAGCGGCTCTGCGGGAGCAGGGCGTCGCCGTCGTGACCGGCGTGCTCGGCGCGGAGGCCGCCGCCCAGAACCGCGTCTTCTTCACGGCCATGCGCGAGCGCCGGCCGCACGTGACGCTCAAGGCGGGGATGAGCGCCGACGGCAAGATCGCCGACGTGCACGGCGCCGCGCGCTGGGTCACCGGCGAGGCCGCGCGCGCCGAGGCGCACCGGCAGCGCAGCGAGGCCGACGCGCTCGTGGTCGGCGTCACCACGGTGCTGCGCGACGACCCGGCGCTGACGGTGCGGCTGGACCGGCCGTGGCCGCGCGAGCCGTGGCGCGTGGTCCTCGACACCGAGGCGCGCACCCCCTCCGGCGCCCAGGTGATCGCCGGCGCCACGCCGTCGCGCGCGCTCATCGCCGTGGGCGAGCGGGCGCCGGCCGCGCGCGTCACGGCGCTGCAGTCGGCGGGCGCGACCGTGCTCCGCTGCCCGGTCCGCGCCGGCCGCGTCGCCGTCGACGCGGTCCTGGCCGCGCTGTTCGAGCGGGAGGTCCGCGCCGTGCTGGTGGAGGGCGGCGGCGAGGTGCACGCGTCGTTCCTCGAGGCGGGCGTGGTCGATCGCGTGGCGCTGTTCGTCGCGCCGCTGCTGCTCGGCGGCCGGACGGCGCCGCCGGTCGTCGGCGGCCCCGGGCGCGAGCTGAAGTCCGCGATCCGTCTGGGACCGATGACCGCGCGCGCCGTCGGAGACGACCTCCTGATCGAGGCCGACGTGCTTCGCGACACCGACGGTTCTCTGCCCGACCGCCGCGGCGGCGGCGCCGGCGGCACATAAGAATGTTCACCGGGATCATCGAGGAGGTCGGCACGGTGCGCGCCGTCGCGCGCCGGGGCGACGTGACGCGGCTCGAGGTCGCCGCCGCGCTCACGCTCGAGGGCAGCGACCGCGGCGCCAGCGTCGCGGTCAGCGGTGTCTGCCTTACCGTGATCGGGCGCGCGCCCGACGGCCTCGCCTTCGAGATGGGCCCGGAGACGCTCGCGAGGACTGCGCTCGGTGCGTTGCGTCCGGGCGCCGCCGTCAACCTCGAGCGTCCGCTGCGCTTCGGTGGCTCGCTGGGGGGGCATCTGGTTCTCGGCCACGTGGACGGGACGGGCACGGTAGAGGCGGTGACGCGTGTAGAATCGACGGCACGGGTGAGGATCGCTTTCCGCGACCGGGGGCTGGCGCCGCTGCTGATCCCCCAGGGCTCGGTGGCCGTGGACGGTGTGAGCCTGACGGTGGCGTCGCTCGACGAGGCCGCCTTCGAGGTGATGCTGATCCCGCACACGCTGGCGGTCACGACGCTCGGCCGGCTGGCGGCGGGACGGGCGGTCAACATCGAGACGGACGTGATCGGCAAGTACGTGCAGCGGTCGCTCGCGGTGAAGGGGGCATGATGAGCGGCTTCGCGACCATCGACGAGGCGATCGAGGAGATCCGGCACGGCCGCATCCTGGTCGTCGTCGACGACGAGGACCGGGAGAACGAGGGCGACCTCGTCATGGCCGCCGACAAGATCACCCCCGAGGCCGTCAACTTCATGGTCACGCACGCGCGCGGGCTCATGTGCGTGCCGATGCTGGGCGAGCGGCTGGACGAGCTCAAGCTCGGCATGATGGTGGCCGAGAACACCGCGCCGATGGGCACCGCCTTCACGATCAGCGTGGACGCGCGGCGCGGCATCACCACCGGTATCTCCGCCTACGACCGGGCCGTCACCATCCGCGCGCTCGTCGATCCGCAGATGACCTCGGCCGATCTCGTCACACCCGGACACATGTTCCCGCTGCGCGCGATGGAGGGCGGCGTGCTGCGCCGCGCCGGGCACACGGAGGCGGCGGTGGACCTCGCGCGGATGGCGGGCTGCTATCCCGCCGGCGTGATCTGCGAGGTGCTCGACGAGACCGGCGGCATGGCCCGCCTGGCCAAGCTGAGCGATCTTGCGCGGCGGCACGGACTCAAGCTCATCACCATCAAGGACCTCATCGAGTACCGCACGCAGAAGGAGAAGCTGGTGCGGCGGGTCGCGACCTCGCGGCTGCCGACCGACTACGGCGAGTTCACCGCGATCGCCTACGAGGCGACGGTCTACAGCCGGGTCCATTTCGCCATCGTGATGGGCAACGTGGCCGGCGACGACCCGGTGCTCGTGCGCATGCACTCCGAGTGCCTCACCGGCGACGTGTTCCACTCGATCCGCTGCGACTGCGGGCCGCAGCTCAACATGGCGATGGCGATGGTCCAGAAGGAGGGGCGCGGCGTGGTCGTGTACCTCCGGCAGGAGGGCCGCGGCATCGGCCTGCACAACAAGGTGCGCGCCTACGGGCTTCAAGATTTGGGCATGGACACGGTGGAGGCCAACGCGGCACTCGGCTTCAAGGCCGACATGCGCGACTACGGCATCGGCGCCCAGATCCTCGTGGATCTCGGGCTGAAGAACCTGCGCCTGCTGACCAACAATCCGGCCAAGCGGGCCGGCCTCGAGGGCTACGGCCTCACGGTGGTCGAGCGCGTACCGATCGAGGTGCCCGCGAACCCCGAGAACCGCAAGTACCTCAGCACCAAGCGCGACAAGCTGGGTCACCTCCTGTCCTCGCTGCCGGATTGAGTGGGGGCCCCGAGATGGCCCCCACACCCCCAACGCTCGGCAGCGCCCCGGCAAAGCCGTGGCGCTCCTCAGTCCCGCGCTTCGTGCGCGCCCGATTGAGTGGGGGCTCCGACATGGCCCCCACACCCCCAACGCTCGGCAGCGCCCCGGCAAAGCCGTGGCGCTCCTCGGTCCCGCGCTTCGTGCGCGCCCGATTGAGTGGGGGCCCCGACATGGCCCCCACACCCCCACACGCTCGTCGCGCCCCGGCGCAGCCGTGGCGCTCCTCGACGATGCGATTCGTTCACGCCGTCTGACATGGCCGGCCGCGCGCCGTCACCCCGCCGGCGGACGCGGTCGCGCCCCGGCCTCAGATTCGCCGTCGTCGCCGCGCGCTTCAACGAGCCGATCACCAAGCGGCTGCTCGACGGCGCGCTGCACGCCCTCGACGCCTCCGGCGTCGCCGCGCGCGATCTCGAGGTGCACTGGGTGCCCGGCGCCTTCGAGCTGCCGCAGGCGGCGCTGTACCTGGCGCGCACGCGCCGTTTCGCCGCCATCGTCTGCGTCGGGTGCGTGATTCGCGGCCAGACGCCGCACTTCGACTTCGTGGCGGGCCAGGCCGCAGCGGGGATCCAGCGCGTCGGCCTCGAGACGGGCGTGCCGACGACGTTCGGCGTGGTCACCGCGCTCACGGAGGCGCAAGCGTGGGAGCGCGCGGGTGGTGAAGTCGGCAACCGCGGCGCCGAGGCGGCGGAGGCCGCGCTCGAAATGGTCTCGTTCGTACAGCGGGTGAGGGGCCATGGGAAAACGGCGCAAGGCTAGGGAGGTCGCCCTGCAATTCCTCTATCAGCTCGACCAGACGGGCGCCGACGATCCCACGCCCTTCGAGGACGACTTCTGGGGCCGTCATCCCGTGGACGAGGTCGCGCGCGCCTTCGCGGCCTCGCTCGTGCGGGGGACCAAGGCGCAGCAGCCGAAGATCGACGCGATCATCGCCGAGACCGCTGAGCACTGGGATCTCGAACGCATGGCCGTGGTCGACCGTAATATATTGAGGATGGCCGTGTACGAGCTGCTGTGCGAGCCCACCGTGCCGGGCAAGGTCGCGATCAACGAGGCCATCGAGATCGCCAAGAAGTTCGGCACGGCCGAGTCGAGCCGCTTCATCAACGGCGTGCTCGACCGTATCCACCGGGAGCTGCGTCCCGCCTGAGCACGCGCCGCCCGTGAGGTACGCCATCCTGTCGGACGTCCACGGTAACCTGGAGGCGCTGCGCGCCGTGCTGGCCGACGCCGTGCCGCGCACGGACGGCGTCCTCTGCCTCGGCGACAGCGTCGGCTACGGCGCGGATCCCGGGGCGTGCGTCGAGCTCCTCGACGCTCGCGCGCGCGCGATCGTCGCCGGCAACCACGAGCACGGCGTGGCGGGCCTGCTCGACCTCGACTGGTTCAACCGGTGGGCGCGCGCGGCCGCCGAGTGGACGCGCGAGCGCCTCCACGACGATCAACGCGCGTGGCTGGGCGCGCTGCCGCTGACGAAGGACGTGGAGGACGCCACGCTCGTGCACGCCTCCCCCGAGGCCCCCGACGAGTGGGAATACCTCGTGACGCCCGAAGAGGGCTGGGCGGCCTTTTCCCATTTTGCGACGCGCTGGTGCTTCGTCGGGCACTCGCACGTGCCGGGCGCGTGGTCGCTCGGCTCGTCGGGACCCGACTTCGAGCCGCGGCCGCGCGTCGTCACCGCCGAGGCCGGTCGCCGCTACATCGTCAACGTCGGCAGCGTCGGCCAGCCGCGCGACCGCGACCCGCGCGCCGCCTACGGGGTGTGGGACGTGGAGGCGGGGCGCGTGGAGCTGCGCCGCGTGACGTACGACGTCCAGGCCGCCCGCGACAAGATCGTGGCCGCGGGCCTGCCACGCTTCCTCGCCGATCGGCTGGCCACCGGCACATGACGCGACTCTGGGACGTCACGCTGCACGCGGTGATCTTGATGACGGCCGCCTTCGTGATGGCCCTCGCGTTCCCGCGCACCGACTGGTCGCTCACGCCGTGGGTGGCGCTGGCGCCGCTGCTCGCGATCGCCACCATCCGCGCGCCGCGGACGGCGTTCTTCTGGGGCTGGGCGTCGGGGACGCTCTTCTTCCTCGTCCTGCTGCGCTGGCTGCAGTACACCTTCCAGGTCTACAGCGCGATCCCGTGGCCGCTCGTCTACGGCCCCGTGTTGCTGCTCGCCGCCTACTGCGGATTCTGGACGGGCGCGGTGGCGTGGGCGGTGTCGTGGCTGACCGCGCGCCGGTCGGCCGCGCTGGCGCTGGCCCTGGCGCCGTTTCTCTGGGTGGCCGCGGAGTGGCTGCGCGGCCACCTCTTCGGCGGCTTCCCCTGGGGCGCGCTCGGCTACTCGCAATACCTGCGCTTGCGCGTGATCCAGATCGCGGAGCTGGCCGGCGTCCACGGCGTGTCGTTCGTGCTGCTCGCGGTGAACGCCGCCCTCGCCGGCTGCGTCGTGCTGCGCGGGCGCCACGCGCTCGGCGGCGTGGGGGCGGCGGCCGTCCTCGTCGCGGCCACGCTCGCCTTCGGGGCGGTCCGGCTCGGCGAGGCACCGCCCGCGAGCGTGGGACGCGTCGCGATCGTCCAGCCCTCGATCGAGCAGCCGCTCAAGTGGGAGGCACGCCACACGCGCGAGACGCTCGGCATCTACTTCGCGCTGCTGCGGCGTATCGGAGAGCAGCATCCCGCGCTGATCGTCTGGCCCGAGACGGCGGCGCCGACGATTCTGACGCGGGACCCCGCGCTGGTCGAGCGCTTCCGGGCGGCCTCGGCCGAGCTGGGGGTGCCGATGCTCCTCGGCAGCATCGACGCCGTGGACGGCGGCTTCCGCAACACCGCGTTCCTCATCACCGATCAGGGGATCGTGGATCGGTATGATAAAATCCATCTCGTTCCGTTCGGAGAGTTCGTGCCGCTGTCGGGGGTGCTCCGGTTCGTGCGCCGCTGGGCCCAGTTCATCGCCGAGCTGGAGGCCGGGACGCGCGCCCATGTCTTCAATGCTCCGCCGGCTCCCTTCGGTGTCGTAATCTGTTACGAGGGCACCTTCCCCGATCTGTTCAGACAATTCGTGAGGGACGGCGCGCTGCTGATGGTGAACATGACGAACGACGCGTGGTTCGGGCGGACGAGCGGGCCCGCGCAGCATCTCGCGATGTACCCGTTCCGCGCGGTCGAGCACCGCGTGAGCATCGTGCGGGCCGCCAACACCGGCGTCTCCGCCTTCATCGCGCCCAGCGGCATCATCGTGCGCCGCCTGCACCTCTTCGAGCGCGGCGTCATGACCGAGAGCGTGCCGCTGCGCGCGCGGCGGACGCTCTTCACGCGGCTCGGCGACTGGCTCGGCCTGCTCTCGCTGGCGGTGACGACGGCCGCGGTGGCGGGGACGTGGCGGCGGGCCGGCGCCGCTGCCGCCGGGAGCGCGTAGATGCTGAGCGATTTCAAGCGCGACGTCGCGGAGCTGACCGGACGCGTCGACGAGCTCCGGGGGCACCTTTGACCTGTCCGCCAAGGAGGCGCGCCTGGCGGCGCTCGACGCCGAGATGGCGTCGCCCGCCTTCTGGGACGACAACCGCCGCGCGCAAGAGCTGATCCGCGAGCGCGCCGAGCTGGCCCGCGTGGTGGCGCGGGTGACCGAGCTCGGCGGCCAGGCCTCCGATCTGGCCGTCCTGCTGGAGCTTGCGGGCGAGGCGGGCGACGACAGCGTCGACGCCGAGATCCGCGAGGGGATCGCCAGGCTGCAGCGCGAGCTCGACGAGTTCGAGCTGAAGGTGATGCTCTCGGGCCCGCACGACGCGAAGGCGGCCATCCTCTCCATCCATCCGGGCGCGGGCGGCACCGAGTCGCAGGACTGGGCGCAGATGCTCATGCGCATGTACCTCCGCTGGTGCGAGCGCGCGGGCTTCAAGGCGGAGGTCGTGGACCTGCTGCCGGGCGAAGAGGCGGGCATCAAGTCCGCCACCATCGAGGTGACCGGCGACTACGCCTACGGCTATCTCAAGGGCGAGGCGGGCGTGCACCGTCTCATCCGCATCTCGCCCTTCGACGCCTCCAGCCGCCGCCAGACGTCGTTCGCGTCCGTCGCGGTGACGCCGGAGGTCGACGACGTCGAGGTCACCGTCCGCGAGGACGAGCTGCGTGTCGACGTCTATCGCTCGTCGGGGCCGGGCGGACAGGGCGTGAACACGGCGGACTCCGCGGTGCGGATCACGCACCTGCCGACGGGGATCGTGGTGGCCTGCCAGAACGAGCGCTCGCAGCTCCGCAACCGGGACACCGCGCTCCGTATTCTGAAGGCGCGCCTGTACGAGGTGGCGTCGAGCAAGCAGAAGGAAGAGCTGTCGGCGCTGGCCGGGGAGAAGAAGGGGATCGCCTTCGGCAGCCAGATCCGCACCTACACCTTCCATCCCGAGCAGCGCATCAAGGACCACCGCACGGGCGTGGAGATCGGCAACGTCGAGGCGGTCATGGACGGCGCCATCGACGAGTTCATCAAGGCGTACCTGCTCTGGGCGCGGGGGAAAGCGTAGCCCCAGGGGGGCCACCAGTGAGCGAGCAGCCGCGCGACACCAACGACCTGATCCGCCAGCGTGAGGAGAAACTGGAGGCGCTGCGCCGACGCGGCGTCGATCCCTTCGGCGGGCGCTACCCGGTCACGCACACGGCGGGCGACCTCACCACGCGGCTGGAAAAGGCCGCCGACGCCGAGCTGGAAGCCTTCGGCCCCGTGAGCCTGGCCGGGCGCCTGGTGGCCATGCGCGACCACGGCAAGACGGCCTTCGCGCACCTCATGGACCGGACCGGCCGGCTGCAGCTCTACGCGCGCGCCGACCAGCTCGGCGACGACTTCGCGCTCTTCCGCGACCTCGACGTCGGTGATTTCATCGGCGTCACGGGCGGGATGTTCCGCACGCGCACGGGCCAGCTCACGCTGGCCGTGAAGTCGTTTGCGTTCCTGGCCAAGTCGCTGCGTCCGCTGCCCGAGAAGTGGCACGGCCTCAAGGACGTCGAGACGCGCTATCGGCAGCGCTACGTCGACCTGATCGTCAACCCCGAGGTCCGCGAGATCTTCCTGCTGCGCGCGCGGCTCGTCCAGGGGATCCGCGCGTTCCTCGACGCGCGCGGCTTCCTCGAGGTCGAGACGCCGATGATGCAGCCCATCCCGGGCGGCGCCATCGCGCGCCCGTTCAAGACGCACCACAACGCCCTCGACATGGACCTCTATCTGCGGATCGCGCCGGAGCTCTACCTCAAGCGGCTGGTCGTCGGCGGCTTCGAGCGCGTGTACGAGATCAACCGCAACTTCCGGAATGAAGGCGTGTCCACGCAGCACAACCCAGAATTCACCATGCTCGAGTTCTATCAAGCCTATGCGGACTATCAAGATCTCATGGAGCTCACCGAAGAGCTCTTCACCGATCTGGCGCAGTCGCTGCTCGGCCGGCTCACGCTGAGGTGGGGCGAGCACGCGATCGACCTCGCGCGGCCGTGGAAGCGCCTGCCGTTCTTCTCGGGCGTCTCGGCGGCGCTCGGGACCGTGGTGACCGTCGAGACCGACGCGGCGACCGTCGCGCGCGCGGCGGCCGCGAAGGGCGTCAGCGTGAAGCCCGGCGCCGCCGCGTGGGAGGTCTGGAAGGAGGTCTTCGACGAGCTGGTCCAGCCCACCCTCGTGCAGCCGACGTTCGTCGTGGACTACCCGATCGAGCTCTCGCCGCTGGCCAAGAAGAAGCGCGACAACCCGCGCCTGGTTGACCGCTTCGAGCTGTTCGTCGGCACGCGCGAGCTGGCGAACGCGTACAGCGAGCTGAACGATCCCGTCGACCAGCTCGCGCGCTTCCGCGAGCAGGCCGCCCAGAAGGCGCGCGGCGACGACGAGGCCCACTGGCTCGACGAGGATTACGTGCGGGCCCTGGAGTACGGCATGCCGCCCGCGGCGGGGGAGGGAATCGGCATCGACCGGCTGACGATGCTCTTCGGCAACCTGCCGTCGATTCGCGAGGTGATCCTGTTCCCCCACTTGCGGCCGGAGGGAGACTCGGCATACCCCCCGGGAGGGCCGAGCGAGTGAAGCGCGGGCTCCCACTCGAGCTATTTCTCGGCCTGCGGTACCTGACCGCGCGCGGCAGCCGCGCCAACCTCTCGCTCTTCGTCTGGATCGGCGTGGGCGGCGTCTTCCTCGGCGTGGCCGCGCTCATCGTCGTGCTCGCCGTCATGACCGGCTTCCAGGACGGCATCCGGGACCGGATCATCTCCGCCAACCCGCACCTGCTCGTGTTCCAGTCGGGCAGCGCGGGCATGGCCGATCCCGCCGCCGTCGTCGCGCGCGTCACGACGCTGCCCGGCGTGCGCGCCGCAACGCCGTTCGTGCTCCAGCAGGCGCTGTTCACGAGCGCGGGCGGCGACGCGCACGGCGGGCTCGTGCGGGGGGTGGATTTCGACTCACGCCCCGTGCGCGACGACCTCAAGGCGCAGCTGCGCTCCGGCCGGCTCGAGGCGGCGGTGGGTGGCGAGGGGATCCTCCTGGGCGTCGAGCTGGCGCGCACCCTCGGCGTCGTGCCGGGCGATGCGGTCACGGTCATCTCCCCGAAGGGCGCGCTGACGGCGGTGGGCATGGTGCCGAAGATGCGCCGCTTCACCGTGGTCGGCACCATCGAGGTGGGGATGTACGAGTACGACGCCTCGCTCGCCTACCTCTCGCTGGCGGCGGCACGAGACTTCGCGGGGCTGGCCGGCGTCACGGGCGTGGAGGTGCGTCTGGACGATCCGTTCGACGCCAAGCGGGTAGGCCGCGCGGTGGCGGGCCGGCTCGGCGTTCCGTACTGGGTGCGCGACTGGATGGACATGAACCGCAACCTCTTCAACGCGCTCCAGCTCGAGAAGCTCGCGCTCTTCGTCGTGGTCACCATCATCGTGCTGGTGGCCGCCTTCGCGATCATCGGTCACCTGGTGCTCCTCGTGGCCGAGAAGCGCAAGGAGATCGGGGTGCTCAAGGCGATCGGCGCCAGCGCCTCGTCGATCACGGCCGTGTTCTTCTCGGTGGGGATGACCATCGGCGTCGTGGGCACCGTGGCCGGCAGCATCGTGGGCCTGGCGATCATCTGGATCCAGAACACCTACAAGATCATCAAGCTCGCCGGCGACGTCTACCAGATCGACTATCTGCCGATGAAGCTGGCCTTCGGCGATTTCGTGCTGATCGTGAGCGCGACGCTGCTCCTGTCGTTCCTGGCCACCATCGTACCCGCGCGCCGCGCAGGGTCACTCTCGCCGGTGGATGTCCTCCGCTACGAGTAGCTCGCCCCTGCTCGCCGGCCTCGACCTCGAGCGCGAGTACCGCACGGGTCCGGAGATCGTGCGCGTGCTCCGCGGCGCGTCCGTGGAGATCCACGCCGGGGAGGTGGTGGCGCTGGTCGGCGCCTCCGGCGTCGGCAAGTCCACGTTGCTGCATCTGCTCGGCGCCCTCGATCGGCCCACGGCGGGGCGCGTCGTCTTCCAGGGCGAGGACCTGTTCAGCCGCGGCGAGCCGGCGCTGGCGCGTTACCGTCGCCAGGACGTCGGCTTCGTGTTCCAGTTCTACAACCTGCTCGGCGACCTCACCGCCCTCGAGAACGCGATGGTCCCCGCGCTGCTGCAGCGCGCGTCGCCCGCCGAGGCGCGCGAGCGCGCCGCCGTCGCGCTCGCGGAGGTCGGCCTCGCCGATCGCCTGCGCCACCGGCCCGGCGAGCTCTCGGGAGGCGAGCAGCAGCGCGTCGCCGTCGCCCGCGCGCTCATGAACGGGCCGAAGGTGATCCTCGCCGACGAGCCCACGGGCAACCTCGACCCCAAGACCAGCGCCGTCATCTACGATCTATTCCTGCAGCTGCAGGCCGAGCGGGGCATCGCCTTCTTCGTCGCCACCCACAATCCCGACCTCGCGCGCAAGGCCGAGCGGGTGTATCGCCTCGTCGAGGGGCGCGCGCGGGAGGTCGATCCGTCCGAGCGCTAGACGTCCCCCGAGTTGGCCACGGTTTCGCATAAGCTTTCGATGGGTTAGTTGCTCGTGAAGAAAAAGGCTAGCAGCGGTATCGGGCGCGGGCTATACTACGGTTGACCTCGATTAACTAGGCGTCGCCCAAAGCGAAATCGGCTCTCACGGAGACACGAAAAAGGGGTGGGGGACACCAGTGTTTGAACGGTTCACCGAACGGGCGCGGCGAGTCATCATCCTGGCGAGAGAAGAAGCGGGGCGGTTCCGACACGACTTCGTGGGGACCGAACACGTTCTTCTCGGCCTCATCCGTGACGGTGAAGGCATCGCGACGGCCGTCCTCCAGCGTCTGGGTCTGCGCCTCGAGACCGTGAAGGCCGAGGTGGAGCGCGCGCTCGCCGGGTTCCCCAAGACGCTCACGTTCGGTGAAGTTCCCTTCACTCCTCAGGCCAAGCGCGTCCTCGAATTGTCCATCGAAGAGGCGCGTCAGCTCGGTCACAATTACATCGGGACCGAGCACCTGCTGCTGGGTCTCATGAAAGAGGGCCAGTCGATCGCGGCCAAGATCCTCGAGTCGCTCGGCGCCCGTCTCGATGAGGTCCGTCAGGAGACGCTGGCGCTGCTCGGCGACCAGTACTACCCGCGCCCGAAGAAGCGCTCGCAGACGCCCGTGCTCGACGAGTTCGCGCGCGACCTCACGCAGCTCGCCCGCGAGAGCAAGCTCGACCCCGTCATCGGGCGCGAGCAGGAGATCGAGCGCGTCATCCAGATCCTGGCGCGGCGCACGAAGAACAACCCGGTGCTCATCGGCGAGCCGGGCGTGGGCAAGACGGCCATCGTCGAGGGGCTCGCGCAGAAGATCGTCTCGCACGACGTCCCCGACGTGCTCGTGAACAAGCGGCTCCTGCAGCTCGACCTCGGCGCTCTCGTGGCCGGCACGAAGTACCGCGGCCAGTTCGAGGAGCGGCTGAAGGCCGTGATGAAGGAGATCCGCCAGTCGGAGAACGTGGTCCTGTTTCTCGACGAGCTGCACACGCTGATCGGCGCCGGCGCCGCCGAAGGCGCCATCGACGCGTCGAACATGCTCAAGCCGGCGCTCTCGCGGGGCGAGATCCAGACGATCGGCGCCACCACGCTGGACGAGTACCGCAAGTACATCGAGAAGGACGGCGCCCTCGAGCGCCGCTTCCAGCCCGTGATCGTGAAGGCGCCGTCGGTGCCGGAGGCGATCGAGATCATCCGCGGGCTGCGCCACAAGTACGAGGCGCACCATCGGGTCAAGATCACCGAGCAGGCGATCAACGCCGCGGTGACGCTCGCCGATCGCTACATCACCGACCGTCAGCTGCCCGACAAGGCGATCGACGTCATCGACGAGGCGTCGTCCCGCACGCGCCTGATGGCATTGACGCCGCCCGCCGAGCTCAAGGAGATCGAGAAGGAGCTCGAGCGCGTCATCCGCGAGAAGGACATGTACCTCGAGGCCCAGGAATTCGAGAAGGCCGCGTCGCTTCGCGAGAAGGAGAAGATCCTCCGCGGGCGCGAAGAGGAGATGAAGCGCGACTGGGAGAAGAACAAGGGCAAGGGCACCCAGTCGGTGGGCGAAGAAGACATCGAGTTCATCGTCTCGCGCTGGACGGGCATCCCGCTCAGCAAGCTCGAGGAGAAGGAGTCGGCGAAGCTGGCGCGCATGGAAGAGGCGCTGCACGGCCGGATCATCGGCCAGGACGACGCCGTCAAAGCGGTGTCGCGCGCCATCCGCCGCTCCCGTGCCGGCCTCAAGGACGCCAAGCGCCCCGTGGGCTCGTTCATCTTCCTCGGCCCCACCGGCGTCGGCAAGACCGAGCTGGCGCGCACGCTCGCCGAGTACCTGTTCGGAGACGAGAACGCGCTGATCCGCGTGGACATGTCGGAGTACATGGAGAAGTTCTCCGTCTCCCGGCTACTCGGCGCGCCGCCCGGCTACGTGGGCTACGAAGAGGGCGGCTTCCTGACCGAGAAGGTCCGGCGGCGCCCGTATTCGGTGGTGCTCTTCGACGAGATCGAAAAAGCGCATCCCGACGTCTTCAACATGATGCTGCAGGTGCTCGACGACGGCCGCCTGACGGACTCCCTCGGCCACGTCGTCGACTTCAAGAACACGATCCTCATCATGACGTCGAACCTCGGCACGAGCCTGATCGGCAAGCGCATCACGCCGGGCTTCATGCAGGAGGGCGACGACCAGACCTACGAGAAGATGAAGGACCGCGTGATGGAGGAGATGAAGCGGGCGTTCCGGCCGGAGTTCATCAACCGGATCGACGACATCATCGTGTTCCACGCGCTCTCGCTGGCGCACATCCAGCAGATCATTCGCCTGATGATCGACAGGATCAACAAGCAGCTCACCGAGAAGGGCATCGAGCTGGTCCTCACGCCGGCCGCCGAGGCGGCCCTGGTGGACAAGGGCTACGACCCGCAGTACGGAGCGCGCCAACTTCGGCGGACGATCCAGAAGCACATCGAGGATCCGCTCGCCGAGGCGATCGTGCGCGGGCAGGTGCCCGAGAGTGCTCGGATCGACGTGGACCTCGTCGGAGGACAGTTCGTCTTCCGCGAGGCCCAGGCCGCCGACGCTCCCCTCGAGCTTGCTGAGCACTAGGCACCACCCCGCGCGAGCCTGAGCGACCCGGTGACCCCAGGGGGGGGCCTGCGTCTTACCGTCGTCATCGTCGTGCTCGCGGCTGTGCTCGATCTCGCGTCGGTGGTGACCGCCCAGCAGCCCCCCGTCCTCATCAAAGAGCTCACCGTCGAGGGCAATCGCCGCGTGCAGGAGGCGGTCATCCTCGGCCGCGTGAAATCGGCCATCGGCGCGCCCTTCAGCCCCGCCCAGCTCTCCGAGGACGTCCGCGCCGTGTTCGCGCTCGGCTTCTTCGACGACGTCCAGGTGAAAGTCGAGGACTTCGAGGGGGGCGTGAAGGTCGGCTTCGTCGTCGTGGAGCGGCCGTTCGTGCGCGACGTCGACTTCGTCGGCAACAAGCACGTCGCCACCAACGACCTGCAGGACAAGATCGACCTCAAGCTCGGCAGCGTCTACAACCCCGTGGACGTCCAGCGCGCGCGCGAGCGGATGAAGGACCACTACGAGAGCGAGGGCTACTTCGAGGTCCAGATCACGCCGGACATCGAGAAGTTCGCCGACGGCGACGTGAAGGTCGTCTTCACCATCAACGAAGGCCGCCAGATGAAGATCGAGCAGATCGTCATCCGCGGCAACCGGGGCCTCACCGACAAGCAGATCAAGAACGCCATGGCCACCCAGGAGCGCCAGTACTGGATCCTGCGCGGCACCGTGCAGCGGCAGCGCCTGGACGAGGACGTCGACCGCATCCTGCAGCTCTACAACGACCACGGGTACATCCAGGCGCGGGTCGAGTCGCACGACGTGACGGTGGACCGTGAGAAGGCGCGCGTCACCATCAACATCGTGGTGGTGGAGGGCTCGCAACACCGGGTGGCGTCGGTCGGCTTCACCGGGCTGACCCTCATGCCGGAGAACGAGCTCCGGCGGCAGGTGAAGCTCAAGGCCGGCGACGTCTTCTCGCGCTCCGCCCTGCGGGACTCCGCCAAAGCCCTCGAGGACCTCTACTCGAACATCGGCCGCGCGTCGGCGGAGGTGAATCCCAAGATCGACCTCCTGCCCGAAAACAAGATTGCCATCGTGTTCGAGATCAACGAGGGCCCCACCGTCTACGTCGAGCGGATCAACATCGCCGGCAACGTCCGCAGCCAGGACAAGATACTCAGACGAGAGCTGCAGATGGCCGAGGGCGAGATCTTCACCCTGCGGAAGATGCAGCGCAGCAAGCAGCGCCTGACCAACCTGGGCTACTTCGAAAAGGTCGAGGTCAACACGGCGCCCGGCTCCGACAAGACCAAGATCATCGTCAACATCGACGTCACGGAGCGGCCGACGGGACTCTTCTCGATCGGCGGCGGATACTCCTCCGCGGACGGCGCGCTCGGCACCGTCGATCTCTCGCAGAACAACTTCCTGGGCCGGGGCTGGCTGGCCGCCATCAAGATCCGCGCGGGCGCCAACGTGCAACAGGGCCAGATCAGCTTCACCGAGCCGTGGCTGTTCGACCGGCCGCTGTCCACGGGCTTCGATGTCTTCAGCACGCGGCGAACGTTCATCGAGTACGACTACAACACCCTCGGCCTCGGCCTGCGGATGAGCCATCCGTTCGAGGAGTTCTGGCGCTGGCACCTCGGCTATCGCATCACCCAGGACGAGATCCTGCACCTGAAGAACCGCGACGACTCGTTCCTGCGCGCGGAGGAAGGCTCACTGATCACCTCACTGGTGTCGGGCGTGATCGCGCGCGACAGCCGCGACAGCATCCAGACGCCGAGCAAGGGCGGGCAGATCGTCTTCACGACGGAAGCGGCGGGGCTCGGCGGCGACCATCACTACGCCAAGACCACGCTGTTCGCGACGTACTTCAAGCCGATCTGGCTCGATCACATCATGTCGGGGCGCATCCAGGGCGGCTACGGGTTCGGGTTCGGGAACGAGCGCCTCCCGGTGTTCGAGCGCTTCTACCAGGGCGGGCCCAACTCGAACCGGGCCTTCAAGCCGCGGCAGGTCTCGCCGATCGACGAGTTCGGAACCCGCATCGGCGGCACCAGCGAGGTCCTCGGCACCCTCGAGTACATCGTGCCGCTGCCCTTCGACATCCGGCTGGCGGCGTTCTTCGACATCGGCAACGTGTACGGCTTCAGGACCAAGTTCGATCTGACCGACCTCCGCGAGGCCGCCGGCGGCGGCGTGCGCTGGGTGTCGCCGTTCGGCCCGGTCCGCGTAGACTACGGTTTCAATCTCGACAAGCGGCCCGGAGAGAAGGCGGGGAATTTCCATTTTTCGGTCGGCTCGCCGTTTTGAGGAGGGGTTGATGAAGGCAGCAGTCGCAGCGGTGGTGGCGATGGCCGCGGGCGTGATGCTGGTGTCGGGCACGGCCGCCCAGGGGCCGGCGCCCGCGGCGGTTCCGGCGGTGCCGGCGGTCCAGACGTCGAAGATCGGCTACATCGACGTGCAGCGGGTGCTGGCGCGCTCGGCGGCCGGCGTGGCCGCGCGCGAGCAGCTCGAGAAGGAGCGCGCCGCGATCCAGAAGGACATGGACGGTCGCCGGGTGGAGCTGGAGAAGCTGCGCGACGAGATCGAGAAGAAGGGCGCCCTCATGACGGCCGACGCGCGGCGTGAGAAGCAGGAGGTGTTCGAGCGCAAGCGCCGCGACGCCGCGCGCGCCGCCGACGACTACCAGAAGGAGCTGGAGAAGAAGGAGGGCCAGCTGCTCCAGAAGGTGCTCCAGGAGGTCGGTGGCGTCATCGAGAAGGTCGGCAAGGAGAAGAACTACTACATGATCGTCGAGAAGCGGAACGCGGGCGTCCTCTACGCCTCCAACGACGCCGACCTCACCGACGAGATCATCCGGGCCTATGATCGTGACGCCGGAGGCAAGAAGAAGTAGCGACGATGGTCAGCCGAGCCGAGTTCACTCTCGGCCAGCTCGCGGAGGCGCTGGGCGCCACCCTCGAGGGTGACCCCGCGCGGGTGGTGAGGGGCGTGGCGCCGCTGGAGAGCGCCGGGCCCGACGACGTGTCCTTCCTCACCGACGCCCGCTACCGCGCGGCCGCCCAGGCCTCGCGCGCGGGCGCCTTCGTCGCCGGTGCCGACGTCACCGGCCTGCCCGCGCCGATCCTGACGGTGGCCGCGCCGCAGCAGGCGATGATCGATCTGCTCCTGCTGTTCCACCCCGCGCCCCCGCTGCTCCCGGGCGTCGACGCGAGCGCCGTCGTCGCCGGGGACGCGCGCGTCGACGCGACGGCGGCGGTGGGACCGCTGGCCGTGATCGAAGCGGGCGCGCGCATCGGATCGGGCGCGCGCGTCGGCGCGCTCACGTACGTGGGCCCCGACGTGGAGGTCGGCGAGGGCTGCGTGCTGGGCCCGCACGTGACGCTGCTGGCGGGCGCGCGGCTCGGGCGCCGCGTGCTCGTGCATCCGGGCGCCGTCATCGGCGCCGACGGCTTCGGGTTCGCCTTCGACGGCGCGCGCCACCGCAAGATTCCGCAGACGGGCGGCGTCGTCATCGAGGACGACGTGGAGATCGGCGCCAACACCACGATCGACCGCGCGACCTTCGGCGATACCATCGTCCGCCGGGGGACCAAGATCGACAATCTCGTCCAGATCGGGCACAACGTGGAGGTGGGTGAGCACTCGATTCTCGTGGCCCAGGTCGGCGTCTCGGGGTCCTCGAAGCTCGGGCGCGGGGTGGTGCTGGCCGGGCAGGTGGGGATCGCCGACCACGTCAGCGTCGGCGACGGGGCCATGGTCGCCGCGCAGGGCGGCGTGCCGTCCGACCTCGAGGCCGGCGGGCGCTACCTCGGCACGCCGGCGCGGCCCGCGATGGAAGCGCGGCGGATCTTCGCGGCGGAGTCGCGTCTGCCCGAGCTGCTGCAGCGCGTGCGCGCGCTGGAGCGCGCGGTGGAGGCCCTCGGCGGCGGTCCGCTCGGGCGCAAAGGGGGCGCGCGATGAGTGACGCGATCCATCCCTCGGCGATCATCGATCCGCGCGCGCGGCTCGAGGCCGGGGTGCGGGTCGGCGCCTTCAGCGTGATCGGCCCCGAGGTGACGCTGGAGAGTGGCGTCGAGATCGGCCACCACGCCGTGCTCGAGGGCCGCGTGGCGCTCGGCCCGCGCGTGAAGGTCGGCCACGGCAGCGTGCTCGGCGGCGTGCCCCAGGACCTCAAGTACAAGGACGGCACGCCCTCGGGCGTGCGCGTGGGCGCCGACACCGTCATCCGCGAGTACGTGACCGTGCACCGCTCCACGCGCGCGGAGGGTTGGACGGACATCGGTCGCGAGTGCCTGGTGATGGGCCTGAGCCACGTCGCGCACGACTGTCGGATCGGCGACGGCGTGATCGTCATCAACTACGCGGGCCTCACCGGCCACTGCGAGATCGGCGACCGCGCGACGATCGGCGGCCTCTCCGGCATGGTGCCGTTCACGCGCGTCGGCGCCTACGCGTACGTCGGGGGGATGGCGAAGCTCACGGCCGACGTACCGCCCTACGTCCTGGTGGAAGGCCAGCCGGCCACCGCGCGCGCGATCAACGTGATCGGCCTGCGCCGCGCGGGCATGAACCCGGCCGACCGGCGCAGCCTTCAGAATTCGTTCCGCATCCTCTATCGCAGCGGGCTGGCGCCGGCGCGGGCCGTCGAGCGGATCCGCGAGGAGGTGCCCGCCACGGAGCCGATCCGCGTGCTCCTGGACTTCGTCGCTCGGGCCAGTCGTCACGGGATCGTGAAGGGGACTCTCATGTCTGCCGAAGATTGGGGGGACGAGGCGTCCCCCCGATTGCCCCCCGCCCCGCGTCACCGGGAGATCACCGGCTGATGGCCAACGGGGCGAAGGTGCGCGCCGGCGTCGTCGGCACCGGCCACATGGGCCAGTACCACGTGCTCGTGTACGCCGAGCTGCCGGACGTCGAGCTGGTCGGCGTGGTCGACACGGACGCCGCGCGCGCGGCCGCGGTGGCCAGGCAGTACGACACGCAGGTCTTCGCCGACCATCGGGCGCTCGTCGGCCGCGTGGACGTCGCGAGCGTCGCCGTCCCCACCGGCGAGCACTTCGCGGTCGCGCGCGACCTGCTCGAGGCCGGGGTCAGCGTGCTCGTGGAGAAACCGATGACGCCGACGCTGGAGGAGGCGCGCGCGCTCTTCGCGGTGGCCGAGCGCACCGGCGCCGTCCTGCACGTCGGCCACGTCGAGCGGTTCAACGGCGCCGTCGAGGAGCTGCGGCAGATCGTGCGCGCGCCCATCCTCATCGAGTCGCGCCGGCTGGGACCGTTCGCGTCGCGCGTGCAGAAGGACACGGTGGTGATGGACCTCATGATCCACGACATCGACATCGTGCTGGGTCTCGTGGACTCGCCGCCCCTGCGGCTGGCCGCCCAGGGCGCCGCCGTGCACTCGCCCGTGACCGACGTGGCCAGCGTCCAGGTCCGGTTCGAGTCGGGCACGATCGCCATCATCACCGCGAGCCGCGCCACCGAGGAGAAGGTCCGCACGCTGGCGATCACCATGCACGACGCCTACGTCCACCTCGACTACACGGACCAGGACATCCGCGTCTACCGGCGCGCGAAACAGCAGTACACGATGAGCCGCAAGGCCATTCGCTACTCCCGCGCCTCGCTCGTCGAGCATCTCCAGGTGCACCGCGAGAACCCGCTGAAGCTCGAGATCCAGCACCTGATCGCCGCCCACCGCCGGCGCCAGGCGGGGCGGAAGGTCGAGCTGAACCTCGCCGAGGATCTCACGTCGCTCGCGATGGCCCTCGAGATCGAGCGGATGATCCGCGACGGCGTCCCCGAGATCGCGTGGCCGAAGGACCTGCCGTGGAGCGGTCGCTCGGACTGATGTGCGGCGCCGGCGAGCTGCCGGCGCTGATGGCCGCCGAGGCGCGACGGCGGGGATGGCGCGTCGTCGCCTTCGCGTTCGCTCGCGACACCGGCGCCGCCGCCCACGCCGCGCGCGTCGTCCCCGCCGCCATCGCCGAGATGGCGCCCGTCATCGCCGCCCTGCGGGAGGAGAAGGTCGCGGGCGTGCTCTTCTCCGGCAAGTTCTGGATGGGAGATCTCCTGCGCGCGGAGGCGGTGGACGACGCGCACCGCGCGATGGCGCGGCGCGCGGGCGGCCTGCTCGACGGCAACGTCAAGGCCGTGCTGCTCGCCACCCTCGGCTCGATGGGCATCGAGCTGCTCGACCAGCGGCCGTTCCTGGGCACCGGCCTGCCCGGCGAGACGGTGCTCGGCGCGCGCGCGCCGACGGCGGACGAGTGGGCGGACGTTCGCCGCGGCCTCGCCGTCGCGCGCGCGGCGGCGGATCTCGGCGTGGGACAGACGGTGGTCGTGCGCCGCAGCGTCGTGAGCGCGGTGGAGGCGATCGAGGGCACGACGGCGGCCATCCGTCGCGGCACGGCGCTGAGCGGCCCCGGCGCCGCCATCGTGAAGGCGGTGGGCGGCGAGCACGACTTCCGCTTCGACGTGCCGACCATCGGGCCGGAGACGATCGAGGCGGCGGCCGAGGGCGGCGCCACCGTCATCGCGCTCGAGGCCGAGCGCGTCTTCGTGCTCGAGCGGGAGGCGACGGCGCGGCGCGCCGACGCGGCGTCCATCGCGCTGGTCAGCACGCGTGGCGCCGGCGCCTGAGCGGCCGCGCTCCATCATGCTCGTCGCCGGCGAGGCCTCCGGCGACCTGCACGGGGCGACGCTGGCGCGCGCGCTGCGCGCCGCCGCGCCGGGCGCGCGGCTCTCCGGGATGGGCGGCCGCCGCATGGCCGCCGAGGGCGTCGAGCTGCTCGTCGACGTGACGGCCGCGGCCAGCATGGGCGGCACCGAGGCGGTCGGCGGCATGCCCGCACTCTACCGCGCGTACCGGCGGTTGCGGGCCGTCGTGACCGGCCCCGACCGTCCCGACGCTCTCGTCGTCATCGATTTCCCGGAGTTCAACCTGCGACTGGCGCGGGCCGCGCGCCGGGCGGGCGTCGCCGTCGCCTACTTCATCCCGCCCCAGGTGTGGGCGTGGCGGCCGTGGCGCGTGCGGCTCATCCGTCGCGTGGTGTCGCTCGTCCTCGCCGTGTTTCCGTTCGAGACCGCGCTGTATCGTCGGGCCGGGGTGCCCGTGGCGTTCGTCGGCCATCCGGTGCTCGACGCGCTCGCCGGGGCGCCGTCGCGCGCCGCCGCGCGCAAGGAGCTCGGCGTCGACGGCGACGCGCCCGTGGTGGGGCTCGTGCCCGGCAGCCGCCGCCACGAGGTCGCCGGCGTGCTGCCGATGATGCGCGAGGCCGCCGCCCTCGTCGTGGCCGCGCATCCCGACGCGCGCTTCCTGGTGGCGCAGGCGCCCACGGTGGACGCGGAGGACCTGCGCGTGGCCGGCGCACCGCCGTTCCGCGTCGTCACCGGCCGCACCTACGCCGTGATGCGCGCCGCCGATCTGCTGCTCGTGACCTCCGGCACGGCGACTCTCGAGGCCGCGCTGCTCGGCACGCCGATGGTCGTCTGCTACCGGCTCTCGCGCCTCAGCGAGCTGCTCTTCAAGCCGCTCGTGCGCGTGCCGTGGATCAGCCTCGCCAACATCGCGCTCGGCCGCGCGGTGGTGCCCGAGCTCTACCAGCGCGGGCTGACAGGCCAGGCGCTCGGCCGCGAAGCGCTGCGCCTGCTCGATTCGCCGGCGGCGCTCGCCGGGCAGCGCGAGGCGTTCGGCGAGCTGGCCGGCCAGCTCGGCGCGCCGGGCGTCGGCGCGCGCGCCGCGCGTCACGTGCTCGAGCTGGCCGCCGGCCGCGCGGCGCGCCCATGAGCGCGCTCCTGGCGCGGATGCTGCCCGTGGTGGCCGCCTCCGCCGTCAGCGCGCTCGGCGCGACGCTCTCGGTGCGCGCGGCCGGCGTGGACGCGCTCCGGCCGCTCTGGCAGGCGCGCCGCCCGCTGATCTACGCCGTCTGGCACGGCCGCATCCTCATCGTGCCGTGGCTCAACGCGCGGCTTCGTCGGAGCGAGGGCGCCCGGCGCGTGCGCGTGCTGGCCAGCCGCTCGCGCGACGGCCAGCTGATGGCGGACTTCGCGCGGCGCTTCGGGCTCGACGTCGTGCGCGGGTCGTCGTCGCGCGGCGGACTGGACGCCCTGCGTGAGCTCACGCGCGCGATCCATGCCGGCGAGGACGTGGCCATGGTGCCCGACGGCCCGCGCGGACCGGCCCGCCGGCTGCAGGGCGGCATCGTGGCGCTGGCCGCGACCACGGGTGCGCCGATCGTGCCGGTGGGCGTGGCCGCGCGGCCCGCGCGCCGTCTCGGCTCCTGGGACCGCTTCATGGTGCCGGCGCCGTTCGCCAGGTGCGCGGTGGTGTTCGGCGGCCTGCTCGAGGTCAAGGGCCATGACGATCGCGAGGACGCGCGCCTGCGCGTGGAGCGCGCGCTCGAGGACGCCACCGACGCGGCGGACGCGCTGGTCGGAGCACGCCGGTGACCTACGCGACGTACGTGCTCTACACCGCGCTGCTCGCCGCGGGCGTCACCGCGTACGCGCCGCTCGCCGTGGCGCGGCGCCTCACGCGCGGCGTGCCGCTGAACCTCCGGGCCCGGTTCGGCTACGGCGGCCAGGACGGACGGGGACCGCGCGGCTGGGTGCACGCCGTCTCGGTGGGCGAGGCGATCGCGGCGGCGCCGCTCGTGGAGGGCCTCCACCAGACGTATCCGTCGCTGCCGCTCGTGGTCACGACGGTCACGCCGACGGGCGCGCGCGTCGTCACCGAGCGCTTCGCGGGGCTCGCGAGCCATCGCTACTTTCCGCTCGACTTTCCCGGCGCCGTGCGCCGCACGCTGGCGGCCATCGACCCCGCGTTTTTCATCTGCATGGAGACGGAGCTCTGGCCCAACGCGCTGCGCGCGCTCGCCGCGCGGGGCGTGCCGACGATGATCGCCAACGGCCGGCTCTCCGACCGCTCCTTCCGGCGCTACCGGCTGGTCCGCTCGGCCCTGCGCGGCGTGCTGGCCGACGTCCGCGTCTTCGCGATGCGCTCGGACGAGGACGCGCGGCGGATCATCGCGCTCGGCGCTCCGGCGGAGCGCGTCGTGGTGACCGGCAATCTCAAGAACGACGCGCCGGCGGACCCGGCCGGGGTCGCCGATCTCTGGCGGCGCCTGCTCGGCCTGTCGCGGGATCAGCGCGTGTGGATCGCGGGCAGCACGCACGGCGGCGAGGAGGAGGCCGCGCTCGCCGCGCACGCGGCGGCGGCGGCGGAGCACCCCGGGCTCGCGCTGATCCTGGCGCCGCGCCATCCGGAGCGGGTGGACGAGGTGCTGTCGCTCATCGCCGCCCGCGGCCTCAGGGCGGTGCGCCGCAGCGCGCTGCCCGTTGGGCGCGCCGCCGGCGCCATCATCGTCGTCGACACCGTCGGCGAGCTGGCGCAGATGTACGCCGTCGCCGACGTCGTCTTCGTCGGCGGCAGCCTCGTGCCGCTCGGCGGCCACAACGTGCTGGAGCCGGCGTTGCGCCGCAAGCCCGTGCTCATGGGTCCGCACACCGACAACTTCCGCGAGGCCGCCGGGCTCCTGACGGCGAGCGGCGGCGCCCTCGTCGTCCACGACGCCGCGTCGCTCGGGTTCGAGCTGCGCCGGCTGCTCGCCGATCCCGGGCTGGCGGCGCAGCGCGGCGAGGCCGGCTTCGAGTCGCTCGCGGCCCAGCACGGCGCCGTGCGCCAGACGCTCGAGCTCGTCGCGCGCTTCCTGGCCCCGGAGTCGCTGGCCCGCTCCGGGGACGCCGGACGGTGAGCGCCGTGCGGCCACTCGGATTTCGGGGGGCCGCCGTGCGAGCCCGCTTCAGGAGCCGCAGCCGCAGGCGAGGCGACGCTGTGACGAGCGAGGCGAGCCTGTGAGCGACCTGAGCGCGCGCGTCACGCGCGCCTGGCAGCGCGGGGTCGGCCCCGCCGGCTCGCGCGTTCTTGGCGTGGCCGCCGGCGGCTATCGCGGGCTCCTCGGCACGCGCGACTGGCTCTACGCGCGCGGCGTGCTCAAGTGCCGCGGGCTCGGCGTGCCCGTGGTGTCGGTGGGCAACCTCACGGTGGGCGGCACCGGCAAGACGCCTGCCGTCGAGCTCGCGGTGCGCACGCTCATGGAGCTCGGCCATCGACCCGCGGTGGTGAGCCGCGGCTACGGCCGGCGCGGCCACGGCATCCAGGTCGTCGCCGACGCCGCCTCCATCCGCCTGGATGCCGACGAGGGCGGCGACGAGCCGTTCCTTCTCGCCCGGCGGCTGCCCGGCGTGCCCGTCGTCGTGGGCGCCCATCGGTACGAGGCGGGCCGTCACGCCGTCGAGCGCTTCGGCGTCAGCGCGATCGTGCTCGACGACGGCTTCCAGCACCGCACGCTCGCCAAGGATCTCGAGATCGTGATGGCCCGGGCCCGCGCGCCGTGGGGCAGCGCGCGGCTCCTGCCCGGCGGGCCGCTGCGCGAGCCGCTCGCGGCCCTGGCGCGCGCGCACCTGATCGTCGTCACGGGCGCGCGCGGCCGCGACGACGTCGGCGAGGTGGCCGCCGCCGCGCGGGTCCACGCCCCCGGCGTGCCGATCCTGGCCGCGCGTCACGTGCCGACCGAGTGCTGGGAAGCGGGCGCGATGCGCTATCTCGGTCCGGAGGCGCTGCGCGGGCTCAAGCTGTTCGCCTTCGCCGGCATCGGCTCACCGGACGGCTTCCGGCAGACGCTCGAGGAGACCGGCGCGCTCGAGGCGGGCTTCGCGCGGTTCGCCGATCACCACTGGTACTCGCGCGAGGAGGTGGCCGCGCTCGAGCAGCGCGCCCTCGCCGCGTCGGCCGTCGGCCTCGTGACCACGGAGAAGGACTGGGCGCGCCTGCGCCGGTTACCGCCCCGCGGCGTCCCGCTCTACGTGCTGGCGGTGCGGCTGGCGCTGCTCTCCGGAGCCGCGCAGTGGCGGGCGGCCTTCGCGCGCGCCTGTCCCGCGCCCTCCCCATGATCTCGGCGCTCGCGGTGCGCCTGCCCAACTGGCTGGGCGACACGGTGATGGCCGAGCCGGCCGTGCGCGCGCTGCGCCGCGCGCATCCGCAGGCGCAGGTGCTGCTGGCGGGGCCGTGGGCGACGGTGCTCGGCGGCCAGGGGCTCGCGGACACGCTCGTGACCTATCCGCGCGCGTGGTCCGGGCGGCTCGCTGCCGCCGACGTCGTGCGGCGGCTCGCGCCCGACACCGCCGTGCTGCTGCCCAACTCGGTCGAGTCGGCGCTGGCCGCCTGGTACTGGGGTGCGGGCCGTCGCATCGGCTTCGACGCCGGCGTGCGCGGCAAGGTGCTCACCGACGTCGTCGCGCTGCCCGAGCCGCGGCGCCACCAGATCGACGAGTACCTGATGCTCGCCGAGCGGTGTGGCGCGAGCGCCGACGACGCGGAGCCGACGCTCACGCCGCCGCCGGCCGACGGCGCCGCGCGGGCCGAAGCGCGCGCGCTGCTCGCCGAGGCCGGCGCGCACGGCGGACGCCGCACGGTCGGCGTGCACCTGGGCGCCGCCTACGGGCCGGCGAAGACGTGGCCCGCCGAGCGCGTCGCCGAGCTCTGCCGGCTGCTCGACACCGTCGGCGCGCGCGCTGTCCTGCTCGGCACGGCCGCCGAGGCGCCCGCGGCGGCGGCCCTCGCCGCCGAGGCGCCGGCGGCGACGCTGGCCGGGCGCGATCGTCCCGCGCTGCTGCCGTCGCTCCTCGCGGAGCTGGACGCGCTCGTGTCTGGCGACACGGGCGTGGCGCATCTCGCCACCGCGCTCGGCACGCCCGTGGTCGCGCTGTTCGGTCCCACCGATCCCGCGCTGTCGGCGCCGCGCGGCCGCGCGGTGGCGCTGACCCACCCGGTGCCGTGCGCGCCGTGCTTCTATCGCGTCTGCCCGATCGAGCATCCCTGCCTGCGCGGGCTCGAGGCCAAGCGCGTGCGCGACGCCGTGCTGGCGCTGCTGGAGAGCGCGCCACCGCCGCGTCCGGCGCGGAGGCAGCAATGAGCGCGCGCGTTGACTTGCCGACCGTCGAGCGGCGGAGCCCTGCGAAGCCGCGCCGACGGCAAATCCAATGACCGCGGGAGCGCTGACCGTCCTGCATCTCGCGGCCAATCGCTGGTGGACTGGCAGCGCCGACCCGACCATCCAGCTCGCGAGCGCGCAGCAGGCGCGCGGCCACCGCGTGCTGCTGGCGGTGCCGCCGGGCGACCGATTCGAGGCCAAGGCGCGCGAGGCCGGGCTGACGCTGGTCGAGGGCTTCCACCTGCGCGCGCGGCTGGCGCCGTTGCAGATCGCCCGCGACGCCGTCCGGCTGCGCCGTGTCGCGCGCGAGCAGGCGGTGGACGTGCTGCACGCGCATCATTCCCACGACCACTGGCTCGCGCTGCTCGCGCGGCCCCGCAGCGGCGGGCGGCGGCCACCGGTGGCCCGCACGTTCCACGCGCTGCGCGCGGTGAAGCGCGACGCGGTGTCGCGCCGGCTCTACCGTCGCACGGACGCCGCGCTCGCCGTTTCGCGCCAGATCGAGGCGCGCTGCCGCGAGGCGGGCGTTCCTCCCGAGCGCGTGTACTGGACGCCGGGGATGGCGGACCTGCCGCGCTTCGCCGCCGAGGCCGACGGCCGCGCGGTCCGCGAGGAGTTCGCGCTGGGCGACGCGCCGGTGGTCGTGTCCGTCGCGCGGCTCGCGGCCAACCGCGGCCACGAGTTGCTGCTCGCGGGCTTTCGCGGACTGCTCGCCGATCTCCCCGCCGCGCGCCTGTTGCTGGTGGGCAAGGGGGAGACGCGCGAGCGCCTCGAGCGGCTCGTCGCCGGGCAGGGGCTCGCCCGACACGTCACGTTCGCCGGCTACCGCGACCGCGACCTGCCGTCGGTGCTGGCGGCGGCCGACTGCTTCGCCCTGATGGCGCCGGGCTCCGACGACTCGTGCCGCGCGGCGCTCGAGGCGATGGCGGCCGCACGCCCCGTCGTCGCGCGCGCGGTCGGCGCGCTGCCGGAGACGGTCGCTCACGGCGAGACCGGACTCCTGGTGGAGGGCGACCGGCCGGAGGCGGTCGCGTGGGCGCTCCGCTCCGTGCTGACCGATCGCGCGCGCGCCCGCGCGATGGGGGCGGCGGGGCGGCGGCGCGCCGAGAAGGAATTCAGCCCGGCGCGCGCCGTCGAGACCGTCGAGCGTGCGTACCGCGCGATGCTCGGCGCCCGGCCGGCCCGGTGAGAGCTCGCCGGTGAGGATCCTGCACCTGATGTCGTGCCGCGGCTGGTCGTCGGACGCCTACTGGGCGGCGCGCGCGTGTCGCGAGCTCGAGCGCCGCGGGCACGCGGTGACGCTCGGGTGCAAGCGCGGCACCGACGATCGCGTCATCGACCGCGCGCGCGAGGAGGGGGTGACGCGGATCGAGACGTTCGAGCTGGCGGGCGGCCTGCGGCCGGCGCTGGACGGCGCCGATCTGCGACGGCTCGCGCGCGCGCTGCGCGACGCCGACGTCGTGCACGTCCACCGCGGCAAGGAGCACTGGCTCGCCGCGGCCGCCGGGTACCTCACGGGCGGGCGGCGGCCGCCGGTCGTGCGCACGCGCCACATCGCGCAGGCGGTGCGGCCGCACGCCGCCAATCGCTGGCTCTACCGCCGGGCCACGGCCCTCGTCGTCACCGTGACCGAGGCGATCCGCCGCCAGTACCTCGCATCCGGCCTGCTGCCTCCCGAGCGCGTCGTCGCGCTGCAAGGCGGCGCCGACGTCGAGACGTATCGCCCGGGGCCGGCGGATCCCAGCGTCCGGCGCCGGCTCGGCGGCGACGGCGAGCCGCTCGTCGGCCTCGTCTCCGGGCTGCGCGTGATGAAGGGCCACCAGGTTGTCGTCGACGCCCTCGCGCGTCTGGCGTCGCGGGGCCGGACCCCCCGCGTGGTCTTCGTCGGCCGCGGCACTCACGAGCCCGCCGTGCTCGCGGCGATCCACCGCGCCGGACTCGAGCGCCGCGTGACGGTCGCGGGCTTCGCCCCCGACCTCCCGGCGGTGATGGCCGCCCTCGACGTCGCGCTCTACGTGCCGCTGGAGTCCGACGGGATGTCGCGCGTGCTGTTCGAGTACCTCGCGGCCGGGCGGCCGCTCGTCGCCGCGCGCACCGGGGTCGTGCCCGAGGTGCTGGGCGACGGCGTGCACGCGCTCCTCGTGCCGGCCGGCGACGCGGGCGCGCTGGCCGAGGCCCTCGAGCGCCTGCTCGACAACGCCGCGCTCCGTGCGCGACTCGGAGCGGCCGCGCGCGCGCTGGCGCTGGAGCGCTACTCCGGTGCGCGGCTGGCCGAGGCGCTCGAAACCCTCTACGCGCGCCTCCTCGTGGCATGAAGGTCTCCGTCCTCGCCTTCGACCTCTCGGACAACGCCACCGGACGCGCCGACCTGCTCGCACGCTTGCTGGCGCCGCGCTACGAGGTGGAGGTGGTGGGACCGCGCTTCGGCGACGCCGTCTGGCGCCCCGCTCGCGACGGCGCGGTCCGTTACCGCGCACTCCCGGGCGCGCGCTGGCCGCGCTTCGGCGCGATGCTGCCCGCGCTCGCCCGGCTCGCCGACGGCGACGTGTTGTTCGCCTCCAAGCCGCGGCCGACCAGCTTCGGCGTCGCGCTGCTCGCGCGACGGCAGCGACGCCGGCCGCTGATCCTCGACATCGACGACTGGGAGCTCGGCTTCTTCTATCGCGCCGGCTTCTGGGGGCGGGTGGGGCGGCTGCTGAACCTCGGGAACCCGAACGGGCTGCCGTGGACGTGGCTCGCCGAGCGGTTCGTGGCCCGCGCCGACGCGCTGACGGTGGCCTCGCGCTTCCTCGCCGATCGCTTCGGCGGGATCCTCGTGCCCCACGTCCGCGATACCGAGGCGTGGGCGCCGGAGCGCTTCGACCGTGCCGCGGCGCGCGCCCGGCTCGGCGTCGGCGACGCGCGCGTCGTGATGTTCCTCGGCACGCCGCGCGGCCACAAGGGCGTCGAGGATTTGGTCGAGGCGACGGCCGGACTCGACGCCGCGCGGCTCGTCCTCGTCGGCGCCAATGCCGACAGCGCCGCCGCGCGGCGCTGGGCCGCGCGCGGGCACGTGAAGGTCGTCGGCGAGATCCCGTTCGACGACGTGCCGCGCTACCTGGTGGCTGCCGACGTGGTCGCCGTGCCGCAGCGCGCGACCACGGACACGCTCGGGCAGGTGCCCGCGAAGCTCTTCGACGCGATGGCGCTGGGACGGCCGATCGTGTCCACGGCCGTGTCCATGATCCCCGAGATCCTCGAGGGCTGCGGCGTGCTCGTTCGTCCGGGCGACACGACGGCGCTGCGCGTGGCCCTCGGGCGCCTGCTCGACGATCCGGCGAGCGCCGCCGAGCTGGGACGCCGCGCCCGTCAGCGCTGCGCCGAGCGCTACAGCTTCGCCACCGCCCGCGCCGTCCTGTTCCCGCTCATCGACGATCTCGCCTCCAAGTTCCGTCTGAAGCGAGGCACGTGACGGCAGTGCGGCGGATCGTGCGCGCGCGCTTCGCTGGCGAGTGGGCAAGCGCGTGGCCGCGGCGGCGGGCCGGCGGGGCGGCCGGCCCTGTTCGGCCACGCAAATCGACAACGCAGTGCGCCTGTCATCGGCCCACGATGTACAGCCGGAATCGACGCAATACCCAGAAGACACGGGCCTCACAGGGCCGGCCGCCCCGCCGACCCGCCGCCGCAACCCACACGCTCGGCGCCGCCACCGTGTCATGAGAATTCTCATCATCGCTCGCCCGTATGCGTTTCATGGGGGCGTGGAGAGTGCGACGGCCGGGCTGATGCGCGCGCTCGTCGCGTACGGCCACGACGTGCATCGCGCCGGTCCTGGCCGCCAGTCGCCGCAGATCGGTGTCACCGAGCACCCGCTGCCTCTCCCGCCGCTGCCCTCGGCAGCGCGTGGGCTGGCGCTGGCGCTCGCGGCCGTGGTCGTCGCCCGCCGCCGGGGGTGGGACGTGGTGCAGAGCCACGAGCGCACGCTCGTTCAGGATGTCTATCGCGCGGGCGAGGGGTGCCACCGCGCGTATCTCGAGGCGATCGGCGCCTCGGCGGGACGGCGGCTGCATCACGCGGTGACGCTCGCCCTCGAGCGGCGCGTGTTCGCGCGCACGCCCCAGATCGTCGCGATCGCGCGACGCGGCGCGGAGGAGATCGCGCGGCACTACGCGGTGCCGGCACCGCGGCTCTCCGTCGTCTACAACGGCGTGGACCTGGAGCGCTTCCATCCACGGCTGCGCGGTCCGCATCGCGAGGGCGCGCGCGACGAGGCCGGCATCCCGGCCGGCGCGTTCACCGCGCTGTTCGCCGGCAGCGGCTTCGCGCGCAAGGGTCTCGCGACGGCGATCCGCGCGCTCGCGCAGCTCACGGACTCGCGCGCGCGCCTGCTCGTGGTCGGGCGGGACGACACGGCTCCCTATCGGCGGCTCGCGGGCGAGCTCGGCGTGGCGGGACGCGTCGCGTGGCTCGGCGCGCGGCCGGACATCGAGCGCTGGTACGCCGCCGCCGACGCGCTGGCGCTGCCCACGCGCTACGAGCCGTTCGGCAACGTCCACCTCGAGGCGCTCGCGAGCGGCCTGCCCGTGGTGACGAGCGTGGTGGCGGGCGGTGCCGAGATCGTCGACGAGCGCTGCGGCGCGATCGTGGCCCCTGATGACGCCGCCGGGCTCGCGGCCGCGCTCGACAAGCTGCGTGGCCGGAACGCGGCGGAGGTTCGCGACGCGGCGCGCGCGGCCGCCGAGCCGTTCACTTTCGCGCGGCAGGTGCGCGCGCTGGAAGAGGTCTATCGTCGTTTGGGGCGCAACCGCTGATTTTCCTTGAGCAAACGACGCCGAGAGCATAGACTGCCGGAGTGGGTCATCGCCCCGCTGTCTTCATCGACCGCGACGGGACGCTCACGGAAGAGGTCGGGTACGTGAACCATCCATCTCGCCTCCGGCTCCTGCCGCGCTCGGCCGAGGCCATTCGCTGCCTCAACGCCGCCGGTGTCGCCGCCGTCGTCGTGACCAATCAGGCGGGCATCGCGCGCGGCTACTTCTCCGCCGAGGTGCTGCGCGCCACCAACGACGCGCTCGTGGCCCAGCTCGAGGACGCGGGCGCGCACCTCGACGGAATCTACGTGTGCCCGCATCACCCGACCGAGGGCGTGCCGCCCTATCGCGTGGTGTGCGACTGCCGCAAGCCGGCGCCTGGACTCCTCGAGCGCGCCGCGGCCGAGCTCGACCTCGATCTCGCGGCCTCGACGATGGTGGGGGACAAGGCGAGCGACCTCGTGCCCGCGCGCAGCGTCGGCGCCGGTGCCGTGCTCGTGCTGACCGGCTACGGTCTCGGCGAGTGGGAGTACCGCCGCGAGGATTTCGGCCTGGCGCCGGACCACGTGGCCGGTGACCTGCTCGACGCCGTCGAGTGGGTACTCGCCCGGCGGCCGGCCGCGGCCTCCCGCACGGGGCCGCGGCGATGACCGGGGGCGGCGTGAACGCACGGCTGCGCGGCCTCGTCGACGGCTTCGCGGGCAAGACGCTCGTCGTGGTCGGCGACCTGATCAGCGACGAGTACCTCTACGGCAAGCCCGCGCGCATCTCGCGCGAGGCGCCGGTGCTGATCCTGCGCTTCACCGAGCGTGAGGTGAGCCTCGGCGGCGCCGCCAACGCCGCCCACAACGTCCACGATCTCGGCGCGCGCGTGGTGCCGGTGGGCGTCGTCGGCAAGGACGTCGCCGGCGACGAGCTGCTCGCCCTCTTCCGCGGCGCGGGCATTCCGACCGACGGCATCCTCCCCGAGACCGGCCGCGTCACGCCGGTGAAGACGCGCATCATGGCCGGCGGCTACCAGGCCACACGCCAGCAGGTCGTGCGGCTCGATCGCGAGCCCTCACACGAGCCGCAGCCGATCACCGAGGACTTGCTGCTGACTCGCCTGACCTCCCTGGCCGCCCGCGCCGACGCCATCCTCGTCTCCGACTATGGCTACGGCACCGTCACCCCGCGCGTCTTCGACCGGATCCGCGCCATCGCGCGTCGCACCGGCGCCGTCCTGACCGTCGACAGCCGGTACAGCCTCCTGCGCTTCACCGGGGTGACGGCGGCGACACCGAACGAGGCCGAGCTGGCGCAGCTGGCCGGCGCCCTCACCGACGGCGAGCGCGAGGTCGAGAAGGCAGGCCGCCAGCTCCTCGAGCGGCTCGACGCGCGCTTCCTCCTCGTCACGCGCGGCAGCCGCGGGATGGCCCTGCTCGAGCGCGACGGCGCGACCACGTTCATCCCCGTCCACGGCACCGACGAGATCGCCGACGTCACCGGCGCCGGCGACACCGTCATCAGCGCCTTCACGCTGGCGCTGGCCTGCGGCGCGCCGGCGCTGGAGGCCGCGACGCTCGCCAACGTGGCCGGTGGCATCGTGGTCATGAAGCGCGGCACGGCCACCGTCACCGCCACGGAGCTGCGCCAGTCGCTCGGTGGCAGTGCGAGTGGCGGTGCGAGTGGCAGTGCGAGCTGAGCAGCGCCGCGCTGCGAGCCGAGCGTGGCGGTGCGAGGTGAGCAGCGCCCCGCTGCGAGCCGAGCGGTGAAATGATCGTGGCGGTGCGAGGTGAGCAGCGCCCGGCTGCGAGCCGAGCGGTGAAATGACCTTGAAGGAGGCGGGAGCTCTCTCTGCTCGCCTCCGTGCCGAAGGCAAGCGCATCGTTCTCGCCAACGGCTGCTTCGACCTCCTGCACGTCGGCCACGTCCGCTATCTCGAGGCCGCGCGCGCGCTCGGCGACGTCCTCTTCGTCGGCATCAACGGCGACGCGGCGGTGGCGCGGCTCAAGGGAGCCGGGCGGCCGCTGATGCCGGCCGCCGAGCGCACGGAGGTGCTCGCCGCGCTGCGCGCGGTGGACCACGTGGTCGTGTTCGACGAGGACACCGCCGACGCCCTCGTGGCGGCCATCCGTCCGGCCATCCACGCCAAGGGCACCGACTACACGCCCGAGACCGTGCCCGAGCGCGACACGGTGCGCGCCCACGGCGGCCGGGTCGTCATCGTCGGCGACCCGAAGGACCACGCGACGCGCGACGCCATCCAGACGATCGTGGAACGGTTCGCGCGTGCCCGCTGAGCCGCGCGCGGTCGCCCTCGTCAAGCTCTCGTCGCTGGGCGACGTGGTCCACGCGCTGCCCGTGGCCGAGGCGCTGGCGGCCGCCTTCCCGCGCGCGCGGCTGGTCTGGATCGTCGAGCGGCGCGAGGCGGCGCTGCTGCGCGATCACCCGGCGCTCGACGAGGTGATCGACGTCGACACGCGCGCCTGGCGCTCGGCGCGCACGCCCCGGCAGGTGGCCGAGGTCGTGCGCGGCCTCGTCGTGCTGCGCCGGCGCCTGCGCGCGGCGCGGTTCGACGTGGCGATCGACCTGCAGGGGCTCGTGAAATCCGGCGCTGTCACTCGGGCCACGGGCGCGCCGCTGCGCATCGGCTTCGCCGCCGGCTGGAGCCGTGAGCGGCTCAACGCGCTCTTCACGACCCGGCGCGTGACGCCGCCGCTCGAGGCGCGCCACGTGGTGGACCAGTACCTGGCGCTGCTGGCGCCGCTGGGCGTCGCGGTGTCTCCGGGGCGCGCGCGGTTTCGGCTTGCGACTCGCGCGGCCGCGGAGCTGCGCATCGACGATTTCTTCGTGGGCGTCGGCCTCAAGCCGCGGCACCGTCTGGTCGTGCTGAACCCGGGCGCCGGCCGCACGAACAAGCGTTGGCCGGTGGCGCGGTTCCGCGCGCTGGCCGAGCGGCTGTGTCACGAGGCCGGCGCGCAGGTGCTCGTGCTCTGGGGCCCGAGCGAGCGCGACGCCGCGCGCGCCATCGTGGACATCCCGGTGCCGCGCCCGGCGCTCGCGCCGCCCACCGATCTCGACGAGCTGGCCGCGGTCACGCGCCGGGCGTCGGTGATGGTGGCCGGTGACACGGGCCCGCTGCACCTCGCGGCCGCCGTCGGCACGCCGTGCGTGGGCCTCTACGGGCCGACCTCCGCGGCGCGCAACGGGCCGTACGGCGCCGGCCACCGTGTCCTCGCGGCGCCCGACGGCCGGATGGCGTCCATCGACGTGCCGCCCGTCCTCGAGGCCGTCCTCGAGGTGCTCGGCCGGTGACGCCCCGGCCCCGCCTGTCGGTGGTGGTCGTCACGCGCGACGAGGAGGAGCGGCTGCGCGCGTGTCTGGAGTCGGTGGCGTGGGCCGACGAGATCGTGGTCGTGGACGCCGAGTCCGAGGACAAGACGGTCACGATCGCGCGGGAGTTCACCGACCGCGTCGTCGTCCGCCCGTGGCCGGGCTACGCCGCGCAGAAGAACGCCGCGCTCGACCTGGCCACCGGAGACTGGGCGCTGTCGCTCGACGCCGACGAGGTCGTCTCACCGGAGCTGCGGTCCGAGATCGCCGGGGTCCTCGCCTCCGATGGTCCCGCCGACGGTTACGCCGTGCCCCGGCGCAACATCTTCTGGGGGCGCTGGGTCCGCCACGGCGGGCTTTATCCCGACTGGCAGGTCCGCCTCTTCCGCCGCGGCCGCGGACGGTTCGTGCCGCGCGCGGTCCACGAGTCGGTGAGCGTGGATGGCCGCGTCGAGCGGCTGGTCGGTCACCTCGAGCACCGCTCCTATCGCGACGTCAGCGACTTCCTGGCGCGCGCCGACCGCTACTCCACGCTCGCCGCCGACGAAGCCGTGGCTCAGGGACGGGGCGCGCGCGTCGGCGACCTCCTGCTGCGGCCGCTCGGGCGCTTCCTGGCCATGTACGTCGTGGGGCGCGGCTTCCTCGACGGCTGGAGGGGGTTCCTTCTGGCCACCCTCTATGCGTACTATGTGCTGATTCGGGCGGCGAAGATCTGGGAGAGGACCAAGGGGTGATGGCGGCGGCCAAAGAGCGCGTGCTGTCGGGGATGCGACCGAGCGGACGGCTGCACCTGGGGAACTACCTGGGGGCCCTGGCCAACTGGGTCAAGCTCCAGGACTCCTACGACTGCTTCTACTTCTCCGCCGACTGGCACCTGCTGACCGACCGCCTGGAGACGTCCCAGGTCCCCCAGCACACCATCGAGATGGCCGCGGACTGGCTGGGCGCCGGGCTGGATCCCGCGCGCTCGACGCTGTTCATCCAGTCGCTGATTCCCGAGCACGCGGAGCTGCACCTGCTGTTCTCGATGGTGACGCCGGTGTCCTGGCTCGAGCGCGTGCCGACCTATCGCGAGCGGATCGAGCAGCAGGAGATCACCTCGCCGTCATACGGCCTGCTCGGCTATCCGCTGCTGCAGGCGGCGGACATCCTCATGTACAAGCCGAGGTGGGTCCCCGTGGGCATCGACCAGGCGCCGCACGTCGAGCTCACGCGCGAGGTCGCGCGCCGGTTCAACAACGCGTTCGGCGAGGTCTTCCCCGAGCCCGACGTCAAGCTGACGGAGATTCCCAAGGTCCCGGGCACCGACGGCCGCAAGATGTCGAAGTCCTACGGCAACGACATCGAGCTGGCCGACCCGCCGGAGACGATCCGCGCCAAGGTGCGCCCGATGATGACGGACCCCGCGCGCAAGCGCCGCACGGATCCGGGGAACCCGGACGTGTGCCCGGTGTTCGACCTGCACAAGATCTTCACGCCGGAGGCCGACCTGCAGTTCGTCGCCAACGGCTGCCGCACCGCCGGCATCGGGTGTCTCGACTGCAAGGACGTGCTGCTCAAGCACATGGTGCCGCCGCTCGAGAAGATCCGCGAGCGGCGCCAGCAGTTCGTGGAGAAACCGGATAGGATCGTGGAGATCCTGCACGAGGGAAGTCGCCGCGCGCGGGCGGTGGCGGGCCGAACGATGGAGGAGGTCAGGGCGGCGGTGCATCTGACTCCATGATGGCAGTGCGAGCCGCAGCCCGCATCAGGAGCCGCAGCCGTAGGCGAGGCGACGCTGTGAGAAGCGAGGCGAGTCTGTGACTGACACCGAGCTCAGGCTTCGCGTCGGCACCTTCGAAGGCCCGTTCGACCTGCTGCTTCATCTCTGCCGCACCAACGAGATCGACCTCGCCGCGCTGCCCGTGCGCCCGATCACCGACCAGTACCTGGCGCACCTGGAGGCGATGGAATTCCGTGACCTCGAGATGGCGGGCGCGTATCTCGTGATGGCGGCCACCCTCATCTATCTGAAGTCCAAGCTGCTCGTCCCGCCCGACGAGAGCGAGGAGCAGCTCGACGACGAGGGCCTGCTGCTCAAGCAGGAGCTGGAGGACCGCCTGCGTGAGTACGCGCGCGTGAAGATGGAAGGCGCCTGGCTCGCCGCCCGCGAGGCGGAGATGGCGCTCATCTGGGGCCGGCCCGGGGCCGCGCTGCCCAGCGTCGAGGACCTTCCGCTCGAGGACCTGAGCGTGGACTGGCTCGCGCGGATGCTGAGCAAGCTCATCGAGGAGCAGCGGCGCAACCGGCCGCGGGAGATCGAGCCCAACCCGCCGTCCGTGCTGGAGCGCATGACCGAGATCCTCTCGGTGCTGCGCGACACGTGGTCGCTCCTGTTCAGCTCGCTCACGGGCGGCGAGCGCAAACGCTCGGAGATCGTGGTGACGCTGCTCGCGGTGCTGGAGCTGGTGCGCCAGGGCCGCATCAAGACGCAGCAGACGGAGCTGTTCGGGGAGATCGTCATCGAACGTCAGGCCGCGCGGGCCGACGGGGAGGCGCCGAGTGCCCAAGCCGATTGACGTGGTGGAAGCCCTGCTGTTCGCGTCAGACGCGCCGCTCGAGGCGGAGCGCATCCGCGACGTCCTGGACCTCGAGAACGTCGCGGCCGCCCGCGCGCTGGTCGGCGAGCTGGTCGCGCGCTACGAGGCGGAGGAGCGCGGGCTGGCGATCATGGAGGTCGGCGGCGGCTGGCGGATGGTCACGCGGCCCGAGCTGGCGCCCTGGCTGGTGCGGCTGGCGCGCGCGCGGACGCGCGTGCGGCTCTCGCGGCCGGCGCTGGAGACGCTGGCCATCGTCGCCTACAAGCAGCCGGTGTCGCGTCCCGAGATCGACGCCGTGCGCGGGGTGAACTCGGAGGCCACGCTCGACAATCTGCTGGAGCGGCGGCTGATCCGCATCGCGGGGCGCAAGGAGGCGCCGGGCCGGCCGTTCGTGTACGAGACGACGCGCGAGTTCCTCGTCGCCTTTGGCCTGCGTGACCCCGGCGACCTGCCGAAGATCGAGGGCGAGCTCGTGATCCCCGAGCTCGCGGCGGAGGCGGCGACGGCCGATGGCGAAGCTCAGGCTCAACAAGATCCTGGCGCAGGCGGGGCTCAGCAGCCGGCGGGGAGCTGACCGGCTCATCGCCGACGGCCGCGTCGCCATCAACGGCGCCGTGTCCCGCGAGCTCGGCACGCTGGCCGATCCCGAGCGCGACGTCGTCACCGTCGACGGCCGTCCGCTGCCGCGCGCGGAGACCAAGCAGTACCTCGTCCTGCACAAGCCCGCCGGGTACGTGACTTCGGTCAAGGATCCGCGCGGTCGCCCAGTCGTCGCCGACCTCGTCAGCGACGTCGACGCGCGGCTCTATCCCGTCGGCCGCCTCGACTGGGACGTCGAAGGCGCGCTGCTGATGACCAACGACGGCGCGCTGACCCACCGGCTGCTCCATCCGCGCTACGGCCTGCCGCGGGTATACGAGGCGGACGTCGAGGGCCGCGTGGCGCCGGGCGCGCTCGAGCGCTGGCGGCGCGGCGTCGTGCTGGACGACGGGCCGGCGCGGCCGCTGGAGGTCGAGCTGCTGCACGGCGGCCGTGACGGGACGCTCGTGCGTCTGACGTTCGCCGAGGGCCGCAAGCACGAGGTCAAGCGCTACTGCGCGGCCCTGGGACATCGCGTGCGGCGGCTGCGCCGGGTGGCCTTCGGGCCGGTGCGGCTCGGCGACCTGCCGCGCGGCCGCTACCGGCGGCTCACGCCGCGCGAGGTTTCGGCGCTGCGGGCGGCCGCCGAAGGGACGTCCCCGGCCCGTTAACTTGCCCACCCGGGAGCGTTGGCCTATAATCCCGCTATTCTCGAGCGTACTCGTGGGCAGGTGTTCCTATGGACCTGGCCGACTGGCGGTCCAGGATCAACGATCTCGACAACCAAATCCTCAACCTCCTCAACCAACGCGCCGAGGCCGCCCTTCAGATCGGCCACCTCAAACGACGGCAGGGGACGCCGTCGTATGTTCCGGAGCGGGAAGCTGAGATCTTGAGGTCGTTGTCCGCGCAGAACCGCGGACCGCTCACCGCCGACAACCTGGCCGCGATCTGGCGCGAAATTCTGTCCGCGTCCCGGGCGCTCGAGGGGCCCCTGACCGTCGCGTACTTCGGGCCGCAGGCGACCTTCACCCACCAGGCGGCCATCACGCACTTCGGCGCCGCCGTGCACTTCCGCCCCGTGCGCACGATCGTGGACGTCTTCGACGAGGTCGAGCGTGGGCGCGCCGCCTTCGGCGTGGTCCCGGTGGAGAACACCACCGAGGGCGCGGTCAATGTCACGCTCGACCGCCTGACCGATTCCGAGGCGACGATCTGCGGCGAGCTCTATCTCGAGATCGCGCAGTATCTGTTGTCGCGGGCCTCGGACCTCTCCGAGGTCAAGCGCGTGCTCTCACACCCCCAGGGGCTCGCGCAGTGCCGCGCCTGGCTGTCCGCCAACCTCCCCGGGGTGGCGACCGAGGAGACGACGTCCACCGCGGCGGCCGCCGAGATGGCGGCCAGCGACCCGAGCGTGGCGGCCATCGCGTCCGAGCTGGCCGGCACCCTCTACGGCGTGCCGACGCTGCGCCCGCACATCGAGGACAACCGCCACAACGCGACGCGCTTCCTCGTCATCGGCTCGGCGGCAGGAGGCCGGCCGGGGAGCGGGCCCAGCGGCCACGACAAGACGTCGCTCCTGTTCGCGATGAAGAACGAGCCGGGAGCGCTCTACCGCATCCTCGAGCCGTTCGTGCGGGCGGGCCTGAACCTGAGCAAGATCGAGTCGCGTCCGGCCAAGAGCCGGGCCTGGGAATACGTGATCTTCGTGGACTTCGAGGGCCATCGCGAGACGCCGGCGGTGGCCGCCGCGCTGCGGGAAATCGGTGAGCGGACGCTCTACCTGAGGGTCCTGGGCTCGTACCCCGCGGCATAAGGAGACGGCATGCACACGCAGTGGGAGTCGCTCGCCAACACGCACATCCTCGGCATCGCGCCCTACGAGCCCGGCAAGCCGATCGAGGAGACCGAGCGCGAATACGGCGTCCACGACGCGATCAAGCTCGCGTCCAACGAGAACCCGCTCGCGCCCTCCGAGCGCGTGCAGCGGGCGATCGCCGCGCAGCTCGCCCATCTGAACCGCTACCCCGACGGCAGCGGCTTCTACCTGCGCCAGGCGCTGGCCAAGAAGCACGGCTTCACGCATGACCAGATCGTCCTCGGCAACGGCAGCAACGAGCTGATCGAGCTGGCGGTGCGCACGTTCCTCAAGCCGGGCGACGAGGCGATCGTCCCGCACCCGTCGTTCGTCGTCTACCCGATGATCGTGCAGGCGGCGGGCGGCATCCGCGTGATGGTGATGCTGCGCGAGCACCGGCTGGACCTCGAGGCGATGGCGCGTGCGATCACGCCCATGACGAAGATGGTGTTCGTGGCCAATCCCAACAACCCCACGGCCACCATCGTCACCGCCGACGAGGTCGAGGCCTTCATGGCGCGCGTGCCCGAGCGCACGATCGTCATCTTCGACGAGGCCTACATCGAGTTCGCGATGGGCCCCGACTTCCCGGACGCGCTGAACTACATCCGGCAGGGTCGCAAGGTCATCGTCCTCCGCACCTTCTCGAAGGCGGCCAGCCTGGCCGGCCTGCGCGTGGGGTACGGCATCGCCGACGCCGACGCGATCTCGCTGATGAACCGCATCCGCCAGCCTTTCAACGTGAACTCGCTCGCCCAGGCGGCCGGCCTCGCCGCGCTGGAGGACGACAACCACGTGCTGGAGTGCGTGCGGATGATCGAGGCGGGCCGCCACTTCCTCTACGACGAGTTCAAGGCCCTCGGCATCCGCTACGTGCCCTCGCGCGCCAACTTCATCCTCGTCGACGTCGGCCGCAGCGCCTCCGACATCTACCAGCGGCTCCTGAAGGAGGGCGTGATCGTGCGCCCGATGACGCCGTTCGGCATGGAGTCCGCGCTGCGCGTCACCGTGGGCACGCCCCAGGAGAACGGCCGGCTCGTGAAGGCGCTCAAGACGGTGCTGGGGAAGGCGCCCGCGTGATCGGCCGGCTGGCCGTCGTCGGCGTCGGGCTCCTGGGCGGCTCGGTCGCCCTGGCCGCGCGCGCGGGTGGGGTGGCGCGCGAGATCGTCGGCGTGGGCCGGGACCGGCGGCGGCTGGAAGGGCCGCTGCGCGCGGGCGTGGTGGATCGCATCGCCACCGACGTCGAGGCGGGCGTGGACGGCGCCGACTGCGTCGTGCTCGCGGCCACCGTGCTCGCGAACGAGCGCCTGCTGGAATCGATCTGGGGCCGCGTGCCCGCCGGAGCCCTCGTCACCGATGTCGGCTCCACCAAGCGCGGCATCGTGGCCGTCGCCGAGCGGCTGGGCTCCGGACGCCCGCTCGCGTTCCTCGGCAGCCATCCCATGGCCGGCTCGGAGAAGAGCGGCTGGCAGGTCGCGCGGGGCGACCTCTTCCGCGGTGCCACCGTCATCGTGACGCCGACCGACGCCACGGAGCCGCGCGCGATCAAGGGGGTCACCGCGCTGTGGGAGGCGCTCGGCGCCCGCGTCAGCGCGCTCGATCCCGAGACGCACGACCGCACGGTCGCCGCCATCAGCCACCTGCCGCACGTGGCGGCGTGGGCGCTGGTCGACGCCGTCGGGCGCTTCGAGCCCGGCGCGCTCGCGTTCGCCGCGCGCGGCTTCCGGGACACCACGCGGATCGCCGCCTCCGATCCCCCGATGTGGCGCGACGTCCTGCTCGCCAACGCCGACGCGGTGCGCGCGAGCCTCGGCGCCTTCCGCGCGGCGCTCGACGAGCTCGAGCGGCTCCTCGCGGCCGGCGACGCCGCGGGTATCGAGGAGCTGCTGGCGCGGTTGAAGGCGACGCGGGAGGGGCTCGCGTGAACTTCCGCGTGCGTCCCGTCCGGCGGCTGGCGGGCGAGTGCGAGGTGCCGGGCGACAAGTCCATCTCGCACCGCGCGGCGTTGCTCGGCGCCCTGGCCGACGGGCTCACCGAGGTGCAGGGCTACCTCGAGGCGGAGGACTGCCTGCGCACGCTCACCGCCATCCAGATGATGGGCGTGGAGGTCACGAGGAAGGGCCCCGGCCACTACCGGATCGCGGGGGCGGGTCTCGGTGGCCTGGTCGAGCCGGCGGACGTCGTGGACTGCGGCAACTCCGGCACGACGGTGCGGCTGCTGATCGGCGTGCTCGCGGGCCAGCCGTTCTGGACGCTGCTCACCGGCGACGAGTCGCTCCGCCGGCGGCCGATGAAGCGCGTCGCCGAGCCGCTCACGCTGATGGGCGCGACGATCGTGGGCCGCTCCGACGGTGGGCGCCTTCCGCTGGCCGTCCGCGGCGCCGCGCTGCCGCGTGCGATCGCGTACGACACCCCCGTCGCCTCGGCGCAGGTGAAGTCGGCCATCCTGCTCGCCGGGCTGCGCGCGGACGGCCCGGTGACGGTGCGCGAGCCCGCGCCCTCGCGCGACCACAGCGAGGTGATGCTGCGCGCGTTCGGCGCGCGGCTGGAGCGGCCCGATACGCGGACGGTCACGCTGCATCCCGGCCCGCTGAGCGGCGCCGCCGTGCAGGTACCGGGCGACATCTCGTCGGCGGCGTTTCTGCTGGTGGCCGGCCTGATCGTCCCAGACGCCCGCGTGACCGTGCGCCGCGTGGGCGTGAACCCCACACGGACCGGCCTGCTCGACGTGCTGGCCGCGATGCGGGCGCCGGTCACCACGGCCCTGCAGGGCGGCCCGGGTGAGCCGACCGGCGAGCCCATGGCCGCGCTCACGGTGACGCCCGCGCCGTTGCTCGCGACCACCGTCGCCGGGCCGCTGATCCCGCGGCTCATCGACGAGGTGCCCGCGCTCGCCGTGCTCGCCGCCACCGCGCGCGGCACGACCGAGATCCGTGACGCGGCCGAGCTGCGCGTGAAGGAGTCGGACCGCATCGCCGCCCTCGCGCGCGAGCTGGCGAAGATGGGTGTGGGCGTCGAGGAGCGCGCGGATGGTATGGCGATCCCCGGAGGGCAGCGCTTCCGCGGAGCCCGCGTGACCTCGGGCGGCGACCATCGCATGGCGATGGCCCTGGCCGTGGCCGGGCTCACCGCCGAGGGCGAGACCGTCGTCGAGGACACGGCCTGCGTGCAGACGTCGTTCCCGACGTTCGTGGACACGCTGAATGCGCTCGCCGGGGGCCCGGCGATCACGGTGGAGCGCTGATGGTTCCGCGCGGCCTCGTGGTGACCATCGACGGCCCCGCCGGGGCAGGCAAGACGACGGTGGCGCGGCGGCTCGCCGAGCGGCTCGGCTACGAGCTGATCCCGACGGGCGCCATGTACCGCGCGCTCGCGCTCAGCGTGCTGCGCGCCGGGATCTCGCTCGACGACACGGCCGCGCTGGCGCGGCACCTGGCGCCGCTCGACGTCACCATCGAGCACGGCCACGTGAAGCTGAACGGCGAGGACGTGACGCGCGAGATCCGCAGCCAGGCGGTGGCCGACGCGACCTCGACCCTCTCGATGCGCCGCGAGGTCCGCGACAAGGTGACGCCGCTGCAGCGGCGCGCCGCCGAGCCCGGCGGTGTCGTGCTCGAGGGCCGGGACACGGGCACCATCGTGTGCCCGGACGCCGACGTGAAGTTCTTCCTGACCGCGACGCTCGAGAGCCGCGCGCGCCGGCGACACGCCGAGCTGGCCGAGCAGGGGGTGAGCGCCGACCTCGACACGATCCGCGACGAGGTCAAGGTGCGCGACCGCCAGGACACCACGCGGGTGCTGGCGCCCCTGGTCAAGGCCGCCGACGCCATCGAGATCGACACGAGCGATCTCTCGATCGACGAGGTCGTGGACCGCATGGCCGCCACCGTGGCGGCCCGGCGCGCGGCGGCGCCCCGCAGCGCGTTCTACAGCGTGTGCAGGGGCCTGGCGCTGGCGATCATGCGCGTGCTCTGGCGGGTCGAGGGGCGCGGCATGCAGCACGTGCCCCCGAGCGGTCCGGTGCTCCTGATCGCCAACCACTCGAGCGTGCTCGACCCGCCGTTCGTCGGCGGCGTGGCGCCGCGCCAGCTCACGTTCCTGGCGAAGGCCGAGCTGTTCGCGGTGCCCGGCTTCGGCCGGTTGATCCACGCGCTCAACGCGCGCCCGGTGCGGCGCGAGGGCGCCGACGCCACCGCGCTGCGCGTGGCCCTGCGCGCGCTCGAGCGCAACGGCGCCCTCCTCGTGTTCCCCGAAGGCACGCGGGGCGAGGAGGGGACGCTGCGGGCGCCGAAGCCCGGGGCGGCGCTGCTCGCCGTGCTCAGCGGGGCGCCCGTGGTGCCCGTCTACGTCCGCGGCAGCGGACGCGCCTGGCCGCGCGGGCGGCGGCTTCCGCGGCCTGCTAAGGTGGTGGTGACATTCGGGCCACCCCTGCGCTTCGAACGGCCAGCGGGCGCCGGTAAAAAGGAGTATTACGACTCCGTGAGCCGCGACATGATGGCGGCCATCGCTCGGCTGCAAAATCACTGAGGGGAGGACCTGGCGGCATGGCCAAGGATGATCGGAGGAACCTCGGCGGTTCGCGCATGGAGGGCGCAGAACCGGAGGAACGCATGGAGGACTGGTTCAAGGAAGGCTCGACGACGAGCGAGTTCGAGGAAGGCGAGGTCGTGCGCGGTCGCGTGGTGCACGTGGGGACGAGCGAGGTGCTCGTCGACGTCGGCTACAAGAGCGAGGGCGCGATCCCGATCGAGGAGTTCCACCGCCACGGCACGCTGCCGAAGGTCGGCGAGGAGATCGAGGTCTACCTCGAGGCCAAGGAGGACTCCGAAGGCCTGATCGTCCTGTCCAAGGACAAAGCGGACAAGATCAAGGTCTGGGACGCGATCACCCAGGCGTATGAGAAGGCCCAGCCGGTCGAGGGCCGCGTGGTGGAGGTCGTCAAGGGCGGCCTCGCCGTCGACGTCGGCGTGAAGGCGTTCCTGCCCGGCTCGCAGGTGGACCTGCGCCCGGTGAAGAACCTCGCCTCGATGGTCGGCCAGCTGATCCGCGCCAAGGTCATCAAGCTCAACCGCCGTCGCGGCAACGTCGTGCTCTCCCGCCGCTCCGTCCTGGAGGAGGAGCGGGAGGAGAAGAAGAAGCACACGCTCGAGGTGCTGAACGAGGGCATGGTGCTCACGGGCACCGTGAAGAACATCACGGACTATGGCGCCTTCATCGACCTCGGCGGTATCGACGGCCTGCTGCACGTGACGGACATGAGCTGGGGCCGCGTGGGCCACCCGTCGGAGATCTTCCAGGTCGGCGACCAGGTCGAGGTGGTCGTGCTGCACTTCGACCGTGAGAGCGGCCGCGTGTCGCTCGGCTACAAGCAGAAGTCCAACGACCCGTGGGAGACGGTGGAGACGCGCTTCGCGCCCGGGACCAAGACGCATGGGCGGGTGGTGAGCCTCACCAACTACGGCGCCTTCGTCGAGCTGGAGCCCGGCGTCGAGGGCCTCGTGCACGTCTCCGAGATGTCGTGGACGCGCCGGGTGCGCCACCCGTCGAAGCTGGTCAACGTCGGCGACGAGGTCGAGGTGATCGTGCTCGACGTCAACCGGGCGGCCAAGCGGATCTCGCTCGGCATGAAGCAGGTCGAGCCGGATCCGTGGACGACCATCGAGGAGCGCTACAAGCCGGGGACGCGGGTCTCGGGCAAGGTGCGCAACCTCACGGATTTTGGCGCGTTCATCGAGCTCGAGCCCGGGGTCGACGGCCTCCTGCACATTTCGGACATGTCCTGGACCCGGAATGTCGGGCATCCTTCTGAAGTTCTCAAGAAAGGCCAGGACATCGAGACGCAGATCCTGAACATCGACCGCGACAACAAGCGGATCTCGCTGGGCCTCAAGCAGATCCAGCCCGATCCCTGGTCCACGGTCGCCCAGCGCTATCCGATGGGCTCGCGCGTGACGGGCAAGGTAGTGCGGCTCACCGACTTCGGCGCGTTCGTGGAGCTGGAGCCGGGCGTGGACGGGCTCCTGCACATCTCGCAGATGGCCCATCGCCCGATCGCCACCCCGGGCGAGGTCGTCAACGTCGGCGACGAGCTGACGCTGCTGGTGATCCGCGTCGATCCTCACGAGCGGCGCATCGGGCTGTCGCTGAAGGAGCTCGCGCACGCGGTGGCGCCTCCGCCCGAGGCGATGGACGATCGCGGCGGCGGCGGCCGCAAGGGCAAGCGCGGCAAGAGCCGGGATTACGACTACGACGACGAGGAATAGGTGAGCCGTCGGCTGACGGTCCTCACGGCCACCCTGCTGGTGTTCGTCGGAGTGGTGGGGCTCTTCTTGCTCGCTGCCGGGTCGTGGGGCCGTGGCGGCGGCGGCGAGGGCGGCGGCTCGCTGTTCGGTCCGAAGGTCGCCATCGTCGAGCTCGAGGGACTCATCGCCGAGACCGACGACCTCGTCCGCGAGCTGCGCCAGCATCGCGAGAACCCCAGCATCAAGGCCGTCGTCATCCGGATCAACAGCCCGGGCGGCGTGGTGGGCCCGACCCAGGAGGTCTACGACGCGATCCGCCGCGTGCGCGAGGCGGGCAAGCCCGTGGTGGCCTCGCTCGGCGCCGTCGCGGCGTCCGGCGGCTACTACATCGCCGTCGCCGCCGACCAGATCTACGCGAATCCCGGCTCGCTCACGGGGTCCATCGGCGTGATCATGCAGCTCGCGAACCTCGACTCGCTGATGAAGAAGGTCGGCGTCGAGTACGTCGTCGTGAAGGCGGGCGCCTTCAAGGACATCGGCAACCTCTCGCGCCCGATGACGTCCGAGGAGCGGCGCGTGCTGCAGACGCTGCTCGACGACGTGCACGGCCAGTTCATCGACGCGGTGGCCAAGGGCCGCAAGCTGCCGCGCGAGCAGGTCGTGCAGTTCGCCGACGGGCGCGTATTCTCGGGTACGCAGGCCCTGCAGCTCAAGATGGTGGACGCGCTCGGGAGCCTGGAAGACGCGGTCAACGCCGCCGCCAAGCTCGCGAACTTGCCGACGCCGCCGTCGGTGGAGCGGCCCCGCCGAAGGTTCTCGATCATCGAATTACTGAGGAACGAATTGGGTCTCCCGGCCCCTGGGAGCCTCCTGCGACCGAGCCTGCCGGTGTTCAAGACGCCTCTATACCTGATGGACTGACGGCTAACTCCCTAATGACGTTGACATTCTTCAAACGGCCGTGGTAGGTTCCCAGCGAGGGGAGCCACCACGATGACGAAAGCCGACCTCATCGACGAAGTCTCGAAGCTCTCGAATCTCACGAAGAAAGAGACCGAGACGATCGTCAACACGATCTTCGACAACATCACCGACGCGCTGGCGAAGGGCGACAAGGTGGAGTTGCGGGGGTTCGGCAGCTTCAGGATCCGCCACCGGAACTCGCGCAAGGGCCGAAATCCGAAGACCGGCAGCGCCGTGGACGTTCCCCAGAAGCGCGTTCCCTTCTTCAAGGTCGGCAAGCGCCTGCGAGAGCTCGTCAACGCGTGAGGGCCCGCCTGGCGTTTTGAAGCGCCTGTGGGCTCCCTGGCGGATGGCCTGGATTCGGGGCGCGCACCCCGCCGCCGGCTGCGTCTTCTGCAACGCTCGTGACGGCGCCGACGACCGCGCCTCGCTCGTGCTGCTCCGCGGCCCCCACGCCTTCCTGGTCCTCAACGCCTATCCCTACACGCCCGGGCACCTCATGGCGGTGACGAATCGCCACGTGGGCGCCCTCGGCGAGGCGCGGCCCGAGGAGCTGACCGACGCGCTGACGCTCGTGCAGCGCGCGGTGTCGGCGCTGAGCCTCGAGTACCGCGCCGAGGGCTTCAACGTCGGCCTGAACCAGGGCCGCGTGGCGGGGGCGGGGATCGAGGACCATCTGCACGTGCACGTCGTGCCGCGCTGGGGCGGCGATCACAACTTCGTGACGGTCGTGGGCGACACGCGCGTCCTGCCCGAAGACCTGGCGACCACGTGGGAGCGCCTGCGGAGCCGCGTGGCGTGAGCGCAGGAGGCTCCGCCGTGGACACGCCGATGATGCAGCAGTACCGCGAGCTCAAGCGCCGCTTCCCCGATCACCTGCTCCTGTTCCGGCTCGGCGACTTCTACGAGCTGTTCCTGGAAGACGCCGAGCTGGGCGCGCGGCTGCTGTCGATCACGCTCACCTCGCGGCAGGGCTCGCCGATGGCCGGCATCCCCCACCACTCGGCCGACGGCTACATCGCGCGGCTCGTCCAGGCCGGCCAGAAGATCGCCATCTGCGAGCAGATGGAGGCGCCCGGCAAGGGCAAGAAGCTCCTGAAGCGCGCCGTCGTGCGCGTGATCACGCCGGGCACGCTGACCGACACCGCCTACCTCTCGGGCGGCGCCAACAACTACCTGCTCGCCGTCGCAACGCAGGGCGGTGCGATCGGCGTCGCGCTGCTCGACGTGTCCACGGGCGAGTTCGTGGCGGGCGAGGACGCCGAGCCCGAGGGCGGCGTGCTGGCGGCGGCGCTGCTGCGGCGGCCGAGCGAGATCCTCGTCTCCGAGGCGCTGCGCGGCAGCGGGACGCTCCTCACGCGGCTGCAGGCCACCGGCGCCGCGCTCACCTTCGGCGATCCCGCCGTGTTCGCCGGCCGCCGCGGGGCGGCCGAGCTCGCCGCGCATTTCGGCGCCGGCTCGCTGGAGGCATTCGGGGTGGGCGATCTGACTGTCGGACTCCAGGCGGCGGCCGCCGCGCTGGCCTACGCGCGCTCGACCCAGGGCGAGCGGCTCGGCCACCTGGTGCGTCTCGGCCGTCTGACGGCCGCCGAGTGCCTCACGCTCGACGAGACGGCGGTCGAAACGCTGGAGCTGCTGCGCGCGGCCGATGGCAGCGTGCGCAACTCGCTCGTCGGCGTGCTCGACGAGACGGTCACGCCGATGGGCGCGCGCCTGCTGCGCCAGTGGCTGCTGCAGCCGCTGCGCGACCCCGCGCGGATCCGCGAGCGTCAGGATGCCCTCGGGGTCCTCGTCGCGGCGCCCGAGACGCGCGCGAAGCTCCGCGCGCTGCTGCGCGGGATCGGGGACCTCGAGCGCCTCACCAGCCGCGCCACGCTCGGCGTCGCCCACGCCCGCGACCTCGTCGCCCTGCGCGGTGGCCTGGCGCCGATCGACGGAGTGCGCGCGGTCTGCGCCGCGCTCGCGGCGCCCCTGGTCGAGGGGGCGCGAGACGCCCTGGCCGATCTCGACGACCTCCGCGCGCTCCTGGAGGCCGCGCTGGTCGACGAGCCGCCCCTCACGCTGAGCGACGGCGGCGTGATCCGCGAGACCTGGAACGAGGCGCTGCACGCCATCGTGAGCGACGCGGCGGAGGCGCGGCGCTGGATCGCCGGGCTCGAGGAGCGCGAGCGGGCGAAGACGGGACTCTCGAGCCTGCGCGTGCGCTTCAACCGCGTCTTCGGCTACGGCATCGAGGTGAGCCACGCCCAGTCCGGGAGGGTTCCCGCCGACTATGTGCGCCGCCAGACGCTCACGGGCACCGAGCGCTACGTCACGCCCGAGCTGAAGGACTACGAGGGCAAGGTGCTCGGCGCCGAGGAGCGCCGGCGTCGGCTCGAGCAGGAGCTGTTCGAGGACGTGCGCGGGCGTGTGGCCGCGCGCTCGGCGCCGCTGCTCGCCACCGCGCGGGCCCTCGCGCTGCTGGACGTCCTCGCCGCTCTCGCGGAGGTCGCGCACGTGCGGGATCACGTGCGTCCCGAGGTCGACGGGGGCGACGCGCTCGAGATCGTGGAGGGCCGCCACCCCGTGCTGGAGGCGCGCTCGGGCGAACCGGTGACTCCGAACGACATCGCGCTTAACGCGGAAACACGAATCGTCATTCTCACGGGACCCAATATGGCGGGGAAATCCGTCTACCTGCGCCAGACCGGTCTTATAGCCATCCTCGCCCAGATGGGCGCGTGGGTGCCCGCACGCTCGGCGCGCATCGGCGTGGTGGACCGCGTGTTCACGCGCGTCGGCGCCCAGGACAACCTCGCGCGCGGCCAGTCGACCTTCCTCGTCGAGATGGTCGAGGCGGCGTCGATTCTCAACAACGTCACGCCGAGGAGCCTCGTGCTGCTCGACGAGGTCGGCCGCGGCACCTCGACGTTCGACGGCCTGGCCATCGCGTGGGCGGTGGTGGAGGACCTGCACGATCGGATCCCGGGCGCGAAGGTGCTGTTCGCCACCCACTTCCACGAGCTGACGCAGCTGGCGGGGCGGCTGGCCGCGGTGCGCAACTTCCACGTGGCCGTGCGGGAGTGGAACGACGAGATCGTGTTCCTGCACAAGGTGCGCGCCGGGGGCACCGACCGCTCGTACGGCATCCAGGTCGCGCGCCTCGCGGGGCTGCCGCTGCCCGTGATCGCGCGCGCCAAGGCGCTGCTCGCGCGCTTCGAGGAGCAGGGCCAGGCCACCGCCGAAGCCGCCGACGCCGTGCAGCTCGGGCTCTTCGCGGCGGCCGCGGCGCCCGATCCGGTCGCCGCCGAGATCGCGGCGCTCGACCTCGCCCACGTCACACCGATCGAGGCGCTCAATCTTCTCGCGAAGTGGCAGCAGCGGCTGCAACGGCCCTCGTGACTCGCATTCGACGGCTCCCCGATCACCTGGTCAACAAGATCGCCGCCGGCGAGGTTGTCGAGCGCCCGGCGTCGGCCGCCAAGGAGCTGGTCGAGAACGCGCTCGACGCCGGCGCCTCCGCCGTCGCGGTGGACCTGCGCGACGGCGGCGCGGCGCTCGTGCGTGTGACCGACGACGGCGTGGGCATGACGGCCGAGGAATTGCCGCTGGCCCTCGAGCGCCACGCGACGTCGAAGCTGCCGAGCGACGCGGACCTCGACGCCATCGCGACCCTCGGCTTTCGCGGCGAGGCGCTGGCGGCGATCGCGGCCGTCTCGCGGTTCACGGTGACGAGCCGCGCGCGCGGCACCGAGGAGGGGCTGCGGCTGGGGGGCGAGGGCGGCGTGATCGCTCAGCGGCTGGCGGTGCCGGGACAGACGGGGACGAGCGTCGAGGTGCGCGACCTCTTCTTCAACACGCCCGCGCGGCTCAAGTTCCTCAAGTCGGCGACGACCGAGCTCGGGGCCACCCTGCGCGCGCTCACGCAACTCGCGCTCGCGCATCCCGAGGTGCAGTTCCGCGTCGCCCACAACGGCCGCGCCTCGCTGACGGCCCCGGCGGCGAAGGACGTGCGCGAGCGGGCCGGCGCCATCTGGGGCTGGCCGCTCGCCCAGCGGCTCCTGCGCGTGGACCGCACCGAGCACGGTCTCCGCGTCCACGGGTTCGCGAGCCCGCCCGACCTCACGCGCGGCGGCCGCGACGACATCGTGATCATCGTCAACGGCCGGCCGGTGCGCGATCCCGCGCTGCTCCAGGCCACGCTCGCCGCCTATCGCCCGCTGCTCGCCCGCGACCGCTTTCCGCTGGTCGTGCTGGCCATCGACATGCCGCCCCAGGACGTTGACGCCAACGTGCACCCGACCAAGGCGTGGGTGCGCTTCCGCAATCCGCGGCTCGTGCAGGAGATGCTGGTGGCGGCGCTGCACGCCGCGCTCCGCGCGCCCGACGTCGTTCCGACGATGGGCGCGGCGGGCAGCGCGACGTGGAGCGGCCCGACCACCGCCGACGCCGGTGGCGAGCAGCAGCAACACGCGCTCTTCGCCGAGACGCCCGCCGCCTACGCGCCCGGACGCTTCGGCCGCGTGCTCGGCCAGGTGCAGGACACGTTCATCGTCGCCACCACCGACGACGAGGTCTTCTTCCTCGACCAGCACGTCGTGCACGAGCGCGTGCTCTTCGAGCGGCTCGAGACCGAGCTGGCCGCCGGAGCGCCGCCCTCGCAGGCGCTCCTGTTTCCGGAGACGGTGGACCTGCCGCCGGCCGCGCGCGCGCTGCTCGAGCGCTGGCGCCCGACGCTCGAGCGGCTGGGCTTCGCGTTCGAGCCGCGGCCGGGCGGCGCGCTGGCCGTCAACGCGGTGCCGGCGCTGCTCAAGGGCGACGAGCCCCGGCGCCTGCTGGAAGCCGCGGTGGACGAGCTCGGCGGGCCGAAGGCCGACGCGCCGGCGATGGAGCGCGCGCTCGCGTTCGTGGCGTGCCGCGGCGCGATCAAGGCCAACACGCCGCTGACGCGCGAGGAGATGGAGCGCCTCGTCGGCGACCTCGGCCAGACGCGCACGCCGTACTTCTGCCCCCACGGCCGGCCGATCGTGAGCCGCGTGTCGCTGCACGACATCCGCCGCGAGCTGAAGAGAACATGGTAGTGCGAGCCGAGGCCGTCCGACGGCCGAGGCGAGCCTGTGATGGAGCTGGGCGTGCGAGCCGAGGCCGTTCGACGGCCGAGGCGAGCCTGTGATGGAGCTGGTAGTGCGAGCCGAGGCCGAAGGGTAGACTGCCACTGATGTCCGACAAGCCTCCGCTCCTCGTCATCGCGGGTCCCACCGGTGTCGGCAAGACGGCCGCCGCGGTCGCGCTCGCGGCGCGGCTGCCGATCGAGGTCGTGTCGGCGGACTCGCGCCAGGTCTACCGCGGCATGGATGTCGCGACCGGCAAGCCGACCGCCGATGAGCTGCGCGCCGTGCGCCATCACCTGGTGGACGTCGTGGATCCAGACGATCGCTACGACGCCGCGCGCTTCGCCCGCGACGCGCGGGCCGCGATCGACGCGATCCGCCAGCGCGGCCGGCTGCCGGCCGTCGTGGGCGGCACCGGGCTCTACATCCGCGCGCTCCTGCGCGGGCTCGATCCCGCGACGCCGGCGGACCCGGCCTTCCGCGCCGAGCTCGCAGAGGTCGCGGCTCGCGAGGGACGGGCGGCGCTGCATGGGCGGCTCGCCGCCCAGGAGCCCGCGCTGGCCCGGCGGCTGCACCCGAACGACCACGTGAGGATCATTCGCGCGCTCGAGCTGGTGCGGGCGGGCAGCCCCGCGGGCGAGGCTCAGACGCGCTGGCGTGAGGGCGACGCCGAGTGGGACGTCGTCTACGTCGGGCTCACGCTGGATCGCGCGAGGCTCGACGACCGTCTGCGTCGGCGCGCGCAGCGCATGGTCGCCGCCGGCCTCGAGGACGAGGTCCGTGGTCTCCTCGCGCGCGGCTACGTGCCGACGCTGCCGGCGATGCAGGGTCTCGGCTACCGCGAGTTCGTCCGCGTGGTCCAGGAGCGACTCGACGTGGAGGAGGCGCGGCGGCTCATGCAGCGCGACACGCTGCGCTACGCGCGGCGGCAGTGGACCTGGTTTGCCCGCGAGCCGGAGTTGCAGTGGATCGACGTCGAGGCCGCGGAGGCGGCCGGCGGCGTGGCGGCGGCGATCGAGGCGAGACTCAAGCAGGAGGGCCGGATCGGGTGAGACAACGGGTGAGAGACGGCGCGCACGGCGGCAACGGCCGCGGCCACGAGGTGGGGCGCGTGCGCGAGCATGCGATGCTGGCGGCGCTGCGGCGCCCCAAGCAGCGGCGCGTCGACGTCGAGGAGTCGCTGGAGGAGCTGGCGGGGCTCGCCACGGCGGCCGGCGCGAGCGTCGGCGAGCGGGTGATCCAGGAGCGGCCGGCGGCGACGCCCTCGCTCTACTTCGGCAGCGGCAAGGTCGAGGAAATGGCCGAGGCCGCGCGCACAGGCGGCGTCAATCTGTTCATCTCCGACGATCCGCTCTCGCCGATCCAGGAGCGCAACCTCAGCGAGTCGCTCGGCATCAAGGTGATCGACCGCACCGCGCTCATCCTCGACATCTTCGCCCAGCGCGCGCGCAGCGCCGAGGGCAAGCTCCAGGTCGAGCTGGCGCAGCTCACGTACCTGCTGCCGCGGCTCGTCGGCCAGTGGAAGCACCTCGAGCGCCTGGGCGGCGGCATCGGCACGCGCGGTCCCGGTGAGACGCAGCTCGAGTCCGACCGCCGCGTGATCCGCCAGCGCGTGCAGAAGCTCAAGCGCGAGCTCGAAGGCGTGCAGGCGCACCGCCGGCTGCAGCGCGCCAGTCGGCGGCGCGCGGGCGTGCCCATCGTCGCGCTCGTCGGCTACACCAACGCCGGCAAGACGACGCTGCTGAACCGCCTCACCGGCTCGCACCTCACCGCGGCCGACCAGCTGTTCGTCACGCTCGACCCGGCCGCGCGCCTCGTCGAGCGGCCGGGCCGCCGCCCGTTCATCCTGACCGACACCGTCGGCTTCATCCGCAAGCTGCCGCACGAGCTGGTGGCGGCGTTCCGCGCGACGCTGGAGGAGCTGACGGAGGCCGACGTGCTCGTGCACGTGGTGGACGCCAGCCAGGGAGCGCTCGAGGAGCACATGGCGGCGGTGGACTCGCTGCTGCGCGAGCTGGAGGTGGCGGCGGACCGGCCGACCGTCCTCGCGCTGAACAAGGTCGACCGGCTCGACGAGGCGCACGCCGCCGCGGTCCTCGCCGGTCGCCGCTCCGCCGTCGCGCTGTCGGCGGCGACGGGTGAGGGCGTGGAAACGCTGCTCGATGCGATCGAGAAGGCGCTGCCCGTGTCTGGCGCGGTGACGCTGCGCATCCCGCACGGCGACGGCGCCGCGCTGGCGCTCTGCTACGAGCGTGGGCGCGTGCTGACGCGCGCCGACACGCCGGGCCACGTCACCCTGGAGGTCGAGCTGGCCGGCCCGGCGCTCGCGGCCCTCGGGGCCTACCGGGTCGAGCGCGTGCTAGACTGAAGCCTTCGATGGGGCTTGCTAACTGGCTGACCGTACTACGCATTCTCTTGATCCCGGTCTTCGTCTCGCTGCTCGTCTATCGCAAGCCCGGCCCGGCGCTGGTCGTGTTCGTGGCGGCGGCGCTGACCGACCTCCTCGACGGTTACGTCGCGCGGCGCCACGGCCTTTCGAGCCGCCTCGGCGCCTTCCTCGATCCGATGGCCGACAAGCTGCTGCTCGTGTCGTCCTTCGTGACGCTCACGTGGCTCAAGGCGCTGCCGTTCTGGATCGCCGCCGTGGTCATCAGCCGTGACCTCATCCTCATGGTCGGCGCGCTCGTCATCCACATGGCGGGCGGCCGCATCTACCCGCGGCCGACGCGGGCGGGCAAGATCGCGACCTTCTTTCAGATCCTCACCGTGCTGACGGGGCTGGCGACTCGCTTCGTGCAGGTCGGCCCCGCGCTGATCGCGGTCATGTGGCTGGCGGCGGCGTTCACGATCATCTCCGGGCTGCAGTACATCGTGCAGGGCATGCGCTTCCTGAACACCGCTCACGCGGCGGAGCGGGAGGCCGATGAAGCCTCGTTCCTCCGCTGAGGGCGTCGTCGTCGCCGCGGTGCACGCCCGAACGGCGGCCGCGGCGGCCGGGCTGCGGCCCGGCGACCGCGTCCTCGCCATCAACGGCCACGCGCTGCGCGACGCCATCGACTTCCGGTTCCACGGGGGCGACGAGCGGCTCGCGCTGAGCGTCGAGCGCGACGGCGCCCGGCACGCGCTGCGGCTCGCGCGCCGGCCCGGCGCCGACCTCGGCGTCGAGCTCGAGGCGCCACGGGCGGACGAGATCGCCACCTGCGCCAACAAGTGCGTGTTCTGCTTCATCCACCAGCTGCCGAAGGGCATGCGCAAGAGCCTCTACGTCAAGGACGACGACTTCCGGCTCTCGTTCCTGCACGGCAACTACATCACGCTGACGGATCTCGAGGAGGCGGAGCTCACGCGCATCGTCGAGCAGCGCCTGTCGCCGCTCTACGTGTCCGTGCACGCGACCGACCCCGCGCTGCGCTGGGAGCTGCTCGGCCGCCCGCGCGCCTCGGCGGAGATCCTGCCGCGGCTCGAGCGGCTCGCCAGGGCGGGCATCCGCATGCACGCGCAGGTCGTGCTCTGCCCTGGGCTCAACGACGGCGCGCACCTCGAGCGGACCGTCCGCGAGCTCGCGCCGCTGCACCCGCACGTGGCGACGACGGCGGTCGTGCCCGTCGGCCTCACGCGCCACCGGGAGCGTCTGCCGGCGCTGCGCACCCTCACCGATCAGGAAGCGTGCGCGCTGGTGGGGACGGTCGCGGCGTGGCAGTCGGAATTTCAGGCGCGCCTGGGCAGCCGCTTCGTGTTCCTCGGCGACGAGGTCTATCTCCAGGCGGCGCTGCCGTTGCCCGAGGCGGACGCCTACGAAGGGTTCGCGGTGGCGGAGGACGGCATCGGCCTCGTGCGGCGCTTCGAGGACGGCGTCGAGCGCGCGCGGCGCCGACGCCGCGCCGCGGGCCGGCCGCTCGACGTCACGCTGGTGAGCGGCTCGCTCTACGCCCCGCGGCTCGCGCGCCTCGTCGCGTCGATTCCCGGCGCGACCGCGCGCGTGGCGGCCGTGGCGAACCGCTTCTTCGGCGGCACCGTGTCGGTCGCGGGCCTCCTCACCGGGGAGGACATCGCGCGGCATCTGGCCACGCTGCCGACCCTCGGCGAGGCCGTCGTCGTCCCGGCCGTCGCGCTGCGCGACCGCGACGGCGTCTTCCTGGACGACATGAGCCCGGCGGACCTGGCCGCGGCCGTCGGCGTCCCGGTTCGCGTCGTCGAGCCCGAGCCGAGGGCGCTGCTCTCAGCGGTATGCTCCGCCCCGTAATCGCGATCGTCGGCCGGCCGAACGTCGGCAAGTCCACGCTGTTCAATCGCCTCGTCGGACGCCGGCAGGCGCTCGTCCGTGACACGCCGGGCGTGACGCGCGATCGCCTCTACGGCCAGGTCCAGTTCGAGCGCTGGCAGGCGACGGTGATCGACACGGGCGGCTTCGATCCCGGCTCGACGGAGCCGCTCGTCGAGGGCGTGCGCCGCCAGGTGCTGGCAGCCGTGGAGGACGCCGACCTCATCGCCTTCGTCGTCGACGCGCGCGAGGGCGCGACGGCGCTGGACCAGGAGATCGCGCGGCTGCTGCGAAAGACCAACAAGCCCGTGGTCCTCGTCGCCAGCAAGGTGGACGACCGCGGCCAGGAGCCGGCGCTGGCGGACCTCTATCGGCTCGGCTTCGGCGAGCCGCTCGGCGTCTCGGGCGAGCACGGCCGCGGCGTCGCCGAGATGCTCGAGGTCCTGCGCGAGCGCGCGCCGTCGCCGACGGCGCCTCCCGGCGGCAAGCGTCCGGTCGCCATCGCGGTGATCGGCCGCCCCAACGTCGGCAAGTCGTCGCTCGTCAACGCGATGCTCGGCACCGAGCGCGTGCTCGTGCACGAGGCGCCGGGCACGACGCGCGACGCCGTGGACACGCCGTTCGTCTACGAAGGCCGACCCTACGTGCTGGTCGACACCGCCGGCATCCGGCGCAAGGGCAAGGTGACGGAGGCGCTCGAAAAGCTCGCCGTGGTGATGGCGCTCAAGAGCCTCGAGCGCTCGCAGGTTGCGCTGCTCGTCATGGACGCCTCCGAGGGCCTGACCGCGCAGGACGCGCACATCGCGGGCTACGCGCACGAGGCCGGGCGCGCCATCGTCCTCGTCGTCAACAAGTGGGACCTCGTGCCCCGGGGCATGGTGAGAAAGGCCGAGGTCGTCGAGCAGGTGCGCGACCGGCTGCCGTTCCTCGACTACGCGCCGATGTGCTTCACCTCGGCGACGCGCGGCGAGGGACTGCGCGAGCTGTTCGAGACGATCGACCGCGTCGCGGCCGAGGCTCAGCGCCGCGTGCCGGCCGAGGAGGTGACCGCCGTTCTGCGCCAGGCGCTCGACCGTCGCCCGCTGTCGGTGGCCGGCCTGCCCCTGACCATCCAGTCGGCGAACCAGGTGAGCGTCGGCCCGCCGACCATCGCCGTGCGCGTGAACCGGCCGGACGAGATCCATTTCTCCTACGAGCGCTATCTCGCCAAGTCGCTGCGCCACGCGTTCGGCTGGGAGGGCTCGCCGCTGCGGCTGTCGTTCCGCCGCGCCGGGCGCGCCCGCCCGAGCGCGCCGAAGGCACGGCGATGAGACATCCTGTGTCAAGCCCGAGGCGCGCCACGGCTGCGCCGGGGCGCGTCCGAGCGCTGGGGGGTGTGGGGGGCCATGTCGGGGCCCCCCACGCTCACGAGCGAGTGATCGAGGCGCGTCACGGGTTTCCCGGGATGCGCCGAGCGTTGGGGGGTGTGGGGGGCCATGTCGGGGCCCCCCACGTAAGCAGATGAGCCCCTTCCGCCGCACCGGCTCGGGACTCTGGCTCGCGATCCTCGGCGTCCTGCTGTTCGCGGCCGGCGCCGGCATCCTGCTGGCCAGCCCGCGGCATCGTGCGCTCTACTACGGTGAGCCGCCCGCCGTGGTGGCGCCGGCCGCCGGTCCGTCGCAGGTGGTGGCGGCCGTCGGCAGCGGCAAGGTGCCGTATCCCGACGCGTTGGGGCGCTTGCGCGTGCGTATCGCGGATCGCGAGCCCACGCGGCTGCCGGCCGAGGGCGCGCCGCCCGGCTGGACGCTCAAGGAGTTCGCCGGCCACGCATCGATCGAGCTCGTGCGCGCCGACGGCCGCCTGGCCGCGCGCCTGCGCAGCGAGCGCGCCTCGTTCGCGATGCACCGCGACGTCGTCGTCGAGCTGCGCGAGTTCCCGTACCTGTCGTGGACGTGGAAGGTGACGAGGCTCCCCGCGGGCGGCGACGTGCGCGACGCCGCGCGCGACGATCAGGCCGCGCAGGTCTACGTGATCTTCCCGCGCTGGCCCTCGCCGCGGACGAAGAGCGACGTGGTGGGCTACATCTGGGACTCGCGCGCGCCCGTCGGCACCCGGCTCAAGAGCCCCCGCGCCGACAACGTCCGCATCGTGGTCGTCGAGTCGGGGGGGGCGCGGCTCAACGAGTGGCGCGCCTACGAGCGCAACGTGGCCGCCGACTACGCGGCGCTCTTCGGCCGCCAGCCGCCCCGGGTCGGCAAGCTGGCCGTCATGGTCGACTCCAACGACACCCGGGGGGAGGCGGAGGCCCTGTTCGGCGATCTGGTCTTCGCCCGGACGCGCCAGAGAAGCGTGGAAATCCCAACCCCCGTGCTAAGATAACGCGCATGACGCCGCCAGACGACGATCGTCCGGAGCGCGACCTGTACGACGAGACGCCGCGATCGATCTTCGCGGCGACGTGGTTTCGCGCGCTGCTCGTCCTGATCGTCCTCGCCGTGGTCGGAGCCGTTGCGGTGCCCTACATCCTCGACGCGATGAACCCGCCGGTGAAGAGCGTGGCGTCGCGTCCGACGCCGCCGCCCACGCCAGCGCCGCCCGCCGCGACCCCGACGCCGTCGCCGCCGCCGGGCGCGATGTCCGCACCGGCTGACAAGGCGCCGGACAAGACGCTGCTGCCCGACCGAGCGCTCGCCGACAAGCCAACGACGACCATGCCGACGGCGCGCAGCCCGTTCGGCGTCGACAAGGCGCCGACCGACAAGCCGGCCATGAGCCCGAAGCCGGGCCCGAGCGACAAGTCACCGGCGAGCACGAAGCCGGCGCCGACGGAAAAATCCGCGACGGCGGAGAAGAAGGACACGCGGATGGCAGCGGCGGCGCCGGAGACGAGGCCCAAGCCCGAGGCCAAGGCGGCGCCCACGACGACGAAGCGCGCCGCGACCAGCAGCACCAGCACCGCGAAGGCGCCGAGGGGTGTCGCGACCGGCGAGTGGTGGGTGCAGGTCGGCGCCTTCCGCGACGAGGGCACGGCCAAGAAGGTCGCCGCGAAGCTCCGCGAGCAGAACTACAAGGTCGAGGAAACGGTCAGCGGCGGCGGCGAGCGGGCGGCGAAGCCGGCCGCGGCGGACAAGCTCGCGCCGGCGGCCTCGGCGGCCAATCCAGCCGGCGCCGACCAGTACGACGTCTTCGTCTCCGGCCTTTCGGCGGCCGAGCTGAACGAGCGGCTGGCCGCCAAGGGACTCGCCGCGGAGCCGGCGGGCAGTGGCGCCGTCATCAAGCCGAGCCTGCCGTTGCGCGACGCGGTGGCGCTTTCGAAGGATCTCGCTGTGGAAGGCCTCAAGGTCCAGGTGCGCCGCGCCGGCGGGGCCGCGCCCGCGCCGCGCGTGACGCAGGCCCGGCCGCGGCAGCCCGCCGCGAACGGCGGGGAGACGTTCTACCGCGTGCGGGTCGGCGCGTTCCCGGACCGCGCGACGGCGATGACCACGCTGAAGGAGCTCGAGACCAAGGGCTACAAGCCGTTCATCGCGCGGGGCGGGCCGTAGCCGTCTCGACGAGGAGGTGAGTCTCCACCGTGACCAAGAACGACCTGGTCAACGCCGTTGCCGCGCACGGGCTGAGTAAGCGCCAGTCCGCGTCCGTGGTCGAATCGGTGTTCGACATCATCTTCCGCTGCTTCGAGAAGGGCGAGGACGTCAAGATCGTCGGCTTTGGACACTTCCGCATCCGGCGCAAGGCGTCGCGGCGGGGCCGCAATCCCCAGACCGGCGACTCCATCGAGATCACCGCGCGCAAAGTCCTCACCTTCAAGCCCAGCAAGGGCCTCAAGCAGCGCATCAACACCACCACGCCGAACGCCTAGCGGCCGTGCCCGAGATCGCGGAGAAGCTCTACTACCGCATCGGGGAGGTCGAGGAGATCGCGGGCGTGCCCGCGTACGTCCTCCGCTACTGGGAGTCGGAGTTCAAGCTGCTCCGTCCCAAGAAGAATCCCGCTGGCCAGCGCCTCTATCGCCGGCGCGACGTGGACCTGGTGCAGCGGATCAAGGCCCTCCTCTACGACGAGCGGCTCACGCTGGAGGGCGCGCGCAAGCGCCTGGTGGCGGAATCGCGCAAGACGCAGCCGCTGCAGCTCGAGCTCGGCATGCGCGAGGCGGCGTACGCGGAGGCGCTCAAGCGGGTGCGCAACCGGCTCGCCGCGCTGCGCTCGCGGCTGACGCCTTGAAGGGATCGGCCGTTTCTGGGAAGATTCGAGCCTGCGTCGGGGCGTAGCGCAGCCCGGTAGCGCACCGGACTGGGGGTCCGGTGGTCGCAGGTTCAAATCCTGTCGCCCCGACCATTTTTCATGTAGTGAGAAACCGCGCCGGACGGCCACGGTGCCCACGGCGCGGTTTTCTGTGCCCGTCCCCGGGCCCGGGCTTCAGGCATTCATCGCCACGTCGGCGGCTTTGCTGATGCCCTGACCGAGGACCGAGGCGGGGACGATTAGCGCCCCGCCCCGTCGCACAGTGGACCCCACTCCGCCCAACTCCCGCCAATCAAGCCGCGCGAGACAAACACGCGTGGTATTTATAGACGGCGTGTCTACGCGACGCGGCGTGTCGGTCTGGGGGTCCGGTGGTCGGAGGGTGTCCGTTCCGTTTCCAGCGGAGGCCGAGTGCCCGTTCTGCTCGTGACCAACGACGACGGCGTCCACGCCGCGGGCCTCGCCGCGCTAGCCGGCGCCCTCGAGGACCTGGGCGAGGTGCACGTGCTGGCGCCCGAGCGCGAGCAGAGCGCCTGCGGCCACGCCCTGACGCTGCACAGGCCGCTCAGCGTTCACCGCTGGGGCGAGCGACGCACTTCCGTGAACGGCACGCCCTCGGACTGCGTCAACCTCGGCGTCCTCGGCTTCCTGCCCGAGCGCCCCGTGCTCGTCGTGTCCGGCATCAACCACGGCTCCAACCTCGGCGACGACGTGACGTACTCGGGGACCGTGTCGGCGGCCATGGAGGGCACGCTGCTCGGCGTGCCGTCGATCGCAATCTCGCTCGTGGAGGGCGACGAGCTCGAGGCGGCGGCCCGCGTGGCGCGGCAGGTGGCGATGCGCGTGCTCGTGAGCGGGCTGCCGCCGATGACGCTGCTCAACGTCAACGTGCCGGCGGGCACGCCCAAGGGCGTGCGCCTCACGCGGCTCGGCCACCGCGTCTACTCGGGCAAGATCGTGGAGCAGGCCGATCCCCGCGGCCGCGCGCATTACTGGATCGGCGCGGGGCCGCCCGCGTGGGAGGCGCTCGACGGCACCGACATGGGCGCCGTGCACGACGGCTACGCCTCGGTGACGCCGCTGGACCTCGACCTCACGCACCACCGCGCGCTCGCGCAGATGACGGACTGGGAGCCCGCCCTCAACGCCGCGCTGCGGGCGCGCCCGCGCGAGCCCGCAAAGCCGGCGTCGCGCGCGAAGCCGGGGAAGCGCCGGAGGCGGTGAGTGGAGGCGGGCTTCGAGGCGCGCCTGGCGCGCGAGCGCGAGCGCATGGTGGACGAGCAGCTCAAGCGCCGCGGGATCACCGACGCTCGCGTGCTCGACGCCATGCGGCGCATCCCGCGGCACCGGTTCGTCGAGGAGGGACTCGCCCACAACGCCTACGAGGACCATCCGCTGCCGATCGGCGAGGGACAGACGATCTCGCAGCCGTACATCGTGGCGCTCATGACGTCGCTGCTCGGGCTGACGGGGCAGGAAAAGGTGCTGGAGGTCGGCACGGGCTCCGGCTACCAGACGGCCGTGCTCGGGGCGCTCGCGCGCCGCGTGTGCTCGATCGAGCGGCTGCCGCGGCTGGCCGAGCGCGCGCGCGCCACGCTCGAGGCGCTGGGCGTGGCCAACGTCTGGATCCGTGTCGGCAACGGGGCGCTCGGCTGGCCGGACGAGGCGCCCTTCGATCGCATCCTGGTCGCCGCGGGCGGGCCGTCGGTGCCGCCGCCGCTGGTGGAGCAGCTCGTCGAGGGCGGGCGCCTGGTCCTGCCCGTCGGCAGCGCCGAGGACCAGGTGCTCACCGTCGTGGAGCGCGCGGGCGGCGAGACGCGCACGCGGCAGTGCGGGGAGTGCAAGTTCGTGAAGCTCGTGGGAAAGTACGCCTGGGAGTCGTGAACCCCTGATGCCTGTATAATGGGCGGGTCCGTTCGGGGCGTAGCGCAGCCTGGTAGCGCGCACGGTTCGGGACCGTGAAGTCGGAGGTTCAAATCCTCTCGCCCCGACCACTTCTCTCGCCGCCCGTCGGCCGGCGCCAACCGGCCGGCGGCGCGGTGATGCCCGACCAACCGGAACAGCCGTGACCGTCGCTGCCGAGATCGTCGTCGAGGGTCGCGTGCAGGGCGTGGGCTATCGCGACTACGCCCAGCGCCACGCCGAGCGTCTCGGCCTCGTCGGCTATGTCATGAACCTCAAGGACGGCCGCGTGCGAGCGCGGGCCGAGGGGCCGCGCGAGATGATCGAGGAGTTCGTGCGGGCGCTCGAGAAAGGACCCCCGCTGTCCCAGGTGAGCACGGTCAACGTGCGATGGATGAGCTCGACCGGACGCTTCGCGGGCTTCGACGTCCGCTTCGCGGGCTTCGAGCCGTGACGTCCGCGCGCGGGCTGCTCGCGGGCGCGCTCGGCGCCGCGCTCCTCGCCACGGCGGTGATGGCGCCGGCGGATCCGGCGGCCGACCGCGTCCACACGGTCGCACGGGGCGACACGCTCAGCGCGCTCGCGCGGCGCTACGGCGTCTCCGTCGGCGCGCTCGTCTCCGCCAACAACTTCGAGAACGACGGCGTCCGGCTGCGGCTGGGCCAGCGGCTCGTGATCCCTGCCGCGACCACATCGCCCGCCCGCGTCACGGCCCGGACGGATCGCCGTCGCGCCGCCGACCCCGGGCCCCGCGCGCGCAGCCTGCGCGCCCCGGTCGACTTCGTGCTTGCGGTGCCGGAGTTCGCCGACGCGCTGGGCGGCTTCCTGTGGCCGACCGACGGCGCCGTGAGCTCGCCCTTCGGACGGCGGCGCAGCGGCTGGCACCGCGGCATCGATATCCGCGCCGAGCGCGGCGAGCCGATCATCGCCGCGGGCGCGGGCGTGGTGGTCGTGGCCGGCGTGGAGCCGCGCTACGGCCGCGTGCTGAAGATCGAGCACGAGTACGGCTTCACCACCGTGTACGCGCACAACGACGAGAACCTCGTGGAGGTCGGCGACTGGGTCACGCCCGGCCAGCGCATCGCGCGAGTGGGGCGCACGGGCCGCGCCACGAACTACCACGTGCACTTCGAGATCCGCCGCGACGGCCGGGTCTACAATCCGCTCTACATGCTGCCGATGCCCGCGCGCGTGGCCCACGTGGACGAGAGCCAGGACGACGAGCCCGATGAGTAGCCGCGAGGCCGAGGAAACCGTCCCCGACGAGCCGCTCGAGCCGCTGGTCGACGTGGTGGACGAGGACGTCCGCGACGAGACGCGCGAGACGAGCCGCGCGAATCTCGGCGTGTACCTCGCGGAGATCGCGCGCATCCCGCTGCTCACGCGCGAGGAGGAACAGGCCCTCGCGCGGCGCGTGCAGGCGGGCGACGAGGCCGCCAAGCAGCGCCTGGTCGAGGCGAACCTGCGCCTCGTCGTCCAGATCGCGCGCCGCTACCTGAACCGTGGGCTGCCGCTACCGGATCTGATCGAGGAGGGCAACCTCGGGCTGCTGCGCGCGGTGGAGAAGTTCGAGCCCCAGCGTGGCACGCGCTTTTCCACCTACGCGACGTGGTGGATCCGCCAGGCCGTCACGCGCGCGCTCGCCAACCAGGCGCGGACGATCCGGCTGCCCGTGCACGTCGAGCTGCTGCTCGCGCGCTACGTGCGCGAGCAGAGCCGGCTCACCCAGACGCTCGGCCGGACGCCCACCGCCGAGGAGCTGGCGCAGGCGCTCGGCACGAGCGCGCGCGAGATCGCCGAGCTGGAGGAGGTGCGCCAGCACCCGGTGTCGCTCGACGCGCCGGCGGGCGGCGAGTCGTCGGCGACGCTCGGCGACCTCATCGCCGACCGTGCGACCATGCCGTCGGAGACGCTCGCCGATCTCTTCCGCGACCGTGCCGACCTCGCCTCCGTGCTCGACGACCTCGCCGCCAACGAGCGCACGGTGCTGCGGCGGCGCTTCGGGCTCGAGGGCGATCCGCCCGAGACGCTGGAGACGATCGGACAGCGGCTGGGGCTCAGCCGCGAGCGGGTACGGCAACTGGAGGGCGCGGGACTCCGAAAACTGCGCGCGCTGCTGACGGCCCGCGGAATCGACGCCGCTGATCTGGCGTAGGTCAGCGTTCAAGACCTTCTTTCAAGTGCTACATCGCCAGAGGGAGGCCCGCTGCAGCGGGCCGTCATTCTGGATGATCAGCGGGACAGGGACAAGAAGCCCGAGAATCCATATGGGAAAAAAATTTCCCGTCCGCGAAACGACTTGCCTGTTCCGCTTATCGGGTAGAAACTACGAACATAACGGGCTTCTAGGCGGACATTCGTCGGATCCATCGACGTGAGGAGTATTGGTGATGGGCGTGGAGCGCGCCGGCGGTAGCACAAGTCACATCGATGTTCTGGACCGGGTGCTGGACAAGGGCATCGTCATCGATGCCTGCTTCCGGGTGGCGCTCGTCGGCATGGACGTGCTCACCGTCGAAGCCAACGTCGTGGTCGCCTCCATCGCGACGTATCTCCAGTACGGCGAGGCCGTTGCCGACCAACAGGCGCGGGCTCGCGCCGACAGGGAAGTAGCCCTGCTGGAGTCGATGCTGCCAAGGAGCGGGCCGAGCGGGCCGCGCAGTCAATCGCCTTAACCCGCTCGATCAGCACTTAAACCAACGATAACCGTACGGCCTCCTCGTCTTCGAGGAGGCCGTTGGCTTTCGAAGCGCTGAGCCGGCGTTCGGAACGAGGTCCCTCGTCAGCGTTTAAGTTGCACGCTACGATGGTACTGTCGGCCGCACACGCGGCAGCGCAGCCAGCCGCGACGCGCGCGCCGGACCAGGCGCCGGCAGTGCGGGCAACGTTGGTAGCGACGGTTGACGAGGCCGAGCACCGCCAGGGCGACGGCGCCGAGGCCGATCGCCTGGAGCAGCGGGGAGGCGAGCGCGTCCACCCCGGGGATGGTACATCAACAGCGATGCAGGAAGACCGGGTCGCCGAGATCAACGATTACCTGGTTCGGCATATTCCCGATGTCCGCGTGACGAATCACTACGACTTCGACCGCGAGGCGCAGCGGTTCCGGGTGAAGCATGGCCGGATGGTCACCCACATCCTGTTCGTCGACGAGGCCGCGGTGAATCACCACTCGCGCGACGAGCTGAACCAGCTTCTCGACAAGGCCATCCACCACCTCCGCCTGACCGCGCCCGAAGTGGAGGTACGCGTCACCGACCGCGGCGTGCTGGTGCACCAGGCGGAGCACTGAGATGAAGCCTGCCGAGATCCTCTCCGAGGCCCGGGCGCTCCTCGACGACGCGATCCAGCTGCGACGCCGCCTCCATCGCCACCCCGAGATCGGCCTCACGCTGCCGCGGACGCAGGCCGTCGTGCTCGAGGCGCTCGACGCGCTCGGGCTCGAGACGCGCACCGGCCAGCGGACCACGTCTGTGCTCGCGCGCCTCACCGGCGGCAAGCCCGGGCCGACGATCCTGCTGCGCGCCGACATGGACGCGCTGCCGCTGCGCGAGGAAACGGGGCTGCCGTTTGCGTCCGAGGTCGAGGGCGCCATGCACGCCTGCGGCCACGACGCGCACGTGGCGATGCTCGTGGGCGCCGCGCGCGTGCTGGTACGGCGGCGCGCGGATCTCGCGGGCTCGGTCCTCTTCATGTTCCAGCCGGGCGAGGAGGGCTACCACGGCGCGCGCGTGATGCTCGAAGAAGGCCTGCTCGACGGGGCGGGGGCGCCCAGCGGCGCCTTCGCGCTGCACGTCACGCACCGGGAGGCGGCGGGCGTGATCACGACGCGGCCCGGGCCCATGCTGGCGTCGGGCGACACCATCCAGATCACGGTGCGCGGCAAGGGCGGCCACGCCTCCGCGCCCCACGATTGCCTCGACCCGATTCCCGTCGCGTGCGAGATCGTGCAGGCGTTCCAGACGCTCGTCACGCGCCGCGTGAACGTCTTCGATCCCGCCGTCATCACCATCGGCAAGATCACGGCCGGCACCACGCGCAACGTCATCCCAGAGACCGCGCACCTGCTGGGCACCGTGCGCACGGTCTCCGAGGTGACGCGCGAGCGGGTGCTGGAGGGCATCCGGCGCGTCGCCGACGGCATCGCCACCGCGCACGGCGCGGAGGCGGCCGTGGAGCTGATCCGCGGCTACCCGGTGACCTCGAACGACGCGAGCTTCGCGGGCTTCGTGCTCGACACCGCGCGCGAGGTGCTCGGCGCGGAGCGCGTGACGCCGATGAGCCACCCGGTCATGGGCAGCGAAGACTTCTCCTACGTGCTGCAGCGCGTGCCGGGCGCGATGGCGAACCTCGGCACGCGTCCCGACAGCGGCGAGGTGTACCCGAACCACTCCAACCGGATGCTCGTCAACGAGACGGCGCTGGCCTCGGGCATCGCCGTGCACGTCGCGGTGGCGCTGCGCTTCTTCGAGCGCGGCGGCGCGATCGGAGCCGCCGCGCGGCCGACCGCCGGCTGATAGAATCGTCGTCAGGCCGCGCTTGTGGGGCCCCGTAGCTCAGGTGGATAGAGCAGCAGTTTCCTAAACTGCGTGCCGGGTGTTCGAGTCACCCCGGGGCCACCAAATAAATCGAGGACTTATCAGATCAGACTAGCCGCTCTGGAAACTACCCAGTAACCGACCGGTAACCGTTAACCTACTCGGCATTCGGGCGGCTCCGAGCGTTAACTTTGTCTCGCCGGGCACGACACTTCACCTGGCATCATAGGGGTGGAATGGTCTTTCAGAATAGGAGGGCAGGCGTCTTAGCCTACGGCCGCAATCGCAAATCCCGGGGCAAGCGCCTGAGGGAAGAGTGACGCGCGTCGTTGCCGCAGGGGCGGTCATCCTCGCCGTCCTCATTTCGCCCGCCAGCAATGGCCGGCCGTCGGCGGCGACCGCTGGCGATCCGCGACTCGAGGCCGAAATCCGTCGGATCGATCCAAACGCAAGACTGGTGGAACCGGACGACGTCGAGTCGCGGTGTCGGAGTGCCTCGCCCGGACTCGTAGTTGCGGACTTCGACGGCGACGGGCGCCCCGATTTTGCGGTCCTGCTTCGGAGCGGTCGCCCCAGGCCAGCACGGACAGAGGACGGTAGGCAGTACGCCAAGGAGGAGTTCTGGTTCGTTGTGCTCCTCGACGTTGGTGGGCGCTTCCGGCGTGCTCATCTCCAGCGCTGGTGGGGGGTGAGCTCACCGGGGCGAAATGCGATCAAGATCATGCCGCCCGGAGTCGTGGACGAATGGGCCGGCGTCGAGCATCGCGCCCGACGTGTCCGGCTCAAGAATCCCGGCGTCGTTCTCATCTACTGTGAAGCGGGCGCCGCAATCTACTACTGGTCACCGAGCCGTAAGCGGTTCATCGAGCTCGTGACGTCCGGTTAACGGCGGTGCCGCTGCCGCGCGGCGTCTCGATGCGCACGCCGTGCGGACGCACGACGCGAGTCGATGTCGCTGAGGTTTCCGCGCTACGCGGCGCGGATTGATCCAGCGAGGCGACGTGTGCAATCACGGCCGAATCTCCCCGGGGCCACCAATTTTGTGACCGGCAACGCCGGGTGCGCGTGACGCGGCCTGAGAGGGTTTCGCGGTCGAAGTTCACCGTGCCTGCTCATCGCATGAGTGGCGGGCGTAGATGCCGGCGATCATGAAAAAAAACGAACGGCCGGCGAGAACGAAGACGAAGGAACGGACTGATCGCGTCGCCAAGATCAGCCTCAGCGAAAGCCTGAGCCTCACCATCCTACTCGGGTGCCCCGGCCGCTGGTCGAGCCTCGAGGAGCAGCACGTTCGGCACGCCCCGCTCGATCGTGACGCGGAAGTGACGGAGAAAGTTTTGGCCGAGGAGGCCGTCGGCTCCCCGGACGCTCTCGCTCACGACGGCCTCGATGTCCTCCACGATCACGTCGCCCACGCGCAGCGAGCCCAGCGTGATGGCAGGCCGCCAGATGGCGCGGCCCATGGGCGCCTGGAGCGACATGATGGGCGCGCCTTCCCGCGGCGCCATGCCGAGCGAGCGCACCCCGTCCGTCGCCAGCAGCGTCAGCGAAGCCCCCGTGTCGACGATGAACCGTCCGTGGAACCTGCCGTTCACGGTGACCGGTGCCAGGATTCTGCCACCGGCCTCGTCGACATGGACGGTTGTTCGCGCCGCCGACGTCGGTGCCAGCCGCTCCGAGGGACCCGGCGAGCGCGCCGCGATCTCCGCGTCGACGCATGCCGCGAAGCCTGACTGATCTCCGGACAGGCGTGGATAGTCTCGAAGGTTGACACTGACCGTCAGCGCGCCGCTCCAGCGATCCCACCAGTAGTCGACCCCGGGGAACTTCTTGGCGCACACGATCGCGGCCTCGCGGCTGCGCTGACGCAGGGCTTGCTCGGCCGGGGAGCTTGTCGCGCATGCCGTCATCGCCGCGACGGCGAGGACACCCAGAGTAACGGTGAGGCTGGCGCGCACGGTCAACGACCTCAGCGGCCCGAGAAGCTCGGCTCCCGCCTCTCCACGAAGGCGCGGATGTGAGAGCATCATCGCCCGCCCTTCGGCTCGCGCGGGTCGATAGTGTCGGGGAAGCAGCGAAGGAGGGCGCGACCGCCCTCCACGAGGGGAACGCTTCGATATGTCTCGCTGAGGCGCCAAGGACTTTCGACGCGGCCCGCTTCGGGGTCGAGGAAGCCGATACACTGCTTCCGGGACTCAAACGCATCGTGCCGCGCCCAGTAGTTCCCGTAACTTGAATAGGACGCATAAGTCCACAGCACCCACGCGCACTCGGCGGAAGCTGGCGCAGCCGAGGACAGCACGAACAGCGCCGCGGTCAGAAGCCTACTCATGGGTGCCCTCCCGCGATGATGCTACGCCAGCGGGAGGTGCTCGGGCTACACTGCCGCGATGGTTGAGTGCGAAACCGCACGAAACGAACGCACGCAGCCGCTTACGCGGCACGCTTGGTGTCGCGTCGGCCACGCATTTGCCGTTTCCGTCGCCCTGCTCGGTATAGCAGCAATTCATGTGGCGTGTGGCGCGCTTGTTGCGTCGCATCCCTCAGCGAGCGATCGGCCCGTTGTGCTTGCTCGGAGCCGGTTCGGCCATGTGATTGAGGACGGCGTTGGCTACGGCGGCGTCCGAATCGGGATGACGGAAGAGGAACTAGTGCGCGCGTGGGGCTCAACGGTCGGCGGCCATAATGCAGAGTTGGCGTACAGCGTGCGACTTTTCCGACTGGACACCGGAGAAATCGTCGTCGTGTACCTGAAAAGTCAGAAGATCGCGTCAATCCAGTTTACCGATGCACGCCGCCGGTTCGGCGAGACGCCTCTCAGGACATCACAAGGCGTGGAGATGGGAGAACCAGTCGAGCGGGCGCGTACGATCTACGGTGATCCAGAGCGGGAAAATGAGGGCTATTCGTACTATGTATCGCGTGGCATCGCATTCAATCGTGATAGCCGCCGCGAGTACGCCGATGATACCCGGCGCGTCGAAACGATTCTCATCTTCGAGAAAGCGCAATCGTCCCCATCGGCGAACATCACCCCTCGCTAGGCCGCATCGTGCGTGTACAGTCGTCCCCTTCACCGACATCAGGCGGGCGCGTCATCCGTGGCTGTCGAGTCTGGAGTGCCGCGGTTCTTTCGCCTCTAGCCTGGTCAGCGCATCCCACGCCGCGCGCTGCACCGCCGCCACAGCGCCGACTGCCAGGCCGATCCACCGATGATTGAGTGGGCGTGACGGCTACGAAGAGCGTAGCGCCAATGCGCGGCGTCCCACTCGGTGAGGTGGAGCAGGCTGATGACGAAACCCAGGTGCGGCCAGGCAGAAGAAAGGGCAAGGGCATTACTGAATCTTGGTCGCGAGGATTTCCACGATCCGGCCCTCTCTCACCAAGACGTATCCCTCGCTCCCAAAGGCGTGCGCCCATGAGCATGGGTTAGAGCGAAAGAACATGAGGCAATCGCCGGGGCGGATGAGGCGCTTGAACTGCTCCCACTCTGGGTATTGGTAACCAAAAGGCGTCTGAGGACACTGAGAGCACTTCGCGATGTTGGCCAGTTCCTCGCGTTCAACTGTGGCGATTGTCTTCGGGCCCTCAACGATCGCCTCGGGACCGAATGCCGTAGGCGAGTCCACTTCCAGCGCAGCGCGGGCCTCCTTGACACACGTCTCGGATGCTTGCGCCTGAGCGTCGGGCAACGCTATGAGCACGCCGCATAGCGAGACGGCGACCAGGGCCGGCATCATGATCGTCCCGCGCCAGGGCGCGTCCGGAATGATCTCCCGCGAACGCGTCGCAGATCAGCGACCAACCATTGCGTAGTAGGGAAAATCTTTCCCTACATCTACTAGCGGCATGGGCCTTTCCTTGACCAGAACGCGCGATTATTCGTAGGTTCACCTATGGCGCGAGTGTTGCGTTCTCGCGGGGACTCCGTAGCTGCGAGGGGAGCGACGTGCGAACGGACAGAGGCGCAGCCAGAGCCGCAACCGGAGCGTTCACGCGACCCCTCATTCTGATCGCTGACGACAACGCCGATGCTCGTGAGATGTA
>QHRU01000065.1 GCA_003220225.1 Candidatus Rokuibacteriota bacterium
TGATCTGAAGGACCGCCCCGCCGGCCGGCTCTATGGCAGCAGCGCCATGGTGTCGGCGCCATACCCCTTGCAGCTGCACCCGACTTTCTCGGTGCCGCGGCTGTCCCTGTTCCTCGCGGACCGTCGTTGTTCTTGCGCGCCGCCGACGGCGGTTTCACTCGCTCGCACCGCCACTTGCTCAGCTTGCCGAAGGCTCCGCGGTTCGCTCGAGTTGATCACAGCCGCGACCGCCAGAAGAACGCTCCCAGGCGGGCACGCGCTTTGCTGAGGACATGGAAGTTCCAGAAGGGATCTTCTGGACAAACCTTAGGTTTCTGGCTCACGGCCTTTGCGACCGGAAGGAGAACGGCAATGCGAAGAATCTATCTTCCGCTGTTCCTGTTTTGGCTGCTGCTGGTTCAACAGGCGGTGGCAAAACCCTCCGAGCACCTCAATTTTGGGACGCAACTGAACGCCGCCGAGTGCAACACGACCGGAGCCAGGCTGGTGATCAACGTCATCCAGCACATCATCGGTGACGCCGATTCTGGGGAGTTTGGCAACTACTGGGCCTACGATGAGGTCCACCGTAGAATCCAGGTCTGGCAGTTGAGCGAGAACCCGGACACGTTCTGTGCCGTTCTCAAGTACATGGGATCCTTCGTGACGGTTCCGGGTGAGAGCCCCGGTTTTTTCGATCCGGATACCAACGATACTGTTGCGGCTGGGGTGACCGGGACGTTCGAAGGGGGCTACCGGAGTACGGTGTTTACTGGGACGCTCAAAGACCCCCCCGACTACCGAACCAGTGGCAACATCGGAACGTTTAACTACATGTGCGTCATCTTGCCTGGCGTTGTGGGTGGGGCTGCTTGCCCTGGTTACCGGGACTGGACGACCTTTTACTTCTCGAGCACATTGGGTTTCGACCTCGCGTGGTGGGGTTGGGTCTACCACGCCGGCGATAACGGTTCATGGGTCAACTCGATCGATGGGAATTCGGGCGACATCAACTAGCGTCTAGTCTCACGCTGGACGGCCAAGAGCGCACCCGCGGGTGCGCTCTTTCCTGAAAGCTGAGGGCTGACGCGCATCCCCCAGGAGCGGGTACTCGGCCGCGTAGTTCTTGTTGAGGTCGCGCTCGTCATTGGTGGCGTGGATGAGCGTCTTGCCGGCCGGGATACTGGCCGCCATCCCGTGGCGGGTGAAGCTACATCCGATGCCGAAGACCACGTCGGCCTCGCGGAGATACTGCAAGGTGTGTCCGGTCACGGCCGGGCCACCGGTGCCGAGCGCGAGCGGGTGATCCTCGGGGAACGCGCTCTTGGCTTCCATCGTGGTCATGACCGGAGCCTGGAGCAGGTCGGCCAGCTCGAGCAGATCATCCGACGCCTCGGCGTACAGCACACCCTGACCGGCGTGAATCACCGGCCGCCGCGCGTCGCGAAGCACCCGGGCGGCCGTCTCGACGTCGCGGACATTGGCGCCAGCCGACGTCACCTTGACCGGGCGGTACGCATCGATCAACGTCTCGGGCACGTCCTCGTTCAGGATGTCGGCGGGGATCTCGACCATCGCCGGGCCCGGGCGGCCCATGCGCATCAGGCTGATGGCCCGGCGCATGACGTCCACGACCTGGCTGCCCACGGTGATGGTCTCGACGGACTTGGTCACCGACGCGTACGTGCGCGCCGAGCTGAACAAGGGGAAGACCTGGGCACGGTCGCGCGGGTGGCCGAGCGGCAGGAGCAGCATCGGCGTGGAATCGGAGTATGCGGTGGCCACGCCGGGGAAGGCGTTCTCGGCCCCGGGGCCGTACTGCATGCAGAAGACCGCGAGCGTCTTGCCGTTCTTCACGCGCGCATAGCCGTCGGCGATGCCGACGCCCACGCGTTCCTGGCGGCAGAGCACGGGCCGGATGTCAGCCTTGGCCGCGGCCTCGATCACCGCGGTCGTCGGATAGGCGCTCAGGAATTCCGTGCCCTCGATCTTGAGAATGCGGGCGATGGCATCGACGACTTTCACGGTTGCGCGCTCCTCTAGCGTTTGGGCTCTGCGATGAACACCGGGATCCGTCGCGTGGTCTTCGCCTGGTATTCCTCGTACGGCGGATACGCCGCGACGGCGAGCTTCCATAGCCGCGCCCGCTCGGCCTCGTCCTTGACCTCGCGGACCCGCATCGTCTGGACGGTGGTGTGGTCGCGAAGCTCCACGGCGGGGTTGGCGCGCAGGTTGTAGACCCAGACCGGGTGCTTCGGCGCTCCTCCCAGCGAGCCGACGAGGACGTAGCTGGTGCCGTCCTTGACGCGCATCAGCGGCGTCTTGCGAATCGCGCCCGTCTTGTTGCCGGTGTGGGTCACGATGATCACCGGCAGCCCGGTGTCGCGGAGCGTGGTGCCTTCCTTCCCGCCACTGCCCTCGTAGAGCTCGACCTGCTCGCGCACCCACTGCCTGGGGCTTGGGATGTAGTTCGCCACGATGATCTCCTCTCCGATTTCTTTGTCGCCCGACTCGTGATACACCGCCCGCGAAACCTCCGCAAGGCTGTGGCGTATGGGCGCGCCGCGGCTGTCGTGGGACCGCCACCCCGGTCCGCGCCGGCGCTCAGCGGTGTGACCTTTCGGTGACATCACCGTCGTGCATTCTTGCGTTGCGCCGGTCCGGCGCGCTATCGTCCTCCATGCTCGCCGTTCATGAGACGCCGACGGCCTACCCCAAGCCCCGCTTGCTCGACCGTGTCCGTGACGCCATCCGCGCTCGCCACTACAGCCGCCGCACCGAGGACGCATACGTCGGCTGGATCAGGCGATACATCTTCTTTCACGGCAAGCGGCACCCGGCCGAGATGGGCGCGCCGGAGGTCGCACGGTTCCTGTCGTCGCTCGCCGTGGACGGTCACGTCGCCGCGTCCACCCAAAACCAGGCGCTGAGCGCACTGCTCTTCCTGTACCCGCAGCCTGCAGCACTCGAGTACGCGAAGACCCGCGCCGTAGAGCAGGCACGCCATGAGCCGCGCCGGCCCATCGAGCCGCCCGAGCGCCGCGCGCACCTCGTCACGCGTGAGGACGACTGGCAGCCGCTCGGGCCGCCGGGCGCGCACGACCTCGTCCAGCCACGGCAGCTCCACGCCCAGCAAAGGGATCGCCACGGTCCGCATCGCCAGCGGCGAGCTGCGGCGTGCCGAGATCCACTGGTATGAGGCATATGGAATCGGACGCGTTCGCCACAAGATCAAGAGGTTTCTAGACTGAGCCATGACGACCCGGGAGAAGGGATACGCTCTCTGCGTTGAGAATCGCGGCGCCGAAGATCTTGAGATCCGCAAGGTCTACCGCGTGCTGCACGACAAGGGCGCGGCGGCTACCGGCTACGTGCGAGTCATCGACGAATCCGGTGAAGACTATCTCTACCCGGCTGCCTATTTCGTCTCCGTCGAGTTGCCGCAGAAGGCGAAGCGTGCCTGGACGGCGAATCGAGGCCTCGCCAAGCGGCGGCGGTCGTCGAACGAGCCGCTTCAGCGGACCGGAGCTCGCGTTACTCGCTCCGGCCGCTAAGCGGCGTCGTTATCCGGACGCAGGAATGACGAACGCCCTCGGTAGGAGAATCCTCGGAACGGCTGTCGTGGTCTTGTCGGCGGCTATCTGGAGCTATGGCCTCCAATGGTCAGCGCTACTGAACCTCGTCACCGGTCCTCTGAACGGCTTCTTGTCGGCCCGTGCTGCGGTCCTTCTCCGTGGGATGTCAGGGGCTGGGCGAACCCGACTCCTTGCACTGGGTTTGTATGGCGCCGTGCTCGCAGTGGCCGCCGCTGCTCTGGCCGGTGGCGTTGTACCCATCGCGGCAAACGGACTTCAACCTTCGTTCTCGACCGTGTTTCTCGGCGTCCATGGAGAAGGACTGCTCGGCCTTCTAGGGCTGCTTGCGGGAGCGGCCGTGGCCCTTCTCGCCTTCAGAGCGCACCGGGTCGCCGGGTAACCCGCCGTTGCAGACGGACGGAGGGGTCGGTCGCTGCGCGCCCTCTCCCCTCCGCCGCTGAACGGCAGTATCGTTCGGCGCCGAGGGGCACGAGTGGCGTGATCGAACCCAACGGAGGAGCGTAAGTATGTTCGGCGCCGCCGAGGCGTACGAAGGATATATGGCCCGCTGGAGCCGGCGACTGGCGGAGATGTTCCTCGACTTCACCGGGTTCACTGACGGAGACCGGCTGCTCGACGTCGGCTGTGGTACAGGCGCTCTCGCGATGACGGCCGCGGCCCGCACGAGCCGGTCGGAGATCGTTGGAGTTGATCCCACGGAGACCTACGTCGCGTTTGCGCGTGAGCACGCATCGGCGCCTCGCCTGCGCTTTGATGTCGGCGACGCCCGGGCGTTGACGTACGCCAACGCAACCTTCGATCGAACGCTGTCTCTCCTCGTCTTGCAGTTCATCCCCGACATGGACCGGGCCATTCTCGAGATGTGTCGGGTGACCAGGCCCGGCGGCATCGTAGGCGGCTGCGTCTGGGACGCCGAGGCCGCTGGACAGGGCCTGGTGCATGTCTTCTGGGACGCTGCCGTCGCGCTCGATCCTTCCGCGGAGGCGAGGCATGTGCGCAACCGCGACACCAGCCGGCGCGGTGCGCTGTCAGGAAAATTCGGCGCGCACGACCTGGTCGATGTGACGGAGACTATCCTTACCGTTGCGATGGAGTTCACCGGGTTCGACGATTTTTGGCTACCTCACTTGGAGCCCGCGGGGCCGACGGGCGCCTACGTTGCGGGACTCTCTACGGAGCGCCGGGCAGCCTTGCAGGCCCGCCTGCGCCGGGCTGTCCTCGGCGATCTTCCGGAGGGGCCCTTCACGCTGCACACGCCCGCTCTAGCTGTCCGCGGTCAGGTTCCGCGCTGAGTTCCATCGGGGGATGGCTTGAGCAGTGCCCAAAAAGTGCGTGGTGGCCCGGCGTCGAACTTCGGCATGCAGCCGGCGGCCTTCGGCCGCGGCTGATACCCGGCGCTAGGCGGGCGGCATGACGTTTCGAGATATCCGAGCACGCGCCCTCATCGCACTTGGGATCGGTGCGCTCGTTATGGGCGCTACCGCCTCATGGCAGCTTGGTTCCCAGCTCGTTAGGCCAGTCAACCGTCCGGTCCCACTGCCCGCCGGTTTCCCGGCTCAGGTGGTCTCGCTTCCGGGGCCGGGGCATGCCATCGCCGGTTGGTGGCTCAATCAAGGCGGCGACTCTCCGGTCGTTCTTCTTCTCCACTCTATACGCGCTGACCGCTCGTCCATGCTGTCGCGGGCGAAGCTGTTGCTGGGCCACGGCTTCTCTGTCCTCCTGATCGATCTCCAAGGCCATGGCGAAACCCCGGGCGTTGCGATCACCATGGGGTCGCGCGAGTCCGGCGATGTCCGTGCAGCACTTGGGTGGCTCAAGCGCACGGTGCCCTCGCGTCGGATCGGGGTCATCGGCTGTTCTCTCGGCGGCGCAGCCGTCCTACTTAGCCCTCAACCATCGGGCTTCGACGCGGTCGTTCTCGAGGCTGTGTATCCCCGCGTTGCCCGCGCTATCGAGAACAGAATCCGCATCAGGTTGGGACCGCTCGCGCCTGCACTCACGCCGTTGCTGCTCGTCCAGCTCCAACCGCGGCTGCACATCTCGCCGCGGGACCTTGAGCCGATTCGTTCGATCGACCGCCTGGGGTCACCGGTTCTCGTGGTCGCAGGGTCGCGCGACCAGCACACAACACTCGCGGAGTCCGAAGAGCTTTTCCGTGCGGCAGTCCAACCAAAACGACTGTGGGTAGTCACCGGTGCCCGTCACCAAGACTTCTTATCCTTCGACCCGGCAGGCTACGACTCAGAGGTCATCGGATTCCTTCTTGAACACTTGCGGCCGGCCGCCTGACAACAGGATGAACATGACGGCGTGCCGCGCCGCAAGTTGTCCTGAGCGTTCGGCGGCATCCTCGGTTGTCGCGATTCGGAGGGCTGGAGACTGATGAGCGTGCGCATCGGTTGCATTGTCATGCATTGCAGCGAGTTTGAACGCACGGTGGCGTTTTGGCAGGACGCCCTCCACTATGTTCCTAGAGAACCCGCGCGTAACGGCTGGGTGGTGCTTCAGGACCCGGAGGGCAAGGGTCCGAACCTGTCGTTTCAAGCACGGGACACCCGCCGGGAACGACGAAGCTGGTTGCACGTGGACCTCTACGCGGACGACAAAGATGGCGAAGTGGAGCGCTTGGTGAAGCTCGGCGCTCGCCGATACCTGTGGCGATATCGCCCCCGCAGCGATTTCGTCGTCCTGGAGGACCCTGGGGGCACGCTCTTCTGTGTGGTTCAGGTTTCGCCGCGTTAGAGTAGCGCAGGAATGATCGAATGGATGACCGGCTTGCCGGAGGTGAGGCGCCGATCGCCGGGGTCGCAGCGCCGCTCGACGACGGGCTCCCGGCGAGGACAACCTGCTGGTGTTCTACTTGCCGGACGCGGATGAGTGGAAGCGATCGGTGGCGCGGCTAGAGGATCTGGGCCACAAGCCGGTCAAGGCGTTCAATCCGTACTGGGACAAGAAGGGCAAGACGTTCGAGGATCCAGATCGAGCCGGTAGGCTCGCGCGACGTTCTCGCCCAGAATTCCGCGGCGCCCGGACTCCGTCATCGGCGCGACCATCCCGCGCAGCTCTTCCAGATACGCGCCGGGATGATCGGGATGCGGGTAGTCGCTCGCCCAGAAGAACTTGTCCTCGCCGACGTGCGGCATCAGCGCGGCGATCGTGCGCTCGTCCGGGTCCGCCGAGATGAAGCACTGCCGCTTGAAGTAGTACGACGGCTTCTCCTTCAGCCGCACGGTCGCGCCGAGCGGCGTCCCGGTGAAGGTCGCGTCGGCGCGGTCGAGGAAGTAACCGATCCAGCCGGCCTGGGACTCGAGGACGACCACGCGCAGGCGCGGGAAGCGCTCGAAGACGCCGAACTGGAAGAAGGTGGCGAACGCCTGCTGCACGCCCTGGCCGGCGAAGAGATTGAAGTACCAGACCGCCCAGCCGAACTTGTCGAAGCGATGGTGGACGTTGAACGCGATCGGTTCGAACGTCGGATGCACGGCCAGCGGAACGTCGAGGTCCTGCGCCGCCGCGAAGACCGCGTCGTGGCGCGGATCGCCGTGGGGCACGCGCGTGATGGTGAACGGACAGACGAAGGCGCCGCGGCAGCCGTCCTTCACCGCGCGCTCGAGCTCGCGCGCGGCCTCTGCTGGATTGCCGAGCGAGAGATGCGCGATGGGGATCAGCCGGCCGCCGGAGTCGCGGCAGAAGTCGGCGATCCAGCGGTTGTAGGCGCGGCAATACGCGCTCGAGAGCTCGGGGTCGAACAGCTCGGCCTCCCAGAGCAGGCCGAGCGTGGGATAGAGCACGGCTTTCGCCATCCCCTCGCGGTCGAGGAGCTGCACGCGCTCCTTCATGTCCATGGTGCCGAACGCAGCGCCCCCGAGGTACGTCTGCTCCGGCGTGGGACGGATGCCGCGAACCTCCGCAGGCGGAACGTCCCCGCGCATCGCGCGCTCGCGGAGCTCGCGCGCCTCGTCGACCCGCTTGCCCATGCCGCCGAGGGTGCTGAGCTGGCCCGGGCGGGCAATCGTGGAGGGCCGGCCGTCGATCAAGAGATGCTCGAAGCCGTCGTCACCGACGCGTATCCGGAGCGCCCGGTCGCGATAGGCGGGTTCCAGATAGATCTCCCACAGATCCGGCGGTTCGAGGATGTGGCCGTCGCAGTCGATCACGAGCGCCCCGGTCGTCATGGCGTCGCTCCTCCGTGACAAAGCGTTGCGGGCTGGATGATACTCCAGGGCGTGCCGGCCGAGACCACCGAACGCGTCCGCCTGAGTGTCGCCGAGGCGCGCGCGCTGTCCGAGCGGGCGATGCGCGGGATCGGGTACGAGGCCGAGGAGGCCCGCATCCTCGCCGATCACGTGATCGACGCGGCGCTGTGCGGCTACGAGTACTCCGGCCTGCCGAAGCTGCTCAACGTCGCCGACGACCCCCGCTTCAAGGCCCCGCGCCGGCCGATGCGCGTGCTCAGGGAGACGAGCGTGTCGGTGCTCTTGGACGGCGGCAACCAGAGCGGCATGCTGGGGATGTACTACGCGACCCGAGCGGTGATCGAGCGGGCCAGCGCGCACGGCTTCGCGCTCGTCGGCGTCGACAACATCTGGATGAGCGGCCGCAGCGCCTATTACGTGGAGATGGCGGCGCGAGCGGGCTTGATCGGTATCCACACGGTGGCTGCGCCGCCGATGGTCGCCCCGCTGGGCGGCGCCAGGGCGGCGCTGGGCACCAATCCGATCGCCTTCGGCTTCCCGATGGACGGCGACCCGCTGGTGATCGATCTGGGCACCTCCGCGTTCATGGGCACCGATCTCCAGTTCCGAGCGCGTCTCGGCATTCCGCTGCCCGAGGGCGTGGCGATCGACGAGCGCGGCCGTCCCACGACGGACGCGGCGGCCGCGCGGCGCGGCGCGCTCCTGCCGTTCGGCGGGCACAAAGGTTACGCCCTGGCGCTCGCGATGCACGCGCTCGGCGTGAGCGCCGAGTACCTCTTCATCGCGTACAAACCCGATCTGTTCGTTCCTCTGAAAGAGTACCGGCGCGCGCTGACCGCGGAGATCGCCGCGATCAAGGCGACGCCGCGGCAGGCAGGCGTCGACGAGATCCGCATTCCGGGCGAGCGGGCGCATCGCGAGCGCGCGCGTCTCGCTCGCGAGGGCATCGAGATCGACCGGCGCATCCACGACGCGCTCACCCGGCTGGCGGAGGGCAGGCAATGACAGACGGCAAAGGACCCTTGAACGGTATCCGCGTGATCGATCTCGGTCGTCATCAGGCGGGACCCCGCTGCGCCCAGGTGCTCGCTCGTCTGGGCGCCGAAGTCATCAAGATCGAGCGCCTGGGTGGCGAGGAGACCCGGTACCACGCGCCGTGGGTCCGCAAGCAGAGCGCGTACTGGGTCCAGTACAACTCCGGCAAGAAGAGCGTCAGCATGGACTTGCGCAAGGAGGACGCGAAGACGGCTCTGCGAAAGCTGATCAAGGTCTCCGACGTGGTCGTGCAGAACTTTCGGCCCGGGACCATCGAGGAGATGGGCTTCGGGTATGACGCGCTGAAGACGCTGAACCCGCGCATCATCATGGTCAACGTCTCCGCGTACGGGCAGTTCGGTCCCTATCGCGATCAGATCGGCTACGACCCCATCGGCCAGACCATGTCGGGCATCGCCATGGTCACCGGCGACGACGGCATGCCGCCGATTCGCGCGGGAGTTCCCATCATCGATCGCACCACCGCGCTGCACGCCGCGATTGGGACTCTGGCAGCGCTCCACGAGCGAAGCATGTCAGGAGCGGGACAGAGCATCGACGTCTGCCTCGCGGACTCCGGCTACAGCCTGACGGAGATCCCCATCACCGCCTACCACGGCGCGGGAACCGAGCCCAAGCGCGGCATATCTGATTCAGCGCCGAGTGGCATGTACCCGTGTAAGGACGGCTGGGTGTTGATTGCCGCTGGAGACCAGCACCACTGGCCTCGGGTCTGTAGCGCCCTCGGGAAACCGGAGTGGCAGACAGACCCGCGTTTCATCACCCGCCACGAGCGCAGCAAGCATGCGGCGGCCGTCAACGAGGCGATGCGTGCGTTGATGTCCACCATGACGATGAAGGACGCCATCGCCCACTTCACGCGTCACGACGTGGTGGCGGCGCCGGTGAATACGATCCCGCAGGCGGCCCGGGATTCCCATCCGTGGGAGCGACGGGCGATGGTGGAGGTTCCGGATTTCCTGGCGGGGACGATCGCCGTGTCCGGCGACTTCTGGCACTTCAGCCGGACGCCGGCCGTCGTGGGCTCGACGCCGAAGGTGGGCGAGCACAACGAGGAAGTGTTGGGCCTGCTCGGTTACTCCAAGGAAGAGATCGCGGACTTGTATGCGAAGGAAGTGATCGGGAACTGGCACCACTACGACACGCTGCCCGGGTAAACGAGGCGAGGTGAGGCCACCTCACGGCTTCTTCAGGCGGATGTCCTCGTAGGGTGCGGCGAAGAAGAGCACCGGATTCAGACCGATGGCCGGTTCCTCGACCCGTGGTCCCACTCCGTGCAACGTGGCGGGCTCGAAGATCGGAGCGTGCATCACCCGCTCGTGCATGAGCCGCTGAATCTGATGAAGCAGTGCTTCGCGCCGCTTTCGGTCGCGCTCCTGCGCCTGCGTCCGGAACAGGTCGTCGATGTCCGGATAGCCGCCATAGGCATAGGTGGAGCTGCTGATGACGAAGGCCTCGATGCGTGAGGCGGCGTTGCCCTGCGCCGCGGTCACCGTCAGGATGAGCCCTTGCAGCTTCTTGGTTCGCCACGCTTCCATGTAGGTCGCCCGCTCCATGCTGCGCACCCGCGTGCGAATGCCGACCGCGGCCAGATTGTTGCTGAGAGCCTCGCCCATGCTGGTGAACGGAGGGAGCGGCGTCACGTCGCCGGCATCGAAGCCATTGGGATAGCCGGCCTCGGCGAGGAGGCGCTTGGCCCGCGCCGGGTCATAGGGATACGGTTCGATCCGGAGGGCGAACTCCATGATGCTCGGGATGATCGATCCGGTCAGACGCGAGTAGCCCAGCCGCTCCGCCTCGTTGATGCCCTGCTTGTCGATGGCCAGGGTGGCCGCCAGCCGGACGCGGCGATCGGCCCAGGGCGACTTCGGCTTCCACTGCTCCGGGAACTCGACCCACCAGCTCGCGGTGGGGATGACGTGGAGCAGCCGAAGCTTGGGGTCGGCCTTGATGCTCGCCGCCTCGAGGCCGACCATCAGGTAGCCGAGATCCGCCTCGCCGGTTTTCAACATGGCCAGGCGCGTGGTGCGATCGGGGACGCCCTTGATGACGACGCGCTTGATGGAGGGCTTCTTGCGCCAGTACTGCTCATTCGCCTCGAGCACCAGCTCGGTGCCCGGGCTCATCCGCACAAACCGAAAGGGCCCCAGCCCCACGGGATGGCGGCCAAAGCCGTCCTCGCCGACCTTCTCGATGTATTTCTTGGGCACGATCCAGGCCGCGCCGGTGGCCGGCGTGGCATAGAACACCAGAAAGTCCGGCCAGGGGCTGCTCAGGACGAACCGCACGCGTTGGGGGTCGACGATCTCGACGGCCTTGACCCGTTCGTGCAGGATCTTGGCCGAGACGCCCCGGTAGCGGGCGAAGCTGAACTTCACGTCCTCGGCCGTGAACGGATCGCCGTTGTGGAACCTGAGCCCCTCTCGCAGCTTGAACTCGTACACGAGCCCGTCCGGACTCTCTTTCCACGACTCGGCCAGGCACGGCCCCATGTTGTTGCCGGGCAGCGGCTTGATCAGCGCGTCGTGCAGGGCATAGAGGAAGACGAACGGTGTGCTGAGTCCCGAGGTCTCGGCGGGATCGAGAAACGTGGGCGCGATGGAGGCGTCGAAGGCGATGGTCAGCTCGCCTTCGGGCCGGTTCTGGCCGGCGGCCTCCCCACCCCATGTCGCCAGGAGCAGAAAGAATGAGGCGAAAACCACGCCCGCTTTTGCGATCATGGACTCCTCCCGAGCTCACCGTAATCGGGGTAGGGAGACGTTATATGGTCGAGGTTCGCGCGACGTCAAGAGCGAGCGCAACGTATGGGGTGGCTCCCGCCGCCCTGGCGGGTCTCCTCGCGCTCACGAGCACGGTGGCCTGGGGCGACGTCGGACACGCGCACGCGCCGGACGAGGGCACGCAGGTCCCCCGCGTCGTCTGGCTTCTTGGCATCGCGTTCACGATCCTCGTGGCCCTCATCCTCCTCCGGCAGGCGCGCCGCGGCGGGGACTATCTGCGGCGCGTGCGCGGTTTCAGCCGGAACGCGCGACTCCTGCTGCTGCGCACTCCGTTCAGCGGGCTCTCGGTGAGCATCTGGCGGCTCCTGTTCTATCTCTACTTGCTCGCCTCGGGACACGACACGCTCTTCGTCGCGCAGCTCGCCTCGATCAACTGGATTGCTCACGGTCTCTCCGTCATCCCCTCGGGGATCCTGTCGGACCTCTTCGGGCGGCGCCGCGTCTTTCTGATTTCCTACAGCGGCAACATCCTCGGTACGGCTGGACTGATCCTTGCCCACGATCCCATGGCGCTGCTCGTGCTGGCCGCTGTGCAGGGCGCCTTCGAGGGCGGTCACGCGATCGTCGGCCCGCCGTTCATGGTGGAGCAGAGCCAGCCTGCCGAGCGCGTGCACCTGTTCAGCATCGGCTCGTTCCTGACAGTCGGCGCCGCGAGCCTGGGCAACCTTCTGGCGGGCGTGCTCCCGATGGCCTTCGCCCCGCTCCTCGGGCTCGGGCCGGAGAGCGCCGGCGCCTTGCGGGCGGGTCTCTTCTGCGTCCTGCCCGTCATGCTGTGCTCGGCGCTTCCGATCTACCTGATCGACGAGCGATGGCAGCCGATCGACATCAAGCGGTGGTGGCGAAGCCTCGAGAGCCACGGGACGATCAGCATGCTGGCGTTGACGGAGGGGGGCGCAGGGCTGGCGCTCGGGATGACGGCGCCGTTCTTCGCCGTGTTCTTCGCCCACGAGCTCCACGCGTCGACCACGGCGATCGGCGTGATCTTCGGCGCCGGCTCGATCGTCACCGCATTCGCGACGCTTCTGAGCCCCGTCGTCGTCCGCCGGCTCGGCCGCGTCCGTACGGTGGCATACCTGAAATTCCTCGGGGTGCCGTTCCTGATTCTGATCGCCCTCGCCCCCGGCGTGGTGACGGCAGGCGTCGCCTACCTTCTGACCATTGTGTTCATCGGCGGCGCGTTCCCCAACAAGTCGCTCACCGATCCGATCTACAGCCTGTTCTCGATGGAGGTCGTGAAGGACCGCGAGCGCGGCACGACGAACGGCATCATGCACGCCTTCAGCGAGTTCCCCATGGGTGTGGGCGCGTGGATCGCCGGGCCCTTCATGGCCTCCGGCAACTGGACGATGCCGTACTGCCTCGCGGGGGCGATCTACGCGCTGGCCTTTCTGACCTTCTACGCGTACTTCTCACGCGTCGAGTCGGCCCGCGCCCTCGCCGCCGAATCCGCCGCGTAGCCCCCGCACGTCAACGCTCGTCCGACAGCGCCCATTACGACACGCTTCCCGGGTAAACGAAGATCACCCGGCTGGCACGTCGGCGAGCAGGCGACCGAAGGCCGGCAGCCGGTCGGCGCTCTTGAACGCGCGCAGCATCGCCCAGATCGACGCCTGATTCGTGGTCACCACGGGCTTGCCGAATTCCCGCTCCCAGGAGGTGACCGACGACATCGTCGGGAAATTGCCGCCAGGCACGACGAAGACCTCGATCTCCAGCCGATCGATGCGGGCGAACGCGTCGCGCGCGTTCTGCGGGCCGAGCTTCCCGATGGCATACGCGTCGGTCGCGCCGAAGCCCTCGAGGGCCACGGTGTCGAGCCCGTGCTTCGCCTTGAAATAGCGGGCGGCACGTTGGTTGACCTCTTCCGAGTAGGGAGACACGATGGCGACGCGGCCCGCACCGAGGGCGCGAACGGCGCGGCCCACCGCCTGCGCAGACGTGATGGCGACAACGCCGGCGCCGGCACTCATCCGCTTCGTGACGACGTCGTCGTAGTCCTCGGCAAAGAGACTTGCCGACGTCTGGGCCAGGATCACCATCTCCACCCTGGCCGTCCCGAGCAAGCGCGACTGATAATCGATATCCTCATCCCGGCTCGGCGAGAAACTCCCGCCACTCGACTTGAGGCGCCCGACGTGGGCCTGGTAGGTCGCCGGCAAGAAGAGCCGGCACTCCATCTCGACCGTGGTGTTCGTGGACGGAATCAGCACGCCGAAGTGTCGGGTCATGATCGTCACGTCCTCACTGGCCCAGCTTCACCGACCGGCCCGAGGCCGAGGATCGCTCGATCGCGTCGATCAGCTTGTGGCGCTGGACGGCGAGATCGAAGTCCACGTCGAAGGCCCCGCGGCCACGCAGAGCGCCGGCGGCTCGCGCGTACGCCTGCGCGACGTTGTAGGGCTGACCGGCCGGAGTACCGTTAGGAGCGAACCTGTACTTGTCCGGCACGGGCATGGCAGCCAAGGGCTCCTTGCCTTTGCCCGCATGCATCTGGTTCGGCCCGAGGCTGAGCGCGCCGTTCGCCCGGATGACGATGGCGCCGTCTCGCCCGTAGATCTCCAATCGGTTGCCGCTCGGATTCGAGGGAGCGGTGGCCACGCTGATCGACACCTCGGCGCCGCTCACCATGCGGCCGACGACGTTGATGCTGTCCGGCGAATCGACCGGAACCGCCTTGCCTTCGAGGGTGCGCCACTCCGGGATTCTCGTCGACACGCGGGCCGAGACTTCGGCGAACTCGCCGAGCACGGCGCAGAGCGCGTCGATGGCGTGGCCGCCCGTGATGGTCAGCACGTTGGCGCCGTTGGCGCGTACGCCCTGCCAGATGCGGCCGGGGCCCCGCTGCAGCTGCGCCTGCGCCACGGTGCTCAGGTTTGCCGTGAGCACCTCGCCGATGTGACCCTCCTTGATGAGATCACGCGCGTACAGAATCGTCGGGTCGCTGCGCGCCTGTAGGCCGACGATGGTCTTCAGCGAGCGTTGGCGAGCGAGCCCCGCCATTTCTTCCGCCTCGGCGAGATTCTTGCCGAGCGGCCATTCGCAGCACACGGGCTTCCCCGCCTGCAGGCCTGCCATGACCAGCTCGCGGTGGCCGGGCACTCGCACGCAGACGACGAGCAGGTCGACGTCCGGATGCGCCGCCATGTCGCTGAACCGGTGGAACGCGTGCTCCGCACCAAAGGCGGCGGCCGAGGCCTTGGCCGTGTCCTCGTGCGCGGTGCAGACCGCCTTCAGCTCATAGCCGGGCAGAGCGTTCAGGGCGGGAACGTGAGCATTGGCGCCCCAGCCGCTGCCCCCTTGTGTCACGGTTGCTCCCACGATTCCCACGCGAATCTTGTCTGTCATCTGAGCCTCCCTTTCCCCTGGGGCAGACAGGTTACAGGAGTAGCGCGGCGCTTGACACTTCGACGTCGCCAGCGGAACATCCCCGCTCGAGCGGCCCAATGCGGAACATTGCCGAAGAGACGCGGTTGCCCCCCGATATCGACGCTCAGCCCGTGGTGCGGGCCGCGGCCGCTCTGCGGTCGGTCATCCGCGGTCATCACGCTGAGCTCGAGCGCGAGCAGCGCCTGCCGAAAGCGTTGGTCGAGGCGCTTCACAGTGCCGGCTTCTACAAGCTCGTGATGCCGCGTGAGCTGGGTGGTCTTCAGGCCGACCCGCTGACCTACGTGCGCGTGGTGGAGCTGCTCGCCGAGGGCGCCGGCTCGGTCGGCTGGAATGTGGCCAACAACAGCATCGGCCAGCTCATCACGCTCGGTCTGCCAGACGAGGGCGTTCACGAGATCTACACGCACGGGGCCGACACCGTCATCGCCGGCACCGCCGTGATGGGAGGCGGACGGGCCGTGCCTGTCGAGGGTGGGTACCGAGTCACCGGGCGCTGGCCCTTCGGCACGGGCTGCCAGGAGAGCTCCTGGATGCTCGGCAGCTTCCAGATCTTCGACGGCGTAGAGCCGCGCCGCAGCCCGGATGGCAGCTCGGTCTTCTGGCGCGGGGTCTTCGCGCGTTCCGAAGCGCAGATCGTCGAGGGGAGCTGGGACGTTTCGGGGATGCGTGCGACGGGCAGCTTCGACTGGACGGTCGACGATGTCTTCCTGCCGGAGCGGCGGACGATGGTCCACGCCGGCGTCCCGCTCGACAATCAGTGGAAGCGCTGGCCCGGGGTGTCGTACGCGTTGCCCGCGCAAGCCTGGGTCGGGCCCCACCACAGCGCCGTGATCACCGGAATCGCGCGAGCTGGTATCAACGCACTGATCGAGCTGGCCGGCGAGAAGACGCCGCGCGGGAGGACCGCTCGGCTCTGCGAGAGTCCCCAGGTACAGGACGCGGTCGGCCGCGCCGACACGATGCTGCACGCCGGTCGCGCCTACCGCAGCGCGACGATCACGGAGGTCTGGAACACCGTCGCGGCCGGCGAAGAGACCACCCTCGATCAGCGGGCCCGCTGCCGGTTGGCCGCGGTCTACGCCTCCGAGAGCGCTCGCCAGGCGATGGATCTGATGTACCAGCACGGCGGCAGCACCTCGTACCGGTGCGAGAGCCGTTTGGCCGAGTGCTGGCGCGACCTCCACGTCGTGGGTCAGGCGGTCACGCTTGCGCCGGAGTGGTACCCGATGGGCGGCCGGGTCTTCCTGAAGATGGACCCGGGGCCGCGGCTCCGTTGAATTCACGACGCGCCACGACAGGAGGAGAGCCCGATGCCGTTCTACGAACACGGTGACGTCCGCATCCACTATGAGGAGATCGGCTCCGGGTTCCCGCTGCTGCTGATCCCGGGCGGCGGTCTGAATTCCTCGATCTCCTTCTGGACACGGGCGTCCTTCAACCCGATGGAGGAGTTCAAGGACGACTTCCGCTGCATCACGGCCGATCTGAGAAATGCCAACGACGGGCGGTCCACCGGCCCGCTGCAGATCGAGAAGCCGTGGGACGCTTACGCTGACGACCAGCTCGGCCTGATGGACCACCTGGGCATCCGTGAGTTCCTCGTCCTGGGCAACTGCATCGGCGGCCCGTTCATCCTCAAGCTGCTCCAACGGGCGCCCGACCGCGTGGTGGCCGCCGTGCTCAGCCAGCCGAGCGGACATCGACCGGAAAATCCCGACGTCTTTTGGAACAACAACATCACGAACTGGGGACCGGCCCTGTGCGCGCGGCGACCCGACATCACGCTGGAGATGATCGAGCGTTACCTGCACAACCTCTACCGCTCGCCGGCCGACTTCGTCTTCACCGTGACGCGCGAGTTCGTGCGCTCCTGCCAGACCCCGATGCTGATCCTGCCGGACGACATCCCGGCACATCCGTACGCCGTGGCGATGGAAATCGCGAGCCTCGCGCCCAACGCCGAGGCATCGATCTACCCGTGGAAGGAGTCCAAAGAGACGATCCGCAAGGTCGTCGAGCACGCCCGAACCTTCCTGAAAGCGCACGAACCCGTGGCGGCACGCTGAAGCCTATCGGCCTTCCGCGCCACCTTCCCCCTGCTTGCGCAGGAAGTCCTGGAGCTCTCGCATCAGCTTTTCAGAGTCGAGCTCTCCGTCAGGCAGCGGTTGCCGCTCCTCGTCGGCCGCCGCATCGTACTGCTGCTCGAGCCGCCGCACGTGCTCTCGTGTCGCGCGGTCCCGCGCCACCGCCCGATCACATTGGGTGTGGAAATCCTGGATGGCCTCGGCGAAACGAGACATGTCCGGACTCAGATGGAGCAGGCGGGCCGCATAGCTCACCAGGGCCTGGATCGCCGCCGGATTCTCTGCATCTGGGAGATAGTGCGGCGCTTGTCCCATGAAGCCGACATGCTGCATGTCGCGTCGCCCCGCCGCGTCCAGGATGATCGAAGAAATACCGGTCGGGCCTTCGTAGGTCGGCGGGCGATAGATGCCCCACGCTTCGAGCAGCGACCGCACGGCGGGATCGGTGCAGCGGGCCGTGACACGTATCGGCCGGGTATGAGGAGCGCTGGCCAGAAGCGCCCCGAGCGACACGATCCGCCTCACCCCGCAGCGCTCGGCCACATCGAGGAACGCTTTGGTATAGGTGCGCCACCGCTGATGGGGCTCCGGTCCGCAAAACAGGAGGAGGCCGTCTCCGCCATCCTGACGGCGGCCGCGCCACGCGAAGAACTCGCTCCGTGGCCACAGGATCTCGCGCTCTCCATCAGCCCTCAACCGCACCTCGGGTCGTTCCTGGGTCAACACGAAAAACTCTTCGGAATCTATCGAGGCCAACCGCTCGGCCCCGAGATCGCTGACCAGGTGGCGCAGGGCGCCCGTTGCCGCCCGGCCCGCATCGATCCATCCCCCAAACGCCATGACCATCGTCGTCAAGGTGGCAGGTGGCTCGCGATCGAAGGCTACGTGGTCCATTATGCGTCGGCCGGCAGTTCGCCGAGCAGGCGGCCGAAGGCCGGCAGGCGATCGGCGCTCTTGAACGCGCGCAGCATCGCCCAGATCGACGCCTGATTCGTGGTCACCACGGGCTTGCCGAATTCCCGCTCCCAGGCGGCGACCGACGACATCGTCGGGAAATTGCCGCCGGGCACCACGAAGACCTCGATCTCCGGCCGATCGACCCGGGCGAACGCGTCACGCGCGTGCTGCGGGCCGAGCTTCCCGATCGCATACGCGTCGGTCGCGCCGAATCCTTCGAGCACGATCGTCTCGAGCCCGTGCTTCGCCTTGAAATACCGGGCGGCGCGTTCGTTGACCGCCTCCGAGTAGGGCGACACGATGGCGACGCGCCGCGCGCCGAGGGCCCGAACGGCGCGGCCGACCGCCTGCGCCGATGTGATGGCCGGAACGCCGGCCGCGGCGCTCATCCGCTTCGTGACGACGTCGTCGTAGTCCTCGGCAAAGAGACTGGCCGACGTCTGGGCCAGGATCACCATCTCCACCTTGGCCGTCCCCAGCAAGCGCGACTGATGGTCGATGTCCTCATCCCGGCTCGGCGAGAAACTGCCGCCGCCGCTCGACATGAGGCGCCCGACGTGCGCCTGGTAGGTCGCCGGCAAGAGCCGGCACTCCATCTCGACCGTCGTGTTCGTGGAGGGAATCAGCACGCCGAAATGTCGGGTCACGGTCGCCTCCCTGAGTGTTTCTCCTCCGATTACACGCGGCTGAGGTAGAGCACGAAACCATGCAAGCCGGTCCGATATGGTTTCACCGCTTCGACGATCGCATCCGCAATCGCCTGGAATTCATCCCCACGAAAGTTCGAAGGAACCAGGACGATCCCGACGTGTTCGTTATTGGTCGCGACCGCCTCATGGGCGAGCGCGATGAAATCGATCACGTTCGCGGTAACGATGACCCGTCCTTCTCGCGTTGCGTAGGCTAGCTGGGCCCGATCGTCCAGCTGAACGTTGCCTACTTCTTGCGCCGCGGTCGCGTCTATGCCATGTTTTCGAAGAAGTGCAGCAATGATGGGCGACAAGTTCTCATCGAGGTAGACCTTCACCGGGTGAACTGCACGAGTCCTGGATACTGTCTCTCGATGCTCTCAGGCGTCAGGGCAGCGTTCGTATCGATCTTGGCCTGAACTTCGTCACGATAGCGCGAGTAGTACATCAGGGCCGCCGTCACTTGAGCTTGCGATAGTTGGGGGAAGGCTTTTCGAATCCTGCCGGAATTCTGATCTCTGCTGAAGTCACGCACGACTTCCCAGACTCCGAGGCCAGTTCCGCCAATCTTCGCCGTTCGACCGCTCGGTTCATCAGCAAAGTAAATACCGGGACATTGCCGCATTCGTAGCGCCTCGTCGAGTAGTTCCTGAGCTACGTCTGCGACCGATCGACGCGTGCGTGCAGCCGTCGCCTCGAGGTCCTTGCGCAATGATCGGCGGAGCCGCATGGTCGTCAGCACCCTCGGCTCCTGACCGCTCGGCTTGACTTCCTTGCGGTTCACAGCACGATTCTGGAAGGCCGTCTTACGACCACGCCCTGAGCTTCTCATGGCTTATACATTACGTTGTAAGCTAGGCGATTACAATAGCATACACCGCCCCTGGGCACCACGAAGACCTCGATCTCCGGCCGATCGATCCGGGCGAACGCGTCACGCGCGTGCTGGGGGCCGAGCTGCCCGATCGCGTACGCGTCGACGTCGTCATAGTCCTCGGCAAAGAGACTCGCCGTCTGGGCCAGGATCACCATCTCATGGCCGGGAGAGGCCGCTTACCAAGGCCGCTTCCAAAAGTGGCTTCGTCCGCCTATGATCCCGCTCTGACAGGAGGGCGCTCATGAGCGAAGTCGACGGCGCAACCTTGGTGGCACGGAGCCTCAAACAGCAGGGCGTCAGGTTCATGTTCGGGATCGTCGGGTTTCCGGTGAGCCCGATCGCCGCGGCCGCGCAGAAGGAAGGCATCACCTATGTCGGGATGCGCAACGAGCAGTCGGCCTCGTATGCCGCGCAGGCCGTTGGCTATCTGACCGGGCGCCCCGGCGCCTGCCTCGTCGTGTCGGGTCCCGGCGTCGTCCACGCCCTCGCCGGCCTCGCCAACGCGCAGCAGAATGGCTGGCCCATGGTTCTCATCGGCGGCGCTTCGGAGACCTGGCGCAACGGCATGGGGGCGTTCCAGGAAGAGCGCCAGGTGCTGATCGCGACGCCGTTCTGCAAGTTCGCGCACGCGGTCGAGCACGTCCACCGCATCCCGTTCTATATAGAAATGGCGGTGCGGAACTCGATCTACGGCCGCCCCGGCGCGAGCTATCTCGACCTGCCGGACGACATCATCACGGGAAAGGTCGACGAGTCGAGGGTGGACGAGCCGGCGCGCTGCCCGGACCCGCCGCGCACCCAGGCCATGCCGGCGGATGTCGAGCGCGCGCTGAATACGCTCCGTTCGGCGGAGCGGCCGCTCGTCATCGTCGGCAAGGGCATGGCGTACTCGCGCGCCGAGGACGAGGTGCGCGCCTTCATCGAGCGCACCAAGGTGCCGTTCCTCGCCTCGCCGATGGGCAAGGGCGTGATGTCCGACACCCATCCGCTGTCGGTCGGCGCGGCGCGCAGCCACGCGCTGCAGAATGCCGACGTCGTCTTCCTGATGGGCGCGCGGCTCAACTGGATCATGCATTTCGGCCTGCCGCCGCGCTTCAACAAGAACGTGCGCATCATCCAGCTCGACATCGCGCCGGAGTCGATCGGCCAGAACGCGCCGACCGAAGTCGCCCTGGTCGGCGACGGCAAGGCAATCGTCGCGCAGATCAACGAAGCGCTCGGCAAACGCGAGTGGGTCTTTCCCAAGGACTCGCCGTGGCACGCCGCGATCGCCGAGAAAGCCGCGGCGAATGCGGCGCAGATCGCGCCCCAGCTCGCCGACGACCAGGCCCCGGCCAACTATTACCGCGCGCTGAAGGACGTGGCCGCCTGGACGCCGGAAGACGCGATCATCATCGGCGAGGGCGCCAGCACGATGGATATCGGCCGCACCCAGCTGTTCAATGCGAAGCCGCGGCACCGGCTCGATGCCGGCAGCTACGGCACGATGGGCATCGGCATGGGCTTCGTCATCGCCGCCGCGGTCGTGCATCCCGAAAAGCCGATCATCTCGGTCTCGGGCGACTCGGCGATCGGCTTCTCTGGCATGGAGATGGAGACGGTCTGCCGCTATCAGCTGCCGGTCAAGATCGTCGTCTTCAACAACGGCGGCATGGGTCCGGGACACGCGAAGCATCCGGACAACCCTCTGCAGAACCTGAAGCCCAACGCGCTGATCTACGGCGCGCGCTACGACAAGATGATGGAGGCCTTCGGCGGCAAGGGCTGGTTCATCGAGAACCCGAAAGATCTCAAGAGCGCGCTGGAAGCGGCGATGGCGTTCCGCGGCCCGGCGCTGGTCAACGTCATGATCTCCCAGGAGTCGGCCCGCAAGCCGCAGCAGTTCCGCTGGCACAGCTGATTCGCTGCGACGTCACGGCACGGGGCCGCTCGGCGAGAACGGCCCCGTGTCGGCGCGCCGCGTTCATGGGGCGTCCATTCGAGCCGTATAGCCCGCGATGACGAACTGACCGGGACCCGAGGTGCTCGGGCGGCCGAACACCATCATGCGAAACGTCTGCCCCGGCTTCCCAAGATCGTGGTGCCGCCCGGCGATCGTGAGCCCTGCACTCGACTTGACGGTGTTGACGAAGAACGTGGTGAACTGGTTCGTCGTGGTGTCGAGAACCACCTGATGCCGCAGCGTCGAGACCATTACCGGCATGCCACCCCGGAACGACTCGGGATTCGCGAAGTCGGCACCGGGCTTGTCGTGGAAATACACGGTCATCGTTCCCTCGCGATTCACGATACGCAGCGGACCGTGGTTGATCACCCGCAGCGTGGTCGTGTCACTGTAGAACGTCAGCAAGGCCGTGCTCTCGTTCGCTGGACTCTCGGCAAAGATGCCCGTGATGCCGGAAATGGAGCTGATATAACCGTACTGCGCGGACGACGAGCCGGTGTTGAGTACCGCGCCGATCAACTCCATGGTCCGATCGCTCTCTCCCCGTCCGGGCCCGTCCGAGGACGCAGGAGTGACGAGCATGACGAGCACGACGATGGTCATGAGCGTGCTTCGAAGCGCTATCCTTTGCATCGGTGAGCCTCCTTTGGCGCGGACGTTACGGCTGAACCTCCGCGGGCGTCCTGCAAGCGTCCTGAAGAAATCCTGAAGAAATTGTGAAGGCTTCGGTAAGCGTGTCGGGAAAGACCTACAGGTTCGGCCCCTTCAGGCTGGACACGGCCGAATGCCTGCTCGTGCGGAACGGCGAACGCGTGCCGCTCGAGCCCCAGGTGTACCGGACGCTGGCGGTTCTGGTCGAGAACCACCAGCATCTCTCGAGAAAGGAATGGCTACTCCAGCAGATCTGGGGTGACACCCACGTCGAGGAGGGCGGCCTGACGAGAAACATCTCGGTGCTGCGACGAGTTCTCGGTGCCGGATACATCGAGACGATTTCCAAGCGCGGCTATCGCTTCGTCGGCGAGGTGGCCGAAGTGAGCGTAGGGACCGAGAGCCCCGAAGCCTACCAGCTCTATATCAAAGGCCGCTATCAGTGGAATCAGCGGACCGAGGTTGGTCTGAAGAAAGCCACCGAATACTTCGAGCAGGCGATCGAAAGAGATCCTCGCTACGCTCGCGCCTACTCGGGACTGGCCGATTCGAATACCACGCTCGGCTATCTCAGCCATCTCGCGCCGCGAGAGGTGTTTCCGAGGGCGAACGAGGCGGCGACGAGAGCCCTTCGACTGGACGCCACACTGACCGAGCCTCACACGTCGCTCGCTTACGTGCGGCTCTATTACGATTGGGACTGGACGGGCGCCGAAGCCGAGTTCAGGCGCGCCCTCACGCTCAACCCCAACTACGCGACCGCCCACCACTGGTACGCCGTCTACCTGACGGCGATGGGGCGGTTCGAGGAGGCCCGGGCGGCCATCGGGCGGGCGCAGGCACTCGACCCGACCTCGCTGATGATCAACACGGACCTGGGGTTCGTCCTGTACTACAGCCGCCAGTACGATGCGGCCATCCAGCAGCTGCAAATGGTCACCGAGATGAACGCGGACTTCGCGCTCGCGCACTTCTGGCTCGGGCGGGCGTACCAAGAGAAGCGGAGGTACGACGACGCCATAGCCGAGTTTCGCAGAATCGAGGCGGCACTGCATGGCTGGCCGGTGGTGAGCGCGGCGATCGGCCATGTCCACGGTGTGTCCGGTCGTACGCGCGAGGCGCTCGAGACCCTGGATGGCTTGGAGCGTCTCAGGAAGGAGCGATATGTGACTCCGTATGGCGTTGCTCTCGTCCATGCGGGACTCGGCGACAAGGATGAGGCGCTCGCCTGGCTGTCCCGGGCGCTGGTCGATCGCTCGCACTGGCTGGTCTGGCTGAAGCTGGATCCACGACTCGATGCCTTGCGCTCGGATCGGCGGTACGCAGACCTTCTGCTCGCCGTCGGTCTTCAATGACTGCCGTCGCTGATCGGGCGCGTTGCCGGCGTTCGATCTACAATGCGCGTCGATGACCTGGCTGGTGAGGAACGAGCGAAAGGACTAACGCCATGCTGACGATCGATGCCCAGGTGCACGCGTACGAGCGCAATCACCCCGGCCGGCCCTGGGCGGCGGTGCTGCACGGCCCCGCGGAGGTCACGGGGGACCAGATGGTGGCGGCGATGGATGCCGTCGGTGTGGACGGGGCGCTTCTCGTCTCCCCGTTCACCATGTACCGCTACGACGCGAGCTATGCGATCGAGGTGCGCGCCAGGCACCCCGGTCGGTTCGGGCTGATCAAGCCGGTCGATCCTTCCGACCCCGCCGCCGCCGAGACGGTCGCCGATTGGGCGGCCACCCCGGGCACGGTGGGCATCCGCATCATGATGACCCGCGGGGTGTCCGAGGACCCCGCCGATCCCGGGATCAACCGGGTGCTGGCCGCCGGGGCGCGGCACGGGCTGCCGGTGAACATCCTGTGCTGGGGCCGCCTGGAGCAAGCCCGGGCGCTGGCGGCCCGCAACCCGGATACGGCGATCGTGATCGACCATCTCGGTCTGCAACAGCCGTTCGAGCCGCCGCCGCCGGCGCAGCCCTTCCACGATCTGCCAGATGTCCTGAAGCTCGCCGGCCATCGGAACGTCGCGATCAAGATCACCGGCGCCTGCACGCTCTCGCGCGAGGCCTTCCCTTACAAGGATATCTGGGACCCGCTCGCGCGCATCTTCGATGCCTTCGGCATCGACCGCTGCATGTGGGGCACCGACTGGACCCGCGCGGTCGGGCTGCTAACGTACAAGCAGGGCGTCGATGCCTTCCGCGGCACCGATCGCCTGTCCGAGAGCGACAAGAGCACGCTGATGGGAGGAGCGCTGCAGCGCGTGTACAAGTGGTCGCCGAAGAGGGCGTGACGCGAGGCGGGTCCATGAACTGGCTCGTGAAGGAAGAACCGACCCACTACGGGTTCGACGCGCTCGTGAAGGACAAGAAGGCGGTCTGGAGCGGCGTCAGGAACGCGCTGGCGCAGAAGTATCTCCGCGGCATCAACAAGGGCGACCGCATCTTCTACTACCACACCGGCGACGAGAAGTCGGTGGTCGGGACCGCGAGGGCGCTGTCCGGCGCCTATCCCGATCCAGACGACGCGAGCGGAAAGTACGTCGCGGTGGACATCGCCCCGGTCAAGCGCCTTCCGAGGCCGGTCACGCTCGCCGAGATCAAGGCCGACGCCGCCTTCAAGGACTTTCCGCTGGTCCGCATCGCGCGGCTGTCGGTGATGCCTGTCACCGATGCGGAGTGGGCGCGGATCGAAGGCATGGCGGGTAAGGCCGGCTAGCTCAGCACGCCCTCGCTCTTCAGCGTGGCGATGTCGTCGGCGCCGATGCCGAGCCAGGCGTTCAGCACCTCGGCGTTGTGCTGGCCCAACAGCGGCGACGGCGTGAGCCGCGGGGGCTTGCCGTCGACGCGCACGGGCCATGTCGGCATCTTGAACGGGCCGTTCGGGTGCTCCATCACCTGCATGATCCCGCGCTTCTCGAAGCTCGGATCGTTTTGCAGCTCCATCGTGTCGAAGACCGCGCCCGCCGGCACCCCGACGCCGCTGATCAGGGTCATCGCTTCTTCTTTCGTGTGCTTGCGCGTCCACTCGGTGATGATCGCGTCGACCTCCGCCTCCCGCTCGACTCGGGCGGCGCCGGTGGCGAAGCGCGGGTCGTCGATCAGCTCTTCGCGCCCGATCAACTTCATCAGCCGTCCCCAGTGCTCGGGATTGCCGCGGCTCGTGGTGATGTAGATCCAGTCGTTGGAGCCGTAGGGCTTGCACTGATAAAGCCCGGAAGGCGCATTGGTGCCCATCACGGTTTTCCCGCCGCGTCGTGGCGTCGCTTTCCCCGTGCGCGCCTGAACCGCGAAGCAGGTGCGCATGTAGTGAAGCATCGCGTCCTGCATCGCCACTTGCAGCCGCCTGCCCTTGCCGGTTCGCTGCCGTTCGAGAAGCGCGCCGAGGATCGTCACCGCCATCAGCATGCCGGTGCCGGTGTCGCCGAAGCTCGGGCCGGGCTTGACGGGCGGCCGATCAGCCTCGCCGGTCACGCTGATCATGCCGCCGGCGGCTTGCGCGATCATGTCGAAGGCGAGTCCCTTCTCGTACTTGCTGCCGGCGCCGAATCCCTGGATCGAGCAATAGATGATGCGGGGGTTGAGCTTCCGGACCTCGTCGTACCCGAGCCCGAGGCGGTCGATCGTCCCCGGCGCCATGTTCTCCACCGTGATGTCGGCCTTCTTGAGCAGCTCCTTGACGAGATGGACCCCGCGCGGCGACTTGAGATCGATCGCCAGCGACTTCTTGTTCGCGTTGAACATATGGAAGTACCACGGGTCATCCGGGGCCTTTCCCGGGACCACCCGGCGGGCAGGATCACCCGTCTTCGGGTTCTCGATCTTGACCACCTCGGCGCCGAGCCAGGCCAGCGCCTCGGTGCACGACGGCCCCGCCTCGAACTGGGTGAAATCGACGACGCGGATGCCGGTGAGACAATCGAGGTCCTGGCAGTTTTCGCTCATCACGGATCTCCTCCTTCGACCTTGAACCCGCCTCCGGGTCATTTCATAATCTCGCGACCCGGTCAACTCCCTGGGAGGTCCCATGGCAGACAACACCCACTGGGTCGGCACCTGGACCGCGGCGCCTGCGCCGGCCGAAGGCGCCGCCTTCAGCAACCATACGCTGCGGATGATCCCACGGGTCAGTATCGGCGGCAGCCGGCTGCGCGTTCGCATCTCGAACGCCTGCGGCACGCGCCCGCTGGCGATCGGGGCGGCCTGCGTCGGCCTGCGCAGCTCGGGACCGGCGCTGGTGCCGGGCTCGAACCGCCGGCTCACCTTCGGCGGTGAGCGGAGCGCGACGATCGCCGCCGGCGCGCTCGTCGTCAGCGATCCGGTCGAGCTCGCGTTCGCGCCGCTGTCGGACCTTGCCGTCAGCGTGCACCTGCCGTCGGATCTGCCGGCGAGCTTCGGGGTCACCGGGCGCTATGCGCGGCAGACGAACTACGTCTCGCCGCCAGGGGATTTCGCCTCCGACGAGGTCATGCCCGTCGGCCGCCTCACGGACGACTGGTACTTCGTCTGCGGTGTCGACGTCGTCGCGCCGCGAGAGACGAGCGCCGTCGTCGCGCTCGGCGACTCGTTGACCGACGCCAACATCTCGACCCACGACGGCCATCACAGCTGGCCTTCGCAGCTCGCGCGCCGGCTTGTGGCCCGGCAGAGCGGGCGGCCGATGGCGGTGATGAACCAGGGGCTCGGCGGCAACCGCATCCTGCACGACATCCGGGGCGACAGCGGCCTGCGCCGCTTCGACCGCGACGTGCTGGCGCAGCCGGGCGTGACCCATGCCATCATCATGCTGGGCACCAACGATCTGCGGAACCGTTGGGGCAAGCCCGAAGAAGAGGTCACCGCCCCGCAGATGATCGCCGGGCTGAAGCAGTTCGCCGTGCGCGGCCAGGCGCGCGGGATCAGGGTCATCGGCGGCACGCTGACGCCATTCGAGAACGAGACCTTCCTGCCTGGCGCGTGGAACCCCAAGCGCGAGGCGATCCGCCAGGAGGTCAATGAGTGGCTGCGCAAGACCGACGCCTTCGACGCGATCGTCGATTTCGACCAGGCCTTGCGCGATCCCGACCATCCGACCCGGATGCTGCCGATCTACGATTGCGGCGACCACCTTCACCCGAGCGACCTGGGTTACCGCGCGATGGGCGACGCCATCGAGCTCTCGCTGTTCGACTGAGGCGGACCACGGCATGGCACGACTCACCGGGAAAATCGCCGCCGTCACCGGCGGGGCGTCCGGCATCGGTGAGGCCACGGTCCGACGGTTCGTGGCGGAGGGGGCCAAGGTGGCGTTTGCCGACCGCGACGTCGATCGGGGCAAGCGCGTCGCGGCGGAGATCGAGGCGAGCGGCGGCCAGGCGCTCTTCGTGGAAGCGCACATGGAGCGCGAGGCCGAGGCCGCGGCCTTCGTCCAGCAAGCCGCGGATCGCTTCGGCCGACTCGACGTCCTCGTCAACAACGCCGGCATCCGGATGTATCAGACGGTGGTCGAGGCCAGTGCCGAGAGCTGGGACGAGATCCTGGGCGTGAACCTCAAGGGGTACGTGTTCTGCGCGAAGGCGGCGATCCCCGTCATCCGTCAGGGCGGCGGGGGAAGCATCGTCAACGTCGCGTCGGTCCGGTCCGTGACGACCGCGGGCAAGACGACGCAGTACGACACCACCAAGGCGGCGGTGGCCGGGCTGACGCGTGGGATGGCGATGGATCACGCGCCCGACCAGATCAGGGTGAACGCCGTGTGTCCGGGGCCCATCTTCACCCCCTATCACGAGCGCCGCACCCTCGCGCTGGGTCGGACCTTCGAGCAGTACCGGGAGGACGCCGCCAAGACCACCATGCTCAAGCGTCCGGGCACGCCCGAAGAAGTCGCCGCGTGCATCCTGTTTCTCGCTTCGGACGACGCCTCCTTCGTGACAGGCACGCTCCTGTTCGTCGACGGCGGCGCGACGGCCATGTGACATCGGTCGCGGCTCGGCTACACTACGCGGCGGCACCTCATCGCCCCCCCAGGAGGAGACTCGTGACGCTGACCCAGAGCGAGATCGACCGGCGCGTGTTCGACCTCTACGACGAGTACTGCCATGGGCGCATCGACCGGCGCGAGTTCCTGCAGCGGGCCGGTACGCTCACGATCGGCGGCGTATCGGCGCTGGCGATGGCCGAGGCGCTGCTGCCCCGCTATGCGCTCGCCCAGACGATCTCCTTCACCGACCAGAGGATCAAGGCCCGGTACGTGACCTACCCGTCGCCGGGCGGTACGTCCGGCACCATGCGTGGATATCTCGTGCAGCCGAATACGCCGGGGCCGTTCCCCGCAACTCTGGTCGTCCACGAGAACCGCGGGCTCAATCCGTACATCGAGGACGTGGCTCGGCGCGCCGCGACCGAGGGGTTCCTGGCGCTCGCACCTGACGGGTTATCGCCGGTCGGTGGATACCCGGGCAACGACGACGACGGCCGCACGCTCCAGGCCGGCCTCGACCAGGCCAAACTGCGCACGGACATGGTCAACAGCGCGCGCTTCCTCAAGACGCACGCGCTGTCCACGCGAAAGCTCGGCGTCACGGGCTTCTGCTGGGGCGGCAGCACGACCAACTTCCTGGCGGTCACGCTCGGCGGGGATCTCCAGGCGGCCGTCCCGTTCTACGGCGCGGCCGCCGAGACGGCGGGCGTGCCGGCCATCAAGGCTCCGCTGCTGATCCAGTACGCCGAGAACGACGAGCGCGTCAATGCGATGTGGCCCGCCTACGAGGCGGCCCTGAAGGCGAGCGGGGTCCAGTACGAGATGCACATGTACCCTGGCACCCAGCATGGCTTCCACAACAACTCGACGCCGCGGTACCACGAGGCGTCGGCCAAGCTCGCCTGGGAGCGGACGATCGCCTTCTTCAAGCAACACCTCGCATGAGGCCGCAGGGCGCGACCATGACGAATGAGGCTCTGCGCGCGATCTTGCCGATCGCCGGCCGGGACGAGAAGGGCCTACGTGAGGTCGCGCTCACGGATGACATCGATCCCATCTTGCCGACGCCGTTCCGCATCGGGGAGACGAGCGCCGCCGCGCTCGCGGCGGTCGGCCTCGCCGTCTCCGATCTCTGGGAACTGCGCACGGGCCGCCGCCAGGAGGTCGCGGTCGATACGCGGCAGGCCACGGCCTCGCTCCGCAGCACGCACTACATGAAGATGGACGGCGCGCCCGTGTCGACCGAGCGCAACGCGGTGATGGGCACCTATCCGGCCAGGAACGGCCGCTGGAGCTATCTCCACTGCAATTTCCCGAACCATCGGGCCGCCGCCCTCCGCGTCCTCGGCGTGCCGGAAGATCGCGAGGCGGTGCGCAAAGCCGTCGCGGAGTGGGACGCGCTCGAGCTGGAGGAGGCGATCATCGCTGCCAGGGGTGCCGGCGGCATGGTGCGCACCATGGACGAATGGGCCAAGCACCCACAGGCCGCGGCGATCGCGTCGCTGCCGCTGATGGAGATCGTCCAGATCGGCGCCAGCCCGCCGGAAAAGCCTCCCGACGGCGATCGGCCGCTGTCGGCCGTCCGCGTGCTCGACCTGACGCGGGTGCTCGCCGGGCCCACCTGTGCACGCACCCTCGCCGAGCACGGCGCCGACGTGCTGAAGATCACGGGCGCGCACCTGCCGAACCTCGGCTACCAGGAATACGACACCGGCCACGGCAAGCTCTCCGCCCATCTGGATCTGCGCGAGCCGAAGGACATCGAGACTCTGCGCGGGCTCGTCCGCGAGACCGACGTGTTCTCGCAAGGCTATCGCCCAGGCACCCTCGGCGATCGCGGGTTCTCGCCCGAGGCTCTGGCGCAGCTGCGGCCGGGCATCGTCTTCGTCTCGCTGAGCGCGTTCGGCCACGTCGGGCCGTGGGCGTCGCGCCGCGGCTTCGACACGGTGGTGCAAACGGTCAGCGGCATCACCAGTCGCCAGGGTGAGCTGTTCCCCGGCTCAGCACCGGGCCCGCAGTTCTATCCGGTGTCGGCCATCGACTATTTAACTGGCTATCTGATGGCGTTCGGCGCGATGGTGGCCCTCGCCCGCCGCGCACGCGAGGGCGGCAGCTGGCTCGTGCGGATCTCGCTCGCGCAGACCGGGCGCTGGCTCGTCGGGCGCGGCCAGGTTCCGGAGGCCCAGCTCAGGGACGTGCCGAAGGAATTCACGGCCGCGGAGCTGGAACGCTGGACGACGACGAGCGACACGCCGGGCGGTCGGCTGCACCATCTCGCACCGGTACTGCACCTCTCCGAGACGCCGCCGTACTGGGCCCGGCCCTCGGTGCCGCTCGGCTACCACGAGCCGGTGTGGCCGGCGCGGGCCACATGACGAATGATCCGACGCGGAGCGTGGTGGACGCCGACGGCCACGTCCTCGAGCCGGCCGACACCTGGCTCAAGTACCTCGATCCTCAGTACCGGGATCGGGCGATCCGCATCGACCGGGACGAGCACGGCTACGAGGTGCTCCTCATCGACGGGCAGCCGCTCAAGACGCTCCGCGGTCAGCTCGGCGCGCTCGGCGGGATCGACATGGACGCCGCCAAGCTCTTGACCCGGGGCCAGATCAGCTACGCGGAAGGCAGCCCGCCGGGCGCGTACGATCCCGCCGCGCGGCTGCGCGTCATGGACGCGGAGGGCATCGACGCCGTCCTCCTCTATCCGACCATCGGGATCTGCTGGGAAGGGCACGTCACGGACGGCGCCCTCGCGACCGCGTACACGCGCGCCTACAACCGCTGGCTGGCCGAGTTCTGCCGCGCCAACCCCGCGCGGCTCTATCCGGTGGCGCACATCTCGCTGCTCGACCCCGAAGGCGCGGTGGAGGAGACGATCCGGGCACGCCGGGACGGCTGCGTGGGAATCTATCTCTCGCCGGACCTCGCCGCACGCGGCGGGCGCCACTTCGACGATCCCATCTTCGCGCGGTTCTGGGAGACGGCTCAGGATCTCGAGATGCCGATCGGCTTCCACGTCGTCGTGCGGGACCGGCCGTGGTTCCGGCAGTGGCAGCGGCGCGATCCATCGGACGGCCTCTTCAGCATCGTTTTCCTCGCCATCGACGTCATGGCCGCCTTCACCCAGATGCTGAGCGCGGGCATGTTCGAGCGCTATCCGCGCCTGCGCTGCGTCGTGCTCGAGGCGGGCTCGAACTGGATCGCCGCCTGGCTCGATCGCCTCGACCACAAGTACCGCGTCCTCGCCCACCAGACGCCCATCCGCATGCCGCCCAGCGCGTACTTCTACCGGCAATGCCTGATCTCGGCGGACCCCGACGAGTCGGTCACCGCCCAGATGGTCGAGCGCCTGGGCGCCGACTACTTCGTCTGGGCGTCGGACTATCCGCACATCGACGCCTCCTTCGGCGTCGTGCGCGAGCTGAAGGAGCGCCTCGCGCCGCTGCCAGAAGAGGCGCGCCGAAAAGTCCTGGGCCTGAACGCGCGGCGGTTCTACCGGCTCGCGGGCTGACGCGCAGTCACGCCCGGGGCCAGGAAGCGAAGAGCTCTAGATTTTCGTAGCGTGAGTTTCTCTGAGGTCGGTGGTCGTCCCAACGGGATTCGAACCCGTGTTTGCAGTCCGCCACGCGCTTTCGTCAGCAACTCGGGTAGTTCGGCGATGGTGAGGTCATGGACTCTCCCCCCTGAGGCGTGCTGAGGCTTCCCAAGGATTTATCGTCCGTTCGATCATGGAGCGCAGATCGGTGGGGTGACGTCTATCATGGCTGGAGCCGATGGAGGACCTCGCTGGAACTGCTGTCCGCGTGACGCCCGAGCGCCACCAGGCCGACGAATGGGCCGTGGTGCTCGCCGCCGGCAACATTCCGCACCGCCTCCACCCGGGGCTCGATGGCTGGGCGCTCATCGTCGCCGCCCGTGACGCGGAGGCCGCCCGGGAGGCCCTCGACGCCTATGATCGGGAGAACATTGCCGACACAGCGGACGTGGGCGCCGATGCCGTGGCGCCCGTTCGTGGCGCGGCCGTGGTCGGCGTCGCCGTCGGCCTCCTGCTGGTCGGTTTCTTTGCCGTCACCGGGACGCGTGCCAGCCACAGCACCTGGTTCGAACGCGGTGGCGCCGACGCCGAGCGCATTGTCGCCGGAGAGTGGTGGCGAACCGTCACTGCGCTAACACTCCACGCCGATGCGCCCCACGTGATCGGCAACGCAGGGGCGAGCGTCGTGCTTGTAGGGGCGGTGAGTCACCAGCTCGGCCCGGGTGTGGGCCTCTGCGTGCTCCTCCTCGCCGGCGCCGGCGGCAACGCCCTCACCGCCATCGCCCACGGCACCCGCCACGACTCGGTGGGCGCCTCGACGGCGATGTTCGGCGCCATCGGAATCCTCGCCGCCACGCGAGTCGTGTCCCGTGGACGCCACCCAGCCGCGCGCAAGCTGTGGATGGTCGGCGCGGCGAGTCTCGCCCTGCTCGCTCTCCTCGGCACGAGCCCGGGCTCCGACCTCCTCGCCCATCTGTTCGGGCTCCTGCTCGGCGGCGCCCTGGGCCTCGCTGCTGCGCCCGCGCTGCGGCGACCTTTGCGCCCCCCGGTGCAGTGGGCGCTCGCAGTGGCCGTCCTGGCGGCGGTGGTCGGCGCGTGGCTACGCGCTTTCTCCTGAGACCACACCAGCATCTGCGGCATACCGATATCCAGACGACAACCGTTTACACGCGGCTGACGCAGACCGATATGCAGCAGATCGTGAGCACGTTCGACGATGGGAAATAAACGCCAGTTGATATCCCGGCACGGGCGGTTCTCGCCGTAATACCCAGGGCGTAAGCTGGGGTCTGGAGTCGCCCCACCATGAATGTGCTGGTCACTGGAGCCACAGGCTTCGTCGGGGCCAACGTGGCGCGACTACTTGTCGCCGACGGCTATCGCGTGAGGGTTCTCGCCCGTCCGGCAAGCAGCGTCACGGCGCTGGAAGGCTGTGCCGTCGAGGTGGTACGCGGGGACATCCTGGAGCCCGATTCCGTGGCGCGCGCGATCCAGGGCTGCGCGCAGGTCTTTCATCTCGCCGCGGACTACCGGCTCTGGGCGAAGGATCCAAGTGAAATCTACCGCAACAACGTCGACGGCACGCGCATCATGCTCGAGGCGTGCATGCACGCCCGCGTCGAGCGTGTGGTCTACACCTCGAGCGTCGGCACGCTCGGCCTGCCCCAAGACGGTAGCCTCGGCACCGAGACCACGCCGGTCAGCCTCCACGATATGATCGGCTCCTACAAGCGCTCGAAGTTCCTCGCCGAGCGCGTCGCCGAGGAGTACGTCGCTCGCGGCCTGCCCGTCGTCATCGTCAACCCGAGCAATCCCATCGGCCCTTGGGAGGTCAGGCCCACACCCACGGGCCAGCTGATCCTCGACTACCTTCTGAGACGTATGTTCGCAACGCTCGACACTGGCCTCAACCTGGTCCATGTCGCCGATGTAGCGCGTGGACATCTCCTGGCGGCTCAGCGCGGGCGTGTGGGTGAGAAGTACATCCTGGGATGCCAAAACCTCTCGCTCACCGAGATCTTCCGCATGCTCGAGAGCGTTACCGGCATCCGCGCTCCGCGAGTCCGCGTGCCCCATGCCCTCATCTATGTCGTGGCGCTGGCAAACGAAGCCGTGGCGCGCGCCACGGGCCGCCCGCCACGGGTGCCGCTCACCGGCGTCCGCATGGCATGCAAGCACATGTACTTCAACGCCGCGAAGGCGGTGCGCGAGCTCGGGCTGCCCCAGACTCCGGTGGCGCAGGCCTTGCGCGAGGCGGTCGACTGGTTCGTCGCCCACCGTTACGCGCCACCGCCGCCGGCCTTTCGCGCTCGCGTGGCCTGAGCGCTCGGATGTCCATCGCTCCGTCTCGACGCATCGCCCCTGGGCCCACGGGTTATCCGCTCGTGGGCGTGTTTCCGAGGATGCGACGCGATCCCCTCAGCTTCTTCATGGAATGCGCACGACTCCATGGCGACGTGATCTCTATGCGGCTCGGCAGGCGCCTGGTCTATCTGCTGAGCCATCCTGATCACGTCAAGCACGTCCTGCAGGACAATGCGCGCGCGTATGCCAAAGGTCCGCCCGCCACGCGCGTGCGCGGGCTGTTCGGCGATAGCCTGACGGTGGTTGATGGCGATCGCTGGCGCCGGCGGCGTCGGCACGTGCAGCCCGCCTTCCAGGCCGGCCAACACGCACAGTTCGCTTCCGTCGTCTCGAGGGCCACGGGCGAGATGCTCGAGCGCTGGCGGCCATTGGCCGAGCGGAACGAGCTTGTCGATGCCGTGACTGAGATGCGGCTCCTCACCCAGACCATCATCATCCGGGCGTGCTTCGGGGATGTTTCAGCCGCGGAGGTCGAGGCGCTCGGTCGCGCGCTGGATGTGGCGGTGGGCCACACGGACCGTCGTCTCTGGAGTGCGTTCGGCTGGCTCGAGGTTTCTGCGCCGGCGGCCGCGCGCTATCAGCGCGCCCTCGGCGCGATTCACGCCTTCGTGTCTCGAATGGTCAGCGAGGCGCGCCGCTCCGCTCCGCCGCCGGGGAGCCTGCTCGCCGCGCTTCTAGCCTCCTCTACCACCGGCGAGCCTCTCACCGACGCCGAAGTCCGCGACGAGCTGAAGGCCATCCTGGTCGCCGGGCACACGACGACCGCGAGCGCGCTCGCCTGGACCTGGCATGTGCTATCTGAACACCACGATGCGCGCCAACAGCTCGAGCAAGAGTGCCGCGCTCTCCTCGGCGGCTGGGCGCCGGGCGTCGAGACACTTCCACGCCTCGGCTACACGCGGCGGGTCATCGAGGAGGTCTTGCGCCTGTACCCGCCGACCTGGCTCACGGCGCGTATGCCCGTCGAGGACGACACGCTGGTCGGCTACACCATCCCGACCGGCGCGATCGTGCTCCTGTCTCCCTACGTCACCCACCGCCATCCAGCCGTCTGGGATGCGCCCGAGGTCTTCGACCCCGATCGCTTCACGGCCGACCGGGCGGCCGCGCGTCCGAACTACGCGTATTTTCCCTTCGGCGGCGGCCCGCGCCACTGCATCGGCAGCGCCTTCGCCACCGCCGAGATGCAGCTCATCGTCGCCTCCGTCGCCCAGTGCTACCGGCTGACGCCGGTGAGCGGCGCACGCGTCATCCCCGTCGTCGGCCTCACGTTGCGCCCGAGCCCGGCCGTGCCGTTGCGACTCCATCGACGACGCGCCGACTGAGCTCTCGTCAGGGAAACATGTTTCCTCCCCTTGTCTTCATCGGTTGCGGGGGCCCGCAATCACCGATATCAAACACGCTTAGATTCGAGGCCGACCTTATCTGATCTACGGAGGGACGCGAACCCGTGTTTGAGTCACGATCAGATTTTCGCCCAGAAATGTACAGCGGTTGCACGCTGTTTAGTTCCGAAAAATGCGACACGACTAAACACGCAGGCCGATGTTTCTTGAAACTCAGCCGGTACTGGTTCAAATCGCGCGCTTGATTTGAACCAATGACCTTTGGGTTACGAGCCCTCCTCGATTTGACATCACCGCCTACGCGCCACAAACAATGCCTCGTTAATTGGACTTTTTCACGTAGGCGACCTGGGCCTCTTTGGCTCTCGTTGGGAGCAACTTCCTGGGTGAAGTCTGGGTGACGGCTCCGAGGGCGCAATTTCTTCCAAGGCCGCGGCCTCGGCTCGGTTCTCTCGCGCGGCACCAAGTTGGCCCAGATGCCACGGAGCGGGCAGATGCCGCACGGCTCGGCTAGCGCCAGTGCCTCACGATCGTGGCCGCGCGCGCAGCGCATGGACGTCACCGGGCAATAACTCGGCCCGGCCGCTTCCGGCTGCCGAGCGAGACGCGAGGGTACCGGCTCGCGCCTTCGGCTATGATCGGCCTCGAACACTGCACCGGGTGGCCGCCATGGGGGACTGGTACGAGAGGCAGACGCTGGGGCTCCTGCCCGAGCGCGCGGCTCGACGGTGGGGTCCGCGCGAGGGGCTCGCCTTCCAGGGAACGCGCTGGACCTTTGCCGAGCTCGACGCGCGCGTGGACGCCGTCGCGAAGGGGCTGCTTGCGCTCGGCATCGCGCCTGGCGACAAGGTCGCGCTCTGGATGGTTAATCGTCCCGAGTGGATCGACGTCATGTTCGCCGTCATGAAGATCGGCGCGGTGCTCGTTCCCGTGAATACGCGCTTTCGCACCGAGGACATGGCCTACGTCCTCGGTCAGTCAGACGCCGCTGCCGTGATTCTCGCCGAGCGCTCGGGACCGGTCGACTATCTCGCCCTGATGCGCGAGGTCGTGCCGGCGCTGGGCGCGCGCCCGGCGCCGCGCTTCCCCTGCCTCCGCCACGTCGTCGTGCTTTCGGACCGGGCCGACGCGGACAGCGTCGGCTGGCGCGAGATGCTGGAGGGCGGCCGGCGTGTCAGCGACGACACGCTCCGGGGGCGCGCCAGCCAGGTCGATCCCGAGCAGAGTGCCTTCATCCTCTACACGTCGGGGACCACCGGCTTCCCCAAGGGCGCCGTGCACAACCATCGCATGATCAGGAACACCTGGGATCACGGCGATCGCATGGGCATCACCGTCAACGACGTGATCCTCATGTACCTGCCGCTCTTTCACGCCTTCGGCTTCATCGAGGGGCCGCTCATGTCGATGATCAGGGGCGCCCGTGTGGTGCTCACCGAAGCGTTCGACGCCGGCCACTGCCTCGATCTCATCGCGAGCGAGAAGGCGACGATCATCCACGGGTTCGACACGCACTACAAGGAGCTCCTCGAGGCTCAGGAGGGAAGGCCCCGCGACGTGTCGAGCGTGCGCACCGGCATCTGCGGCACCGGCATGTCGAGCGCCATTCCCATCGCGCGGCGAGCCCGACAGACGTTCGGCAACCTCATGACCGGCTTCGGGATGAGCGAGGTCGGCATCGGAGTGACCTTCTCCTTTCTCGACTCCACCGAGGAGCAGTGCGTGGAGGCCAATGGCTACCCCGGCGCCGGCTACGAGGTGCGGATCGTTGACCCCGAGACCGGGGCCGACCAGCCCGTGTCGGTGCCGGGGGAAATCCTCGTCCGCGGCTACATGGTCACTCAGGGCTACTACAAGCGGCCCGAGGAGACGGCGCGGGCTATCGACGAGGGCGGGTGGTTTCACACCGGCGACATGGGCCTCCTGCGCCCCGACGGCCACATGCGGTTCCTCGGTCGCTACAAGGACATGCTCAAGATCGGCGGCGAGAATGTCGATCCCATGGAGGTCGAGGCCTTCCTGATGAGCCATCCCGCCATCGACGTGGCCGCGGTGGTCGGGCTGCCAGATGCGCGGCTGTCAGAGGTCGCGGTGGCCTTCGTGCAGCTCGCGCCCGGCTGCACGCTGGTGGAGCGCGAGGTGATCGAGCACTGCCGCGGCCGCGTGGCGAGCTTCAAGATCCCCCGCCACGTCGTGTTCGTCGACGAGTTTCCGATGACCAGCTCCGGCAAGATCCAGAAGGTCAAGCTGCGCGAGCGCGCCCGGAACGAGTGGCGGGAGGCGCCGCCGCGATGACCCCCGCCGCCCCCCAGAGGATCGCGACGCCCGACCTGGTGACGAAGTCCGTCCGGGAGACGACACATGACGAACCGCGCAAGTGAAACCCAGGGGCCGAAGGACGTCTTCGAGGCCATTCGCACGCTCCTTGCGGTGCGCAGTTACCAGAACACGCCGGTGCCAGATACCGTGATCCGACGGATCGTCGAGGCTGGACGCCTCACTGGCAGCGGGATGAACAGGCAGCCGTGGCACTTCATCGTGATTCGCGACGCCGAGACATTGCGCCAGCTCGGGGCCCTGGCTTCGAGCGGGCCGTATGTCGCACAGGCACCGGTGGCAATCGTCGTGGCGACTGACAAGACTCGGTTCGCGGTCTCCGACGCGAGCCGCGCGATCCAGTCCATGCTGTTGACGGCGTGGGCCGATAGCGTGGGCTCGAACTGGGTAGGCTTCGGTGGGCTCGAGAAAGTCAAGGCGTTGCTCGACATCCCGGCCGGCCTCGATGTGTTGGCGATCCTTCCGTTTGGCTACCCGGCTCGCACCCTGGAAGGAGGCAAGAAGCAGCGCAAGCCGCTGCGTGAGGTGACGCATCTTGAGCGGTATGGCCGCCCGTTCGAGTGAGGGCCACCGCTTCGCCGATCACTGACTGATCTGATGCGGTAGGGTTGGCGTCACTCCGCGCGGTCGCCCCGGCGCTCCCGGCGTCCCGGCAATGCTTCAGGTATACTGCCGCGCGACAAGGAAGCGGCGTGCCACTCAGGATCGGCGTCGACATCGGTGGGACCTTCACGGACCTCGTGGCGCTCGACGAGGCGACGGGCGCCGTGGTCAACGCCAAGGCCCTCAGCACACCCTCTGAGCTGCTGGACGGCGTCCTGCGGTGCGCAGATCAGGCCGGCGTCGATCTCGCCGACTGTCGGCTGACGATCCACGGCACGACCATCGGCATCAATGCCCTGCTCGAGGGCAAGGGGGCGCGCACCGGGCTCCTCACGACTCACGGATTCGGTGATGTCCTCGAGATCGGGCGCGGCAACTTCCTGCGCATGTACGACGTTCTTTACCGGCGGCCGACGCCGCTCGTTCCGCGGGGACGCCGCCGGGAGGTGCCCGAGCGAATCAGCGCCCGCGGCGAGATCCTCGTGCCGCTGGATGAAGCCGCCGTCCGGGACGCTGCCCGCTCGCTGGCTGCCGAGGGTGTGGAGTCGGTCGCGGTGACGTTCCTCTTCTCCTATCTCGATCCGGTCCACGAGCAACGTGCCGCCGCGATTCTCGCCGAGGAGCTGCCGGGTGTCGCGATCTCGGTGTCGCATCGGCTCAGCCGGGAATGGCGTGAGTACGAGCGCACCAGCACGACGGTCGTGAACGCCTACGTTCTGCCCATCGTCGAGCGTTACCTGGCCACGTTCGAGCAACGGCTGGCGGAGCGGGGCTTCCGCGGCCGGGTCCTGATCACGCAGTCCAACGGCGGCGCCTGCTCGGTCCGGGCCGCGCGCGAGCGGCCCGTGCACACGCTCGAGTCCGGACCCGCGGCGGGCGCGGTTGGCTGCGCGAGCCTGGCGCGCCTCCTTCGCCTCGACCGGCTGATTTCCTTCGACATGGGCGGCACGACGGCCAAGTGCGCCATCGTCGACAACGGCATGGTGCAGACCACCGACGAGTACCACGTCGACGGCCGGCCCTTGCGTATTCCGGTGATCGACATCCGCGAGGTGAGCGCCGGCGGCGGGACGATCGCGTGGATCGACGCCGGCGGCGCGCTCGCGCTGGGACCGCAGAGCGCCGGTGCCGCGCCCGGCCCCGTCTGCTACGGGCTGGGCGGCACCGAGCCGACCGTCACCGACGCCAACGTGGTGCTCCGCCGCATCGACGGCTCGCGCTTCCTGGGCGGCACCATGCCGCTCGACGCCGCCGGCGCCGCGCGCGCGGTTGACGAGCGGCTGGCGCGGCGGCTCGCGCTCTCGCGCGCGAGCGCGGCGGCGGGCGTGGTGCGGCTGGCCGACGTCAAGATGGCGCTCGCTGTCCGCGGCATCACCACCGGGCGCGGGCTCGACCCGCGCGACTACGCGCTGGTCGCCTATGGCGGCAGCGGACCGCTGCATGCCGCGGCGATCGCCCGCGAGCTCGGAATCCCCCGCGTCGTGATCCCGCCGTCGCCGTCGACCTTCTCGGCCTGGGGCATGCTGGCCACCGACCTGCGTCACGACCTGGTGCGTACGATGCTCGAGCCACTCGAAGGGACGGACGCGGCATGGGCGCAGGGACGCTACGCGGAAATGCAGGGGGAGATCGCCTCGATCCTGCCCGGCGAGGGCGCACCGATCATGCACCGCGCGGTCGACCTGCGTTATTTCGGCCAGGAGCACACGGTCACGATCACGGTGACCGACCTCGCCGACTGGGCGGATCTGCGCAAGCAGTTCGACGACGCCCACGAGCGAGCCTACGGCTACGCGGCCTCAGACGTGGACGTCCAGCTGCTCAACCTCCGGTTGACCGTCGTGTTTCCGATCGAGCGCCCGCGCCTGCCGAGTCTGCCGCGCCGGACCGGGGCCGGCCCCGCGTTCGAGGCGCGAACGATCTACTCGGTGGCGGGCGGCGACTTCGTCGAGCACGGCGTGGTCCAGCGAAGCGACCTCTTCGCCGGCGACACGATCGAGGGCCCGGCCGCGATCGAGGAGCCGGGGACAACCGCGATCATCGACGCCGGCGACACGCTCTCGGTGGAAGAGCACGGCTGCCTGGTGATCCGGGTCAACGCAGGCTAGACGGCGATGGCGCTCGACCCCATCACCGTCGAGGTCATCCGCGCCGCCCTCAACGCGGCCGCGGAGCGGATGCGCCTCACCATGATCAAGACCGCCTACAACCACATCATCAGCGAGAGCCTGGACTTCGGGTGCGCGATCTTCGACGCGAACGTGCAGATGATCGCCCAGGGCATCGGGCTGCCGGTCTTCCAGGGCCACCTCGGCTTTCCGATCGAGGCGACGATCCAGGACCGCGGCCTCGAGGCGTTCCGCGAGGGCGACATCTTCATCCACAACGATCCCTACACCGGCAACGGCAATCACCTCAACGACGTCGCCATGACCGCGCCCGTGTTCTGGGACGGCCGATTGACGGGCTTCGTGTCGGTCAAGGCGCACTGGAGCGACATCGGCGGCCCGGTGCCGAGCAGCATGCAGGTGGGCTCGCGGGAGTTCCGACAGGAAGGTCTGCGCTTCCAATCGGTGCGGCTGTTGAGCCGAGGCGAGCTCAACGAGGAAGTCATGCGCCTCATCCGTGGCAACATCCGAACGGAGAGCGGCACCCTCAAGGACGTCCAGGCCATGATCGCGGTGTGCCGGGTCGGCGAGGCGTCGTTTCACGAGATCCTCGGCCGATACGGACGCGAGACGGTCCTCGAAGCCACCGCCGCGTACATGGCGCAGTCCGAGCGCCGTACACGCGCGGCGCTGGCCGCCGTTCCGGCCGGCACCTATCGGGCGGTCGGCCACTTCGACAACGACGGCATCACGCTCGACACGCCGGTGCGCGTCGCGATGGCGATCGAGGTGCGCGACGGCCACATGACGGTCGATTTCACGGGCTCCGACGCCCAGGTCGTCGGACCGTTCAACTGCGGCGATGCGATCACCATCAGCGCGTGCCGGCTGCTCATCAAGTGCCTCACGACCCCCGACGATCCGGTCGACGAGGGGTGTTTCCGGCCGTTGCGCGTCATCGTGCCGCGGCGCTCCGTGCTCGCCGCCGAGGAGCCGGCGCCCACGGCCCGCTATTACGTGCCGATCAATTTGCTCATCGAGCTCGGGCTGCGCGCGCTCGCCGACGCCCTGCCGCACCGGATCCCCGCCGGCGCCTACGGCGATCAGATGCCCACCATCGCCTTCGGCACCCATCCGCAGACGGGCCGGCTGTTCATCCAGGGCGACCTCAACGCCGGCGGCACGGGTGCCCGTCCGGCCTATGACGGCGAGTCGGCGATGATCATCTTCGCGGGCTCCACCGCGCGCAACAATCCCGTGGAGGTCGTCGAATCGCGCGTGCCGTCGATGCGAATTCTGAAATACGGCCTGCGGACGGACTCCGGCGGCGCCGGCAAGTTCCGGGGAGGCCTCGGCATCGAGCGGGTGTACCAGTTCCTCGCGCCGGCGTTCATCACCTTCAGCCTGGAGCGCAAAGCGACGCCGCCGTGGGGTCTCGGCGGAGGGCGCGACGGCGCGGTGAACGGCGTCGAGATCACGTCGCCCGACGGCTCGGTCCGCCACGTGCGCAAAGCGACGCAGCATCCGATCGCCGCCGGCGAGACCGTTTGCATCATGAGCGGCGGTGGCGGCGGCTGGGGGCCGCCCGCCGAGCGCGACCCCGACGCGGTCCGTCGCGACGTCTGTGAAGGCTACGTCTCGGCGGAGGCCGCCCGGCGCGACTACGGCGTTCTCGTCGACGGGCCCTGAGAGTGGCGGTCCGCGCGATCCGCTGCGGCGCGCTGTTCGACGGGACGGGCGCCACGCCGCTCCGTGACGCCCTGGTCGTGGTGACCGACGAGCGCATCACGAGCGTTGAACCCGCCGGCAGCCGAGCCGTCGCGCCGGGGACGGAGATGCTCGACCTCCGCGACCGGTTCGTGATGCCCGGTCTCATCGACTGCCACAGCCACGCCTCGATCGTGCCGGGCCAGGGCGACCAGCTCGGCCAGCTGTGCCGCGGGCCCGTGCCGCAGGCGCTGGCCGCCACGCGCAACCTCCGGCGGGACCTCGCGGCGGGCACCACCACGATGCGGATCATGGGCGAGGAGCACTTCGTCGACGTGGAGGTGCGCGAGGCCATCGAGGCCGGGGTCATCGTCGGTCCTCGGCTGCTCGTGGCCGGGCGCGGCCTGGCCGCCGACAACGGGCACGGCCGCGCGCTGACGAGCTACGACGGCGTGGACAGCGTCCGTCGCGGCGCCCGGGAGAACCTGCGCCGCGGCGCCAATCACGTGAAGATCTTCGTGACGGGCGGCGTGAGCTCCCCCGGTCCCATGCCGACCGCGAGCGCGTACACGCGCGAGGAGATCCGCGCCGCCGTCGAGGAGGCCGACCGCGTGGGCACCTACGCCGCGGCCCACGCGCATGGCGGGCCGGGGCTGCAGCTCGCCGTCCGTGAGGGCGTGCGGACCATCGAGCACGGGGCGCTGGCCACCGACGAGGACATCGCGCTGATGATCGAGCGCGGGGTCTGGCTCATCTGCACGTTCGCGATCTTCATGCATCCCACCGGGATCGAGCAAGGCGACGGTCACCGGTCCGCCATCATGGACAAGGTCCGCTCGGCGCGCCGCGTCGTCGCGGAGAGCTTTCCGCGGCACCTCGCCTCCGGCGTGCGCTTCGCGTGCGGAACCGACAGCATGCACGGGCTGATGCCGTTCGAGATGCAGACCCTCGTCCGGTTCGGCGTGTCGCCGGCGGACGCGCTCCTGGCCGGCACCCGCTGGGGCGCCGAGGCGTGCCGCATCGACGACCAGGTGGGCACGATCCAGACCGGCAGGCGCGCCGATCTGATCGCGCTGGACGGCGATCCGCTGAAGGACATGGCGGCCCTGGAGCGCGTGAGCCTGGTCATGAAGAATGGCGTCGTGTACAACGCTGCCCACGAGGGATAACCATGAGCGATCACGACCCGCACGATGCCCCTGCTGCCAATCCGATCGGCCCGCGCTCTGGTCTCACACGGCGCGCCTGGCTCGCGCACGTGGCCGGAGTCGCGGCCGGCGTCGGCCTCGCCGGCCATGGACCGCTCACCGCCTTCGCGCAGGGTGCGCCCAAACGTGGCGGCATCCTCCGGGTCGCCACCGTCGACAAACCCGTGAACATGGATCCGGGCTACGCCCAGCTCTACTCGTCACTGCAGATCTACCAGAACGTCTACAACAAGCTGGCCTACGTGGACGAGGCCGGCCAGTTCATCCCCGGGCTCGCGAAATCGTGGAAGCAGGAGAACGACAAGACCTGGCTCTTCGACCTCGTGGACAACGCCGTCTTCCACAACGGCGAGCCGTTCACGGCCCAGGACGTCGTCTTCACGTTCACGCGTCTGCTGGACGCGAAGAACAAGCTGCCCATGCGCATCTTCTTCTCACCGGTGGAGGGCGTGGAGGCCGTCGGACAGCATCAGGTCCGTTTCCACCTGGCGCGGCCGTTCGGGCCGCTGCTGGCGATGCTCACCCAGGCCACCGAGATCGTGAACGAGAAGGCCCTCAAGGAGAAAGATCCCAAGCTGTTTCCGATCGGGACCGGACCCTATCGATTCGTCGAGTGGGTGAAGGACGATCACGTCACCCTCGAGCGCTGGGACAAGTACTTTCGCCCCGGGCGTCCCTACATCGATCGCATCGTCTTCTACGCCCCCGCCGACGACACGGTGCGGCTCACGGGGTTGCAGACCGGCCGGTTCAACTGGATCCAGACCGTGCCGCCGCAGCGCATCTCCGAGCTGGAGCGCGGCCGCGACCCCAAGGCCTCGTCGGGCAGGCCCTACCTGCCCTTCTTCCTCATGCTCAACGCGAGCAAGCCGCCCTTCAGCGATCGGCGCCTGCGTCAGGCCATCGCCTGGGCCATCGACCGCACGGAGATCGTCAAGCTCGTCTACTTCGGCAGCCACGTGCCGACGGCGGAGCCGACGCCGGAACCGAGCCCGTGGGCGACCGGCGTGAACGCCCACAAGACCGGGCCCGACGTCGCCCGCGCCCGGCAGCTGCTCAGCGAGGCCGGCGCCGGCGCTGGCCTCACGCTCACCTACCTCGTGAAGTCCCAGGTGCCGGTGCTGGTCAAGACGGGCGAGATCCTTCGCGAGCAGCTCAAGAAGGTCGGCATCGCGCTCGACGTGCAGCCGCTGGAGTCGGGTCAGTACTTCGAGGCGCTCGTCGGCAAGAAGTTCGACATCGCCGCCGCGTGGTGGAGCGTGACGGTCGATCCGGACATGTTCTACTCCCCGCTGCAGCACTCCACGTCGCCGTGGAACTTCTCGGGCTTCAAATCCGAGGAGGCCGACAAGCGCATCGACGCGTTCCGGTTCACGACCAGCCCCGCCGCCCGCAAGAAGATGTACCCCGAGCTCGTCCGCTGGTTCCAGGAGGAAGGCTCGCTGATCGTCTTCAGCAACGAGATCCAGCGCTACTGGATGAAGCCGAACATCCACGGCTCGGCGCCGCTGCCGTCGCTGGAGCTGCGATTCGAGGATAGCTGGATCGCCTGAGGGGCGATGGCGTCGCCCTGGATCTACGCGGCCCGACGGCTGGCCCTCGCCATCCCGCTGCTCCTGGGCATGAGCGTCCTGGTGTTCGGACTCATGCGGTTCGTGCCGGGCGATCCGGCGGTGGTCGTCCTCGGCTACAAGGCGACACCGGAGGGCGTGCGGGCCCTGCGCGAAGCGTTTCACCTCGACGAGCCGCTGCCGGCGCAGTACGCGCGCTGGCTCGCCGGGCTCGTGCGGGGCGACTTCGGGCTGGACTTCCGGCAGAACGAGCCCATCGGTCGGATGATCCTCGATCGCCTCCCCGTCACGGTCGAGCTGACTGTGCTGGCCTCCGCCGGCGCCGCGCTCATCGGCATCCCGCTCGGCCTGCTGGGCGGCGCCCGGCGTCGCGGGCTCGCCGACCGCGCCACGCTCGCCATCGGCCTCGTCGGGGTCTCGATCCCCGACTTCTGGCTCGGCATCATGCTGATGCTGGGTCTCTCGCTGGGCGCCGGGGTGCTGCCCTCCGGTGGCTTCGTCCCGATCGGCGAGAGTCTCTTCGAGAATCTGCAGCACCTCGTGTTGCCCGCGCTGACGCTCGCGCTGAGCCGCGCCGCCGTGCTGGGACGGCTGAGCCGCGCCGCGGTGCTCGACGTCGCGCAGCGCGGGTTCGTGCAGTGTGCCCGAGCCAAGGGTCTGGCCGAGCATGCCGTCCTCTTCCGCCACGTCCTGCCCAACGCCGCGATTCCGATCGTGACGGTGCTCGGGCTACAGATCGGCTACATGCTGGGCGGCGCGATCGTCGTGGAGATGATCTTCACGCTGCCGGGCATCGGTCGCATGACGCTCGATGCCGTGCTCGAGCGCAACTATCCCGTGGTGCAGAGCACGGTGCTCGTCATCGGAGCGATGTTCATGCTGGTCAACCTGGCGACCGACATTCTCTACGGCGTCATCGACCCGCGGGTGCGGCGCCGGTGAGGCGCGCGTGGCTACCATTGGTGGGTCTTGGAATCGTGGGCGTGCTGGCCCTTGCCGCCCTGCTCGCGCCGATGCTGCCGCTCGGCAGTCCCACGGACAT
>QHRU01000124.1 GCA_003220225.1 Candidatus Rokuibacteriota bacterium
CTCATGGTGGCCGTCGCGCGGCGAGCGACCGTGGCTCTCCCCGAACGCTGATCGCCTCGCCCCACTCTCGTCTCTCGATGGTTCCAGACCGTCCGACTTTCGTCGGAGGGTAGTCCAGTGAGCGACAAAGGCATTCATCTCGTCCGCGAGCACCTGGCGAAGCTTCCGGCGCCGAACACGCTCACCACCGCGCAGCGGCGCGCCCAGTACGAGCGCGCCGAGCGCGTCTTCCCGACGCCGCCGGACGTGAAGGTCGAGACGATCGCCGCGCCCGCGTGCCCGGCGGAATGGCTGACGCCGCCCGGGGTCCGGACCGACGCCGTGGTCCTCTACCTGCACGGTGGCGGCTACGTGATCGGCTCGCCGCGCTCGCATCGGCATCTGGCCGCCGCCATCGCGCGCGCCGCCGGGACGCGCGCGCTGCTGCTCGACTACCGGCTCGCTCCGGAGCATCCGTTCCCGGCCGCGCTCGGGGACGCGGTCGCCGCCTACCAGTGGCTGCTCGCGCAGGGCATCGCGCCGGGGCGCGTCGTCGTGGCCGGCGACTCCGCAGGCGGGGGACTGACGGTGGCGACGCTGCTCGCGCTGCGCGATCGAGGGCTGCCGCGGCCGGCCGGGGGCGTCTGCATCTCGCCCTGGGTCGATCTCACGAACAGCGCCGCGAGCTACGTCACCAAGGCGGCCGTCGATCCCATCGTCACGCGCGAGGGCATCGAGGGGATGACGCAGGCCTACGTGGGCGCCGGCGATCGCAAGGCGCCGCTGGTCTCCCCGCTCTACGCCGACCTCCGCAATCTGCCGCCGCTGCTGGTACAGGTCGGCGGCGACGAGGTGCTGCTCGACGACGCGCTGGGCCTCGGGGAGCGCGCGAGGGCGGCCGGCGTGGACGTCACCGTGGAGGAATGGCCGTCGATGATCCACGTCTGGCACTGGTTCCTGCCGATGCTCGACGAGGCCGAGCGCGCGATCGAGGTCATCGGCCGGTTCGTGAGGAGGGTCCATGGCCCAGCTTGACGGCCGCATCGTGCTCATCACCGGCGCCGCCCGCGGCATCGGCGCGGCGTCCGCGCGCCGGCTCGCCCGCGACGGCGCCCGCGTCGTGCTCGCCGACCTCGACGGCAACGCCGTCGAGAAGCTCGCCGCCGAGCTGGGCGGCGCCGCCCTGCCGGCGGACGTGACGCGCGCGGCCGACGTCGCACGCATGGTCGAGGACGTCTATCGACGCTTCGGCCGTCTCGACGTGCTCTTCAACAACGCCGGCGTCATTCGCGTGCAGCCGCTGCTGGACGTCACCGAGGCGGAATGGGACCGCGTGATGAACGTCAATCTGAAGGCGCTCTTCTTCGTGATGCAGGCGGTGGCGCGTCGGATGAAGGCGCAGCCGCCGATGGCGGGCTCGGAGCTGCGTGGCAAGCTGATCCATACCGCGTCGATCGCCGCCTACCGCGGCGGCAGCCCCCTCCTGGCGCCGTACAACGCGTCCAAGGCGGGCGTGATCAGCCTCGCGCGCACCGCCGCGCAGGTGCTCGCCCCTGATCGCATCACCTCGAATTGCGTCTGCCCCGGCGCGGTGGACACGCCGATGTGGGAGCAGATCGACCGCGAGATCGGCGCGCTGCATGGCTGGGCGCCGCGCGAAGCGTGGAAGAAGCGCATCGCGGGCATCCCGCTCGGCCGGCCGGAGACGGCGGACGACGTGGCCGGCGTCGTCGCGTTCCTCGCCGGGCCCGACTCCGACTACATGACGGGCCAGGCCATCAAGGTCGACGGCGGCATGGTGATGGGAGACTAGCGCATGGCGAGCAAGATCACCGTTCTCGATCCCACCGGGTATCCGCCGAAGATCGCGGCCAAGGCGCTCGCGCCGCGGCTGGACACGCTGAACGGCCGTACCGTGTACCTCGTCGACTGCCGCTTCGACGACTCCGACATCTTCCTCGGGCAGATGCAGGCGTGGTTCGCCGAGCACATGCCGGGCGTGACAACGGTGCTGAAGCGGATCTCGAGCGTCTATCTCGTCGACGACCCGACCACGTGGGAGGAAATCAAGGCGCGCGGCCACGCCGCGATCCTCGGCGTCGGCCACTGAAGCACGTGCGCGCCGGCGGTCGCCGCGCACGCGATGACGATCGAAGCGAAGTACGGCGTGCCCACCGTGGCCATGCACACGGACAAGTTCGACCGGGTCGTGCGCTCGGTGGCCGACGTCAACGGCATGCCCGATCTCGCGCAGGTGTTCGTGCCGCAGCCGATCATGGGCAAGAGCGCGGCGCAGCTGCGCGCGTACGTCGACGGCAAGGACCCGATCAGCGGGCGTCCGGTCATGCAGGAGGTCATCGAGGGGCTGACGCATCCGCGCTCGCGTGCGGCGGGGGCCGTGTACGATCGCTCCACGCCGCGGCTGGTCGAGCCCGACACCGAGGACAATCTGCACCGGCTGTTCCTCGAGCGGAGCTGGACCGACACCCTGCCGATCGTGCTGCCGACCGAGGAGCGCGTGGCCGCGATGCTGGCCGGCACGCGTCGCAAACCCGGCGAGGTCGTCGGGCGCATGCGCTCGACGCACTTCCGCGAGTACTGGGAGTACACCGTCGAGAAGGTCGCGGTGAATGCGGTGATGGCTGGCGCGCGGCCCGAGTATCTTCCCGTGATCCTCGCGCTGGCGGCCACGGGCGTCACCGCGCGCGGCAGCTCCTCGAGCGCGGTGGCGTGCATGGCCGTCGTCAACGGGCCGATCCGCCGGGAGATCGGCATGAACGCGGGCACCGGCGCCATGGGACCGTACAGCCACGCCAACGCGACGATCGGCCGCGCGTACGGGCTGCTCTCGCAGAACGGGCAGGGCGGCTCCGTGCCCGGGCTCTCGTACATGGGCAACCAGGGCAACAGCTACGCGTACAACAGCGTGACGTTCGCGGAGAACGAGGAGCGCAGCCCGTGGGAGCCGTTCCACGTCCAGCACGGGCTCGGCGCCGCGGACAGCGCCGTCAGCGTCTTCTCCGGCGTGCGCTCCACGGCGTTCACGCTGGGGCTGCGCGAGAAGCACTGGCGCGAGCACGTGGGCCACCTGCTGCGCGGCATGGATCCGCACGGCCCTCCGGCGCTGCTGCTCGATCCGATCGCCGCGCGGCAGTTCGTCGACCGCGGCGGCTTCGCCAAGAAGGACGCGCTCATCGACTGGCTCTACGACACCGCGCGCATGCGCGCGAGCGAGTACTGGGACTACCAGCTCGTCCAGAACTACATCTACCCGCGCGCGACGTTCGGCGAGGAGCCGTGGGCGTCGAAACTGAAGGCGGCGCCCGACGAGGCGATTCCGATGTTCCGCCGCGAGGACATCCACGTGATCGTCGTGGGCGGCGAGACGAACGGCTACTGGCGCATCATGGGCGGCAACTACCAGAAGACGGAGTCGGTGGACGCGTGGCGCTGAGAGGCTACATCACGCGGGAGTCGCCGACCTTCTTCGGACCGCTGTTCGGGCCGAGGTGCTTCAGGTCTCCGAGCTCGCGGATCGCGTTCACCATCTCGGACGGGATGGCCTGGGCCTTGAGCGTACCGTCCTCCATGATCCGCGCGTAGACGCGCGTGGCCCGGCCCTCGCTGACCGCCGCCCCGGTGAGGGCGTTCTTGGCCTTGCAGTTCCAGTGCAGCGTGTGCTCGCCGATGTCGGCGAGCGTGATGGTCGTCACGATCCGGTCGCCGTAGGCGGCGGGGCCGATGAAGCGGAAGTGGATCTCGCCCATCACGAACGTCGTGCGGTCGTTCTTGATCATCTGCTCGATCGGATAGCCGATGATCCGGAACAGCTCGTGCTCCGTGTCATTGAACCAGGCGACGATCCGCGGGTAGTAGACGAGCCCGAACGGGTCGGATTCCCCCCAGTTGACCGTGATCTCCCTCCAGTACATCGCCATGCCGCGTCCCTCCCCGTAGGTCTCGCCCGTCACGCCGGCGCGAAGATCCCCGTCGCCCCCGCGGCGTCCGCCGGGCTCGACGGCGCACCGTGGGTCGGCGCCGCGAACATCCGGTCGCGCTGGAGCACCGGCATCACGCGCTCGGCGAAGAGACGCATGTTCAGCTCGGCCTGCTCGTGCGGCATGCCGCCGAAGCCGAACTCCGTCGCGAGATGATCGAGGCCGGTCAGCCGCTGCAGCTCGCCGACCTGCTGGATGCAGTCGTCGGGCGTGCCGACGATCTGGATCTTCACGTAGAAGTCGGTCGCCTTCTTGCGGAAGCCCGGGTCCTTCATCTTGGAATAGGTCTTCGCCATGCCGCCGTAGAACTCGTAGCCCTTCACGCCCGCCAGGTGGCCGTCCGAGAAGTGATAGTGCGCGTCGATCGAATCCCACTTGCGCGACAGGTACGTCACGGCGCGCTCCTGCGCCTCCTGGCGGCTCTCGGCGACGGAGATGTTGGTGAGGATGATCGGCGGGCGTGGCGTGTGGCCCACGCTGGTGGCGATCTCGCGGTAGCGCTCGATGTCCTGGGCCGCTTTCGGCCACTCGTTCTGCATGACCACGAGCACGCCGAAGCCGAGCTTGGCCATGATCTCCGCGGACTCCGGACTGACCGACGAGGCGTAGAAGCGCCGCTCGGGGTGCGAGATCGGGCGCGGCCGGATCGACATCCTCGGGATCTTGAAGAACTCGCCCTCCCACTCGAAGACCTCGTCCGTCAGCGCCTTCACGACGACCCTGGCCGCCTCGACGAACCGTGGGCGCGCCTCTTCCATGGGGACGCGGAAGCCGGCGTACTCCACGCTGGCGGCGCCGCGGCCGAAGCCGAACAGGCAGCGGCCGCCGGACATGATGTCGAGCAGCGCGATCTGCTCGGCGACACGGACGGGATCGTGCCAGGGCAGGACGATCACCGCGGTGCCCAGCACGAGGCGCTTCGTGCGCCCGGCGTAGTAGGCGAGCAGCTGCGTCGGCGCCGGCGACATCGCGTAGCCGGTGAAGTGGTGCTCGAGGGCCCAGAGCGAGTCGAAGCCGAGCGGCTCGGCCAGGTCGCCGAGCGCCAGGTGCTCGCCGACGACGGACGCGTCGGTGCGGCCTTCCTTCGTGAGCATGTTGAGCGCGATCCCGACCTTCATGGCGACCTCCGCCTGTGACCCGCGACTATAGCACCGCGGTTGCGCCGTCGCGCGCGCTGTGGTCAACTCCCGGCCATGCCGGCCACCTTCCGCTTCGCGCTCAACGACCTGCCCCCCGAGGCCGAGGGTCTCCGCGCCGAGGTGCGTGAGTTTCTCAAAAAGGAGTTCAGCGGCGCCGCCCCCGTGAAGCGGGCCAAGTCGTGGGGCGGCTTCGACCGCGAGTTCTCGCGCCGCGTCGGCGCGCGCGGCTGGATCGGCATGACGTGGCCCAAGACGTACGGCGGCCATGAGCGGTCGTTCCTCGAGCGCTACGTCGTGATGGAGGAGATGCTCGCCGCCGGCGCGCCCGTCAGCGCTCACTGGGTTGCGGACCGGCAGAGTGGCCCACTCCTTTTGCGCTTCGGCACCGAGGAACAGCGGCAGCGCATCTTGCCGGGGATCGTTCGTGGCGAGCTGGCCTTCGCCATCGGCATGAGCGAGCCGGATTCGGGCTCCGATCTGGCCTCCATCCGCACGCGCGCGACGAAGACCGAGGGCGGCTACCTCGTCAACGGCACCAAGGTATGGACGTCGAACGCCCATCTCTCCGACTACGCGATCTCGCTCTTCCGCACGCAGGTCGTGCCGGACAAGAAGCACGAGGGGCTGACACAGTTCCTCGTCGATCTGCGCAACACGAAGGGCATCACCATCCGGCCGATCATCGACCTCGCCGGCAAGCATCACTTCAACGAGGTCAACTTCACCGACGCGTTCGTGCCCGACGAGGCGCGCGTCGGCAACGACGGCGACGGCTGGAAGCAGGTGACCACGGAGCTGGGCTTCGAGCGCAGCGGGCCGGAGCGCTATCTGTCATCCATCGCGTTGATCCGCGAGCTGGTGCGTGAGGTGAGCGCGAAGCCCGACGACCGCGGGACCGAGGCGGTCGGCCGCATGGTGGCGAGCCTGGCGACGCTGCGCCAGATGTCCACGTCCGTCGCGGGCATGCTGCAAGCCGGCGAGCCCGTCAACCTCGAGGCGGCCGCGGTGAAGGACGTCGGCACGACGTTCGAGCAGTCGATCCCCGAGCTGGCCCACGCGCTGCTCGACGTGGAGCCGACGCTCGACAGCGGCTCCGACCTGCAGCAGGTGCTCGGCTACATCACACAGACGGCGCCGTCGTTCTCACTGCGCGGCGGCACGCGCGAGATCCTGCGCGGCATCATCGCCCGCGGGCTGGGCCTGCGATGAGCGTGCGCATGACCGAGGAGCGCCACGGGTTCCCCGGGGCGCTCCGAGTAATGGGGGGCGTGGGGGGCCATGTCGGGGCCCCCCACGTGGTCAGATGACGGAACTGCGTTCCCTGCTCGGCGACACCGTCACCCGGCTCTTCACCGACCTCGCCACCAAGGAGCTGATCGAAGCCGCCGAGAAGGGCACCTGGCCCGACAAGCTCTGGCGCGCGCTGGAAGAGGGCGGCCTCACGCTGCCGCTCGTCCCCGAGGACGCCGGCGGCGCCGGCGGCACCTGGCTCGACGCCCACGTCGTCGTTCGAGCCTCCGGCCGGCATCAGGCGCCGGTGCCGCTGGCGGAGACGATCGTCGCGGGCTGGCTGCTGTCGCGGGCCGGGCTCGCGGTGCCCTTCGGACCGATGACGCTCGCACCCGTGCATGCGGACGAGCGCCTGACGCTCGCGCGCAGCGCCGGCGCCGTCACCGTCAGCGGGCGCGCCACGCGGGTGCCGTGGGGCCGCCACGCGGAGCACGTCGTCGCCGTCAGCGAGCTGGACGGGCGGCTCACCGTCGCGCTGATCGCGCGCGGCGCCGCCACGATCGAGGAAGAGCGGAACCTCGCCCTCGAGCCGCGCGACACGCTGGTCTTCAGGGATGCGCGCGTGGTCGCGTTTGGGGCGGCGGACGTTCCGGCGGACGCCATCTATCTGTATGGAGCGATGGCGCGCGCGGCCCAGATGGCCGGTGCGCTCGATTCGTGCCTGACGCAGGCCGTGCGGTATGCCACCGAGCGCAAGCAGTTCGGCAAGCCCATCGGCAACTTTCAGGCGATCCAGCAGAGCCTCGCGGTGCTCGCGGGCCACGTCGCCGCCTCCGGCATCGCCGCCGAGTCCGCCTTCCGCGCCGCCGAGCGCAACGACGCCCGCTTCGAGATCGCCGTCGCCAAGGTACGCGTCGGCGAGGCGGCCGGCGTCGGCGCCGGCATCGCCCACCAGACACACGGCGCCATCGGCTTCACCTACGAGCACTCGCTGCACTTCGCCACGCGCCGCCTCTGGTCGTGGCGCGCCGAGTTCGGCAGCGAAAACGCGTGGGCCCGCCAGCTCGGCCGCGCCGTGGCCGCGCGCGGGGCCGACGCGTTGTGGAGTGATCTCACCGCCCGTTGAGTGCGGTGAACGTCCGGTCGGTCGGCCACCGCGGCACGCGGCCACGGTGGCCAAGCCGTCAGAAGCGCGTCACAGCGTCCTGCATTTCGTCAACGACCCACTCGGTCTCCGTCGGGCGCGTGCTCTTAAATCACCGGCACAAAAGCACTTCTCCGCGTGCGCCACCTTTGGTACTTCCATTGCTCTGTCAGGCCCCCGGGGGGCGTCCGCTCGCCCGGAGGAGGGCCGTCATCAAGCGGTCAACATCGTCGCTCATCGCGCCTGCACTGCTCCTTCCGATCGCCGCCGTGGTGTCGCTGACCCCGGCCATTCGGGACTCGCTGGCCGTCCACGCGGCACCGCTGCTCGTGTTCGGGGTCGGCGCTCTCCTCGGGGTCGCAACGGGGCGGGGTCGGCTCGTGCTCGGGCTCATGGTCTTGGCCCTCACGACGTCCGCCCTGATCAACTTCGGCAGTCGCATCACCTTCTACGCGGTGGCGCTGTTGCTTCCGCTGAACCTCGGCGTCATCGCGTGGCTCGGGGAGACGCGCGCCTTCTCCGTTCGAGGAGCATCGTGGCTCGGCGTGATCCTTCTTCAGGCCGGCGCCGTCGGCATCCTTGAGCTCCTCCAACCGGCCGACCTCGGAGCATCGCTCGAGCGACCGCTCGTTGCCGTCGACAGCAGCGCCTGGATATCCGTCCCACAAATCGCCGTCTTCGCCTTCGCCGCGATGCTTGGCGCCCATCTGGCGCGCTTCGTTCGAAGCCGCCGCCCGCTCCCTGCTGGAGCCGTCGGGGCCCTGGTCGCCTCGTTCCTGGCGCTCGACACGGCGGGCTCCGGCGGGCCGGCAGACCTCCACTTCGCCACGGCCGGGATGCTCCTCGCCCTCGGGACCGTGTTGGAAGCGCCGCCCGTTTTCCATTTCGACATCGTGACCGGCTTACCGGCGAGCCTCGAATTCAACAAGATGGTCCGGCGGCTGCCCCGGCGCTACGCGTTGGCGTGCGTGGCGATCGACGAGTTCAGGATGTTTCGTGAGGAGCAGGGCGTGGAGGTGGCCAACAGGATGCTACGCCTCGTGGCGAAGGCGCTCACGAAGATCGGGGGCGGCGGGCACGTGTTCTACCTCTTGCGGGACCACGAGTTCGTCGTCGTGTTCCCACGCAAGTCGGTGGAGGCGGCCGCCCGCTACCTCAATGCCGTCCGGCGCGCCGTCGAGGCGGCGAGCCTGGACGTGTCGGTGGCCCAGCCTGCCAAGGCGGGCCACAAGGCGCTCGGCGTCGTCAAGCGGACAGTCGCAGGGACGATCAGCGCCGGTGTCGCCGAGCCCCAAAGCCGCGCCGCGGATCCGTTCAACGTGTTGCGCGAGGCCGAGCTCGCGCTTGCTCGCGCCCAACAGACCGGCATGAACCGCATCGTCGTGCAGCCGCGCCCCGACGCCTCGACGGACGTCCAGGCCGGCTGAGCCGGGCGCGCGACTTTCTTCGTCGACCGGGACCTCCTTTGCCATAATGGATCGGCTGGCAACTCACCAGACTTTTGCGACCGAGGAGACCACAGATGCGCAAGACGTTCGTGGCGATCACCGCTCTCGCCCTTGTCCCGCTCGGTGCTGCCGGATGCGTCTCGAAGAGCGAGTACACGAAAACCGTTCAGGCCGCCGAGGCCCGCTACAACGCGCTCGACGCAGAGAACGCGCGCCTCAAGCGGGAGCTGGCCGACGCGGCCAAGCGCAACGAGCAGCTGACGGCCGACCTGACGCTGAAATCCGGCGAGCTCGGCAAGAGCATCGCTGACCTGCGCCAGCGCGTCGGCACGCTCGAGGGTGACAATGCCCGGCTCACACAGGAGCTCGCCGACACACAGAAGTCGCGCGAGGAGAAGGTGCGCGAGGTCAGCTCGACCTACGAGCAGCTCGTCGCGAAGATGAAAGGTGAGATCGACAAGGGGCAGGTGACCATCTCGGAGCTGAAGGGCAAGCTCACCGTCAACATGGTCGAAGCGATCCTCTTCGATTCGGGCAGAGCGGAGGTGAAGCCCGAGGGGCTCGTCGTCCTCAGCAAGGTCATCGAGATCCTCAAAACGGTGAGCGATAAATCGATCCGCATCGAGGGGCACACGGACAACAAGCCCATCGTGGGTCCGCTCGTGCAGCGCTATCCGACCAACTGGGAGCTTTCGGCCGGGCGCGCGATCAACGTCGCCCGCTATCTGCAAAAGCAGGGCATCGAGGCGGCCAGCCTCTCCGCCGCCGCCTTCGGCGAGTTCAAGCCGGTCTCTGACAACACGACGCTGGAAGGCCGCGCCAAGAACCGCCGCATCGAGATCGTCCTGGTGCCGAAGGAGTGAACGACGACGCCGCGGGGACCGCGCCCGCGGCGTCTTAGTCCCCGTCGCCCCCGTCGTCCTGCCGGAACTCCAGGGCGTTTTCGTCCTCCGGTTCGGCGACGAGGATCGGGCGCATGAGATCGAAGCCCAGCGGCGCGAGCAGGCCGCGCATGCGCTCACGGACGGGCTCGGGCAGCGGCCAGTCGCGACCGCCGATGCGGCGGCGGGACCCGCCCCGCACGGCCTCCTCGACCACGCCGTGCTGCCGCAGCCGCCAGAACGGAATACGTGTGACGAGCATGGTCGGCATTCTCTCCCGGCGAAGAGATTGACACCGCGGGCGGCGGGGTTAAGATCGGGCCCACACCCTGCCAGGAGGTCACCTATGTGGACACGTCGACAGGTGCTCGCCCAGATCGGTCTGGCGGCCGCGGCCGTTCACACGCTCGACCCTCACGAGCTCTGTTGCGTCATGCCGGCCCACGCCCAGACGGCCAGCAGGGACCTCTTCGAGCTCAAGAAGGTCGGCGACGGCGTGTATGCCGCGATCGCGGAGCCGCGCTACAAGGTCAACTGCAACGCCGCGGTGATCATGACGAATGACGGCGTGGTGGTGGTGGACTCGCACAGCAAGCCGTCGGCGGCGCGCTCGCTGTACAACGAGATCCAGAGCATGACCAAACAGCCGATCAGGAAGATCGTCAACACGCACTTCCACTGGGATCACTGGCAGGGCAACGAGGTCTACACGAACGCCAATCCGGGCGTGGAGGTGGTGGCCAGCGAGCGCACGAAGGAAAATCTCACGCGGCCGGATGCGGGCGTCGGGGGCGTGCCGTACATCGAGAAGCAGCTCGCGGCCCTCCCCGGGGAGATCGCCAAGCTGAAGGGCGACATCCAGAAGGAGACGGACCCGGCCAAGAAGGCCAACCTCGAGTCGAACCTGCGGCAGGCGGAGGAGTACCAGAAGGAGCTTCAGAGCATGAAGCCGGCGCTGCCGACACGCACCGTCGCGACGACGACGACGCTGCACGAAGGCGGTCGCGAGATCCAGCTCCACGTGCTGGGCCGGGCGCACACCAACGGCGATCTCTTCATCTTCATGCCGAAGGAGAAGGTGGTCGCCACGGGCGACGCGCTCATCGACTGGATGCCGTTCATGAACGACGGCTACCCGGCCGAGTGGCCCGAGACGCTGACCACGCTCGGCAAGCTCGGGTTCGACCACATCATCCCCGGCCACGGCGAGGTGCGGCCGAAGAGTCACCTCGCGTTCTTCCGCGGCTACTTCGTCGACCTCATCGCGGCCGTGAAGAAGGCGTCGGCCGACGGTGCGACGCTCGACGAGATGAAGACGAAGGTGGGCGACCAGCTCGCGGCGAAGTACGAGGCCGGCTTCTCCAAGTACCCGCTCGGCCGCTACCGCGACCGCGTCGGGACGAACGTCGAGGCCGTCTACCTCAAGGTCGTCAAGAAGGCGTAACGGGGTCCGAATCCGTGCTGGCCGCCAGGATGTCGTCCTCCTCGGTTCCGAAGAAGACGACCCCATTCCCTTCGTTGCTGCTGCGGCGTTGATTCGGCAAGGAGCGCGGGTGCGGTGCCGAGGCGCACAGCGGTGGGATCGCTATGGGGCAAGCGGCACCTGCAAATCTCCTGAGTTGATCTCGGGTC
>QHRU01000125.1 GCA_003220225.1 Candidatus Rokuibacteriota bacterium
ACGGCGCCAGGAACAGCGTGGAGAAGACGAGGATCAGCGCGTCCGCCCGGCCGAAGTGAGGCTCGGCGAACGCCTGCGATACCTCCGGGCGAGTGGCGAACCACACCGCGATCTCGCGCGGCTTCATGAGACCGGCGTACATGGCCAGCGTGGTCACCGAACCGACGGCGATGAGCCAGTGCGGTAGGCGCCACGACGTCGGCGCAAAGGCAGCCATCATCGTGCCCCTCCTCGGAGAATCCACCGGGGTATTTCGCAAGTAGGGTGCCACGCGCCCCGTCAAGAAAATCACGAAGTTGGAGTATGGTCGTGCGTCGGCCGTGTCGGCGGTCTGACATGGGGGGTGCCAGACCGCACCGCGCGCCTGGACGGAGCCGGCTGGGGTACGATACCGGCACTTCCGCGGAGGCGACCATGACCAACGACCTGCTCGAGAGCGTCAAGGATGGCGTCGCGGTGCTCACCCTCAACCGGCCCGACCGGCTCAACGCGATGTCGGGGCCGATGCTCGATGCGCTGCTCGAGGCGCTGCCCCGTCTGGGCGCTGATGCCGGGGTGGGCGTGGTGGTGCTGACCGGTGCCGGCCGCGGTTTCTGCGCCGGCGGCGACGTCAAGGCGATGGCCGAAGGCCGCGAGTTCGCCGAGACGGGCCTCGAGGAAAAGGCGCACGGCCTGCGCAGCAAGATGGAGGTCTCGCGCCTGCTACACGAGATCCCCAAGCCGACCATCGCGATGGTGCGCGGCGCCGCCGCGGGCGCCGGCCTGTCGATGGCGCTCGCGTGCGACCTGCGCGTGGCCGGCGAGAGTGCGAAGTTCGCGACCGCCTTCGCCCGCGTCGGCTACTCGGGCGACTTCGGCGGCTCGTGGTTCCTCACGCAGCTCGTCGGCACCGCGAAGGCGCGCGAGCTGTACTACACGGCGGAGATCGTCGATGCCCGGCAGGCGCTCGCGCTCGGCATCGTCAATCGCGTGGTGGCCGACGAGAAGCTCGACGACGAGACGCTGACGCTCGCGCGCAAGCTCGCGCAGGGCCCGCGCGTCGCCCTGCGCTACATGAAGCGCAACATGAACGCCGCCGAGACCCAGACGCTGGCGCAGTGCCTCGACCTCGAGGCCATGCACCACACGCGCACCGGGTTCACGGAGGACCACAAGGAAGCGGCGCGCGCGTTCGTGGAGAAGCGGGAGCCGGTGTTCAGGGGACGCTGAGCGCAGGCGGCGCGGCGGGCGCGGGCGGCGCGGCGCCCGTTCGACCACGCACATCGACGCTACGGTGCGCCTGTCAGCGGGCACCGATTCACAGCCGGGTCCGACGCAGTACCCGAAACACGGGTCTCACGGGCGCCGCGCCGCCCGCGCCCGCCGGAGCGCCCGTTCGACCACGCAAATCGACGCTACGGTGCGCCTGTCAGCGGGCACCGATTCACAGCCGGGTCCGACGCAGTACCCGAAACACGGGTCTCACGGGCGCCGTGCCGCCCGCGCCCGCCGGAGCGCCCGTTCGACCACGCACATCGACGCTACGGTGCGCCTGTCAGCGGGCACCGATTCACAGCCGGGTCCGACGCAGTACCCGAAACACGGGTCTCACGGGCGCCGCGCCGCCCGCGCCCGCCGCGTCACCGCCCGTGCTCGCCGACCGGGCCGCCGCACATCTCGTCAGCCGAGCAGCGCGAGGAGCTCCGCGACGGCCGCTTGCGCGAACGAGCCGTTCCCGCGCACGCCGAGGTCGTGACCGGCGTCCCGCACCGAGAGAAGCCGCGTCGGCGCGGGCACGAGACCGCGCGCCTCTTCCAGCTCGTCGACGAATCCGAACGGGTCGCGCGTGCCCTGCACGAACACGGTCGGCGTGCGCAGCGTGATCAGGTGCTCGGTTCGCCGGCGCTCGGGGCGCCCGGGTGGGTGCAATGGATAGGCGAGCAGCAGCAGCCCGTGGGCGAGGCCGGGCGCGTCGGCGAGCAGCATGCTGGCCTGGCGGCCGCCGTACGAGTGACCGCCGAGGACGAGCCGACGAGGACACCGGCGCGCGAGCGCGGCCAGCGCACCGCGCAGACCGTCGCGGTCGCGCGGCGCCCACACGGGCGAGGGCGGTCCCTTCGGCCGCGCCTGGCGGAAGGGCAGATCGATCCGGAGCGCGGCGATCCCGCGCGCCGCGAAGGCGGCGGCGACCGCGCGCAGCACGGGCGAGTCGCGATTCGAGCCGGCGCCGTGGGCGAGGACGGCGCCGTCGCCCGTCGGCGCGCTCGGCCGGTGCAGAACGCCGCGCACGGCGCCGTCGGCGTCGCGCGCCTCGAATGGCTCGAGGTCGGTCACCACGCTGGAGCATAGCGCGGCGCCGGCCACGGCGCCGCTGTACGATGGACGCGACGCCGCGAGGAGGATGGATCCATGCGAGCGATGGTGCGGGCGCTGGTCCTGGCCGTGATGGCGGCGGGCTGTGCGACGGTCGAGACGACGCCGTCGGCGTCGGTCACGACATTGATGCCGGACAGCGAGCGCTGGTTCAAGCTCAGCTGGCAGGCGGTGCCGGAGAAGAATGGCGACCAGCGCCGGCTGCGCGGGTACGTCGTGAACACCTACGGCGAGGCAGCCGCCAGAGTGCAATTGCTGGCCCAGGCGCTCGACAGCTCGGGCGCCGTCGTGGGTCAGCGCGTCGAATGGCTCCCGGGCGTCGTGCCCGGCTTCGGCCGCGCATACTTCGAGGTCCCGAAGATGCCGAAGGCGGACCACTACCGCGTGACGGTGTGGTCGTACGAACGCATCCAGGGCCGCGGCGACGGCTGGGTCATCCTGCCGTGACGCGCCTGGACGAGACCGCGCGCGGCGTTTTCCCGATCTCGGCGACGCCGTTCTCGCCGGACGGCGCCCTCGACCTCGAGAGCCTCGACCGGCTCGTGGACTTCTACCTCGCGCGTCGCGTGCACGGGCTCACCCTGCTCGGCATCATGGGCGAGGCGCCGAAGCTCACACCCGAAGAGTCGCGCGCGGTTGTTCGCCGCGCGCTGGCGCGCGTCGCCGGACGCGTGCCCGTCGTCGTCGGCGTGTCGAGCGCGAATCTGCTGGCGCTGGCCGCGCTCGCGAACGACGCGATGGCCGCGGGCGCCGCGGGTGTGATGGTGGCCCCGACGCCGGGCATCGCCGGCGACGACGCGCTCGTGGACTACATGGCGTCGGTCTTCGCTGCGCTCGATCCCGCGACGCCCGTCGTGTACCAGGATTACCCGCAGTCCACGGGCGTGCCGCTGACGGTCGAGGCCTTCCAGCGCATGGTGGACGCCTTTCCGCGGCTCGTGATGCTCAAGCACGAAGACTGCCCCGGGCTGACGAAGCTCGGACGGATTCGCGCGGAGGCGGCGCGCACGGGGCGCCGGCGCGTGAGCGTGCTCGTCGGCAACAACGCGATCTACTACCCGCAAGAATTGGCCCGCGGCGCCGACGGCGCGATGACGGGGTTCTCGTACCCCGAGATGTTGGTGGAAGTCTACGAGCGGTTCGCCGCGGGTGACGCCGAAGGCGCCGAGGACGTGTTCGACGTCTACCTGCCGCTGCTGCGCTACGAGGCGCAACCGGGAACCGGGCTCGCGGTGCGCAAGGAACTGCTCTTCCGCCGCGGCGCGCTGGCCTCGCCCGCCGTGCGCACGCCGGGCCTGACGCTGACCGCGGAGGATCACCGGGAGATCGACGGCCTCGTCGCGCGGCTCGAGCGCCGCCTGAAGGGCTGAGCCCTCAGCCGGACGTCATCACCTCGGCGACGGTGCGACACAGCACGTCGGGGTCGACCGGCTTGGCGAGGTGCGCCCGGAAGCCGGCCGCGAGCGCCTGGTCTCGCGGGTGCTGGCCCGCGAATGCCGTCACCGCCACCGCGGGAACGTCCCGCGCGTTCATGCGCCGCGCGACCTCGCGCACCAGCCAGTAGCCGTCCTCGCCGGGCATCGCGATGTCGCTGACGATCGCGTCGGGGCGGGCCTTCTCGAACGCCTCGAGGCCGCTCTTCGCCGACTCCGCGACGAGCACCCTCGCGCCGCAGAGCTCGAGCATGGCGCGCATCACCTCGCGGGTGTCTTCATCGTCCTCGACGACGAGCACGGTGATTCCTTCGAGCTCCATGGGCAACCGTTGTACACCATCGTCGTCCCCGTGCGGTATCTGAAATGTTTTTCCCACGAGCCGTGGACGCGCGATCGATGGCCTCGATATTGCGGCGTCGGCGGGTCGTGGGCCGAGATCGCTACATCTTTTGCGATCGGTTCGTCTTCGACGGGGACGACGTCACCCGTCCGCCGTCCCTCGGCCTGGTCGTCCACCGGCGCTGTTATCGACGCGAGGCCGGCCTGGACGAGACCGAACGCCGACCCCCGGGGATGGACGGACTGGAAGGGCTCCGAGGACTCGGAAGACTCCGAGGGCGCCGAAGAGCCCCGCTGGTAGCTCACCGATCGGTCCGCGAACGCCCCGGGCTGGCCGCCGGCTCGGCCGTCTCCTTGGCCCGCAGCCGCAGCACGAGCGATTCGTAGCCCTCCGTCTGCACGATCTTGTTGAACTGCGTGCGGTAATTCGCGACGAGGCTCATGCCCTCGATGATGACGTCGTACACGAGCCAGCGTCCGTCCTTGCGGTGCAGGCGGTAGTCGACGGGCACCTCGGTGCCCGCCTTGGTCACGATCATCGTCTTCACCGTCGCCTCACTGCCATCGATCGTTTCGCCCACGTACTGCACGCGCTCGCCCTGATAGAGCTCGATCTTCGAGCGATACGAGCGATCGAGGATCTCGGAGAAGAGCTTCACGAATTCCTGCCGCTGCTCCGGGGTGCGGGCATTCCAGTGCGGCCCGAGCGCGCGGCGCGCCGTGTCGGGATAGTCGAAGATGTCCTCGGCGATCTTGCGGACCTTCGCGCGGCGCACCTCGGGCCGATCGCGCAGAGACGGATCGGACAGAATCTTGACCACCTGATCGACGTGCCCCTTGAGCGCATCGGTCGGGGCGCCAGCATGGGCCGGGGCCACCAGGGCGAGGACGAACGCAACCGCGATCGAGATGACAGGGGTGTACATGAGACGGACTCCGGTGCAGCGGCAGTGCCACCACATGTGTCAGCGCGTCGACGGTCAGACGACGTTGTCGCGGTGCAGCGCGGCGACCTCGTCCTTGCTGTAGCCGAGCTCTGCGAGGATCGCGTCGGTGTGCTGGCCCATGTCCGGCGACGCCGTTCGTACCGCGCCCGGCGTGCGCGACAGCGTGACGGGCAGGTTCTGCACCGACTGCTTGCCGAGGCGCGGATGCTGGATCGTGACCGCGAGCCCGAGCGCCTGCACGTGCGGGTCCTCGAACACCTCCTTCACGTTGTAGATCGGGCCGCACGGGACGCCCGCCTTGTTGAGCACGTCCACCCAGTGCGCGCTCGGCTTGGTCATGAGCATCTTGTCGAGCTCCGCGTTGAGCGCGAGACGGTTCTTGGAGCGGTCGGCCGGCGTCTTGAAGCGCGGGTCGTCGATGAGCGCCGGCGTGCCGATCGCCTCGCAGAGCCGGCGATACATGACCTGCCCGGACGCCGCGATGTTGATGTGACCGTCCGACGTCTTGAAGACGCCGGTGGGAATCCCGGTGGGATGATCGTTGCCCGCCTGCGGCGGGATTTCCTTGCCGAGCGTCCAGCGAGACGCCTGGAAGTCGAGCATCCGCACCATCGCCTCGAGCAGCGAGGTGTGCACCCACTGGCCGCGGCCGGAGCGCTCGCGCTCGAGCAGCGCGACGAGGATGCCGTGCGCGAGGAACATGCCCGCGGTGAGATCGGCCACGGGAATGCCGACGCGCACCGGGCCCTGGCCCGGCAGGCCGGTGATCGACATGAGGCCGCCCATGCCCTGGGCGATCTGGTCGTAGCCCGGGCGATCGCGGTACGGGCCCGACTGGCCGAAGCCCGAGATGCTGCCGTACACGAGGCGCGGGTTGACCTTGCTCAGCGTCTCGTAGTCGATGCCGAGGCGGTGCTTGACGTCCGGGCGGTAGTTCTCGACGAGGACGTCAGCCCTCGCGGCCAGGCGCTTGAGGACCTCGACGCCACGCGGGTTCTTGAGGTCGAGCGTGATCGAGCGCTTGTTGCGGTGCAGGTTCTGAAAATCGAATCCGTCGCGGGCGAAGTCGTCCTCGCCCTTGTTCTCCACCTTGATCACCTTCGCGCCCATCTCGGCGAGCTGCCGGACGCACGTCGGTCCGGAGCGCGCGCGCGTGAGGTCGATCAGCGTGTACGGCTCGAGCGGCAGGGCCATGTCCGCCTCCGTGTGGTTGGTGGCCCCGATGCTACCACCGCTGGCGAGGAATCACCCGCTCCCATCGCCGCAGCGCCGTCGAAGCGAGCGTTTTTGCTGGCCCCCGGACCATGGCGCGACCTTTGCCCGTATTCCCCGCGGGAGCGTCTGTTATGGACCGGTTGCGGCGTGAGCTCTGGCGGCACAAGCACTCCGCGAACCTCTGGGCGGTGGAGGTGAGCGCGCGCGACGAGAGCCTGCTCGCCTGCAGCGGGCCATTCACGCCCCGCGTCGCACAGGTCGTGGCGCTCGACGAGCTCGCCTACGGGCGCGGCCCGACCCTCGAGTGGCTGCGCGGACGCCGCGCGGAGTTCGAGCGCTACGACGCGAGCGCCGAGACCGGCTCCGGCCGCGAGATCGACGTGCCGCGCGCGGGCGCGGTTTCCGAAGAGGCGGTCGACGCGCTCCTCACCGAGGCGCGCCGGCTGACGCGCGCGGAGGCGGGCACCGTCTACCTCCGCGAGCCGGCGGGCCTGCGGTTCGTGGCCGCGCACAACGAGGCGCTCGAGCGACGGCACGGCTGGGCGGAGGCGCGTCGGCGCCTGACCGACGGCTCACTGCCCCTGGACGAACGGAGCATCGCCAGCTACGTGCTGCTCACGCATCGCCCGGTGAACATGCCCGACGCCTACGACGTCCGCGTCGACGAGCAACCCTACGTGTTCAATCCCGCGTGGGACCTCATGAACGACTACCGCACGCGCTCGATGCTGTCGCTGCCGATCCGCGACGGGCGCGGCGACGTCGTCGGCGTGCTCCAGCTGATCAACGCGCGCGACGAGGCGGGCGCGCTCGCGCCGTTCTCGGCGGCCGCCGAAGACGCGGTCGGCGTGCTCCTCGTCGGCTGGTCGCAGCGTCTCGGCTAGGCGCTACGCGGCCTTCGCGGGCGCGCCGAAGGGCGGGATCTTGGCGCTGCGCAGCTCGACGATCGAGGGATAGAGCTCGGCCTGGGCCGGCTCCCAGTCCGAGATCGCCAGCCACGCCTTGGCGACGATCGTGATCGTCTCGGCCACCGTCTCCACCGCCGTCACCGGCGCGGGGTCTTTCAGCACGCGCGGGCTCGCCCTCACCACCTCCCGCACCGCCGCGAGCGCGCGGTCGAGGTCGGCGGCGGACGCGATGCTCACCTTGAGCGTCAGCTGGCGCGCGGTGCCGAAGCGGTGCCGAGACCCGCGACGAGCGGCGCCACCTGGACGCGACCCAGCGCATCGCGAGCAGGCCGACCATGGCGATGGCGGCGGCGAGCAGCCTGACGCTGTAGTCGGCGGCGACCTTCGCGGCGAGCTCCGTGCTGTGCATGGACACGGTGAGTCGTGCAACCGGCGTGCCCTTGCAGGACGGGGTTGAAGGTCTTACAGTGCAGCCACCACCGCCACCGGGAGGCAGTCATGACCTCGACCGCGCTGAAGGTCCCATCGCTGAAGGGCAAGGTCTCCGCCGACGAGTGGGCCGCCCGCGTCGACCTCGCCGCCGCCTACCGCCTCGTCTCGCTCTACAAGTGGGAGGACCTCGTCTTCACGCACATCACGCTGCGCGTGCCCGACGCCGAGGACCAGTTCCTGATCAACCCGTACGGCGTCTTCTTCGACGAGATCACGGCCTCCAGCCTGGTGAAGATCGACCTCAAGGGCCAGAAGATCGACCACTCGCCCTTCGAGGTGAATCCGGCCGGCTTCGTGATCCACAGCGCGATCCACGCCGCGCGGCACGACGCGAAGTGCGTGCTGCACACCCACACGCTCAACGGCGTCGCCGTCTCCGCCCAGCGCGGCGGCCTGCTGCCGATCTCCCAGCACTCGATGTTCAGCCTCGGGAGCCTCGGCTATCACGACTTCGAGGGGCCCGCCCTCAACGACGACGAGAAGCCGCGACTCGTGGCCGACCTCGGCGACAAGACCTCGCTCATCTTGAGGAACCACGGGCTGCTGACGGTCGGCGAGACGGTGGCCGACGCGTGGGTGGCCATGTACTACCTCGAGGCGTCGTGCGCGATCCAGGTGCGCGCGCAGGCGGGCGGCGAGCTGATCCCGGTGCCCAAGGACGTCCTCGAGCAGGCGGTCTCGCGCCAGCGCCAGGGCGCGCGCGTGTGGCCGGGGCTGCTGCGCCGGCTCGAGCGCGTGGATCCTTCGTACAAGAGCTGACCGCAGCCGCGAGCGAAGCACTGACCGCGATGCCGAGGAGGACGCCATGAAGGACGGGCTCCGGTTCGTCGACTGCGACATGCACATCATGGAGCCGCCGGATCTGTTCGAGCGCTACCTCGATCCGAAGTTCAAGGATCGCGTCGTCCTGCCCATCGGCGCCGACGGCCGGCCCGTGCGCGGCACCATCGTCATCGACGGCCTGCCGACGACGATGGACGCCGAGCTGCAGCAGTACCGCAAGAAGAGCAAGGCCACCGCCGACACGGCCAACAGCACGCAGCCGCTGTCGGGCTCGAGGATCACGGGCCGCCTCGACTTCGCCATCCAGCGCAAGTACGACCCCGAGGCGCAGCTCATCGGCATGGAGATGGAGGGCGTGGACATCGCCGTCCTCTATCCGACGACCGGCCTGAGCCTGCTCGCGCGCGACAACATGGACCCGCGGCTCTCCCTGGCCCTCTGCCAGGCCTACAACAACTGGATCCACGAGTTCTGCCGCCACCGTCCCGAGCGGCTGCGCTTCGTGGCCATGCTGCCGCCGCACGACGTGCACCTCGCCTGCCGCGAGCTGCTCCGCTGCGTGCGCGAGCTGGGCGCCGTCGGCTCCTTCATGCGCCCGAACCTCGTCAACGGCCACTTCTGGCACTCGAACTACTGGGACCCGCTCTACACGCTGCACGAGGACCTGAACGTGACGTGGGGGTTCCACGAGGGCACGGGCGCCTGGTACTCGCACATGAACGTGCTGTACGGCGAGAACCGCTTCTATCGCCACGTGGCCAGCCACTGGATCGAGATGCAGCTGGCGCTGATCGCCATGATCATCGGCGGGGTGTTCGAGTTCCACCCGCGGTTGCGCGTCGGCTTCCTCGAGGCGCAGAACTCCTGGGCGCCCGGCGTGCTGTCACGCATCGAGTGGGACTACCCGCAATATCGCGAGTCGCACGCGCCGTACCTGACGCTCACGCCCAAGGAGTACTTCCGGCGCAACTGCTGGGCGGCGGTGGAGGGCAGCGAGCCCGAGATCGAGGCGACGGCGGGGCTGATCGGCGCCGACCGCATGTGCGTCTCGACCGACTACCCGCACTTCGACTCGAACTTCCCGTACGTCTCGACCAACCTCCTGAAGAACGTGCCCAGGGAGATCGCGGCCCAGATCCTCGAGGGCGGCGCCCACCTCTACAACTTCACCGAGGAGGATTTCAAGAAGGCGGCCGCCGTCGCGTGATGGGCGCCGCGACGACGACGCCCGCGTGGCTCGGCGCCGACCTGGCCGCGTCGACGGACTGGATCCGGCCCCTCGCCCCCTCGGCGATCGCGGAGTGCGAGGCCGCGCTCGCCGGGCTGCGCCGTCGCGGTCGTTCGTGGCCCGATTTCGGCCGTGAGGACTTCCCGCTGCCGACGTTCGGCCGCGACCTCGAGGCGGTGCTCGACGAGCTGGAGACCGGGCGCGGCGTCGTGCTGCTGCGCGGCTTCCCCGTCGAGCGGTACCCCGCCGACGAGCTGAAGAGCCTCTACTGGGGCATCGGGACGCACCTCGGCCACATCCGCTACCAGAACGCGCGGGGCGAGCTGATCGGCGAGGTGCGCGACGAGATCGCGCGCTACGGCGAGGTCCGCGAGGGGCCGGCGGTCGACGCCGTCCTCGGGCGCTCGTCGCGCAGCAAGGCGCGCTCGAGCGGGCCGCTGCGCTTCCACACCGACCGCTGCGACGTGGTGAGCCTGCTCTGCGTGCGCGCCGCCCGCGCGGGCGGGCTGAGCAAGGTCGTCAGCGCGGTGAGCGTGGCCGAGGCGATCCGCGCGCGGCGGCCCGATCTCCACGCGCTCCTGTGCGCCGACTACTGGCGCAGCCGCCAGGGCGAGGAGGCCGGCGGCGAGCGGCAGGTCTACGCGCTGCCCGTCTTCGCCGAGCACGCCGGGAAGTTCACGACGCAGTACTCGCGGACGTTCGTGGAGGCCGCGCAGAAGCTGCCGGACGTGCCGCGGATGAGCGCGGCGCAGGACGAGGCGCTCGATCTGCACGCCGCGCTGTGCGAGGAGCTGTCCTGCGCGATGGAGCTCCGGCCCGGCGACCTGCAGCTCCTCAACAACCACGTCGTGTACCACGCGCGCACGGCCTATGAGGACGTGCCCGGGCCCGAGAACGATCGCCTGCTCCTGCGCCTCTGGCTCGCGCCGCGCAACAGCCGCCCGCTGCCGCCGGCCTTCGAGGTGCTGTGGGGGACGACGGCGCCGGGCGCGCCGCGCGGCGGCATCGCCCAGCGGGGGCCATCCCCCCAGGGGGGGCATACATGACGACGCGGACCGCGGCGCCGCCGATGCTCGCCGCCGACGTGCGCGACGCGCGCGCGTGGCGGCGCGACGAGCTCACACCCGCCGACTGGCTCGTGGCGCTCTCGCCGCGCTGCCTCGACGAGCTGGACGCGGTCGCGCGCCGGTTGAGGCGCGATCCGCTGCCCGCGCAAGTCCTGACGCCCGGCGAGTTCGCGCTCGACCATTGCGCCGAGGTGATGCGACGCGTGGGCGACAAGCTGCGCACCGGCGTCGGCCTCGCCGTGCTCGACCGCGTGCCCGTCGAGCGCTACTCGCTGGAGGAGAACCGCGCGCTCGCGTGGGTGCTCGGGAGCCTGCTCGGCCGGCTCGTCGCCCAGAAGTGGGACGGCACGATGGTCTACGACGTCCACGACACCGGTCGCCAGCTCGAGTACGGTGTGCGGCGCTCGGTCACGAACCTCGACCTCGTCTTCCACACCGATGCGGCGTGGCTGGACCTGCCGCCGGAGCTGGTGGGCCTCTACTGCATCA
>QHRU01000161.1 GCA_003220225.1 Candidatus Rokuibacteriota bacterium
CCCCCGCTCCATCCCGGGAAAAGGGTCGCCGGCTTCGCGATCCCGAGCTGGCGGCCCGCCACCTCGGAAAACAGCGCGCGGAAGTCGGTGGTCACCGCGAGGTCGCGGCCCTCGTAGAGACGCTCGCGCGCGAGCCCGGGCCACCGGCCGTAGACCTTGCCGCCGCGCACGCCGCCGCCGAGCAGCAGCATCGCCGTGGCGTGGCCGTGGTCGGTGCCGCGGTTGCCGTTCTCGGCCACCGTGCGGCCGAACTCCGACATCGTGAGCACGACCACGTCGGCCATGCGATCGCCGAGATCCTGGCTGAACGCCGCCAGCGACGCGGCGAAGTCGCGCAGGCGATTCGCGAGCTGGCCCTGCTCGGCGCCCTGGCCGACGTGGGTGTCCCAGCCGTCGGCGTCGGTGAAGGCGATCTCCAGCCCGACGTCGGCGCGGATGAGCTGCGCGATCTGCCGCAGCGACTCGCCGAGCCGCGAGCGTGGATATTCGGCGTTGTTCGCCGGCGAAAGCCGCGAGGCGTTCGCGCTCTTGAGCATGCGCACGGCCTCGAACGTCTCGCGGCCGGTCCCGTGCAGGAGGTCCTGCACGCCCTGCTCGTAGAGCGACTCGAAGCCCTTGCGGGCCACCGCCGCCTCCGCCGCCCCGCGCACGTCGAAGCGCTCGAGCGACGTCAGGGAGATCGCGCCCGCGTCGCCGCGCAGGACCCGGGGCAGGGTGGGGCCCAGCGCGACGGCGCGGAAGGGCGAGCGGGCCGCGGGCAGCGTCGTCGCCGCGCGCGCCAGCCAGCCGTCGGGCGTCGACTTCACGCCCGGCGTGCCCGACTCCATGTAGTCCTGCGCGTCGAAGTGCGAGCGCGTCGTGTCGGGCGAGCCGCACGCATGCACGACGGCCAGGACGCGCGACTGCCAGAGCGGCTGCAGGGGCGTCAGCGCGGGGTGCAGCCCGAAGAACCCGTCGAGATCCGTGGCCGCCCCGGCGTCGCCGGCGCGCGGCGGCCGGATCGCGATCGAGGCGCGCGCGCCGGCGTAGTCCCGGTCGCCGTACGGCACGACCATGCTGAGGCCGTCGACGGCGCCGCGCTGGAACACGGCCACCAGCACCTTGCGTCGGCCGTCGGCGGCGAGAGCCGCGCGCGCGAGGAAGCGCGGCGGCGCGGCCACGGCCGCCAGCGCGCAGGCGCTGCCCTTGAGGAGCGCGCGTCGGGTGAGCATGGATGTCGTCATCTCCGCTGGAATTCGGGCGAGCCGATCACCAGCGCCGCCAGCTTCTCGACGTCGGTGTTCGCGGGCCCGCGATCGTCCGGCGTTTGGCGCCGGATCTCCGGACTGGCGAGCTGCGCGACGAGGACCGCGCGCGTCTGCGCGCTGGCCGTGCCGTGCAGGAGCGCGGCGAGCAGGCGCTCGAGCGCCGCGTCCGGCGCCGCGCGATCGACGGCGAGCGGCGAGAGGTCCAGCGTCACGCCCGGCAACCGCCCCTGCGTCAGCGCCAGCGCGAAGTTCATCCGCGCCAGGAGCGCGCCCGCGTTCACCCAGGCTTCCGCGCGATCGGGATAGCCGGTGGGCGGCGGGGCGCCGTACAGGCCCTCGCCCATCTCGGCCGCCGAGCGCACCAGCAGGAAGCCGGCGCGCGGGTCGGCGACGTGGCCGTCCACCGCGCGCACCGCGCTCGCCACGTACTCGAACGGCTTCTTGATTTTGGCCCCGCGCGCCTCGGGCGCCCAGAACTCCGGCGAGGCGAGAATCGTCCGTAGCATCGCCTTGACGTCGCCCTCTGTCCGGCGGAACGTCGCCGCCACGCGCTCGACGAGCGCGGGCGGCGGCTCGTCGGCGACGAAGCGGCGCACGAGCTTGGTCGCGATGAACGTCGCGGTGGACGGGTGGCGGAGCAGCAGATCCAGCACGCGCTCGCCGTCCTCGCGGCCGCCGCCCGTGGGCAGCCGCGTGCCGAGGACGGTCTTCTCGCCCCGGTCGTGAGTGAGCGGCCGGAAGACGAAGCGCGCGTCATCGCGCGGGCGGTCGATCGTCCAGCCGGTGAAGACGCGCGCGACCTCGGTGACGTCCTTCTGGGTATAGCCGCCATCCACGCCGAGCGTGTGGAGCTCCATCAGCTCGCGCGCGTAGTTCTCGTTCAGCCCGGCGCGCTTGCCGCGGTTGGGCCCGACCGGCACCGTGAAGTCCGGGCGCGCGCTGAGCCAGTTGTCGAGATAGAAGAGCATGGCCGGGTGGGTGGCCGTCCCGCGCAGCAGATCGCCGAACTTGCCGAGCGCGTGGGGGCGGATGACATCGCGCTCGTAGGAGGTCAGGTACCACTTCACCTCGCCCTTGGCGGCGTGGACGTTGAAGTGGTTGAACCAAAAGTCGACCATGACCTCCTGGAGCTGGCGCTCGCTTTCGACGGCGAGCATGATCCGCGCCGCCTGCAGCTCGGCCACGATCCGGATCGGCCGCTTCTCCGGCGCCGGCTGGAACAGCTCGCGGGGCGCCATCTGGGGGTCGGCGGACTTCTGCCGCGGGTCCGGCCGCGGGTATTCGCGTTGCAGCTGGGCCGTCGTCATCGTCAGTGTCGGCAGCACGCTGATCGTCTGCATCGCGGCGTGGTCGTCGATCCGCGCGGGATCGAGCTGGCGCTCGATCCAGGCTGACAGGCCGATGGCCTTCACGCGCTCGACGTCGCCGGGCCGCGGCCCGAAGGCGAGCCGCGAGAGCACGTGCACGATGGCGGCGTCGTCGGTCGGCGCCGCCGCGCCGGCCGCGGCGCGGCTCGACGCGCAGCCCGTGAGCGCGACGGCAACGAGGGCGATCGCGAGCGCGCGCATCATCGCTCCCGCTCTCCAGGCTCGCGCAACGGCGGTCGCGGGTGCTGACGCGGCGGATGGGGCTGCGACGAGTGCTCCTGGCGCCACTGCTCGCGCTGCTGCTGCCGCTGCTGGCGGATCTGCTCGCGCGCCTGCG
>QHRU01000066.1 GCA_003220225.1 Candidatus Rokuibacteriota bacterium
GCTCGCGGTGCTGCTGGCCGAGGCGGCGAAGGCCGGCGCCCGACTGGACGAGGCGAGCGATGTCGTCGCTGCGTGAGCTCCAGGCGGGGTTCCGCGCGGCGCTGCTCGCCGGCGACGAGCGCGGGGTGGCGCCCGACGTCGTCGACGACGGCGTGAACGCCTCGGCGCGGCTGGCCGTCTATCGCCACCACGTCCTCACGAGCCTCAGCGCCGCGCTGGAGGCGACGTTCCCCGTCGTCTGCCGTCTCGTCGACCGGCGCTTCTTCGGCTGGCTCGCCGACAGCTACGTGCGCGCGCATCCACCAGCGGGGCCGTGCCTGTTCGAGTATGGCGCCGACCTCCCCGAGTTCATCGCCGCGTTTCCAGCCTGCGCGCCGCTGCCGTGGCTCGCCGACGTGGCGCGGCTCGAGTGGGCGATGAACGTCGCGCTTCACGCGCCCGACGCCGTGCCGCTGGAGCCGGAGGCGCTGCGAACGCTGCCGCCCGCGACGCTCGCGCGGCTCACGCTGCGCCTCGACCCCTCGGTGACACTGCTGGCGTCGCGCTGGCCCGTGGACGCTATCTGGGACGCCAACCAGGCTGGCGTCGACCCGGCGCCCAGGGTGGATCTCGACGCCGGCGGCGTGTGGCTCGAGATCCGGCGGCGGGACGGCGACGTCGTACGACGCGCGCTGCCGCGCGCGGTGTTCGCGTTCCGCGCGGCGCTTGCCGAGGGCCGCGCGCTCGAAGAGGCCGTCGAGAGCGCACTGGACGCGGATCCCGCCTTCGACCTCGCCGGCGAGATCCGCGCGCTGCTCGACGAGCGGCTCGTCTGTTGATGTGGGGGGCCCCGAAGGGCCCCCCACCCCCCCCAACGTTCGTCGCGCCCCGGCAAAGCCGTGGCGCTCCTCGATCCCAGGTCGGCAGACCTAGCCGCGCAGCTCCACGTTGCGGTTGCCGGCGCGCACCTTCGCGTCCCACGTGACCTCGATCGCGCCTTTCACGCTCTCGTGCGCCGGGCAGCCTTGCGGATGCGCCGCCAGCGCTCGCTCGGTCGCTTCGAGCGCGTCCGCCGGCACGGCGAGGTCGTAGTGGACGTGGATCGAGCGGATGCGGATGGTTTTGCCGTGGCCGACGATGCGGCCCTCGGCGGCGGCGGTGAAGGTGTCGCGGTCGAACGCGATCTTGCGCCCTGCCAGGGCGCCACGCAGAGTGCCGAACATTCAGCCGGCCACGCCGGCCACGATGTGGTCGAGCGTGGACGCGACGGGCGGGCCCTCGGGGGCGCCGTAGTACTGGCGCAGCGCGCCCTGCACGCCGTACACGACGGGCTCGGGTACGTCGCCGAGGTACGCGTGGCGGGCGCCGTTCTTTTCGAGCAGGCGGGTCTTCGAGACGTATTCGAAATCGTCGGCCATGGTGCGCGTCTCCTCACTCGCCGCGCAGCGCACGCAGCGCTGCCAGCGTGTCCTCGGGCTCGGGTCGGGTGGTGTAGTCGGGATCGCTCTCGGCGGAGTGGATGACACCGCGGCGGTCGATCACGAAGCGGGCGGGCATCGGCAAGGTCCACGATGCGTCGCCGTTGTACGCGGCGAGGTCGAGCGGGAACGACCGGTACACCGCGCGCAGGTACTCGGGCAGCGTGAACGTCAGACCGAACTTCGTCGCGACCTCGTTGCCGCGATCGCTCAGGATCTCGAAACCGAGCGCGCGGCTTCGGATCAGCTCACGGTTGTGCTCGGGCAGCTGCGGCGAGATCGCGACCAGGCTCGCGCCGAGCGCGGTGATCTCTGGCAGGACCTTCTGTAGAGCTACCAGCTCTACGTTGCAGTACGGTCACCAGCGGCCGCGGTAGAAGGTGACGACCAGCGGGCCGCGCGCGAGCAGGGTCTGGCTGTCCACGATCCGTTCGTTCCCGTCTGGCAGGGCGAAGCGGGGCGCCGGGTCGCCGGCCTTCAGCACCCGGCCCGGCGCGCCCGACGCGCGCAGCTCGTCCACCGCGCGGCGCATCGTGGCCACGGTCTCCGACGGGCGCTTGGCCTCCGCCCGCTCCCGCAGCGTCTTCAGCTCGTCTTTGAGCGCCATGCGTGCCTCCTCTTCGCATTGGGACACCGCGGCGGCGGCCGAAGATTCACGAGTGGTAGACTGCGCTCGTTGAGTGTCGAGGATCGCGATTTACTCGCGCGCGCGACCGCCGGGGAGGCGGGCGCGCTCGAGACCCTCATGACCCGGTACTCCGCACGCGTCTACCGGCTCGCGTACGGTATCACGCGCAACGCCGCCGACGCCGAGGAGGTCGTGCAGGACGTCTTCCTCCAGATCGTCAACAAGGGCGGCGGCTTCGAGGGCCGCGCGGCCCTCTCCAGCTGGATCTACCGGATCACGACCAATGTCAGCCTCAACAAGCGCCGCGGCAAGCACCGCGAGCTCGAGACCTCGCTCGACGAGCTCCTGCCGACGTACCTGCCGGACGGCCACCGGGCGGGCGAGCGCGCGTTCCTCGTGGCGGACTGGTCGGGCACGCCGGAGAGCGAGCTGCTCTCCGGCGAGTCGCGCCGGATCCTCGAGGCGGCGATCGATCGACTGCCCGAGCACTACCGGGCGGTGCTCGTCCTCAAGGACGTCGACGAGCTGTCCAGCGACGAGGTCGCAGAGATCGTGGGCGACAGCGTGGCCGCAGTGAAGACGCGCTTGCATCGCGCGCGGATGGCGCTGCGCGAGCAGCTCACCCGTCGCCTCGGAGCCGGCGCATGACCTGCCGCGAAGCGATCGACGTCCTCGCCGACTACGTCGACGGCACGATGCCGGCGGACCTCGCGGCCGAGCTGGAGCGTCATCTCGCCGGCTGCGACCCGTGCCGCGCCTACCTCGCCACGTATCGCACGACGCGAGCGCTGGTCTCGGCCGCCGCCGCCGTCGAGATGCCGGACGAGATGAAGACGCGCCTGCGTCGATTTCTCGCGGCGCAGCAGCGGCGGTGACCGGGGCCGCCGTCGCCGGCCTCGGCCTCATCGCCGCCTGCGCCGCCATCGCGCGGCTGTCGAATCTCGTCGAGTCGGCTGCCGCGTTCCTCGTGTGGTTCTCCGTCGCCTTCCTCTGCTATGCGCTCGCGAGCTGGCGGCTGGCCGCCGCGCGTGGTCCCCGAGCGCTGGCGCTCGTGATCGTGGTCGGCGTGATCGCCCGGCTGACGCTCGTCTTGGCAGCGCCGACGCTGTCGACCGATGCGTACCGGTACGTGTGGGACGCGCGGGTGGCCCAGGCGGGCATCAGCCCGTATGCGTTCGCGCCCGCCGACCGGGAGCTCGAGCGGTTGCGCGACGCCGAGATCTTCCCTCGGTTGAACCATCCCACGTGGCGTACGCTCTATCCGCCGGCCACCCAGGCGTTCTTCCACACGGTCTATCGCCTGATGCCCGACAGCGTTCTCGCCATGAAGCTGGCCGTCGCGCTGCTGGAGCTCGTCGGAGTCGCGACGGTGCTCGGGCTGCTGCGCGCGGCGGGCCGGCCGCTCTCACACGCGGTGATCTATGTGTGGAACCCGCTGGTGCTCGTCGAGGTGTGGGGCACGGGTCACGTCGACGGTGTCCTCGTGCCGCTGGTGGCGGGTGCCATGTGGGCGAGCGTGCGGAGCCGGTACGCGGCGGCTGGCGCGCTGCTCGGTGTGGGGACCCTCTTCAAGCTGTACCCGGCCGCGCTGCTCGGGCTGCTGCCCGTCGCCGCGTGGCCCGCGGCGACGGCGAGCCTCGCCGGGGTCGTGCTCCTGGGCTATGCGCCCGGCCTGGTGACCGGCACCGCGGTGCTCGGGTCGCTCCCGCGATACCTGACGGAGGAGTACTTCAATCCGGGTCTCGTGCGGTCCGTGGTCGACGTGCCGATCGTGACCGCGGCCGCAGCCGCGGCCTGGCTGACGGCCCTCGCGGTGGTGCGGCGCCCCACCCCGCTGGGCGAGCGCGCGGTTCTCCTGGTCGGGGGATTGCTGGTCCTGGCCCCGAACATCTTCCCGTGGTATGCGGTCTCGCTCGCGACCGTTCTGGCGTGGGCGCCGTCGCTGCCGTGGATCGCGTTCACCGGCACCGTGATGTTCGCTTACACGTTCTTCCTGCAGGACCCGTGGAACATTCCCGGCTGGGCGCGTACCGTCGAGTTCACGCCACTGGCGCTCGGCGGCGGATGGTGGCTCCTCACGCGGCTGTCGACGCCGGGCTGGCGGGAGCGCGCGACATGAGCGTGCCGTCGAACGTCGTCATCGGCCTCGCCTCCTGAAGAATCGTCGAGTCTGCAACGGCGCCTCGTCGTCGCGGTCCCCGAGCGAGACGATCAATCGCTCGAGGTCCTCGGCGGTGTCGACGTCGAACCACGCCGGCAAGCACTCGACCCGGAGCCCTGCGGCGTGCGCCCGCCGCAGCGTCTCGGGCAGGACCTCCGGAGTGCTCCACGGCATGGCGTCGAAGAGCGTCGGCCACGCCTGCCGCACGCCGATGAGGTAGTAGCCGCCGTCGTCGGACGGTCCGACGACGACGTCCGTCGCCGACCTCGACAGGACGTCGACGGCCTGGCGCAGGTACTCGGTCGGCAGATTCGGGGTATCGCTGTCGATCGCGACGGCGCCGACGTAGCCTTCCCCTAACAGCGCGCCGAGGCTGTTGAGGAGCCGACTGCCGAGGTCGGCGCCGCGCTGCGCGATGAGCCGGAAGCCGGGCGCGATCGCCTCGAACAGGCTCCGGCTATCGTCGGGCGTGAACGCGATCACGCCGGTCGCGCCGCCGAGCGCCCGCACCTGCTCCACCTTGTCGCGCAGGAAGCAGTCGTAGAGGCCCGCCGCCTCCTCGGGCGACAGCGGCGGGCAGAGCCGGGTCTTGACCTCGCCCGGTTTCGGGGCCTTCGCCATGATCGCGACCGCGACGCGCGCGCCGTCCATTCGGAGCACCGATTCTTGCACGCTTCGTGGGCGTCCTTTCCTCAGGCCCCCGCCGCGCACCTCGGACGCCGCGTCACGCGTCTAACTGCACGAGCCCAGGAGGACCCATGCCACAGAGCTTGAAGAGTCAGACCGCCCTCGTGACCGGCGCCGCATCCGGCATCGGCGCCGGGGTGGCGCGCGCGCTCGGCGCCGCCGGCGCCGCGGTGGTCATCAACTACGTCACGAACCCCGCCGCCGCCGAGGCGGTGGCCGCCGAGATCCGCGCCGGCGGCGCCGAGGCGACGGCGCTCCAGGCCGACGTGTCCAGTGAGCTCGAGGTGCGCGAGATGTTCGCCAAGGCGATCGCCCACTTCGGCGCCATCGACATCCTCGTCAACAACGCCGGCCTGCAGCAGGACGCGCCGCTCGTCGACATGACGCTCGCCCAGTGGAACAAGGTCATCGGCGTCAACCTCACGGGCATGTTCCTGTGCGCGCGCGAGGCAGCCCGCGAGATGATCCGCCGCGGCGTCCGCGCCGACGTGTCGCGTGCCGCCGGCAAGATCGTCTGCATCTCGTCGGTGCACGAGGTGATCCCGTGGGCCGGCCACGCGAACTACGCGGCGTCCAAGGGCGGCGTGAAGCTCCTCATGCAGTCGCTCGCCCAGGAGCTGGCGCCCCACCGGATCCGCGTGAACTCCGTGGCGCCGGGCGCGATCCAGACGCCGATCAACCGCGCAGCGTGGGAGACGCCCGAAGCGCTCGCGTCGCTCCTGCGGCTGATTCCCTACGGGCGGATCGGCCAGCCCGAGGACATCGGGCGCGTGGTCGCGTGGCTCGCCTCGGACGACGCCGACTACATCCACGGCCAGACGATCTTCGTGGACGGCGGCATGACGCTCTATCCCGAATTCGCGCGCGGAGGCTAGCCCGAGCGCGCTTGCCGCCCGCGATAGAATCGTCGAGTGACCCCGCCCCACCTGCGCCACAACGTCGTTGCGCTGGGCGCCGACTACGCGCTGTTCATGGTCGCGCTGGCCTTCGCCTCGCCGTCCACCATCCTGCCCGCGTTCGCCGCGTGGCTGGGCGCGCCCAACGTCGTGATCGGCGCGATCCCGGCCGTGATGACGATGGGCTGGTTCCTGCCGTGTCTGTTCGCGGCGCCGTACACGGAAGGGCTGGCGCGCAAGCTGCCCTTCCTCGTCCGCTGGACGATCTGGGAGCGCGTGCCGTTCCTCGTGCTGGCGGCGGCGGCGTACTGGATGGCCGAGCGGGCCCCGGGCGCGACGCTGGCCGTTCTCCTCGGGATGCTGCTCGCGGTGACCGGCGTCGGCGGGTTACTGATGCCGGCCTGGATGGACCTCATCGGGCGCGCCATTCCCGTCACGATGCGGGGCCGATTCTTCGCCGTCTCGAGCGTCGTGGCCAGCGTCGCCGGCCTCGGCGCGAGCGCGGTGGCCGCGGACCTGCTCGCGGCGTATCGACCGGCCGTCGCGTACGCGCTCTGCTTTCTGTGCGGCACGGCGTGCCTGCTCGTGTCGTTCGTCGCGCTCGTCGTGGTCCGCGAGCCGGCGGCCGCGGCGCCGGCGGCGGCCACCGAGGGCCTCGGCGTCTACCTCCGGCGCCTGCCGGCGCTCCTGCGGCGCGACCCGAACTTCGCCTGGTACCTGACCGCGCGCGCGCTGGGCTCGGTGGGCAGCATGGGCGCCGCCTTCTACACCGTGTACGCGTTGCGCGCGTGGCAGGCGCCGCCGGCGACGGTGGGACTCTTCACGGCGCTGCTGCTCGCGGGCACGATCGCCGGCACCCTCGTGCTCGGCTGGCTGGCCGATCGCGCCGGTCATCTCCTCGTCGTCCTGACCGGCGCCGCCGCCGTCGTCGCGGCCAACGCGGTGGCGCTCGGCGCGCCCTCGCTCGGCCTCTTCGGGCTCGTGTTCGTGCTCAGCGGCGTCCATCAGGCGTCGGTGACCGTGTCGGGCCTCAATCTCTTGCTGGAGTTCGCGCCCGCCGAGGGCGAGGGCCCGACGTATCTCGGGCTCGGTCAGACCTCGCTGGCGCCGGTGGCCTTCGTGGCGCCGCTGGCGGGCGGCCTGCTCGCGGACGGCGCCGGCTTCCCGGCCGTCTTCATGATCGCTGCGCTCGGCGGGACGGCGGCGATGATCCTGCTCGCGCTGCGCGTGCGCGACCCGCGCCACGCGCGCGCGGTCGCCGCCGAGGGTCGCGCGTGAAGGCGTTGCTGATCGACCTCGATGACACGCTGCTCGCGTACTCGGCGGGCGTAGACGACTCGTGGGCGCAGGCGTGCGGTGGCGCCGCGCTGCCGGTGGAGGCGGCGACGCTGGTGGCCGTGCTGGCGGAGACGCGCAAGTGGTTCTGGACCGGCGATCCCGCGCGGCACGCGCGCGAGCGCGTGAACATGCTCGGCGCCTGGACCAAGATCGTCGCCGAGGCGCTCACGCGCTGCGGCTGCGCCGATGACGCGCTCGCCGCCGCCATCGCGCGGGACTTCGCGGCGCGCCGCCGCGAGGCGATGCGGCTCTTTCCCGAGACGCGCGCCTTCCTGGACGCGCTGCGCGCGCGAGGCCTGCCGCTGGCGCTCGTGACCAACGGCGACGCCGTCCAGCAGCGCGACAAGATCGAGCGCCACGACCTCGCGCGCTACTTCGACGCGATCCTCATCGAGGGCGAGTTCGGCTGCGGCAAGCCCGAAGCGCGCGTCTACCGCGAGGCGCTGCGCCGGCTGGGCGTGGGGTCCGAGGGCGCGTGGATGGTCGGCGACCACCTGGAGTGGGACGTGCTCGCGCCGCAGCGGCTGGGACTCACGGGCGTGTGGATCGATCGCGACGGCGCGGGGCTGCCCGCGGAGACGGGCGCGCGCCCGCACCGGATCATCCGCTCGCTCTCGGAGCTGCTCGGATGAGAGTCGCGCGGCTGGCGATCTGGATCGCCACCGCGGTCTTCGTCGTCATGCTCTTCTACCCGCTCGTGATGGAGATCCTCGCGCGCGTCAGCGCGCGCGGCGAGAGCGTGTTGCCGTGAGTGATGAGCGGGATTCAAGTGGCGCCGGATATCGAGGAGCGCCACGGGTTCCCCGGGGCGCTCCGAGCGTCACCTTCCCCAGCGGTATTCGCCGTCGGAGCCCGGGCGACCGCGGCCGCCGCCGCTGCCGCCGTCGAGGCCGCGCTTGGGCCCGCGCTTGCCGCCGCCGGGACCCTTGCGGCCGGCCGGTTTTTCGCCGAAGCCGCCGCCGCCCGCGCCGCGCCGCTGGCCCTGGCCGCGGCCCGGCTTCTCGCCGAACCCGCCGGCGCCGCCGCCCGGACGATCGCCGCCGAAGCCGCCGCCAGGCCGGGAACCTCCGCCGCCCGCGCCGAATCGCGGGCCACCGCCGCCGCCACCGCCCGCGCCGAAGCGCGGGCCGCCGAAGCCGCCGCCGGCCGGCCGGTCGCCGTAGGGGCGGGGACCACCGCCGACCGGACGCGGGGGCCGCGGGCCGCCCGCGCCGCGCGGCGTGGCCTTGTCCACGCGGATCATGCGCCCGTCGAGCGAGGTGCCGTTGAGCGAGGAGATGGCCTTCTCCGCCTCCTCGGTGGTCGCCATCTCGACGAAGCCGAAGCCCCGCGAGCGTCCCGTCTCTCGGTCGGTCATCACGGCGGCCGACATCACCTCGCCGAAGCGCGCGAAGGCGCCGCGCAGGCCCTCGCTCGAGGTGGAAAACGAGAGACCACCGACGAACAGCTTCACGGACATGACCTGCTCCTTTCGTTTGCCGGGTCGATTACCCCGAGTATATATCCGCCCAGGAACGGCGACCTCGACGAGATGGCGCGGCTCTTCGGCGCGGATCTCACGGAGTCGCTCAGTCGCTCGGGGCTCAGGAGGTGGGGGCGGGCAGCAGCAAACCGACCGCGGTCAGCGCGAGCGCGACGAGCACGGCCTGCGCAAAGATCTCACGCGCCTGCCGCTTGAGCTCGCCGGCGGCCCACGCATCGCTCACGGGCTCCGTTCCGGTCGCCGTCTCGCGCAGCCCGCGCGAGGCCAGGCCCGTTCACGTCCCGCCGCGGGCCTGGAAGAAGCCGAGGGCGGCGCCGAACACGGGCAGAAACAACACGAGGCGCGCGCCGCGCGGGGCGCCGAACAGGACGAAGCCGGCGGCGAGGAGCAGCGTGAGCGCGAGTCCCGCCGCGCCCATGAGGTAGCGCCGGCGCCGCCCGCGCGATCCGAGATTCGTGACCAGGGGGAGGGCCATCGCGGTCCGCGGGCTAAGGTATCATCGTTGCCAACCGGGGTCGCCGAATGCTAGATTCTTCGGCAACCAACCGCCGGTCAGGCGGTCGAAGCAGGGACAGGAGATCGACATGGAAGAGGCGACGGCGACGGCGCGTCAGCGACTGGCTCGCTGGATCGAAGACAGCCGCGAGGTCTTCGCGCTGCTGCCCGAGTTGCTGGACGGCGTCCAGAAGGCGACCGCCAAGACCGAGCACGCCGAGCGCGAGGCGGACCGGCTGCGCCGGGAGCTGATGGGGCTGCGCAAGGAGTTGACCGACGCGCGGGACAAGGAGACGGGCGGCCGCGCCCAGCACGGCGAGTTCGAGAAGCAGATCGAGGACTACAAGAAGCAGCTCGAGGAGCTCAAGCGCGTCAACGAGCAGCTGAAGGGCGAGAAGGAGGAGGCGGCGCAGGCGTTCGCGAAGCTGCTCGACACGGTGCAGTCGACGAATCAGATCGCGCAGAAGCTTGGCGTGACGAAGAGTCCCTTCGCGCGCGCCGCCCAGAAGGATCCCGCGCCGCCGGCCTCGCCGGCGCCTCACGAGTAGTTACTTCTTCATCCCCCGCACGTCCCTGCGCAGCGTGAGCCCGAGCTGGAAGCGCGTCTCGCGCCCGGGATCCGCGTTGAAGACCGCGAACCAGATCGCCCCGTGGTCACGGCCCAGCCCGGGCAGCGCCGTCCCCTCCGCGGAGAGCCGCCGCGCCTCGACCCTCGTCGCCTTGCCCACGGCCGGTACCGTCACCACGAGGCCCGAGTCGGAGGGAGCGCCGTCGACTTTTAGGTTGATGTCCACGCCGTGCGCCTCCTTCAGCTCGGCCTGGATCAGGAAGAAGCGCGAGGTCAGCGGCGGCAGCGTCGCGCTGAACTTGTGCTCGGTGAAACGCTGGTTGTCGGCGAGGAAGCGTTTCGCCGTCTGCTCGGTCTCGCCCAGGCGCGGCGTCGGGCGCTGGAAGACACGCGTGTCGTCCTTGGAGTGGATCATGCGCGCCTGCACCCACGGACCCGGCTCCGGCACCGCGGCCAGCAGCACGTTCTTGATGAAGTCCGGGTAGGTCTCGGTCAGCCGCCCCTCGGTCACGAGGTAGTCGTAGAGTTGCGTGCCGACGGGCTGCATCTGTCCTGACTTGAGATTGTTCAGCGCGTTGCCGACGGCGCCGGGGCTCTGCTTCTCGACGTGCTCCATGATGATCGAGTAGCCGTACGCGAGGAGGCCCTCCTCGAAGTCGGGGCTCTGCTGGATCGGCACCGACAGCAGATAGGGATATTTCGAGAGCTCCTCTCGCACCGCCGCGGGGAAGGCGAGCGTGTTCTTCCATCCCGACCAGCGGGCCCACGCCGCCAGCCACCACTGGGCCGTCTCGTCGGGCGCCGAGGGCTCGCCGCGCGGGGCCGCCGGCTGCGGCGCCGCGACGGTCGGCTCCGGCATGCGCACGGGCTCGGGCGCGCGCATCGCCTCGGCGATGCGGACGGGCTCCGGCGCCGCCGGCGCGGGCTCGGGCGCGCGCGAAGCCTGCGCCGGCAGGAGCAGCCGGCCGCGCGCCACCGCGACGGCGATCTGGCGGCCGAACGCGTCCGCCACGCTCTCCTCGAGGGCGGAGAACTTCTCGTCGTCGAGCGCCTCGGTGCCCTCGAGCATCGTGAGCAGGTCGGCGAACGGCCCCGCGGCCTCCATGAGGGCCCGCGCCTGCTCGGTCGTGGCGTCCGTCAGCGCGAGCGCGGCGGCCTTCGCCTCCTCCGCCTTGCTCTTCAAGGTGACGACCGGACCGAAGCTCTCGTCGCCCTCGTGAAGCAGGCCGGCGACGCGATCGTAGATGGCGAGGATCCGGCTCCGTATCTCGTCGAACGCCGCGCGGCGCCGCCGCGCATCGACGGCGGCGGACATCGCCGCGAGCACCGGCTCGAGGCTCTTGGCGCTCTCGACGCTGTCGGGCACCGCGACGCCGAGCGTCTCGGCAGTGGCGACGACCTGGGCGAGCAATTCCACGAATTCCGCGCGCGCGGCCGCGAGCGCCTCGACCAGCGCGTCGGCGGGAGGCGCGCCGCCGTCCTGCATCTCGCGCGCGGCTTCGGTGAGCTTCGCGCCCAGATCGGCAAAGCGACCGGTGAGGCCGGCCAGTCGGCGGGTCAGGGCGTCGAGATTCACATCCATAGCAGGCGGCAGGAATCGATTTTAGGTGGCGCCGCGGCAGGGTGTCAAACGCCGCACGATGTCACGCGCGCGTGAAGAGCAGCCAGCCGCCGATCGCGACGAAGAGCACGCCCGCCGCGCGCGTGAGATAGTGCGGCGGGATCCACGCGCCGAGGCGCTCGCCCACCAGCACGGCGAGCAGGCTGGACGTCACCAGCGCGCCGGCGGCGGCGAGGAACACACCGAGGCGGCCGACCCCGGGCGTGGCCGCGAAGGTCAGGGTCGCCAGCTGGGTCTTGTCGCCGAGCTCGGCCAGGAACACGCTCACGAACACCATCGCGTAGGTTTTCATCGTTCTCCTCCTCTGCGACGGCGCGCGCTCAGACGGCCGGCAGCCGGATGACGAAGCGCGCGCCGCCGCCGGCGCCGCGCTCGACGGTGAGGGTGCCGCCGTGCGCGGCCACGATCGAGCGCGCGATGGCGAGGCCGAGACCGATGCCACCGATGTCGCGGGCGCGGGCGTCGTCGAGGCGGACGAAGGGCTCGAAGATCCGCTCGGCGTCCGCGGCCGGGACGCCCGGGCCCGTGTCCTCGACCACGAAGAGCGCGGCCTCGCCGTCGCGCGTGACCGAGGTCGCCACCGTGCCCCCCGGCGGCGTGTACTTGACCGCGTTCTCGACGAGGTTCAGGGCCGCGCGGCGCAGCGCGTCGGCGTCGCCGCGGACCGCGGCCGGCGTTGCTTCCTTCAGCCGCACCGCCACGCCCGTCCCCGCCGAGAGCCGCGCGCCCACGTCGAGCAGGTCCAGCGCGAGCGCCTCGAGGTCGACGCGGTCGCGCCGCGACTCGGGCACGGCCGAGGCGCGTGAGAGCGCGAGCAGGTCCTCGGCGAGGCGGCCGAGGCGTTCGACCTCCTCGAGGCTGCCCGCGAGCACGCGCCGGTATTCCTCCGGCGAGCGCTCGGCGCGCAGCGCCACCTCCAGCCCTCCCTTGAGCGCCGTCAAGGGCGTCCGCAGCTCGTGCGCGGCGTCCGCCGAGAATCGTCGGATCTCGGCGAAGGCCGTCTCCAGCCGCGCGAGCATCCCGTTGAGCGTCTCGGCCAGGCGGTCCAGCTCGTCGCCCGTTCCCTGCACGCGCACCCGCTGACCGAGCGCCTCGGCGGTGATCCGGCGCGCGGCCGCCGACATCTGGTCCACCGGCCGCAGCGCGGCGCGCGCCATGAGGGCGCCGCCGGTGGCCGCCAGCGCCACCGCGAGCGGGACGAGCACGAGCAGCGACTGGAAATACCGGCGCAGCGTCCGCTCGCGCTGCGCGAGCGACATGCCGACCTGCACGACCTCGACCAGCGCGCCGTCGCGGATCACCGGCAGGGTGAGCACGCGCAGGTCGTGGCCGCGCTCGAAGCGGAGCGTCTCGAACGTCGCGCGGCCGTGGGCGGCGTTGGCGCGGGCGGCGGGCGACAGCGGGAGCGGCGCCCGCCCGGGCAGCCGCGGCGAGCGCACTCTCGGCGTGCCCGCGGGATCGATGATCTGGAAGAACTGGTCGAGGCCGTCGGGGCCGAGCAGCTCGCGCAGGGTGCGCTCGACGGGGCTGCCGGTATCGGCACCGGCGCTCCGGTCGCGCACCACCTCGGCGACGGTGAGCAGCGACTGATCGACGTCCTGGGCGAGGTTCCAGGCGAGCAGCGAATAGCCGACCACGCTCACCACGACGAGCGTCGCCAGCAGCACGCCCGTGTACCAGAGCGTCAGCCGCGTGTGGATGGAGAGCGGCCGCCGCACGTCAGTCGGCGTCCGGCCGCAGCACGTACCCGGCGCCGCGCACCGTGTGGAGCAGCCGCGCGTCCCCTGGGCCGTCGATCTTGCGGCGCAGGTAGCCGACGTAGACGTCCACGACGTTGCTCTCGGGGTCGAAGTCCAGTCCCCACACGTGCTCGGCGAGCATCGGACGCGTGAGGATGCGTCCGGGATTGCGCAGGAAGTACTCGAGGAGCGCGTGCTCGCGCGTGGTGAGCTCGATGTGCCGCTGGCCGCGCGCGACCACGCGCGTGGCGGGGTCGAGGGTGAGGTCGGCCAATCTCAAAATCGGCTCGCGCCGCCCGTCGACGCGTCGCAGCAGCGCGCGCACGCGCGCGAGGAACTCGTCGAACGAGAACGGCTTGGTGAGGTAATCGTCGGCGCCGGCGTCCAGCCCGGTCACCTTGTCGGCGACCGCGTCGCGCGCGGTGAGCATCAGCACGGGGGACGTCACGCGGGCCGCGCGCGCGGCCCTGAGCACGGCGACGCCGTCGAGCCGCGGCAGCATCACGTCGAGGACGATCAGGTCGTATGGCGGGCCGTGCCGGAGCAGGTCGAGCGCCGCCTCGCCGTCCTTGGCGACCTCGACCGTGTGCCCCTCCTCCTGCAGGCCCTGGCTGATGAAGTTGGCGACCTTGCGCTCGTCCTCCACTATGAGGATTCGCATGGAGGCTTCAGAGTGCTCTCAGGATCGCTCCGTGTCCAACCGGCGGCGGCACGTAGTAGGCGACGAGAAAGAGGCTACGCATCCATCGGTGATCCCGACGCTCGGGGGCGCGCTCGAACGCGCGGGCGAGCCTCGCCAGCACGGTGTCGATCCACGGTCTCCAGCGCGCTCGATCGTCGGCCGGCACCAGGCGCTCGAGCCGGTGCGCGAGGGCGCCGTCGGGCACGAGGTCGTCGTCCGGCGGTGGGCACGCGTCGGGCACCTGCACGCGCTCGATGATCCAGACGTGGGTCTGGAGCACGAGCTGCCTCCGGACTTCCGGCGCGAGGCCGAGCCAGACGGGAGCCATCGCGCAGTACCAGCCGCTGACCGACGGAGGCTCCCGGCGTCCGCGGGGGCGCAGGCGCCGGCGCTCGGCGCTGCGCCACGCGAGGAAGCGATGGTCGGCCGCCAGCTGTCGCACGACCCTCCGCAGCTGGGCGGCCCGCACGGGGTCACCTTCCCAGCGCCGCGGCCAGTCGTCGAAGATGCGCACGAGGCGATGCACCGGCAGCCACTGGGCGACGACGACGTCGCCCTCGAAGCCGGCGCCGCGCAGGTCGTCGATCACGTCGCGCGCGGCCGCGCGCGTCTCGCGCTCCCACCCGGCGTGCTCCTCGGGCAGCGGCACGAGCGTGTGGCGAAGCACGAGCGCGATGCAGCCGTTCGGCGACTCGTGGACGGCCACGAGGTCGGGATGTCGCCGACACGCCTGCGCGTAACGTTCCGCGAAGACGCTGGCCACGGGCGCCCTCCTTCGGCTAGGCGCCGACGGCGAGCCAGAGGGGGTCGCCGTCGCGCTGCACCAGCATCAGGACGGGCGCCCCCGCGGGGTGACGGCGGAGCGCCTGCTGCAGATCCTCGACGCTCGCGACCGCGCGGTGGTCGACCTCCGCGATGATGTCGCCGGCCTTGAGGCCGGCGGCCTCGGCGCGGCTGCCGTCGTTGACACCCACGACGAGCACGCCGCGCTGCTCGCGCAGACCGAGCTGCTGCGCCACCGTGGGTGTGAGCGTGCGGGCGGTGACACCGAGGGCCGGCTCGCCGGGCGCCGGCTCCGCCTTCGCCTCGCGGGCCTCCTCCAACCGGCCGACGGTGGCGGTGAGCGTCAGAGGCTTGCCGTCGCGCACGACCTTGACCGGCACCGCGCGGCCGACCGGCGTCTCTGCGACCGCACGCGGCAGGTCACCCGCGCGACCCACCGGGCGGCCGTCGTACTCGACGATCACATCGCCCTGCTTGAGGCCGGCCTTGGCGGCCGGAGAGCCCGCGTTCACGGACGTCACCAGCGCGCCGTCGGTCTGGGAGAGCCGGAAGCTCTTGGCGAGATCGGCGGTCAGCGGCTGGATGCCGACGCCGAGCCAGCCGCGTGTCACGTGGCCCGCGGAGGCCAGCTGGCTGACGACGGGCTTGGCGAGGTTGACCGGGATCGCGAACCCGATGCCGACCGAGCCGCCGCTGCGGCTCACGATCGCGGTGTTGATGCCGACCGCCTGGCCGCGCGCGTTGATCAGCGGGCCGCCGCTGTTGCCCGGGTTGATGGAGGCGTCGGTCTGGATGAAGTCGTCGTACGGGCCCTCGCCGATGACGCGCCCCGTCGCGCTCACGATGCCCGTCGTCACCGTCTGCTCGAGGCCGAACGGGTTGCCGATCGCCATCACCGGCTCGCCGACCTTGAGCGCGGCGGAGTCGCCGAGCGGGATCGTCGGCAGCCCGTGGGCGTCCACCTTCAGGAGCGCCAGGTCCGTGCGCGGGTCACGCCCCACGACACGGCCGGCCAGCTCGCGCCCGTCCGCGAGCTTCACACGGATCTCGGTGGCGCCGTCCACCACGTGGTTGTTGGTGACGACGTACCCGTCGGCGTTGATGACGAACCCGGAGCCGAGCCCGCGCTGCACGCGCGGCGGCACGCGGCCGAAGAACTGCTGGAAGAACGGATCGAGCGCCTCGGGCGTCGCTTGCGCCGCGCGCTTCATGCTGACGTTGACGACGGCCGGCTTGAGCGCCTGCGCCAGCGCCACCCAGTCGGGCGCGCTGACCGTGGTCGGCGCGACGGCGATCGGCTGGTCGCTCCAGAGCGGCGTCGTGGCCGCGCGGCCGTATCCGAAGGCCGCGCCGAGCGCGACCAGGACGAGGACAAGGCCGGCGGCCAGCGGCAGCCGGCGACGGAATCGGGAATCGAGCGTCATGGCGTTCGCCTCCTGTTCGCGAGACCGGTATGGGCTCGCAGGGCCCACGGTAGCGGCGCCGGATGAGACCGGAATGAAACGCGGATGAGAACTCTCTCATCGACGGCCGGAGGGGTCGACGGGGTCATGGGGCGGCCGCGCGCTATATAAAGGAGGCGCTATCATGCGGGGGTGACACGCGACAGGGTGGCGCTCTCGATCATCGGCGGGCTGTCGCTCGTCATCGTTGGTCTCGTCGGCGTGTTGCTGCTGGGGCACCAGCCCGGCCTGGCGTGGAGCGCGGAGGTTTCCGGGCTGCCAGCGCTGAATGCCGCGCTCAACGCGACGTGCGCGGCGCTGCTCGTAAGCGGCTGGGTGGCCATACGCCGCCGCCGCATCGCCGTGCACCGCGCGTGTATGCTGGCGGCCTGCGCCGCCTCCGCGCTGTTCCTCGTCTCCTACGTCGTCTATCACGCGCTCGCCGGCTCGCGGCCCTTCGGCGGACAGGGCTGGATCCGAGCGGTCTATGTCCCGATCCTCGTCTCGCACGTCGTGCTGGCGGCCGCGATGGTGCCGTTCGTATTGACGACGGTCTATCGCGCGCTGTCGGGCCAGTTCGACCGGCACGTGCCGATCGCGCGACGCACGCTGCCGGTGTGGCTCTACGTGTCCGTGACGGGCGTGCTCGTCTACCTGCTGCTCTACCACCTCGGCTGACGCGCCCCGACCGTGCGGGGGTCGAGGCGCGCCACGGCTTCGCCGGGGCGCGACGAGCGATGGGGGGTATGGGGGGCCATTTCGGGGCCCCCCATCTCCCTAGGCCAGCTCCCCGCGCAGCACCGTGACGGCCTGGCCGGCGAGCCTCACGCGCTCACCGGCCAGCGTCACGCGCACGACGCCGCCGCGCGCGGACACCTGGAGCCCCACGAGCTCGGAACGGCCGAGGCGCTCGGCCCAGAGGGGGCCGAGACAGCAGTGCGCCGAGCCCGTCACCGCGTCTTCCGGCAGGCCCACGCGCGGCGCGAAGAAGCGTGAGACGAAGTCGAACTCCGGCGAAGCGGCGCGCGCGGTGACGATCACGCCGCGCGTGTCGATCGCGGTCAGCGCCGGGAAGTCGGGCGACAGCGCGCGCAGCGCCGCCTCGTCGTCCACCTCGACGACGTAATCCAGGCGGTTGCGACCGACCCAGCCCGGCTTCACGCCGAGCGCCTCCGCGAGCCCCGCGGGCGCGCGTGTCCGCGTCGCCGGCTCGGCCGGGAAGTCGAGGGAGATCCACCCGTCGCGCCTGGCGGCGGCGAGCGCGCCGGCCCCCGTGGTGAAGCGTGCCGTGGCGTCGGGGGCGAGCCGCCTCGTCTCCCACAGCGCATGCGCGGCCGCGAGGGTGCCGTGACCGCAGAGCTGGAGCTCCGTCGACGGCGTGAACCACCGGAGCGCGAACTCGCTGTGCGCGCCCACGACGAACGCCGTCGCGGGCAGGTTCAGCTCCGCGGCGAGGCCCCGCATCCACGCGACCTCCCGCGCCGCCGGCAGCAGGCACACGGCCGCGGCGTTGCCGCGAAACGGCTCGGCGGTGAAGGCGTCGACGTGGAGCAGCGGCACGGGCACGGCGGTAGGATACCGCCGTGCGCGGGCTCGAGCAGATTCCCTGGCTGTACGACGCGTGTTGCGCGCTCGTCGAGTGCTTCGGCCTCGGGCGCTGGCGCCGCTGGCTCGTCGAGGGCGCGGCGGGGCGCACGCTCGACGTCGGCTGCGGCACGGGCCGCAACCTGCCGCTCTACGCCGCGGGCGTGCGCGTGATCGGCCTCGATCCCGCGCGCGACGCGCTGCTGGCGGCGCGGCGCCGCGCGCCGGGCGTCCCGCTCGTGCAGGGCGACGCGCAGGCGCTGCCGTTTCGCGACGCCGCCTTCGATACCGTCGTCAGCGGGCTCGCCTTCTGCAGCGTGCCCGACCCCGCGCGCGGCCTCGCCGAGGTCAAGCGCGTGCTGCGGCCCGGCGGCGCGCTGCGGATGCTCGAGCACGTGCGCGCGACCGGTGGCCTCAAGGCGCGCGTGCAGGACCGCTGGCAGCCGCTGTGGACGCGCCTCAGCGGCGGCTGCCACTGGAACCGCGAGACCGAGCGCAGCGTCGAGGCCGCGGGCTTCCGCATCGAGGCCGGCACGCGCCGGGCCAAGGGCGACATGCGGCGGTTCGTCGCGCGGCCGGGCTGAGAGGCCGGCGCTTCGACCGCCCGGTACAATCGAGACGTGGACGCGCTTTCCCGCCGGCGGCTGCTCCAGGGGGCCGTGGCCTCGGCCGCGATACGGGCCGCACCGCTCCGCGCCTGGCCCGCGCCCGAGGGCGGCCGCGTCGTCGTCGCGCGCGAGCCCAGCCGCGCGAAAGCGGTCGCGGCGTGCCTCGAGGCGCTCGAGTTCCGCGCGTGCGAGGGCCGCGACGTCGCGCTGAAGGCCAACTTCAACAGCGACGACGCGTCGGAGGGCTGAGCCGTGGCCAAGCGTTCGGGCGCCGACGACGACCTGAGCCGCTACGGCCGGCTCGCCGAATACAATCGCAAGCGGCGTTTCGACGTCACCCCCGAGCCGCCGGGCCGCGCGAGCACCAGGAAGCCGGCGCGCGCGCTCGAGTTCGTCGTGCAGAAGCACCGTGCGAGCCATCTGCACTACGACTTCCGCATCGAGCACGAGGGCGTGATGCTCTCGTGGGCGATCGCCAAGGGGCCGTCGCTCGACCCGAGCGTCCGGCGGCTCGCGATGATGACCGAGCCGCACCCGATGGACTACAACGACTTCGAGGGCGTGATCCCCGAGGGCGAGTACGGCGGCGGCACGGTGATGATCTGGGACCGCGGCACGTGGGAGCCCGAGAGCCCCGACGTGAACAAGGCACTCGCCAAGGGCGACCTCAAGATGCGGCTGCACGGCAAGAAGATGAAGGGCTCGTGGGTGCTGGTGCGCATGCGGGACCGCCAGTGGCTGCTCATCAAGCATCGCGATCAGCACGCCTCCGCCACGCAGGACCTCACGCTCGCCAAGCCCAAGTCCGTCGTCTCGCGCCGCTCCATGGCCGGCATCGCGCGCGCGGCCGGCGCCAGCGTGCGCCAGCTGGAGCAGGCCGCGGGCGCCGATCCTCCCCGCGCGACCGCGAAGCCCGCGTGAGCGTTCCGACCGGCGTGAAGCCGATGCTGGCCACGCTGGTCGACGCGCCCTTCCACGCGCCGGGCTGGGTCTACGAGGAGAAGTACGACGGCATCCGCATCCTCGCCGCCAAGGACGGCTCGCGCGTGCGTCTGATCACCCGCAACCTGATCGATCGCAGCGCCGACGTTCCCGAGATCGCCGCGGCGATCGCCAAGCTGCCGGCGCCCACGCTGCTGCTCGACGGCGAGGTGGTCGTCTTCGATCCCGAGGGCATCTCGCGCTTTCAGCTCTTCGGCGCCGACACGCGGCGGAAGCCCGTCTACGTCGTCTTCGACTGCCTCTACGCGCGCGGCCGCGATCTACGCGGGCGCCCGCTCGCCGAGCGCCGCGCGGTGCTCGAGAAGGAAGTGCGCCCCGGCGGCCCGCTGCGCCTCGCGCGGCGGCTCGGGAGCGATGGCTTCAAGGCGTTCGAGGCGGCGCGCGAGCGCGGGCTCGAGGGCATCGTGGCCAAGGACGAAGCGTCGACGTACGAGACCGGCAAGCGCTCCCCGGCGTGGCGCAAGGTGAAGGTCCGCGCGGAGGAGGAGTTCGTGATCGGCGGCTACACGGCGCCCGAGGGCGCGCGCACGCACTTCGGCGCGCTGCTGATCGGCGCCTTCGACGACGGCACGCTGCGCTACGCGGGCAAGGTGGGCACCGGCTTCACGAGCAAGACGCTGGCCGATCTCGCGCAGCGCTTTGCGCCGCTTCGTCGCGCGACCTCGCCGTTCGCCGACGCGCCGCGCATGCGTGACGCGACCTGGCTCGAGCCGAGGCTCGTCGCCCAGATCGGATTCATGGAGAAGACGGGCGACGGCAAGCTCCGCCATCCCACCTTTCTCGGCCTGCGCGACGACAAGTCGCCCGCCGAGGTGCGCTGGACCGTGTAGGAGCTGTCGGCGTATCGAGGGACGCCACGGCTTCGCCGGGTGTCGAGGCGCGCCACGGCTTCGCCGGGGCGCGACGAGCGTTTGGGGGGTATGGGGGGCCATTTCGGGGCCCCCCATCTATACAGCATAGCGGGCGCGGATCTCGTCGAGCGCGCGGCGACGCGACTCGGCGGGCGGAAGGTCGGCCGTCTCCACGGCGGCGAGCGCGCCGGCGAGCTCGTCGTCCTTGATCTGCTGGCGCGCCCACGTCGAATAGTCGTGCTGCCCGAGGTGCCAGGCCCACGTCGGCTCGTCCACGCCCTCGGCCAGCTCCACGAAGCGCACCAGGTTCGCCGCGCGCAGGTTGAGGGCGCCGGCCGGGCCGCGGAAGTAGAACGAGCGGTCGGGCGGCAGCTCGCCCTCCGTGTACTTGCGCACGTGGCGCCGGTGCTGCACGCGCCGCTTCGCGACGCGGAAGCGCTGCGCGCGCGCCTCGGGCCCGAGCCAGGCGATGGCCACCTCACCCTCCGCCAGCGGCGTGCCGGCGAGCGCGGGCGCCCGGCCGCCCGTGGCGGCGCGCGTGGCCGCGGCGAACGCCTCCAGCTCGGTGGCGGCCACGACGTTGGGGAGCGTGCGCAGCTCCGGGGCGAGGTCGCTCACGTCGAGCGTGCTCAGGCACAGCGACTCCGTGCTCCCGCGCAGCAGCTCGGCGACGGGGGAGCCATCGGCGGGCGCGATGTGGTGCGCCTCGTCGAGGATCAGCCAGTGCGGCAGGCCCGTGGTCGAGCGCACCAACGCCACCGCGCCCAGCGCCTTCGTGGCGTACGCGACCTTCTCGGCGCGCGTCATCGCCGAGAGGTTGAGCACGAGGCTCGTGCGCGGCTGGTGCAGGAGCTGGCGCAGCTCGCCCGGCGTCGGCAGCACGCGCTCGCTGCTGCCGCCGAGGACGACCACGCGCTCCAGCTCGGCGAACGCCTGGTAGTCGCCCTCGGGGTCCACGAGCAGGACGGAGCGCCCGCTCTCGACGAGTCGCTCCACCAGCAAGCCGGTCAGCGTCGACTTGCCGCTCGCCGACGGGCCGACGATCAGCAGGCGCGTGGCGTGGGGCGCGATCGTCACCGGCTCGCCGTCGCCGGCCTCGCCGATCGGCAGGCGGTGGCGCGTGAGCCGCGGCACGAGGGCGACCAGGTCGTCGGCGAGGTGCTCCTCGATGAACTCGATCACGCCGCGCGAGCCCGGCGCGCGCGTGACGTAGTCCGCGCGCTCGCGCAGCGCGGGAATCGCGTCCGCCACCGCCACCGCGCACTCGGACATCGCCAGGAACGCGTGATCGTTCTCGGCGTCGCCGACGCCGACCATGTTGTGGTGCGAGAGCGCCAGCACGGTCAGCGCCGCCTCGAGCCCGGTGCCCTTGGTCACGCCGCCGGGCACGAGCATGAGCGCGCCCTTGTTGAAGACCAGCGTGCGCTCGACGCCCGTCTCGCGGATCGCCGCCAGCGCGGTCTCCGCGTAGCCCTCGGTGGTGGCGATGATCGAGGAGCCGAGGTCGAACGGCACCCCGCGGCGGCGCAGCTCTTCCACGAGCGCCGACTCCGGCGCATCGCCCAGCGTCCTGGCCTCACGGGTGTCGGGGAAGTAGAGGACGGCGCCGTTCTCGGCCACGACCGCGTCGAACATGCGGTCGACGTCGGCGCAGACGCTCCGCAGATCGGACAGCATCCGGCCGGTGACGAGCAGGATCTTGCGGCCGGATTCACGGACGCGCCCGAGGGCCGCGGCCACCTCGGGGGAGCACCGGCCACCGTCCGCGATCGTGCGGTCGTAGTCACACGCGAAGACGTGAATGTTCACGCGTATCGCCTATGCACTCACCGTACCATTTCGGACCCTAAACGGAGCGATTGCGCCTCACGGGCGGGCCCGGGGGGAACGCGTTCCTGGGAAACGCGCTCGACGTCGCTCAGCCCTTTGGAATTCTCCGGGAGGTCACCGACGGGGAGAGCGCGATCGTGCCGGCGGCGATGAGGCGCTCGATGTCGGACGGCGCGACGCCGATCTCGCCGAGGACCTCGGCCGTGTGCTCGCCGAGCAGCGGCGCGGGGCGGCGGATGGCCGCGGGCGTGGCGGAGGCGCGCACGGGAAAGTTGAGCATCCGGGCGGTGCCGTAGCCGGGCTGCTCGACCTCGGCGACGGCCTCGAGGTGCTTGATCTGCGGATCGGCGAAGACCTCGTCGAGCTCGTAGACGGGCCCGGCCGCGATCGACGCGCGCTCGAAGCGCTCCTGCCACTCGGCGGTGGTGGCGCCGGCGAGGGCCTTCTCGACGCGGGCGCGGAACTCGTCGTAATGGGTCAGCCGCGCGTCGTTCGTGGCGAAGCGCGCATCACTCGCGAGCGTGGCGTCGCCCAGCGCCTTGCAGAAACGGTCGTACTGATCGGGGTTCATCATGACGACCTGGATCATGCCGTCCTTCGTCGGATAGGCCTCGGCCGGGGTGAGGTTGGCGTTGCGGTTGCCCATGCGCCGGGGACGCGTGCCGGTGTCGAAGTACTGCGCGACGGGATCGGGCAGCAGGCTCAGCGTCGAGGTCAGCAAATTCACGTCGAGGTGCTGGCCGGCGCCCGTGCGGAATCGGTGCACGAGGGCGGCGTTGACGGCGCCGAACGCGCAGAGGGCCGCCGCGAGGTCGGAGACCGAGCCGCCCACCCGCGTCGGCGGCTGGCCCGGCATGCCGGTGAGGCCCATGAGCCCGCTCATGCCCTGCGCGATCGTGTTGTAGCCGGGACGCTTCGCGTACGGCCCCGTCTGGCCGAAGCCGGTGACCGAGGCGTAGACCACGCGCGGGTTCACGGCGCCGACCGCGTCGTATCCCAGCCCGAGCCTGGCGGCCACCCCGGGCAGGAAGTTCTCGACGATCACATCGGCGCGTCCCGCCAGCTCGAAGGCCAGGCGCGCGCCCTCGGGGTGCTGGAGCTCGACGGCGATCCCGCGCTTGCCCCGGTTGACGGCGGCGAAGGCCGCGCTCATCCCGTCGCCGCCCCGCCAGGATCTCAGGTCGTCGCCGCGGCCGGGCCGCTCGAGCTTGACGACGTCGGCGCCGAGGTCGGCCATCAGGGTGGCGCAGTAGGGGCCGGCGATCACCCGGGACAGGTCGAGAACCCTGATGCCGCTGAGCACGCGGCCGAGTATAATCCGGCACCACTGTCCGTGTCGTACCGGAGTGGAGGCAAGTCCATGAAACGTGCCGGTGCCGTCGTCGTCGCTTATCTACTCGCCGGGCTCGTCGGCGTGAGGGGGAAACCATGAAGCGATTCGTCATCCGGCGGGTCGGCTACGCGCTGCTCTCGCTCGTCGTGCTGTCGGCGACGTTCTTCGTCTTCGTCCGGCTCACGGGCGATCCGTCCGTGCTGCTCGTCGAGCCCGGCGCCAGCAAGGCCGACATCGACGCGATCCGCGCGGACCTCGGCCTGGACAAGCCGCTGCTCGTCCAGTACGCGGTGTTCGTCAAGGGCCTCCTGCGCGCGGACTTCGGCCGCTCCTTCTATTACCGCACGCCGGTGCTCGAGCTGTACCTCGAGCGCCTGCCGAACTCGCTGCTGCTCGCGGTGGTCGCGATGGCCTTCTCGCTGGCCATCGGGATCCCGAGCGGGATCCTGGCCGCCGTGCGCGTGAACGGCTGGTGGGACCGGGCGGGCAAGATCTTCGCGCTGCTGGGGCTGTCGATGCCGTCGTTCTGGGTGGGCCTGCTGCTGATCCTCTTCTTCTCGGTCTACCTCGGCTGGCTGCCGTCCTCCGGCTCGGGCACGCCGTGGCACGTCCTCATGCCGGCCTTCGCGCTCGGCTGGTACTTCGCGGCCGCGCACATGCGGCTCACGCGCAGCTCGATGCTGGAGGTGCTCGGCTCCGAGTACATCAAGCTCGCGCGGCTCAAGGGCCTGCCGGAGGCGCTCGTCATCGGCAAGCACGCCTTCAAGAACGCGCTGATCCCGGTGCTGACGCTGGCCGGGATCAACCTCGTCCTGATGATCAACGTCGCCGTCGTCGTCGAGACGGTCTTCGCCTGGCCGGGTGTGGGGCGGCTGCTCTTCGAGGGCATCGCGTTCCGCGACTTCCCGGTGGTGCAGACGACCGTCATCCTCGGCGGCGTCATGATCATCGTCGTCAACCTCGCGGTGGACCTCATGTACGCCGTCATCGATCCGAGGATCCGTTATGAACGCTAGCCGCGCCGCCGTCCTCGCGTTCCCCGGGCGCCTGGCCTCCTTCCGCCGCGAAGGCTGGCCGATGGTGCCCATCACCATCCTGGCCGTGCTCGCGCTGCTGGCGATCTTCGCCGACGTGATCGCGCCCCACGATCCCCAGGTGGGGCTGCTCGGCGAGCGCTTCCGGCCGCCGGCCTGGCAGCAGGGCGGCAGCACCGCGCACCTGCTCGGCACCGACCACGTCGGGCGCGACGTGCTCTCGCGGCTGATCTTCGGCGCCCGCGTGTCGATGGTCGTCGGCTTCACCGCGGTGATCTTCGCGGGCGTGGTCGGCACCGTGCTGGGCATCCTCGCCGGCTATCTCGGCGGCTGGGTCGACCAGGTCATCATGCGCGTGACCGACGCGTGGCTGGCCCTGCCCGCGCTGACCTTCGCGATCTTCCTGGCGGCCATCGTGGGGCCGAGCGAGATGAACATCGTCATCATCCTCGGCCTCGTCTACTGGACGCGCTACGCGCGCGTCGTGCGCGGCGAGGTGCTCTCGCTCAAGGAGCGCGACTACGTGCGCCTGGCCATCGTGGCCGGCTGCTCCAAGCGCACGATCATGCGGCGCCACATCCTGCCCAACGTGGTGAACTCCGCGATCGTGCTCGCCACCCTCATGCTCGGGGTCGTCATCGTCACCGAGGCCGCGCTGTCCTTCCTCGGCGTCGGGGTGCCGCCGCCGAAGCCGGCGTGGGGCCTCATGCTCGCCGACGGCAAGAAGGGGCTGATGGCCGGCTACTGGTGGCTCACGGTGCTGCCCGGCGTCTGCATCATGCTGATGGTGCTCTCGGCCAACCTGATCGGCGACTGGCTGCGCGTGAAGCTCGACCCGCAGCTGCGGCAGCTGTGAGGGCATGAGCGAGACCGACGCGCCCCTGCTCGCCGTCGAGGGCCTCACCACGCACTACGTCAGCGCCCGGGGCACGCGCGTGACGCGGGCGGTGGAGGACGTGTCGTTCACGCTGGGCGACGGCGAGACGCTCGGCATCGTCGGCGAGTCGGGCTCCGGCAAGACGACACTGGCGCTGTCGCTGCTGCGCCTGCTGCCGCCGGCCGCGCGTACCATCGCGGGCGCCATCCGGTTCGAGGGCGAGAATCTGTTGACGAAGTCCGAGGCCGAGCTGCGGCACATCCGCGGCAAGCGCATGGCCATGATCCTGCAGGATCCGATGGCTTCGCTGAACCCGCTCTTCACGATCGGCGACCAGGTGGGCGAGCCGCTGCGCGTCCACGAGGGGGTGAGCCGCCGCGGGGCGTGGGAGCGCGCGCGTGAGCTGCTGGGCGCCGTCCGCATCTCGGCGCCCGACGCGCGCGTGCGCAACTATCCGCACGAGCTGTCGGGCGGCATGCGCCAGCGCATCGTCGGCGCGATCGCGATCTCGTGCGGCCCGCGGCTGCTCATCGCCGACGAGCCGACGACGAGCCTCGACGTGACCATCCAGGCCCAGTACCTGTCGCTGCTCCGCGAGCTGCAGCGCGCGCAGGGCCTGGCCCTGATCTTCATCACTCACAACCTCGGCATCGTCGCCCGCATGTGCGACAAGGTCGCCGTCATGTACGGTGGACGGATCGTGGAGTCGGGCCCGGTGCGGCGCATTTTCGGCGCCCCCGCGCATCCCTACACCCGCGCGCTCATCGAGTCCATTCCGAAGCTCGGCGACTCCAACGGGCGGCTCACCGCGATCGACGGCCAGCCGCCGGACCCGGCGGCGCTGCCCGGCGGCTGCGCCTTCCACCCGCGGTGTCCGGCCCGGCTCGAGCGCTGCGCCGTCGATCGCCCCCACGACACCGCCGTCGGCGACGAGCACCGCACGGCGTGCTGGTTGCACGGATGACGCCGCTGCTGGAGGCGCGCGGGGTGGTCAAGCACTTCCCCGTCCGCGGCAGCCTGTTCGGCGGGTCCCAGAAGGTCGTGCGCGCGGTGGACGACGTCTCGTTCGTCATCGAGCCCGGCGCCACCCTCGGGCTGGTCGGCGAGTCCGGCTGCGGCAAGACGACGACGGCGAAGCTCGTGCTCCTCCTCGAGCGGCCGACGGCCGGCGAGATCCGCTTCGACGGCGAGTCGCTGGCGACGCTCGACGCCGAGGGCCTGCGGCGCTACCGGCACTCGGTGCAGGCCGTGTTCCAGGACCCCTACGCGTCGCTCAGTCCGCGGATGCGCGTCGGCTCGATCATCACCGAGCCGCTCGTCACCAACGAGCGGCTGTCCGCGGCCGAGCTGGCAACGCGCCTGCGGAAGGTCCTCGACCTCGTCGGCCTGCCCGCGCGCGCCGGCGAGTTGTTCCCGCACGAGTTCTCCGGAGGTCAGCGCCAGCGCATCGCCATCGCGCGGGCGCTCGCGCTCTCGCCGCGCCTGATCGTGCTCGACGAGCCCGTCTCCGCGCTCGACGTCTCGATCCGCGCCCAGATCCTCAATCTCTTGAAGGATCTCCAGCGGGAGCTCGGGCTGGCCTACCTCTTCATCGCCCACGACCTGGCCGCCGTCGCGCACATGAGCCACGTGATCGCGGTCATGTACCTCGGGCGCGTCGTCGAGACCGGCGTGGCGCGCACGGTCGCGGTCCACCCGCGCCATCCGTACACCAAGGCGCTCTTCGCCGCCGCGCTGCCGGCGCATCCGGACGACTCGCGGGACGACATCGTGCTGGTGGGCGACGTCCCGAGCCCGCTCGATCCACCCTCGGGTTGCCGGTTCCACACGCGATGTCCTCAGGTCATGATGCCGCGGTGCTCGACCGACGAGCCGCAGCTGGCGTGCGTGGACGCCCGCGACGTCGCCTGTCATCTCTATGACCGCGTCTGATGGTGATCGCCAGCACGGGTTCCGCTAGAGGTCGTTTCCGGAGTAGGAGAGGTTGAAGGACTTGTTGCAGAGCGGGAAGTCCGGGACGATGTTGTTCAGCACGGCGTATTCGAGCGCGGGCCAGTTCCGGAACGACGGATCCACCACCTTCACGCGCGCGAGCGTGTCCGCCCCCGCCGCGAGCACCCAGTGCCAGATCGGGCCACGCCAGCCCTCCACGAGGCCCGTCGCGTGCGCGCCGGCGCGCAGCGGCCCGGGCGCCGCGAACACCGCGCCCGGGGCCGCGCGCCGGGCCGCCTCGCCGATCAGCGCCGCCGATTGCCGCGCCTCCTCGATCCGCACCATCGTCCGCGCCCACACATCGCCCGTCTCGTAGACCGGCACCTGCAGCGGCAGCGCGCCGTAGGCGGCGAAGGGTGCGTCGCGCCGCGCGTCGGCGTCGATCCCGCTCGCGCGCGCGACCATCCCGACCACCTGCATCTCTTGCGCGGTGCGCGTCGTGAGCCGCCCCGTGCCCTGCAGCCGCTCGAGCACCATCGTGTTGTCGAGCGAGAGCCGCGCGATGTCGACGAACTCCGCGACCACGCGCTCGACCTCGCGCGCGGCCTGCTCGAGGTCGGCCGAGGCGATCGGGCCGGCGACGCCGCCGGGCACGACGGCGCCGCGGAGCAGCCGATGGCCGGTCAGCCGCGCGTTGAGCCGCAGCAGCCGCTCGCGCAGCCGGAAGCAGTGCGCGTGGCCGAAGGCGTAGCCCGTGTCGTTCACGATCATGCCGACGTCGCCGACATGGTTGTAGAGGCGCTCCAGCTCGAGCAGCACGACGCGAAGCCACAGGGCGCGCTCCGGCGCGTGACCGCCCGCCAGCGTCTCCAGCGCCTGGCAGAGCGCCAGCGCGTGACCGACGCTCGTGTCGCCGGAGATGCGCTCGGCGAGCTCCGGCGCGCGGGCCAACGGCAGCGTCTCGAAGAGCTTCTCCGTGCCCTTGTGGACGAAGCCCAGGCGCGTCTCGAGGTTGACGATCGTCTCGCCTTCGACCGAGAACCGGAAGTGACCGGGCTCGATGATGCCGGCGTGCACGGGTCCGACCGTGATCTCGAAGATCCCAGAGCCTTCCACGTGGCGGAACGGGAACGGGCGGCCGTCGTCCGCGACGTCCGTGCGCGCGACGGCGTCCCGGCGCAGCGGGTGATAGCCCTCGGGCCAGAACTGGTGCAGGGCGAGCCGGCGTGGATCGGGATGGCCCGTCGGCACGAGCCCGAACAGGTCGGCGATCTCGCGCTCGAAGCGGCTCGCCGCGAACGACCGCGTCGCCAGCGACGGGAACGCGGCGCGCTCGGCGTCCACCGCCGCACGCGCGGTGACGGCCGGACGGTGCGTCGGTGGCGCGAAGCGGTATGCGAGCGTGAAGTCGCCGCTCGTCGCCCGCGTGTCGGCGGCGGCGATCCACTGCGGCTCCAGGCCGAGCCCGGCGAGCCGCTCGGCGAGCGCCGGCACCTCCGACGCCGGCAGCCGGCAGTCGACGCCGCCCGTCGCGTCGGCGAGGACCTCGCCGGCGCCGGCGTCGCGAGCCGCCTGCGCGAGCGCGTCGACTGTCGGCCGCGCCGTCACGGGACCACGACCCTCGCCGCGAGCTCGAGCGCCGCCGCGAGCCCCGGCGGCCAGGCGAGTCCCGTCAGCACGAGCGCCGCCAGCGCCGCCGCCATCGGCACCGCGGCCATCCAGCCGGAGGGAATGCGGCGCACGGCGGGCGCCGGCCCGAAGAGCATGGCGTGCGCGGCGCGCAGCAGGCCGGCGAAGGCGACGACGAGGAGCACGAGCCCGGCGGCTGCGGCCCACCCGTGGCCCTCACGGAACCCGGCCGCGAAGATCATGACCTCGCTGGTGAAGAGGCCGAACGGCGGCAGCCCCATGAGGGCGAGCACGGCCACCAGGAAGGCACGGCCGGTGATGGGCAGCGCGCGGAGCAGACCGCGCACGCCCGCGAGATCGACCGTGCCGTACGCCGCGCGGATGCGGCCGGCGAGGAGGAACACCACCGACTTCGCCAGGCCGTGGTTCGCGACGTGCAGGAGCGCGCCCGAGACGCCGAGCGCACCGCCGAAGCCGAGCCCGAGACCGACCAGCCCGATGTGCTCCACGCTCGAGTACGCGAGCATCCGCTTGTAGTTGCCGGGATTCCACAGGAAGGCGGCGGCGACGGCGAGCGACAGGAGCCCCAGCGCGATCAGGATGCGCCGCGCGAAGGCGGGGCCCGCCGCGGCGTCGACGATCGGCTTGAACCTCACGATCGCATAGACGCCGACGCTCAGCAGCACCCCGGACATGAGCGCACTCACCGGCGCCGGCGCCTCGCTGTGAGCGTCCGGCAGCCACGTGTGCATCGGCGCGAGCCCGGCCTTGGTGCCGTACCCCACCACGAGGAAGACGAACGCCAGCTGGAGCACGCGCGGCGAGAGCGCGGGCGCCAGCGCGAGGAGCGCCGTCCAGCGCAGCGCCTGCGGGGCGTGCTCGGCGAGGGCGTGCTGGCGCACCGCCTCCGCGTAATAGACGAGCACGGTGCCGACGAAGGCGATGGCGATGCCGACCGAGCAGATGAGCAGGTACTTGTAGGCCGCCTCGAGCGAGGCGCGCGTGCGCTCGAAGTTCACCAGGAACACCGACGCGAGCGTGGTGCCCTCCACGGCCACCCACATCACGCCGACGTCGTCGGTGGAGACGGCGAGGAGCATCGTGAAGACCATGAGGTGGAAGAGCGGATAGAAGAGGCGCGGCGAGCCCTCGCGTGCGTAGCGCGGCGCCTCGGCGGCGGCGAGGGCGGCCACGGCGACGATCACCGCGATCATCCAGCCCGAGAGCGCATCGGCGCGCAGCACGCCATCGAGCGCGACCGCGGGGGCGCCGCGCACGGTGGTGGCCGCCACCGTCAGCCCCGCCGCGAGCGTAACCACCGCGGCCAGCGCGTGCACGGCGGTGGCGGCGCGGCGGGGGACGAGCGCCAGGAGCGCGGCCGCGACGAGCGGCGTGGCGACGAGCAGGACGATCACCCGCGCAGCTCCCGGAGGCGGTCGACGTCGAGCGAGTCGTGCTCGCGCCGCATCTGCACGAGGACGCCCTCCATGAGCAGGACGATGACGAGGACCTCGAGGAAGACGCCGGCCTCGACGATGCCGGGCATCCCGTACGTGGCCACGACGCCGAGGGCGAAGATCGCGTTCTCGAACACGAGGAAGCCCGTGACCTGACCGAGCGCGTCGCGGCCGGTGACGCAGACGAAGAGGCCGATGAGGGCCATGGCGAAGGCGAGCGGGATGGCGCCGCGCGTGGGCAGGGCGCTCGAGGCGAGGCCGCTCACCGGCAGCATGATGACGTAGGCGACGACGACGAGGCCGCCGGCCACGAGGACGGGGATGCCGGACGAGCGGCCCGGCCGCACCGGGCGCAGCGGCGCGCCCGCCGCCATGCGCCGCAGCACGCGCGGGATCAGCCAGGTCTTCACCACGAGGAACACGGCGGCGACGAGCAGCAGCACCGGGCGGCGGGCCAGCAGCCCGATGGCCGCGGCCAGCGCGCCCAGAACGAGCGACTGCACGATGAACAGCCGCACGCGCCCGCGCCACGACTGCCGCCACACGAGCACGAGCGTCACGGCGAGCGCGACGAACGCCAGGAGATTCGCGACGGTCGCCATCATCGGAGCACGAACACCGCGCTCACCGACAGGACCGCCAGCGCGAACGATCCCGAGAGCAGCTCCGGCACACGGAACAGCCGCAGCTTGGCGATGGCCGTCTCGAGCGCCGCCAGCGCGACGGCGAGCAGGACGAGCTTGCCGGCCAGCGCGAGGAGGCCGAGCAGCATCGCCGGCGGCTCGACGTCGGCGGGCACGCCCCACGGGAAGAAGAGGTTGGCGAGCAGGGTCAGGAAGAGCAACAGCTTCATCGCCGACGCCCACTCGACGAGCGCCAGGTGGCGCCCGGAATACTCGAGGACCATCGCCTCGTGGATCATCGTCAGCTCGAGGTGCGTGGCCGGGTTGTCGACGGGCAGCCGTCCGGTCTCCGCGAGCATCACGATGAAGAACGCCGCGAAGGCGAGCAGATGCGCCGGGTTCACGGCGAGCAGCGGCTCGGCCGACACGCGCTCGACGATCCCGCCGAGGTTGGTGGTGTTCGCGCGGAGCGCGAGCGCGAAGACGGCGAGGATCACCGTCGGCTCGGCCAGCGCCGCCACCGCGACCTCGCGGCTACTGCCCATGCCGCCGAACGCGCTGCCCGCGTCGAGCCCGGCCAGCGCCAGGAAGAAGGTGCCGAGCAGGAACAGCGACATCAACAGGATGATCCCCGCGAACGCCAGCGGTGGCCGCGAGGTCAGCACGGGCGCGGCCAACGCGGCGACGAGCATCGCGCCGACCAGCACGTAGGGCGTCGCGCGGAAGATCCACGACGTCGTCTCGGAGACGACCGGCGTCTTGCCGAGGAGCTTGCGCAGGTCGAGGAACGGCTGCCACGGCGACGGCCCGCGGCGCCCGACGAGCCGGGCCTTCAGCGTGCGCAGCGTGCCGACGAGCAGCGGGGCGCCGAGCCCGACGACGAGCGCCTGGAGCACGGACAGCGTGAGCGCGTCCATCAGGCCACGAGCAGCAGCAGGAGGAGCGCGGCGAGCACGTAGGCGAGGTAGAGGTTCGGGCTGCCCGACTGCACGACGGCGACGCGGCGCGCGGCCGCGCGCAGGAGGCGGCCGACCGGCCGATAGAGCCACTCGTCGACGATGAAGCGCGTCGGGTTCTCGTAGCGGATGCGCCGCACGAAGAACCGCGACTCGGGGTGCCGGTCGATGTCGAGCCGCTTCACCGGGCGGTAGAAGAAATCGAAGACGCGCGTGAACGGGTCGGCGAAGGCCGTCGCCGTGTACTCCATCCGCGCGGTCTGCAGCACGCGCCCGCAGGCCCACGTCTCGTAGCGGCGCGGGCGCGGCCGCACGCGAGCGACGGCGAGCAGCAGCACCGGCAGGAGGATGCCGCCCGCCAGCGCCAGGGCCACGGCGGGCATGGACAGGCTGGCGAACTCTCCGGAGACCTCCAGCGTGAGCCAGGCGCCGAGGGTGACCGGCGGCGGCGCGGGCACCAGCGTGGCCGCCACCACGGCCAGCGCGGGGACGATGCTGGACGCGCCGAGCGCGAGCGCCGCGCACGCGACGGCGGTGGCGACCATCGCCACGCGCATCGTGACGGGCGCCTCGTGCGCGGCTGCGGCCGCGTCGCTGCGCGGCAGCGCGAGGAACGTGATGCCGAACGCCTTGACGAAGCAGGCGACGGCGAGGCCGGCGGCGAGCGCGAGGCCGGCGATGGCGAGGGCGAAGACGAGGTTCAGCGAGGGCTGCGGCAGCAGGACGTTCTGCAGCAGCGCCTGGAACATGAGCCACTCGCTCACGAAGCCGTTGAGCGGCGGCAACCCGGCGATCGCGACGGCGCCGACGAGGAAGCAGGCCGCCGTCCACGGCTGGCGCTTGATCAGCCCGCCGAGCGCTTCCATGTCGCGTGTGCCCGTGCCGTGCAGGACGCCGCCGGCGGCCATGAAGAGCAGGCTCTTGAACGCGGCGTGGTTCACGACGTGGTAGAGCGCTGCCGCCAGCGCCAGCAGGGCGAGCCCGGCCATCGAGGTGGCCGCGAACGTCAGCGCGGCGCCGGTGCCGACGAGCACGATGCCGACGTTCTCGATGGACGAGAACGCGAGGAGTCGCTTGAGATCGCGGTCGACGATCGCGTAGAGGACGCCGGCGACCGCGGAGATCGCGCCCACCAGCAGGAGCGTCGCGCCCCACCACGGCAGCGCGGGCGCCAGCCAGACGAAGCTCGCGCGCAGCAGGCCGTAGATGCCGAGCTTGATCATCACCCCCGACATGAGCGCCGAGACGTGGCTGGGCGCGGCGGGATGCGCGAGCGGCAGCCAGACGTGCAGCGGAACGCCGCCCGCCTTCGCGCCGAAGCCGAGCGCCAGCAGCGCCCACGCGAGCGAGCGCGCCCCCGCGCCCAGCGCCGGCGCCGCCGCCGTCCAGTCGGCGAACCGCGCGCTGCCCGTCCACGCCGTGAGCAGCAGCATGCCCGCGAGCATGCAGGCGAGCCCCGCGTGCGTCATCACCGCGTACACCCAGCCGGCGTGCGCGGACGCCGCCGGCTCGCGCCCCGCGCGCGCCCCGTCGAGCACGAGGACGTAGGAGGCGAGCGACATGAGCTCCCACGCGAGCGCGAACGTCATCACGTTGGCGGCGAGGGGGACGGCGAGCATCGCGGCGACGAAGACGAGGTAGGCGAGACAGCCGCGTCGCTCGCGACCCGTGTACCCGATGGCGTAGAGCGACGCCGGCACGGCCGTGGCACCGACGAGCGCGACGAACAGTCCCGCCAGGGCATCCATCTCGAGGGCGAGGCCGCCCAGCGGGACCAGCCAGTCGACGTCGACGGCCCAGCTGGCGCCGAGCATCCCGGCCACGCCGGTCGCCGCCGCCGCCGCGCCGAGCAGGGCGGTCAGCGTGTAGACGAGCGCGGCCATCAGCGCGGACGTCCCAGCGCGTCGAGCAGGCCGGCGAGCAGCGCGGCCGGGGAGGGTGGACAGCCGGGGATCAGCGCGTCGACCGGCACGATCTCGCGCACGCCGCCGACGACGGCGTACGAGCCGCGGAAGAGGCCGCCGTCGCCCGCGCAGTCGCCGGCGGCGATCACGATCTTCGGATCCGGCGTCGCGTGCCAGGTGCGGCGCAGCGCCTCGGCCATGTTGCGGGTCACCGGTCCCGTCACGAGCAGGCAATCGGCGTGGCGCGGAGAGGCGACGAAGTGCAGGCCGAAGCGCTCGAGGTCGTAGTGCGGGCCCGTGAGGCCGCCGATCTCCAGCTCGCAGCCGTTGCACGAGCCGGCGTCGACCTGCCGGATCGCGAGCGAGCGACCGAACCGCGCACGGATCTCGGCCGCGAGGAGGGTGCCGAGGCGCTCGACCTCCGCCTCGCGGGCGGGCGGCTCGGTGACGACGCCGGTGCGCAGGGCCACGCGGAGCTGGCGCAGCACGGGCTCAGCGCCGCCGCGTCACGCGCTGCTCGCGCTGCAGCTCGCGCAACATGGTCTGCGTGCCCTCGAGGTGGCGGCTGAAGATCCGCCGCGTCACGTCCAGCAGCTCGCCCACGGCCGGGTCGCGCACCGTGTAGCGCACCGTCGTGCCGTCTCGGCTGGCCTCGACGACACCCTTCGCGCGCAGGCGGGCCAGGTGCTGGGAGACGATCGACTGGTCGAGCTGGAGCGCCTGCTGCAGATCCTGCACACTGCGGCCGCCGTGGCGGAGGATCTCGAGGATGCGGACGCGGGTGGGGTGCCCGAGCGCCTTGAAGAAGTCCGCCTTCAGACTCTGCAGCTCGAAGCGCCGCCGTGGCTCGGACACCTCAACGTTGATATAGCAATATAGCTATATAGTCAATGCTCCGCTGCGGAGCGCGCGCGCACGGCCGCGTACACCTCCAGGGTGCGGGCCATCGCCGCGTCGATCGAGTGCCGCGCGAGCACCAGGGCCTGGCCCCGGCGGGCCAGCGCGCGCGCCCGCTCGGGATCGCGCAGGAGGTCGAGGATCGCGGCGGCCAGCGCGGGGGCGTCGGCGGGCGGCACGAGGCGCCCCGTCTCGCCGTCGCGGATCAGCTCGGGCGTGCCGCCCACCGCGGTGCCGACGACGGGCGTGCCGACGGCCAGCGCCTGCGGGATGACCTGCGACATCGCCTCCGACCTGGTCGAGGGCAGCACGAGCACGTCGAGGGCGGCCATGACTTCGGGCACATCGCGACGAAAGCCGGTCATCAACACGCGGGGCTCAAGGCCCATCTCCTTGACGCGGCGCCGGACGTCTTCGAAGCCGATGCCGTCGCCGACGATCAGAAAGCGCGCGTCGGAGCGTTCGGCCAGCACGAGGCGCGCGGCCTCGAGGAAATGCTCGTGCCCCTTGCTGCCGCGGATGTTGGCGACGAGGCCGACGGCGGGGCCGCGCAGCCCGAGCTCCTCGCGCACGCCGGCGCCGGAGACGTTCGGATGGAAGCGCGCGGTGTCGAGGCCGGGGCCGATGGCGACCACGCGGTCGGCGGGGACGCCGGCGCCGCGCACGATGGCCGCCACCGCCTCGCCGCTGGTGATCACGCGGTCGGCGAGCCGGTAGACGAGCGCGCGACGCGGGGGAATCGGGATCGAGACGTGACGGCTGCGGACGACGGGGACGCCGAGCGAGCGCGCGGCGAGGCCGGCCACCCACGCGTCAATGGAGGAATGAGTGTGGACGACGGCGACGTCGTTCGCCCGGATGACCCGCCGCAGCGCCGCGACCGCGAGAAGGCTCCAGGGCCCGCGCATGCGCACCGCGACCGTGGCGACGCCTGCGCGCTCGGCCTCGGCGAGGAGCCGCGTGCCGGGCTGGGCCGCGATCAGCGCCCGCCAACCGTGCGTGGCCAGCCAGCGCGACTCGGCCAGGATGCGGATCTCCTGCCCACCGAACCCGCGCGAGGCTTCGGTGTGCAGGACAACGGAGCCGGGCGCCATCCCGGCTCCGTTATAACAAAGCTACCAGCGGCCGCCGCCGCCGCGGCTGCCACCGCCGCCACCACCACCGTACCCGCCACCCGGACGGCCGCCGCCGCCCCGGCCACCGAAGCCGCCGCGGCCACCGCCGCCACCGCCCGCGCCGGGGCTCTTGGCCTTCTCGACCTGGATCGTGCGGCCATCCAGGCTCGTGCCGTTGAGCTTGCTGATCGCCTGCTCGGCTTCCTCGTTCGTCGTCATCTCGACGAAGCCGAAGCCGCGGGAGCGGCCCGTGTCGCGGTCCGTGACGACGCTCGCGGACTCCACGTTGCCGCACGCGGCGAACGCTTCCCGCAGCCGGTCCGTGGATGTGGAGAACGAGAGGCCTCCGACGAAGAGTTTCACAGCCATGGGGCGCGCTCCTATGTGGCCTTCCGAACTGTGCACGCGATCCCTGGACTCGGAAGAGAACCGGGACGCGGCCTGAGCCCGCGGGCGGGGGTTCACGGCGAACCGGCGACCGCACCAGACGGGTAAAGTATACATGCCGTGATCAACGATTTCATCGAGCAGTTCACCTACCTCGGGATCTTCGCCGCCCTCTTTCTCGGGGGCCTCGGCGCGCCCATCCCCGAAGAGCTGCCCGTTCTCGCGGCCGGGGCCCTCGCCCACGAGGGGTACATGCGCTGGTGGATCGCGCTACCCGTCTGCTTCGTCGGCGTCCTGGCGGGCGACTCGGTGCTCTACTGGATCGGTCACCACTGGGGCGAGCACATCCTCGACTGGGCCATCGTGCGGCGCGTGCTGACGAAGCGGCGCGAGCACGCGCTGCTGGGGGCCTACCGGCGCCACGCGGCGAAGACGGTCGTCACGGCGCGCCACGTGATGGGGCTGCGCGCGGCGGCCTTCCTCACGGCCGGCATCGCGCGCGTGCCGTTCTGGAAGTTCATCCTGGTGGACGCGGCGACGGCCCTCCTCGGCGTTCCCACGGGCTTCGCGCTCGCGTATTTCTTCACCGACCAGTTCGCCGGGATCCTCCACGACGTCCATCGCGTGGAGCGCTGGATCACGCTGCTCGCGCTCGTCGCGCTCGGCACGTGGATCGTCGTGCTCGCGTGGCGCAAGAGTCGTGCCGTCGAGCAGGACGTCGACGACGGCGTGCTATAGTCGGCGCCAGTGGCCACGGTGACGGCCGAGCGCAAGCCCTGGCACGCGATCTTCCGGCTGCTGGAGCGCGACGAGCGCGTCTTCGCCGTCCTCCTCGCGGTGGCGATGGTCGGCGGTCTCGCCACGCTCGGCTTCGTTCCGCTCCGGCCACGCGAGCGCATCGACCTCGTCTCCCTCGTCGTGTGGTTCGCGCTCTACAAGGTCGGCATCTTCGCGCTGGTCACCGTGCAGCCGCGCGCCACCCGCGCGATCTTCCTCGGCGCGCTCGGCATCGACTTGCTGCTGGTCTTCGTGCTCGTGTTGCTCACGGGCGGCGGCGGCAGCCTCTTCTACCTGCTCTTCTTCCCCCTCGTGGCCGTCAACGCGTACTACTTCGGCCCCTGGGTCGCCTTCGTGGCCGCGCTCATCGCGGGTGGGCTCATGGCGGCCGCGGCCTCGCTGGCCCCGCCGTGGATCGGCTGGACGGGCGTAACACTCCTGGTCGTGCTGTTCGGCCTGCCCGCGGTGACGGTCGGAATCGTCGCCGACCGCGAGCGGCGCGCGCGCGGCGAGGTCGAGGGCTTGCTCAACCGGCTGCAGGCCGCGCAGCAGGAGCTGCTCGTCTCCGAGCGGATGGCGACGGTGGGACGGCTCTCCCTCAAGGTCGCGCACGAGGTGCGCAACCCCATCAGCGCCATCGAGCTGAACGCCGAGATGCTCGAGGACATCGTGCGCGCGCGCTCGGGCATGGACATGGAGGAGGCGGGCGGGCTCCTGGCGGCCATCCGCGATCAGGTCAACACCCTCGACGCCCTCACCGAGGAGTACCTGGTGTTCGCGCGCTTCCCGAAGGCGCACTTCGAGGAGGAGTCGATCAACCACCTCCTGGAGGAGCTGGCGGCCTTCGTGCGGCCCGTCGCCGACCGCCAGGGGCTCGTCATGACGGTCGAGACCGATCCGGCCATCCCCACGATGGAGATCGACCGCGTGCTGCTCCGCCAGGCCATCCACAACCTCATCAAGAACGGTCAGGAGGCGCTCTCGCGCGGCGGCGCCCTCACGATCAGCAGCCGCGCGCTTGGCGATGGCGTCGAGATCGCGGTGGCCGACACGGGCCCGGGCATCGCCCCCGAGGTCGGCGACCGCCTCTTCGAGCAGTTCTTCACCACGAAGCCGCAGGGCACGGGGCTCGGGCTCTCGATCTCGCGCCAGATCATCGAGGAGCACGGCGGCGAGCTGCGCTGGGCCAACCGGCCGGGCGGCGGCGCCGTGTTCACGATCCGGCTGCCCGTGAAGGTCACGCATGCCTGATCGCACCTTGCTCGTCGCCGACGACGATCCGGGGCTGCGCGAGAGCCTCGAGCGCACGCTGACGCGCGAGGGCTACCGCGTGCTGCTCGCCTCCGACGGCCGCGCCGCCCTCGAGCGTCTGCAGGACGGGGCGATCGACCTCATCGTCACCGACCTCAAGATGCCCGGCCTCACGGGGCTGGAGCTGCTGCGCGCGGCCAAGGCCATCGCGCCCGACGTCGACGTCATCCTCCTCACCGCCTTCGGGACCGTCGAGGAGGCAGTGAAGGCGATGAAGGACGGCGCCTACGACTTCCTCACCAAGCCGTTCCGGCGCGAGCAGCTGCTGAAGCTGATCGACAAGGCGCTGGAGCGCCGCGAGCTGATCGAGCGGAACAAAGTGCTGCAGCAGCGCCTGGACGACCTCCTGCGCCAGGGCGCGATCGTCGGCGGCAGCCCGGCCTTCCGCCGCATGATGATGCTCGTCGAGCAGGTGGCGTCGTCGTCGGCCACCGTGCTCATCCAGGGCGAGAGCGGCACCGGCAAGGAGCTGGTGGCGCGCGCCATCCACGAGCGCTCGACGCGCGCGGGCAAGCCGTTCGTCGCCGTCAACTGCGCGGCGCTGCCGGAGACGCTGCTGGAGTCCGAGCTGTTCGGCTACGAGCGTGGCGCCTTCACCGGCGCCGCCGGCCGCAAGGAGGGACGCTTCGAGCTGGCCGACGGCGGCACCCTCTTCCTGGACGAGGTGGCCGACCTCTCGGCGGTGACGCAGCCGAAGATCCTGCGCGTGCTGCAGGAGGGGGAGTTCGACCGCCTCGGCGCCACGCGCAGCATCAAGGTGGACGTGCGCCTGGTCGCCGCCTCCAACCAGGACCTCGTGCAGATGGTCAAGGAACGGCGCTTCCGCGAGGACCTCTTCTACCGGCTCAACGTCATCACCGTGCACGTGCCGCCGCTGCGCGAACGCCGCGAGGACATCCCGATGCTGGCCCAGCACTTCCTGCGCGTGTACGCGGCCAAGAACAACCGCCGGCTCGACGGCCTCACCGACGACGCGCTCAAGCGGCTGGAGGCCTGGGCGTGGCCGGGCAACGTGCGCGAGCTGGAAAACGTCATCGAGCGCGGCGTGGTGCTGGCGCGCGGCACCCAGGTGGACATCGCCGACCTGCCGCCCGAGATCGCGGGCGCCACGCCCCTGCCCGAGGGCGTGGTGTCGGTGCGCATCGGCACGCCGCTCTCCGAGGTCGAGCAAAGGCTGCTCGACGCGACGCTGGCCGCGACGGGCGGCAACAAGACGCTCGCCGCCAAGCTGCTCGGCATCGACGTGCGCACGGTGGCGCGCAAGCTCGAGCGCTGGGAGGAAGAGAAGAGCGCGGACGAGCCGCCGCCCGCCGAGCCCGCGCCCGAGCAGCCCTAGCGTCGTACGCTATCCTGAGCCCATGAAAGCCCTCCAGCTCACGCGGGAGTATCCGCCCCACATCTACGGCGGCGCCGGCGTGGTCGTGGACCAGCTGACCCAGGCCCTCACGAAGCGGATGAAGGTCGAGGTTCGCTGCTTCGGCGAGCGCGAGCCGACGCAGGACGGCGTGGTCGTGCGCGGCTACACGCCGTGGGAGCGGCTGAAGGCGGACAAGAGCGGCGAGCCGCGCTTCGCGCCGGCGCTGGAGACGCTCTCGATCGGGCTCGCCATGGCGCGCGATCCGGTGGACGCCGACGTCGCGCACGCCCACACGTGGTACGCGGATATGGCCGGGCTCTGGATCCGCACGCTCTATCGCATTCCGCTTGTCGTCACGCTGCACAGCCTGGAGCCGCTGCGGCCGTGGAAGGCCGACCAGCTCGGCTCGGGCTACCTGCTCTCGTCGTGGATCGAGAAGACGGCGGTGGAGGCGGCGGACCGCGTGATCGCGGTCTCGAACCGGATGCGTGACGACATCCTCACGCACTTCGAGGCGGACCCCGCGCGGGTGGTCGTGATCCACAACGGGATCGATCCCGAGCGGTTCCGTCGCACCGACCGGCGCGAGCACCTCGACCGCCTGGGCGTGAAGCCGCCCTACGTGCTCTTCGTCGGGCGCATCACGGACCAGAAGGGGATCTTCCACCTGCTGGAGGCCTCCAAGAGCCTGCCGCCCGGCGTGCAGGTGGTGCTCTGCGCCTCCGCCCCCGACACGCCGGAGATCGAGACGCGGCTGCGCCGCGCGCTGACCGAGCGCTCGAACGTGCTCTGGATCAACGAGATGGTCAAGCACGAGGTCGTCGTGCAGCTCTACAGCCACGCCGCGGTCTTCTGCTGCCCCTCGGTCTACGAGCCGTTCGGCATCATCAACCTCGAGGCCATGGCGTGCGAGACGCCGGTGGTGGCCTCCGCCGTCGGCGGCATCCTCGAGGTCGTGGTCGACGGCGAGACGGGCATCCTCGTGCCGCCGGCGGACCCCGCGGCGCTGTCCGCCGCGCTCACGCGCGTGCTCGACGATCCCGCGCTCGGCCGGCGCATGGGCCAGGCCGGGCGCAAGCGCGTCGAGGCGCAGTTCTCCTGGGCGAGCGTGGCCGAGCGCACCGAGCGCGTCTACGCCGGCGCGATCGCCGACTCCAGGAAGTCCTCGGGCGACTAGCGCCGCGTTGCTCGAGGCGCTGCGCGGCTTCGTCTTCGACCTCGACGGCTGCGTCTGGCAGGGCGAGCGCCTCAACCCGGGCGCGGCCGAGACGCTGGCGGCGCTGCATCGCGCCGGCCGCGGTGTCGCCTACCTCACCAACAACTCGCGCGCGCGTGGCGCCGAGGTCAGCGCCAAGCTCCGGCGGCTCGGCGTCACCCCGAGCGAGCCCGCGCTGACCCCGCTCGAGATCGTCGGCGACGTCGTCGCCGAGCGCTACGGACCCTCGCGCGTGCTCGTCATCGGCGCGCCCGAGCTGGCGGCGGTGGTCGAGGGCGCGGGCCACACGCTGGTGGACGTCAAGGCGTGGCGCAACGCGACGGTCGTCGCCGTCGGCAACGACTTCGACCTGACCTACGAGCGCCTCGCCGCCGCCGCGCGGGCCGCCGCCGCCGGCGCGCCCGTGGTCACGCCGAACCTCGATCCGCGGCTGCCGCTCGAGGACGGCGACTTCCTGCCGGGCTGCGGTGCCATCGTGGAAGCCGTGTGCGTGGCCGCCGGCGTGCGGCCCGTCGTCGTCGGCAAGCCGGAGCCGCCGCTGTTCCGCATCGCGCTGGCGCGTCTGGGCCTGCGGCCGCACGAGGCCGCGATGGTGGGCGACAGCGTCACCTCCGACGTCGCGGGCGGCCACGCCGTCGGCATGCGGACCGTCCTCTACGCGCCCGACGGCGCACCGCCCGACGCGGCCGACGTCGTGGTGCGCTCGTTCGCCGAGCTTGCCCGGCTCGCCGGCGTCGCGCCCTAGTCGCGTCACGAAAATGTCCGAGGCGCCCGTCATTATGAATGGCTCGGCATGAATGGCTCGGCCTCGTGGACGCTGTCCGCTCCGGCCGGCGCCGTCATGGACCTCGACGCGCAGGCCGTGGGGCCGAAGGTCGAGGGCAACGGCTTCGCGGCGAGCTTCGGCCCCTACGAGGTGAAGCGCTTCCTGATCCGCTGAGCCGGCTCAGCTGGCCGCGGTGAGCCGCGTGAGCGAGCGGCGTCCCGCCACCACCCCTTCCAGCGTCCGCAGCAGCACCCACGGCTCGATCGGCTTGCGCAGGGTCAGCCGCGCCCCCGCCTCGCGCGCGAACTCGAGCGCGTTGCGGCGCATGGAATCGCCGTCCGCCGACATCGCGATGCAGACGGAGTTGGGAAAGTCGCGCGTCAGCTCGCGGATGGTGTCGATGCCGTTCTTGCGTGGCATGAAGATGTCCACGAGCACGATGTCGGGCGGCCGCTGGCGGTACTTCTCGAGACCGTCCTGGCCATCCACCGCCAGCGTGACCTCGTAGCCCTCCGTGCGGAGCAGCATGTCGAGGACGTCGCGCGTGTCGTCGTGATCTTCGATGACGAGGATGTGAACCGGGGGGAGCCGGAGCCCGGCGAGTCTGGCGCCGGGGAGCGTCGTGACGGAAGGAATGTCGTCGAGCGTTGGGGGTCGAACCCCTTTCCCAGAAATTGCCATGCAACCTCCGCCTGGGCGTGCTGGATCAAGGCTTGCCAGCCGCGTGCCACGCGTAAGTCCGCGTCGTGGCGTGGGTCGGGGTGCTGGATTGAGAGAACTTTTGCCGACTCTTGTACGCGAGGTGTCCGACGCCTGGCGAAGGTATGGCCCTTGCACTACGGCCTCGAGATCACACGCCAGGTGCGCGAGCGCTCGCCGAAGACCGCCGTCATCGTGCTCTCGCGCTACGTGCAGTCGTGGCTGCTCCAGGCGGTGGGCCGCTCGGTGCGCAGCGGAAGCTGGAGCTGCTGCGGATCCTGCGCTGACTGGGCGCCGAACTGCGGCGCGATCGGGACCGATTGGGCGACCGCGAGCCCGGGACCGAGACAGACGCCGAGCGCAATGCAGGTTGCGAGGGCCCGAACACTCACGCCGATCACCGGTATCACACGTCGCCGAGGCGCGGAAAGGGCTTTTTCGTCGTCGCGCTCGCGTGCAGGCGCTCGATCGCCTGATGGTAGTGCGTGAGCGCCGACGGTTTCTGGATCACGTCCACCGCGCCCATCTTCTTGACGTCCTCGATCTCGTCGGGCGTCGCGTGGCCCGTGATCACGACGACGGCGAGCGAGGGCCGCAGCCGGCGCACTTCGGCCATCACGTCGAGGCCGTTCATGCCGGGCATCGACACGTCGAGGAACATCGCGTCGAACGCCACGCTCTTGAGCCGGTCGAGCGCCTCGCGCCCGGAGTGCACCACCGTCGTCGAGTGTCCCTGGCGTCTGAGCGACGTCGCCAGCACCTCGGCCACTTGCGGCTCGTCGTCGACGATCATGATCTCCATTTCTTTTCCTCCTCTTTGTAAGCCCTACAATTTGCCCGTGAACTTTCTACAAACCAATGTTCCCCAAACCACCGACTTGAATGTCTAAGTACTTGTAATAACTGTAATCATGGTGTGGGTAAACCCTTGGCACATGCGCTGCAATTCCCTGCAGACAGTCGAGAGTTTCGCAGTCGATACCACTGAATGGAGAGAGCAGGCGATGATTGAGCCCCTGATGGCCCTCTGCACCAGCAGCAAGATGCAGCCAATCCGCGATCTGATTTCGAAGGTCGCGAGCACGAACACGACCGTGCTCCTCCGAGGCGAGAGCGGGACCGGCAAGGAGGTCCTCGCGCGCGCGATCCACAAGGCGTCGCCGCGTGCCGGCAAGCAGTTCCTGAAGGTGAACTGCGCCGCCCTGCCGGGCGAGCTGCTCGAGTCCGAGCTGTTCGGCCACGAGAAGGGCGCGTTCACCGGCGCCTATCGCCAGAAGCCCGGCAAGTTCGAGGCGGCCCATCAGGGCACGCTCCTCCTCGACGAGATCGGCGAGATGCCGCTGCGGCTGCAGGCCAAGCTGCTGCACGTGCTCCAGGACGGCGAGTTCTCGCGCGTCGGCGGCGAGAAGATCATCGACACCGACGTGCGACTCATCGCCGCCACCAATCGCGACCTCGAAGCCAGCATGCGCGCTCATCAGTTCAGGGAAGACCTCTATTATCGGCTGAACGTCATCGAGGTCCGCATCCCGCCGCTCCGCGAGCGCCGGGAGGAGATCCCGGGACTCGTCGACTTCTTCCTCAAGAAGTTCAACGTGCAATACGGTCGCGCGGTGGATATCCCGCCCGACACCATGCGCGTGTTCGTGGACTACCACTGGCCCGGCAACATCCGCGAGCTGGAAAACGGCGTCAAGCGCGTCGTCGTGCTGGGCACGGCTCGCCCGGTGCACACCGAGATTCTCGGCAACATCAGCCGCGGCCCCCGCGTGAGCGTGCCGGGCGCCCCCGCCGCCGCCGTCGCGAGCCCCGACGCGCCGATCAGCCTCAAGGAGATCGCGCGGCAGGCCGCCCGTGAGGCCGAGCGCGTGGCGATCAAGGAAGTGCTCGACCGCGTCCACTGGAACCGCGCGAAGGCGGCGCGCCTGCTGCAGATCAGCTACAAGGCGCTGCTCTACAAGATCGTGCAGTGCGGCCTCGTGGTCCAGGATACGGAGCCGGAGAAGCAGAGGGAAGTCATCGCGTCCTGAGCGGGGCGAGCCGCTCGCGAAGGGCGAGCCCCGACATCAGAGCGAGGTAGAGCAGGACGCGCAGGATCATCGGTCGGCCTCCTCAAGGCCGACGGAAGCAGCAACTCTCGTGCCCCGCTCGGGCGCCGCGGTCAAGTGCGCGGTTCCCGACGCCGGGCACCCCGCGGGCCCGCCGTCGCAAGGAAATTCTTTTCCGTCTTCGGGCACCCGGGAAGGCCCGCGTCACGCGTGTTACCCTAGCGCCAATGTTCGACATCGGGCTGCAGGAAATGCTCGTCATCGGCGTGCTCGCGCTGCTCGTCTTCGGGCCATCGAAGCTGCCCGAGCTGGGCCGCATGATCGGCCGCGCGCTGCGCGAGTTCCGCCGCGCCAGCGACGAGTTCCGCTCGACCGTCGAGACGAACCTCCACATCAACGAGCCCGATTCGCCGCCGACGGTGTCGGAGTCGCAGCCGGCGACGAGCGAGCCCGCGACGGCCACGCTGCCGTCGGAGACCGAGCCGCTCGCGCCGGAGACGAGTGACGTCGCGGTGGCCCTCGATGCCGAGCCGATCGCGCACGGCGAGCCTTACTGCGCCCAGCGCGGGTCACGGCTGTTTCATCGCCGCGAGTGCGGCTGGGTGGCGCGCATCCCCGAGCCCGAGCGTATCTACATGAAGACGATGACCGAGGCGCGCGAGCAAGGCCTCGCGACCTGTCCCGTCTGCGAGCCCTGGGAGCCCTCGTAGGGCCCTCTTTTTTTGCTTGCGTTCCTCAACATCCGTTGAGTATCGTAGCGAGCCAAAGGAGATGTCATGCGCGACCTGACCGACAAGCAGCGGGAGGTCCTGGGCTTCATGCGCTCGTTCGTCGCGAAGCACGGCGTGCCGCCCACCGTGCGGGAGATCGGCGACCGGTTCAAGGTGACGCCGCGCGCCGCGTTCGATCACCTGCGCGCGCTCGAGCGCAAGGGCGCGCTGCAGCGGCGCGTGAGCGCGGGACGCACCTCGCGAGCGCTGACGCTGACGGATCCGCCGGCCCGCGCCACGTACGCGGTGCCGATCCTCGGCCGCGTCGCGGCGGGTCAGCCGCTGCTCGCGAGCGAGAACCGCGAGGGCGAGCTGCACATCGCTCCCGCCTCGCTGCCGGGCCGCGGCGAGGATCTGTTCGCGCTGCGCGTGCGCGGCGAGAGCATGATCCAGGCGCACATCTGCGACGGTGACCTCGTGCTCGTACGGCGGCAGGACAGCGCGTCGCCCAACGACATCGTGGTCGCGCTCGTGGAGTCGGAGTCCGGCGAGGGCGAGGCGACCGTCAAGCGCTTTTCGCGCGAGGGCGAGCGCGTCGTGCTCAAGCCGGAGCATCCGACGATGACGCCGATCGTCGTCGACCCGCGCCGCACGCCCGTGAAGATTCTCGGCAAGGTCGTGGGAGTGCTTCGAGGCTTTTGAACGCGACGGAGGCTGTGATGATGAACACGCACGCTCTGACGTACCCGGCGCTCCAGCGCCGGCTGATCTCGACCCGGCGCTCGCGCGCCCTTTTTTTGCCGCGGACCACTCAACACGTGCCGAGCCGCGGCGTTCTCGTCGAGCTCGCGCGCGCCACGGTCGCGCTCCTCTCGCTCGCCACCTGGTGCGCGTCCCTGCTATTGATCGCCGGCTGACATTCCGCGCTTGGAGTTTCGTTCGTCGCGATGCAGTGCGGAGGGCCGCCAGCCCAGGGTGGGCTGCGGGGCGGCGCGGCTCTGTGAGACCCGTGTTTCGGGTATAGCGTCGGTTCCGGGTGTGAATCGGTGCGCGCTAACAGGCGCCGAACCAGCGTCGATTTGCGTGCTCGAACAGAGCCGCGCCGCCCCGCAGCCCGCCCGGTGACTGACGACGCGCGCTACGTGGGACGCGCGGTGCGCTCGAACACGCGAGCTTCGACGAACAGATCGAGCAGCGCCGAGTCGAGCGCGCCGGCGCGGCGCTCCGCGTCGAGGATGGCCAGCGCCTCTTCGGCGCGCAGCGCCTTCTTGTACGGCCGGTCGCTCGCGGTGAGCGCGTCGTAGATGTCGGCGATGGCCATCATCCGCGACTGCACGGGAATCGCCTCGGCGCGCGCGCCGTAGGGATACCCGCTGCCGTCCAGCTTCTCGTGATGCGAGCGCGCGATCTCGGGCACCCGGCGCAGCTCCTTCGTCCACGGGATCTGCGTCAGGAACTGGAACGTGTGAACGACGTGCTGCTGGATGGCGACGCGCTCCTCGTCGGTGAGGCTGCCACGCGGGATGGCGAGCACGCGCGCTTCCTCCTGGGTCAGCACCGTGCGCGGCGTGCCGTCGGCGTCCTCCCAGGTCTGCGCGGCCAGTTTCAGGATCTCGGCGGTGAATGCCTGCGCCTGCACGCTCGGCTCGTTGGCGACGCCCACGAGGTCGAGCTGCCGATCCAGCTCGGCCAGCGCGACGGCCAGGTCGGCGTCGAGGCGCGCGGCGTGGGCGGCGTAGTCGGCACCGCGCGCCAGCGCCCGGTCGAGCTTGGCGCGCGAGGCGCGCAGCGCGAGATCGCGCTTGAGCAGCTCCACGCGGTGGCGGATGCGCTCGAGATCGGCCGGGTAGAGCTTCTTGGCCTTCACCAGCACCTGCTCGCGCACGCCGACCTTGCCGAAGTCGTGCAGCAGGGAGGCGTAGCGCAGCTCCATCATCTCGTCCTCGCGAAACTTCAGCTCGCCGTAGGGGCCGGTGTCGCAGCGGTCTGCCGTCTCCGCGAGCGCCACCGTGAGGTCCGCCACGCGGAACGAGTGACCCGACGTCGTCGGGTCGCGCGCCTCGATCGCCGTCACCGACGCCTTCACGAATCCCTCGAAGAGCTCGCGGATCGACAGGTACAGGCGCCGGTTGTGGATGGCCACCGCCGCCTGGGAGGCGAGCGAGCCCGCCAGCTTCTCGTGCCGGGGCCCGTATGACCGCACGTGCCGCTCGACGTCGGCGGGCTCGGTGAGCCGCGCGGCCCAGTCATCCTTGCAGTTGATGAGCTGCAGCGCGCCGATCGTCTGGCCCTGCGGCGTGCGCATCGGCACCACCAGCATCGACTTGGTCCGGTAGCCCGACTGCTCGTCGAACCAGCGATTGATCGTGAACGGCGCGTCGGCCGGCGGCGCGTAGGCATCGGCGAGATTGATCAGCCGGCCCGTCAGCGCCACGTAGCCGGCGATGCTCTCGTCGGTGAGCGGGATGGTCGCCGTCCGGAACGGCACCGCCACGCTGTCGTTCTGGGCGAGCGCGAAGCGCAGGTACGGCGACTCGCCGCGCTCCTCGGTGATGTAGAGCGAGCCGGCGTCGCTGCCGGTGATCTCGCGGGCCTTGCTGAGGATCGTCTCGATCAGGAAGCGCGGGTTCGACTCCGACGAGAGGCGGATACCGATCGTGTTCAGCTCCGAGAGATCGCGCTCGAGCCGCGCGCGCTCCGCCGCGGCGTCGAGGTCGGCGAAGGCGGCGCCGACCGCGTGCGCGAGCATGGCCAGCGGGGCGCCGAGCGGCAGCACGGCGTGCCAGGTCTCGGGCCACGGCCCGGCGTCCGCGGCCGGCACGAGGCCGAGAAGGCGGACGCCCTCGCCGGCGACATCCGCCGAGCGCGGCGTCACGAGGATCACCGCGTCGCTCGCGGGCCCGGCGCCGAGCGGCCGCACGTCGTAGGTGTCGGCCAGCGCGGCGGCGACGGCGGTCATGGCGGGGTCGGTGTCGTACAGAACGAGCCTGCGCATCCTGTCTAGAATACAGGGTATGACCCGCTTCGCGGATTTCGCGGCCCTCGGCCGGCGGCTCGAGCGCGCGCGGGGCCGGCTGGAGAAGCGGGACGAGGTCGCCCGGTTCCTCCGAACGCTCGCCCCCGACGAGATCGCCACCGCCGTGGCCTTCCTCGCCGCCCGCGCCTTTCCGGCGTCGGACCCCCGCGTGCTGGGCGTTCGAGGGTTGCCCGCGGAGCGCCCCGGCGAAGCCGAGGCGCTCCGCGGCCCCCTGACGCTCCTCCACGTCGCCGAGGCGTTCGCGGACGTCGCGGCGGCCGCCGGCTCCGGCGTGCGGCGCGCGCGCGACGAGCGCCTGGCGCGCCTGGCCTCGCGCGCGTCCGACGACGAGCGCGACTTCCTGGCCCGGATCGTCGGCGGCGAGATGCGCACGGGGGTCTCCGAGGGGCTGCTGCTGGAGGCGATCGCGGCCGCCTGGGGCGTCGACGTCGCGACGACGCGGCGCGCGGCGCTCTTCCTCGGCGACCTCACCGCGGTGGCCGTGCTCGCCGCCACCGGCGGCGCGGCGGCGGTGGCGGGGGCGAGCCCGCGGCCCTTCGTGCCGCTGCTGCCGATGCTCGCCGAGATCGCCGACGACTTTCCCTCCGTGCTGGCCGCGCACGGCGGCCGCACCGCGCTCGAGTACAAGTACGACGGCGCGCGCATCCAGCTGCACCGGGCGGGGGATCGCGTGCAGGTCTGGACGCGGCGCCTGTCCGACGTCACGCGCAGCCTCCCGGACGTGGTCGAGATCACGCGGCGCGATCTCTCCGGCGAGCCATTCATCCTCGACGGCGAGGTGGTCGCCCTCGACGCCGCCGGGCGGCCGCTGCCCTTCCAGGAGCTGATGCGGCGCTTCCGCCGCGTGCACGGCGTCGAAGCGCTCGTGCGCGAGATGCCGCTGGCCCTGCACTTCTTCGACTGCCTCATGGCCGGCGGACGCTCGCTGATCGACGAGCCCTACGAGCGGCGCTGGGAGGCGCTCACCGCGGTGACCGGCGGCCGCTACCTCGCCGAGCGGCGCATCGTCACCGGCGAGGCGGAGGCCGGCACGTTCCGCGACGCCGCGCTCGCCGCCGGCCACGAGGGCGTGATGGCGAAGGACCTCGCCAGCACCTACGAGCCCGGCGGCCGCGGCAAGCGCTGGTTCAAGCTCAAGGCGGCAGAGACGGTGGACTGCGTGATCGTCGCCGTCGACCGCGGCTCGGGCCGCCGCCGGGGCTGGCTCTCCAACTATCACCTCGCCGTGCGCGACGGTGAGACGTTCGCCGAGGTCGGCAAGACGTTCAAGGGGCTCACCGACGCCCAGTTCGTCGAGATGACCGAGCGACTCTGGAAGCTCGCGACCGCCGACGACGGCTACACCGTGCGCGTGCGGCCCGAGGTCGTCGTCGAGGTCGAGTACAACGAAATCCAGAAGAGCCCGACGTACCCCTCGGGCCACGCGCTGCGCTTCGCGCGGATCGCCCGCGTGCGCGACGACAAGGCGCCGGGGCAGGCGACCACGCTCGGCGAGCTCCGGCATCTCTACGAGCGGCAGTTCCAGACGAAAGGGCGCGCCGCCGGCGTGGTGTAAAATCCAGCGAATGAGCGCGCGCGTCTCGACCGGTGTTCCCAGGCTCGACGCGATGCTCGGCGGCGGCCTGCTGCCCGGCACGCTCGCCGTGGTCTACGGCGCCACCGGCATCGGCAAGACCCACCTCGGCCTCACCTTCGCCGACCGCGGCCGCGTCGCCGACGGCGCGCGCGGCGTGGTCCTGGACATGAACGGGCGCGGTGACAGCCAGCAGCACGACGAGTACGCGGCGCGGCTCTTCGACTGGTCGCTGAAGGAGTGGACCCACACGGTGCCGCCGATGACCGAGCCGTACCCGTCCCCCGACCAGATGGACGCGTTCTACTGCAACGCGCTCAAGTGGGTCGGGCGCGTACGCGACTTCCAGGTGCCGACGCCCGACGGCTCGTGGGAGTTCGACTGGAACTGGAAGGCGACGTACAACCACGCCCTCCACACCGTGCGACCCTTCTTCTACTTCCACCTCGGGGCCGGCACCCGGCGCGTGGTGGTGGACGGCGTGGAGCCGATGAACCAGCCCGCCGACTCCATCCAGTTCTGGATGTTCGACGAGCTGTATCGCAAGACGATCCATCGCGACGCCGAGACCGTCGGCATGGAGATCTGCCTGCCCGTGTGGAAGCATCGCGAGTTCATCGATGCGCACCGCTACGAGCACGCGGCGATCACCACGCTGCTGCTGGTGACGACGGAGCAGACGCGGCTCGAGGACCTCCTGGCCCGCAAGGTCGCCGTGGGCGACCTCGGGGCCACCGCCAACACGATCCTCGTGATGGGCAGCGAGCGCGTGGGCAACCGCGTGGCGCGCCTGCTCTCGGTGGTCAAGCATCGCGGCAGCGCGATGAGCGACGAGATCGTCGAGTACCGCATCGACGGCGGCGGGCTCCGGGTCGGCTAGGTCGTCAGACCTCCTGCGTCGGCACGAACCTCCGCTTCTCGATGAAGGCGCGCGGCCCGTTCAGCGTGTCGGGCAGGGCGAGGTTCGTGTTCCAGAGCGTGTTCTCCAGCCGCAGGCCCTCCTCGAGCGTGAGCCCCAGGCCGCGGATGCACGCCTCCTTGTCGGTGCGCAGCGACGACTGCGGGTACTCGCAGATCTGCTCCGCCAGCTTCGTGCACTCGGCCATGAGCCGAGCGCGCCTGACCACCCGGTTCACGAAGTGGATGCGGTACGCCTCTCGGGCGTCGAACCAGCGCCCCGTGATGAGCAGGTCGAGGGCCACGCCGAGGCCGACGATATGGGGCAGCCGCTGGGTGAGGCCCGACTCGGCGCCGACGTTCCAGCGCCGGTTGACCACGCCGAAGGTCGCGTGGTCGGCGGCGATCCGGATGTCGCACGCCATGGCGAGCTCCATGCCGCCGGCCAGGCAGTAGCCGTTGACGGCCGCGATGATCGGCTTCCAGACGTCGATGCCCTTGGTGATGCCGCCGAGGTTCGGGCCCTCGTGAGCGCGCCGGCGGTTGCGCTCGGGTGAGCGCTTCGAGATCGTCTCGACGTAGTAGCGCAGGTCGGAGCCCGCGCAGAACGACTTCGTGCCGGCGCCGGTGAGGATGGCCACGTACAGCTTCGGGTCGTCGCGGAAGTCGCGCCACACGCCCCAGAGGTCGTGGTCGACCTGCTCTTCGAGGCAGTTCTCGTGCTTCGCGTTGTCGATGGTGACGAAGGCGATGTGTCCCTTCTTCTCGTATCGCACCTTGCGGAGCCTGAGTGCCACGTCGCGTCTCCTTGTCCGGGGCATGATGGCGGAGAGGGGGGCACTCTAGCATGGCGATCCTCCGCCTCGACCGGCTGGGGCCGGGCGCCGCGGCGTTGCTGCGGGCGCTGGGCGCGCCGCCGGGCGCCGCGCTCGTCGGCGGCGCCATCCGCGACGTGGTGCTCCGGCGCACGGAGGCGGACCCGAGCCGGGACATCGACGTCGCGGTGCCGTCGGGCGCGCTGGAGCTCGCGCGCCGCTGCGCCGAGCGCCTGCGCGGCACCTGCGTGGTGCTCGACGCCGAGCGCGGCGCCGCCCGGGTGATCGCCGACGGCGGCCTCACGCTCGATCTGACCGACTTCCGCGGGCCGTCCCTCGAGGCCGATCTCGCCGCGCGCGACTTCACGGTCGACGCGCTCGCCGTCCCGCTGGGGACGCTGGTCACCCGCGGCCGGGCGCCGATCGTCGATCCCACCGGCGGGCTCGCGGATCTCGCGGCGCGCCGCCTGCGCCCGGCCGGCCCCGGCGTGCTCGACGACGACCCGCTGCGCGCGCTGCGCGCCGTCCGGCTGGAGGCGACCCTCGGGCTCCGGCTCACGGCGCCGGCCGCGCGGGCCGTGCGCCGCGCGGCGCCCGGCCTCGAGCGCGTCTCGCCGGAGCGCGTGCGCGACGAGCTGCTGATCCTCCTGGCGCTGCCGGACACCGCCCGCGCGCTGCGCCGGGCCGACGCCCTCGGCCTGCTCGCCGTCGTCGTGCCGGAGATCGAGGCGATGCGCGTCACCGCGCAGCCGGCGCCGCACCGCTTCGACGTGCTCGAGCACTCCCTGCGCGCGGTGGCCGGGTGCGACCGGCTGCTCGCCCGCCTGGACGCGCTGGCCCCGTATGGCGAGGAGCTGGCCGCGCACGTGGCCGAGCCGCTCGGCGGCGGCGCGCGGCGGGCAGCGGCCCTGAAGCTGGCCGCGCTGCTGCACGACGTCAGCAAGCCCGAGACGCGACAGCGCATCGCCGGGCGCGTGCGGTTCTTCGAGCACGACGTGATCGGCGCGCGCCGCGTCCGCGCGCTCGGCGAGCGCCTGCGGCTGCCCGAGCGCGTGATCGCGGTCGTCGAGCGCCTCGTGCGTCATCACCTGCGGCCGATGCACCTGGGCCACGCCGCGGCCATCACGCCGCGGGCGCGCTACCGCTTCTACCGCGACCTGCGCGAGGACACGCGCGATCTCTTGTTGCTCGTGCTCGCCGACGCGGCCGCGGTCACCGGCGCCTCGCCGCTCGCCACCTGGCGTCGCGCGGGCGTCGTGCGCGAGCTCTTCGCCGGCTGGAGCGAGCAGCGCGAGGCGGAGACGCGGCCGGCGCTCCTGCGCGGCGAGGACGTGATGGCGCGCTTCTCGCTGGAACCTGGACCCCGGGTCGGCTGGTTGCTCGCACAGGCGCGCGAAGCGCAGGACCTGGGGCGCGTGCGCAGCCGTGAGGAGGCGCTGGCGTACCTTGACTCGCTCGACCCCGGCCCGTAATGTACCGGCACCACACAGCAAATCATCCCTCGCCTGAGGAGGGTCTCAGATGATCCATGGGCGTAACGTCATCACGGTTCTCGCCGTGCTGCTGCTGCCCGTCGCGGCGGCGGCGGCGCCGGCGGGCAAGGTCGTGATCGCGCAGGGCGTCGATCCGACCACGCTCGACATCATGAACCAGCAGGAGTCGCCGGCGTCGATCATCGCCGCACACATCTTCGAAACGCTCTGGGAGCGCGATCCGAACCTCAAGATCATCCCCGCCCTTGCCACCGAGATGCCGAAGCTGGTGGCGCCGACCACGTGGGAGGTCAAGCTCCGCAAGGGCGTCAAGTTCCACAACGGCGAGGACTTCAATGCCGAGTCGGCGAAGTTCAGCATCGAGCGCGTCAAGGATCCCAAGCTGCGCGCGTCGTCGAACTTCCGCCCCATCGAGTCGGTCGAGGTCGTGGACCCGTACACGATCCGCGTGCACACCGCCAAGCCGTGGCCGACCTTCCTCACGGTCATGACCTTCGCGCAGGCGGCGATGTACCCGCCCAAGGCGTATGCCGGCAAGCAGCCCGCCGACATCTCGCGGCAGCCGATCGGCACCGGCCCCTACACGTTCGTGCGCTGGGCCAAGGACGAGGAGGTCGTGCTGGAGGCCAACACCGCGTGGTGGCGCGGGGAGCCCAAGGTCAAGACGGTCGTGTTCCGGCCGATCCCCGACGACGCGGTGCGTGTGGCCGCGCTGCAGAACGGCGAGATCGACGTGGCGGTCAACATTCCGCCGCACCTCGCCAACCCGATCGCCAACCATCCGAGGCTGTTCCTGACCACGGCGCCGTCGATCCGCACGATCCAGCTGATGTTCCAGACGCACAACTTCGACGAGAAGACGCACCAGGTGACGGGCGTCTACGAGGGCCCCACCAAGGACAAGCGCGTGCGGCAGGCGATCCAGTACGCCCTCGACGTGGACGAGATCATCAAGGGCGTGCTCGACGGCAAGGCCATGCGGATGGCGACGATGCTGACGCCGATGCACTTCGGCTTCGATCCCGCGCTCAAGCCGATCAAGCAGGACGTCGCGAAGGTGAAGAAGCTCCTCACCGAGGCCGGCTATCCGAACGGCCTCGAGCTGACCCTCAACGGCCCCCAGGGCCGCTACGTCCGTGACAAGGAAGTGGCCGAGGCCTCCGCCGGCCAGCTCACCAAGGCCGGGATCCGGACGACGGTGAAGACCTTCGAGTTCGTGAACTACCTCAACAACATGACCTACAAGCACAAGGGCGGGCCCGTGTGGTTGATCGGCTGGGGCACGCCGACCATCGACGCCGAGACGGTGTACAACCCGCTCTTCCGCACCGGCAGCCAGCTCGGGACGTACTCGAACCCGGACCTCGACGGGCTGGTGGAGGCCGCGCAGAAGGAGATGGACGAGAAGAAGCGGCTGGCGCTCTTCCACCAGATCAACAAGCTCTGGATCGAGGACGCCGCCGCCGCGCCGCTCTACCAGCAGCTCGATCTCTACGGCGCGAGCAAGCGCATCACCTGGAAGGCGCGCAGCGACGAGCGGATCAAGGCTACGGAGATGACGATCAAGTAGCGTGGGAAGCGGCGAGCGGGGCGGCGCGGCGGGTCGTTCGACCACGCAAATCGACTGAGGGCTGCGCCTGTCAGCGGGCACCGATTCGCAGCCGGAGCCGACGCAATACCCGAAACACGGGTCTCACGACCCGCCGCGCCGCCCCGCTCGCCGGTCTCGCGTCTGCTGCGGCTCTGGCGCAAGATGAGTAATGCGTAATGAGGAGTAATATAGGGGGCGGCGAGCGGCCGTAATTCAGTGGCAGAATGCCAGCTTCCCAAGCTGGACGTCGCCGGTTCGAATCCGGTCGGCCGCTCCAATTTTTCGGGGCCCTGCGCCGCGCGCAGGGCCCCGAGCCACTTCCATCGGCCGTGGGAAGAGGACACGACACCATGTACAAGATCCTCGGCGCCATCCTCGTGGCCGCGCTCATCGCAGACTTCGCCTGGGTCATCCACACTGCGTTGAACGCGCACTGACAGGGGCTCAGGCCGCTCG
>QHRU01000067.1 GCA_003220225.1 Candidatus Rokuibacteriota bacterium
CGCGCCTCGATCCGCGCCATCCTCGAGGAGACGTGCGAGGTGCTCGAGGCCGAGCACGGAGCGGCCGCGCTCGAGATCCTCGCGCAGCGCGAGGTCGATCTCGTAATGCTCGACCAGCGCATGCCGGGCGAGGCGGGCGTGGACATCCTGCCGCGCGTCAAGGCCCTCGACCCGTCGGTGGTGGTGGTGATCGCCACCGCGGTGCGCGACGTGCGCACGGCGGTCGAGGCGCTCAAGCGCGGCGCGTACGACTACCTCATCAAGCCGTTCGACGTCGACGACATCATCGGCCTCGCCGACCGCGTGCTGGAAAAGCGCGACCTCGAGCGCGAGGTCGTCTCGCTGCGCTCGGCCCTCGCCGGTGGCGACGTCGAAGCCTCGGTCGGCTTCGAGGGGCTGGTGGGACGCCACCCGGAGATGGCGCGCCTCTACCAGCTGATCACGCAGATCGCGCCGACGCCGACCACGGTGTTGATCACCGGCGAGAGCGGTACGGGCAAGGAGCTGGTGGCGCGCGCGATCCACCGCCGGAGCGACCGGCAGAGCGCGCCGTTCGTCGCCGTCAACGTCGCGGCCATCCCGGAGACGCTCATCGAGTCCGAGCTGTTCGGCCACGAGCGCGGTGCCTTCACCGGCGCCCACGCCCGGCGGCTCGGCCGTTTCGAGCTGGCGCACGGCGGCACCGTCTTCCTCGACGAGATCGGCTCGCTCCGCCTGGATCTGCAGTCCAAGCTCCTGCGCGTGCTCCAGGAACGGGAGATCGAGCGCGTGGGCGGCCAGCGGCCGGTCCCGGTGGACGTCCGCGTGCTGGCGGCCACCAACGCGAACCTGCGAGCCGCCGTGCGCGAGCGGGCCTTCCGCGAGGATCTCTTTTACCGGCTCAACGTCGTCCCCCTCCACCTGCCGCCGCTGCGCGAGCGCCGCGAGGACATCCCGCACCTCGTCGAGCACTTCATCCGCAAGGCCGCGCGCGAGTGCCGTCGCGACGTGCGCGGCGTGTCGGTGGGGGCGCTGGAGGTGCTCGCGCGGTACGACTGGCCGGGCAACGTGCGCGAGCTGGAGAACGTCATCCACCGCGCGGTCGTCCTGGCGGCGGGCCCGGTCCTGCACCTGCAAGACGTTCCCCTCGACGTGGCGATGCCGGAGACGGGCGCGCGGCTCACGGAGGACGACGGGCTGCCGCTGCGCGAGGCGTGCGACCGGTTCGAGCGGCAGTACGTGTTGCGCGTGCTCGAGCGCGTGCAGTGGAACGTGAGCCGCGCGGCGCGTCTGCTCGGCGTGCACCGCAACACGGTGCTCGCCAAGCTTTCCACCTGGGGCGTGCAGCGGCCGGGCGGCGGCGAGGGCCGAAGCGCCTCGCTCTAGTCCCGCCCCGGCACGCTGGGCGTCGTGATCGGCGGCGCCGCCTTGTCGATCTTCTCGGGCCTGTCCGGCTTGTTGGCCTCGTCGGCTTTGCCGGCGGGTCGAGGATCGCGACCGCTTGTTCGACCTGATCCCTGGCGAGCCAGTCGGATCCGCCCCTGCTCTGCGCCTTGACCGGCAGCTGGAAGTCGGCGGACGCCGCCCTGCCCACGCGCTTCAGTCCGGGTGGCGGAGGGTGTGGAAGACCAGCCAGAGCCTGAGGCCTTCGCGCGTCGCGCGCCAGACCGAGCCGGGGGCGGCCTCGATGTGACCGACCGCGTGCAGGAGCACGAGGCGCGTGCCCGCCGGCCGCGCCGCGGCCAGGCGCAGGCTCTCGGTGTAGGGAACCGCGCGGTCCGCATAGCCGTGCACGAGGATCACGCGGGCGCGCACCTCGGGCATCGCGCGCGCCGGGGAGAGCCGCTCGAGCAGCGCGCGCACGCCCGGCGGCAGGGCCGCCAGCGAGCGCTCGACCCGTGCGGCGTCGCCGGCGGCCAGCGCCGCGCGCGTGGGCTCGTCGACCAGGTCGGCGTTGGCGTCCACGAAGGCGCGCACGAGCGCGGGGTCGTGGGGCGCCCGGCCCGACACGCCGCCGAACTCGAACGCTCCGGTGAGCCAGAAGCGCAGCGTCGCCGCCGCCGACGCGTGCGGCCCGAGCGCGAGCAGCACGCCGACGCGGTCGCGCACGCGCGGATCGGCGGCGGCCGCGAAGGCCGGGGCGGCGCCGATGCTCACGCTCACCATCGCCCACGGGCCCGGCCGGGTCGCGAGCGCGGCCACCACGGGCGCCGCGTCGTCGGGGCGCAGACGTCCACGCGTGAGACCGGGCAGCGTCGGCACCGTCACGTCGAAGCCCGTGCGCGCGAGCAGCGCCGCCGCGCGCGCCAGACGCGGATCGTCCTTGCCCATGGGCGCGTAGCCGTGCACGAGCACCAGGGGCGGGGCGACGCCGAGGGAGGCGCCGGTCCAGCGATCCGCCGACGGCCCGAGCGACTCACGCACGGGGGCGGGCGTGAGCGCGTCGAGCGCGGGCAGCGCGCCGTCGCTCAGGAACTCGACGAGGAACGCGGCGGAGAGGACGAGCGAGACGGCGTCGCGGGTGACCGGAGCGGCGAGGACGAGGGCGAGGGCGAGAGCGGCGAGACGGCGGGCTACTTCCGGTTGACGCACTTCACGAGGCGCCACCCGTTGAACATGTTGACCTGATGCACCAGCTCCGGCGTGAGGCCGACCAGCTCGAGCAGCGGCTTGAGCGCGAGGTTGGACTTCCAGCCCAGCCGCGTGCAGACAGGAGCGACGAGGTCCTCGAGCCAACCCGTCACCCGGCGCTCGCTGCGGAAGTGGTTCAGGATCACGAGGGTGCCGCCCGGCTTCACCACGCGCCGCATCTCACGCAGCACCGCCACCGGATCGGGCACCGCGGAGATCGTGTAGGTCGCGACCGCTTTGTCGAACTCGTTGTCGCCGAAGTCCATGGACGTGGCATCCATGACCTTGAGGGTGACGTTCGGCATGGCGAGGTTCTGCACGCGCTCGACGGCCTTGTCGAGCATTTCACCGGAGAGGTCGATGCCGGTCAGCCGGCACGCCGCGGGATAGAGGGGCAGGTTGAGCCCGGTGCCGATGCCGACCTCGAGCACGGTGTCGCCCGGCGCGAGGGCGCACTGCTTGATGGCGGCGGATCGCCCCGGAGCGAAGATCCAGTCGAAGATGAAGTCGTACACCGGCGCGTACAGCTCGTAGGCGCGCTCGACCTGCCTCTTCTCCAACGCTACGTCCACGCGAGCCCCCTCAGCGTTCTTCATTCGAGGCGCGGTCGTGAAGTTGAGGGCGTATGCCCCGGGTCGCGGCGTATTCTAACCGCTCGGCCCGTCATTGCCAAGGGGAGCATGGTGTGGCAAGCCGCGGGCCGCCCGCCTACGTCCGTAGCGCTCTCGTAAATCGTGCCACGATCGTCCGGGCCAGCGCCTCCGGCGAGGCGTCGCCCTCGCGGGCGCGCCAGTCGCGCAGGCGGATCACGGCCTTGGCCATCGCCCGATGGCCGCCGGCGGAGCCGAGGTCCCCGAACGCGTGGCGCACCACGTCGCCGGCCGCCCGCACCCAGCCGACGTTGCGCACGGAGACGTGCAGCTCGCCGTGCACGGTGCCGGACACGACCGACCATTCCGCGCCCTCCACCTGCAGGAAGAAGTCCGCGAACTGCGCGACGAGCTCGGGATAGGCGACGGCGCCCAGGTGGGAGAAGACGACGCCGTGCACCACGTGGCGGCCGGCGATCCCCCGCGCCAGCACGTCGAGGGCCTCGTTCGGCAGATCGGGCCGCTCGATGCGCCGCAGCGCGCTGTGGTTCGCCAGCGCGTGCACGTAGGCGAAGGCCTCGAGGTCGGCGCGCGTGGCCCCGCGCTCGAGGTGCTGGGTGTCCGCCTTGATCCCGTAGAGCAGCGCGGTGGCCAGGCGCTGGGAGACGCGCGCGTCGATCGCGCGCAGGTATTCGGTGAGGATGGTGGCGGTGGCCCCGTAGCCCGGGCGCAGATCCTTCAAGATGGCCCGCACCGGCGCTTCCTCGGGGTGGTGGTCGATCACGAGGTCCACGCGCTCGAACGTCTCCTCGAAGAACGAGGGCTGGGCGTCGACCATCGCGAGCGCGTCGTACTCCTCGAGCGCGCGCGGCTTGATCTGCTCGACGTCGATCTCGAGGATGCGCGTCATGGCGCGGTTCTCGGGACGCGTGATGGTGCCGAAGGTCGCGATCGGCGCCGCCGTCTTGTTGCGGCCCAGCACGGCGCGCAGCGCGAGGGCGGAGGCGATGGCATCGGGGTCGGGATCGTCCTGCATCATGATCAGCACGCGCTCGGCCGAGGCGAAGTGGGCGCGGACGCGCTCCACGCGCGCACGGGTCAGCGCGCGCTCGAGCGCGGGCTCGAGGAAGCGCTCGGTGACGGCGTCCATCGCGAGCCCGATCACGCCCTCGGGCTCGCCGCCCGGCACGCGGTCTTCGGCGAGCGCCACGATCGGCGCGTCGGGGGCGACGCGGCGGATGGCGGCCACGATGCGCGCCTGGCGGGCGCGCTCGACGGCGAGGAGCACCGGCTCGTGGCCCGTGCGGAAGGCGCGACGGTAGAGGCCCTCGCGCTCGAGGTCCCCGGTGAGGGCTTCGCCGCCCCGCTGCACGATCCGCGTGCGCGCGCGGGCGCTCTCGACGAGGTAGAGCGGGTCGAGGCGCGGCTCACCGGAGTCGGCGACCAGGCGCCAGAGGAAGTCGTCGGGGCAGGCCAGGATGCAGCGCATGATCCACCGCAAAGTATGAGCCTCTGCGGGGGGCGAACAAGCGGTTTATGGAGATGGGGGGCCCCGAAATGGCCCCCATACCCGCCCTCTATCGCCTAGAAGCCTGTCGGATTATCGAGGGGTGCCACGGCTTCGCCGGGGCGCCCCGAGCGCTGTGGGGGGTATGGGGGGCCCTTCGTGGCCCCCCATGTCACTAGGCGGCCTTGTCGCGGACCTCGCGGACCTGGAACCGGTGGCGATCGCCGTTCGTCCCCGCCAGCAGGGTCGGCCGGCGGCCGAACCGCCCGAAGTACCAGGCCTCGTAACACTCGCGGTGATAGGTCCCGGTGATGGCGACCACCTGCGGCGCATACCGGGCGACGAGCATCTGGCACAGAGGCGACCGTTGCATTTTCACGCGATTGCGGGGCGGGACGGGGGTGGGCGAGCCGCCCCTGTGACGACAGGGGGTAACCTTTGATACAACGCAGCGCCCCGGGGGCCGCTCAGGCGACGCGGCGGTCGGTCACGCGTGGGATCCGCGCCAGCTCGTCGAGCAGCAGCCCCGCCCAGCCGTAGATGTTGTGCTCGCGGACCTGCCTCCGCATATGGCTCATCCGGTCGCGGCGCTCCTCCACCGGGAGCCCGACCGCGCGGTGGATGGTCGAGGCCACGTCCTCCACGTCGTAGGGGTTGACCAGCAGCGCGTCGGGCAGCTCGTGCGAGGCGCCCGCGAACCGGCTCAGGATGAGGACGCCGTCGTCGTCGTCGCGGGCGGCCACGAACTCCTTGGCGACCAGGTTCATGCCGTCGTGGAGCGAGGTCACCATGCAGAAGTCGGCGAGGCGGTAGAAGCCGTAGATCTCGCGGCGGTCGTGATGGCGCTCGCGGTAGACGATCGGCTGCCAGCCGCGCTCGCCGAGGTCGGCGTTGAGCGCGCGCACCATCTCCCGCGTCTCCTCCTGCACGGCCTGGTAGCGCGCGATGCGGCTGCGGCTCGGCGAGGCGATCTGGATGAAGGTGAGACGCCGGCGGTACTCGGGCCAGCGCTCGAAGAACCGCCGCAGCGCGCGGATCCGTTCCGGCAGGCCCTTCGTGTAATCCACACGCTCGACGCCGACGCCGATGAACTCGCCGGTGACACCGAACGCCGCCAGCGCGGCCGCGCGGTCGGCCGGCCGCGCCGCGGCGCCGAGGTCGGGCGCGACGCTGATCGGAAACGGCCGCACGTGGGTCGTGTGCTGGCCGCGGACGACCGTGAAGCGGTCCCATTCGATCCGCCCCTCGATGGCGCGCTCGACGGTCTCGAGGAAGTTGTTGCAGTAGAACTGCGTGTGGAAGCCGACGAGGTCGGCGCCCAGCATCCCGAGCAGGATGTCCGACTGCCAGGGGCAGATGCCGACGGCCTCGAAGTTCGGCCACGGAATGTGCCAGAAGAGCGCCACGCGCGCGTCGGGGCGCGCCTCCTTCACGAGACGGGGCAGCAGCGCGAAGTGGTAGTCCTGCACGAGCACGATCGGCGCCTCGACCGCCTCCATCTCCTGGAGCAGCGCCTTCGCGAAGCGCTCGTTCACCGCGCGATAGTGCCCCCAGTCGGCGGCGCGGAAGCGCGGGCGCTCGTGGACGATGTGGCAGAGCGGCCACAAGCCCTCGTTGGCGAAGCCGTAGTAGTAGCCGGCCTCCTCCTCGTCGCTCAGCCACACGCGCCGCAGCGTGTACGCCGGATCCGCCGAGGGCAGGCCGATGCGCTCGCCGACCTCGCGGTCGGCGTTGCCGCTGCCGTGGGCGACCCACACGCCGCCGCAGGCCTGCATGATGGGCCCGAGCGCGGTGACGAGCCCGCTCGCCGGCTCCTGCTCGCGCACGACGCGGCCGTCGCGCACGTGGCTCACCGGCTCGCGGTTGGACACGACGAAGACCGGGCGGCGGCCGAAGCGCATCTCGACGAACTGCTTGAGACGCTCCTCCGTCCACACGCTCTCGCCGGCCAGCCGGAGCCGCGCCTCCTGCTCGGCGGCGCTGCGCGCGCGCGCGAGCGTGCGCGCCAGTCCCGTCACCTCGCTGGCCAGCGAGCCGAAGAGGCTCTCGTCGGCGTCGGGCGGCGGGGCCACCGGGCGGCCCGCCTTCATCTGCTTGGTCCACTCCGCGATGCGCGCGATCGGACGCGTCACCGACCAGCGCACGAGGGCCCAGGTGATGCCGGTGACCAGCAGCATCAGCACACCCATCCGGACGGCCGTCCGCCGCCAGAGGTCCCACTCGCCGGAGTCGAGATACTGGGCGTCGAGGAGGACGGCGGCGGCGCCGGCCGCGCGCTCGTCCTGCTGCACCGGGACGACGTGGACCCAGGTGAGCCGGCCCGCGACGTTCTGGAAGCCGGCCACGGGCTCGTTGCTGCGGATCGCGTCGCTGACGAGCGGGGACAGCGGACCCAGGAACGGCCGCACGTCGGCGGTCGCGGCGAGCACGCCGCCGAATGTGTCGTAGATGGCGAGGCCGCGCTCGGGCGTGCCGAAGCGCGTGAGCACGCGCTCGTAGCCGGTGCGCGCGCCGCGCGTCACCAGCCGCTCGGAGGCCTCCGCGACGGCGGCGCCGACCAGCGTGGCGCGGCGCTTGAGGCTCTCGATCTGGCGCTCGCGCTCCTCGCGCACCTCGAGGTAGGCGAAGCCCGCCGAGACGACCAGCGTGACCAGCCAGATCCCGCCGAGCAGGCGGACGAGGAATCGCATGCCCCTACGCTCCGAACTTCATCAGCCTCTGGGCGTTGGCCATGACGAGCGGCATGAGGTGATGCGCGGGGATCGTGCCGAGGCTGCCCGTCGCGCACGCCCGCTCGGTGAATGCGGTGACGGAATCGGCGCCGCAGTAGCGGCTCCACAGGAGCGCCGGGACCGGCTGCCAGCCGTGGCCCGCGAGCACCGAGGGCGTGGCGTGGTCGCCCGACACGACGAGGACATCGGGACGGAGCGCGCGGACCTTCGGGACGTGCGCGTCGAAGCGCTCGAGGGCCGCCACCTTGCCGTCGAAGTCGCCGTCCTCTCCGGCCTTGTCGGTGTCCTTGTAGTGTACGAAGAAGAAGTCGTAGGCCTCCCAGTGCTCGCCGAGCGTCGCGATCTCGCTCTCGAACGTGCCGCCGGTCTTGAGCACGTCCATGCCGACGAGCTTGGCGAGGCCGCGGTACATCGGGTAGGCGGCGATGGCCGCCGCGCGCATGCCGTAGACCTCGGGGAAGCGCGGCAGCTCCGGCAGCTGGTCGAAGCCACGCAGGAGCACCATGTTCGCGGGCGCCGCGTCGTGCAGCAGGCGGCCGGCCTCGGTCACGAAGCGGTTGACGAGGTCCGCCGTGGCGCCCGCGGCGGGCTCGAGCGCGCGCACCGGCAGCGGCGGCTTGCCCAGCACCTGGGGATCCGTCTCCGAGAGGCGTCCGCTGAGCCGTGGCCCGCGCAGCACGAGCACGAAGCGATGCTCCTTGACGGGCTCGACGAAGACTTCGACGCCCGGCAGGCGGATCGCGCGCAGCCGCTCGGTGAGTCGCACGCAGACCTCGGTGCCGATGCGGCCCGCGCGCCGGTCGGTGATGCGGCCCTGCGCGTCGACGGTGCAGAAGTTGCCGCGCGCGGCGACGTCGCCCGCGCGCAGGTCGAACTCGATGCCGAGCGACTCCAGCACGCCGCGGCCGACCTGGAAGCGCACCGGATCGTAGCCGAAGAGGCCGAGGTGCCCCGGCCCGCTGCCCGGCGTGATGCCGGGCGCGACGTGGCGGAGCAGGCCACAGGCCGCCTCCGAGGCGAGAGCGGCCAGGTTGGGCATGCCGGCCGTCTCGAGCTCCGAGCGCCCCGTTTCGGGGCGCGGGAGGCCGCCGAGCCCGTCGAGCGAGAGAAGGACGATCTTCGTGGTGTTCGACACCACGAGCGGGCGAATGAGATCCAGCATGGCTTCAGTGTACCGGAGGCCGCTACGCTTCCTTGACGGGGTTGTCCATCGAGCCCAGCTTGTCGATCTCCACGCGGCACACGTCGCCGGGCTGCAGGAACACCGGGGTCGGCTTCATCGCGAACCCCACGCCCGGCGGCGTCCCGGTGGCGATCAGATCGCCGGGCGACAGCGTCATGAGCCCCGAGAGGTAGGAGACGAGGTAGCGCACGTCGAAGATGAACGTCTTGGTGTTGCCGTTCTGCATCTGCTTGCCGTTCACGAACGTCTTCAGCGCGAGCGTGTGGGGATCGGCGATCTCCTGACGGTCGGCGACGTACGGGCCCACGGGGGCGGCCGTCTCGAAGATCTTGCCGGCCATCCACTGGCTGGTGATGAACTGGAAGTCGCGCGCGCTCGCGTCGTTGACGATCGTGTACCCCCACACGTAATCGAGCGCCGACTCCTTCGACACGAAGCGCGCCGTGCGGCCGATCACCACGCCCAGCTCGACCTCCCAGTCGAGCTGCTTGCTGCCGCGCGGGCGCAGGATCGGATCGCCCGGCCCGACGATGGAGGGGCTCCACTTGCCGAAGATGGGCGGCTCCTTCGGGATGGGGTTGCCCGTCTCCTCGGCGTGGTCGCGGTAGTTCAGGCCGATGCAGATGAACTTGCCGGGATCGGTGATGGGCGCGTGCAGCCGCGCGGAGGCCGCCGGGACGGTCACCCATTCCTTGATCGAGGCGACGGCCTCCGCGCTGGCCGCGCCGCCTTCGAGGAACTCGCGCGCGGACGGCGGCACCAGCGCGGCGGCGATCTCCTGCGCGCGGACGACGCCGCGGGCGGCCAGGGTGGCGGCGACGCTGGCGGCGAGATCGGCGATGCGATCGCCCTGCAGCGCGCCGAGGCGCGGGGATTGCCCATTGGCGGAGAACCGGACGAGCTTCATGGGTGGCTGCCTCCCGACGAAAATGTACCGGGATTATAGCCCTTTCGGGCAAGGAGCCCGCCCGCGCAAAATTCCCTGCGCGCCCGGGACGGTCGGCGGGAGAATAGGATTCCCCGGCACTCGAGGGGTGGTGGAACCACACAGGGAGGTCGGTGTATGCGGAGGACTTCGGTGCTGAGGTTCCTGACGTTGGTGGTGGTGGCGTCGTTCGCGCTGGCGGGCCCGCTGGCGCCGCTGGCCCACGCGCAGCAGCCGGCACAGCCGGCGCAGCCCGCACAACCCGCGCAGCCCGATCTCTTCCAGGAGACGTTGAAGGCGCAGCGCGCCTCCGACAGGGCGCAGGGCTTCTACGTCGCGGGGGCCGTCGTCGTGAACGTGTTCTTGATTCCCGGCAGAGCCATCACGTGCGCGGCCGGCGCGGCGGTCGGGGCGGCGATGCTGGTGGTGACGCTCGGCAGCGGCTACAGGGCGGCCACGGCGATCACTCGCGAAGGCTGCGGTGGCAAGTGGGTGGTGAAGGGCGACGATCTGAGGCCCGAGACACCCGCTCCTCTGGTCGTCGAACCGATGCGATAGTGCTCACGCGAGCCGGCGCGCCCTGGGCGCGCCGGCTCCTCGTTCTGCTATTCGTCCTGCTCCTTCTCCTCTTCGCCGCCGGCCTCTGGGGCACCGTGGTGCGTCCCGCCGCCTACGAAGTGCGCGGCGAGGTCGTCGCGCGCGCCACGCCCGATCTGCTGCTGATCCGTCACCAGGCCGTGACGGCGCTCGGCATGGGCGCGATGGAGATGATGGCGGTGCGTGGCGCTCCCGCGGCGCTGGACGCCGCGCGACTCTCGCCCGGCGACCGCGTGCGCCTCGCCGTGCGCCCCGCCGGCGACGAGATCACGCTCGTGTGGGTGGAGCGAGAGCGGTGACCGTCGGCGTCGGCGTCGGCCCGGCGGCGCGCGGCGCGGCCCCGTTCGACCACGCAAATCGACACTGCGAAGCGCCTGTCAGCGAACACCGATTCACCGCCGGATCCGACGCTGTACCCGAAACACGGGTCTCACGGGGCCGCGCCGCGCGCCACCGGGCCGGCCCCGTTCGACCACGCACCTCGACAGTGCCCGCCCTGCGCACGGTTACGGCTGCGGGGCCCTTCGTTTCGACGTGAGCGTTCGCACGTAACCCACCAGCGATTCGATGTCGGCGTCCGAGAGCTGCGCGCCGAAGGCGGGCATGCCGGGCCGGCCGATGGACGCTCCGCCGTGCTTGATGAGGTCGAACAGGTACCGATCGGATTCCACCGCGACGCGACGGTCGGTGAGGTCCCCCGGCCGCAGCAGAAAGAGCGCTGCCCGCCAGGAGCCCCGGCCGTCCGTCCCGTGGCACTCGGCGCAGTAGGCGTAGTAGAGTCGTTCAGCGCGAGAGGCGCCGGCCGGTGGGCGCGCATCCGTGAGGAGCCACCCCAGGCCGCCCGCGAGGATGCCGATCGCCGCAACAGCCGCGACGAGGATCACGACGCCGCGACGCATGGCGACATTCTACGAGGAACGATCGGAAATACCCCTTGACAAGAGGGGACGCAAACGGATAAAGAGATTAACCTTTTCGGACCTTCGCGAAGGAGGCTCTCCCGATGAGTGACGGACACCCTGTAGAGACCGACCCGACCACCGTCAGCCGCCGCGGCTTCCTGAGAGCGACCGGTGCCGGCGTCGCGGGAGGCACCCTCGCGGCGATGCTGGACGCCCGCCAGGCGCCTGCCCAGATCCGTGGAACGACGCTCAGAATTCTCCAGTGGAGCCACTTCATTCCCGCGTACGACAACTGGTTCGACACCGTCTTCGTCAAGGAGTGGGGTGACAAGAACGGCGTCAAGGTGCGCGTGGACCACATCCCGCACCTCGAGCTGCCGGCCCGGATGGCCGCCGAGTTCGCAGCGGGAGCGGGCCACGACATCATGATGAACGGCTCGTCGATCCTCACCCGGCTCTACTACAAGAGCCTGGCCGACATCAGCGACATCTACGACGCCGCCGGCAAGAAGCACGGCGGCTGGATCCCGACCGCCGGCCCACTGGTGCAGGTGGAAGGTCGCACCTACGGCATGCCGATGTTCTACATCCTGCTGCCGATGCTCTGGCGGAAGGATCTCTTCGAGGCCAACAACCTCAAGGCTCCCGACACCTGGGAGCTGGCGCGCGTGGCCGCCCGCACGCTCAAGCCCAAGGGCCACCCGACGGGCATCCAGTTCTCGCAGTGCGCCGACGCCAACCTGAACTGGCGCTCGCTGCTGTTCAGCTTTGGCGGCGCCGAGTCCGACGTCTCGGGCGAGAACATCCTGATCGACTCAAAGGAGACGCGCGAGGCGCTCCGGTTCGCCAAGGCGCTCTTCGACGAGGGCATGACGCCGGAGGTCTTCTCATGGGACGACGCCTCCGACAACCGGTATCTCGCCTCGGGCGTGGCGTGCTGGATCCACGACGCGATCTCCGCATACCGAACGACCGAGGACACGAACCCCGACGTGTTCAAGAACACCCACATCGCCATGGAGCCCGCGGGCCCGGGCGGCAAGCGCGTGAGCACGTCGGCCGCCAACGTCTACATGATCTGGAAGTTCTCGAAGAACCAGCAGGCGGCCAAGGAATTTCTCACGCACTTCGTGGACGCCGGCCCCGATGGCATGGTGCAGAGCCGCGGCTACAACATGCCGTACCTGCTCGGCCAGGCCAAGAAGCCGATGCCGATCATCGGCGCCGATCCCAAGATGCAGATCCTTCAGGACTTCCCGAAGATCGTGGCGTTCTACGGCTATCCCGGGCCGTTCACGACGCCGATCCAGGAGGTCGTCAACCTGTTCGTCCTGCCCGACATGTTCACGCGCGTGGCCCGCGGCCAGGCCATCGAAGACGTGGTGAAGTGGGGCATGGGCGAATACCGCCGGATCTTCGCCAAGCACAAGCGCGCATGACGGGAAGTTCGCTCCACGGCGGCCCGGACCCGATGGCCCGGGCCGCCGTTGTCTCTGTGCCCGCGCGGGCCGCCGAGCGCCCCTGGCTGACCCACGGCGCACGCCGGCTGATGTTCGGCTACACACTGCTGGCGCCGGCCGCCCTCTACGTGCTCCTCCTGGTCGGCGCGCCCTTCCTCTTCTCGCTCTACCTCGCCGTCAGCGACGCCAACGTCGGCGAGCCCATCGCGCACTTCGTCGGGCTCGAGAACTTCAAGGCTGCCTTGGAGATGGACGTCTTCTGGATCTCCCTCCGGAACAGCGTCGTGTTCCTGGTGGTGGCGGCCGTCCTCAAGAGCCTGCTCGGCACCTCGCTGGCGTTCCTGCTGCTCCAGGACTTCAAGGGCAAGAAGCTGATCCGCGGCCTCGTCGTCATCCCGTTCACGCTGCCCATCGCCATCAGCGTGCTGTCCTGGAAATGGATGTACGACTCCCAGTTCAGCGTCATCAACTGGGTATTGAGCCGCATGGGCCTGATCGGGCAGTTCGGGACGGAGGGCTGGCCGATCTGGCTCGGCGATCCGAAGCTGGCGCTGGTCGCGTGCATCCTCGTGAACGTGTGGCGGACATTCCCGTTCTCCGCGATCGTCCTGCTGGCGGGGTTCACGTCGGTGCCTGTCGAGGTGATCGACGCCGCCAAGGTGGATGGCTGCTCGTTCTTCCAGCGGTTCCGCCACGTGGTCGTGCCGATGATCTTTCCGATCCTCATGATCGGATTCCTCTTCGACACGGTCTTCACGCTGTCGGACCTGAGCGTCGTGTACCTCCTGACGCAAGGCGGCCCGGCCAACGCGACCAAGATCCTGCCCGTGCTCGCGTACCAGATCGGGATCCAGGCCGGCAGCCTCGGCCGCGGCGCGGCCATCGCGCTGTTCCTCGTGCCCCTGCTGATCCCGGCCCTCATCCTGGTGCTGCGCAACCTGAAACGGCGGGAGTACTAGACCGATGGCGCGAGCGATGGCGCCTCCGATGACGCAGCGGCGAAAGTCGATCAGGCGACACCTGCTGATCTACGCGGCGATCACACCGTACGTCGTGATCGCGGTGTTTCCGATCTACTGGATGGCGATCACCGCGTTCAAACAGGATCCCGACCTCTACCGGATGGAGCACTTCCCGTTCTGGTTCAACCTGGCGCCGACGCTCCGGAACTTCAAGATCCTCTTCTACCAGACGCACTACGGCGACTGGATCTGGAACACGTTCACGATCTCGGCCTGGGTGGCCCTGATCACGCTGGTGACCGCGGTGCCGGCGGGCTACGCGCTCGCGCGCCTCAAGCTGCCCGGCGCCGAGAACACCGGCATCGCGATCTTCCTGACCTACCTCGTGCCGCCCATCATCCTGTTTCTGCCGCTGTCGCGCATCGTCGCCGAGCTGGGCCTTCAAGACTCGTGGTGGGCGCTCGTCGTCGTCTATCCGACGTTCACGATCCCGTTCTGCACGTGGCTGCTGATGGGGTTCTTCAAGACGGTGCCGATGGAGATCGAGGAGGCCGCGCGCGTGGACGGGTGCGGTCAGGCGGGCGCGTTCCTGCGCGTCATCCTGCCGATCAGCCTGCCCGGCGTGCTGACCAGCGTGATCTTCGCCTTCACGCTCTCGATGCAGGACTTCCTCTACGGGCTGGCGTTCGTGTCGCCGGGCGACCAGAAGCCGGTGCCGGTGGGCGTGCCGACCGAGCTGATCCGTGGCGATATCTACTACTGGGGCTCGCTCATGGGGGCGGCGCTGCTCGTCGGTCTCCCGGTGGCGATCCTCTACAACTTCTTCCTCGACCGCTTCATCCAGGGCATCACTGGCGGCATCGGGAAGTGAGCGCCGCGCGAGTTCGAGCGCCGGCTCTGCCGGCACAACCAATTCCTGGGGGGAGGCAGGGCGAGCGCGAGCCGTAGGCTCGCGCCGCCCGTCGGAAGGGGGGCAAAGCCCCCCTCCGAGGATTTATTCGGCGTCCGGGCGGACGATGGGATCGGGTCGGCCGGGGTAGCCGACGTGGAGGATGAGGTACTTCACGGGCTTGTCGGTCCGGTTGAAGGCGTTGTGCCACCAGCCGCCGTTGTCCATGTAGGACTGGCCGGCCGCGTGATACTGCGCGCCCGCGATGCCGACCGGCCCCGTCTCGTACTCGGTGGTGAGGATACCCTCGATGACGTAGACGAAGGTGGGCACGCGGAACTGCAGCCGCCCCGTGTGGCCACCCGGCTCCAGCTCGATCGTCTGGCCGGTGAGCAGGATCGGGGCGTTGACGGTGGCGCTGAAGCCTCCGAGCGAGGTGACGAGGTTTCGCGCCTTGACGCCCTTCGCCGCCTTCGTGTCCGCCGTCGGCTGCTGGGCGTCCGCGGGCGCGAGGAGGGCGAGGACGAGCGCCACCACGAGACCGAGCGAGAGCCTGATGACCATGGGTCCACCCCCTGAGCGGGTTGAGAATTCGCGAGCCAGGACGGCCAGTGCGGCGCAAACCTAGCATTCGCCGTTTTCGCATGTCAAGGTTCAGCGCGGCGCTCGCGGCGGCGCTGATCGCGGTGGCAGCCGGTCTCGCCGCGCGCCCGGGCGCGGCCTCGAGCGTCCAGACAGCGCCAGGCCTCATCGCGGAGGTGGTCGTCACCGACGTGGGCCGGCCGATCCAGCTCGCTTTCGATCGCGGTGGGCGCCTCGTCGTGCTGAGCCACGGCCGTCGCGGCGACGCGGCGGGCGAGATCCATCGCCTGGACGTGACGCAGGCGCTGCCGATCGACGCCGGGCGCGCGCCGCGCGTCGTCATCCCCTTCTCCGAGGCGCCGCGCAAGCCGACGCTCGGGAGCCTGGCGGTCGATCCGCGTACGGGCGACCTCTACCTCGGCGAGGAGAACGGCAATCGCGTCTATCACCTCGAGACTCACAGCCGGCTGACCGCGGTCGCCGTCGGGCTGCAGCACCTCGTGGGCGGCAGCAGCATCGCGCTCGACGGCGACGGCCGGCTGGTCGCCGTCGACTACGCGAGTCCCGAGACGCAAGGCCGGGCCGAGGTTCCACCGCCGCCGGGGCTCGACGTGCTCGGCACCGGCTACCAGGGGCCGCTGATCTTCCGGGTAACCCTCGGCGACGGTGCCGCGCTCCCGCGCCGCCTCGACCTCGTGCCGCCGTTCTTCCCGCGCTGGTGGATCTCGCCGCCGGGCGAGCCGCTGACGCGATTCATGGCCGTGGCGGCGAGGTCCGACGGCACGTTGCTGCTGCTCGACTCGCTCGGCCAGGTGTTCCGGTTGACGGACGCGGGGGAGCTACTCGCCGTCACGCGCCTGCCCGCCGGCCACTATCAGCGCACGAGCCTGGCCGTCACGCGCGACGGCACGCTCTTCGTATCGACCGGGTTCCACGTGCGGCGGCTCTTCCGGGTGTCGCCGGGCGGCGCGGTGACGACGGTCGCCTCCGAGCTGGGCGATCCGGGCGGTGTCGCCGTCGACGACGAGGGCCGCATCTACATCGCCGAAACCGCCCTCCACCGCGTCATCCGTATTTCCCCCGCGCGCGCTCAGTAACCTCCGATGATCGGTTGGGGGGCGAAGCCCCCCTCCGAGTAATCAGGCTCCTTCGATCATCGCCGCGGTGAGACCGCGCACGTAGCCGCGCGCGAACACCGCGCACAGCAGCACGACCGGGATGGCCATGAGGTTGATCCCGGCGACCGCGAGCAGCTCGTCGAGCGCCACCTCCATCGTCGCGAGGCCCGCGGGGATCGTCTGGTTGTGCTCGGACAGCAGGAACACGGAGGCGATCATGAAGTCGCTGGCGATCGTCCCCAGCGCGAAGATCCCGGCGGCGATGAGGACGGGCCGGCTCATCGGGAGCACGATGCGATAGAAGGCCGCCGCGCGCGAGGCGCCCTCGACCAGCGCGGATTCTTCGATCTCTCGCGGCAGGTTCTGGAAGTACGCCGACAGGATCCAGACGCAGAACGGCAGCGCCATCGTCGGATAGACGAGCAGCAGGACGACGGGGTTGTCGTCGAGGCCGAGGCGGATGATGACCTGGTAGAGCGGGACGAACAGGATCGTGTGCGGCACGACGTAGGTGGCGAAGATCGCGCGCCGCCACCAGCGGAAGCCCGGCGGCTGCAGGCGGCCGAGCGCGTAGGCGGCCGCCACGCCGGCCGCCAGCGTGATGGCGACCGAGCCGCCGAAGATGACGATGGTGTTCTCGAGCCACACGAAGAACGGGTAGTCGCGGCGCAGCGCCCGGCCCACGAAGTTGCGCGGCTGGCCCTTGCGCTCGAACAGCTCCTCGAAGTTCTCGAGCGTCGGGTTGGTCACGATGAACGGGTTGCCGAAGACGTCTTCCTGGGCCGTCTTCAGCGACTGCACGAACATGAAGTAGATCGGGAACACGCAGTAGACGGTGGCCACCAGCAGCAGTCCCGCGTGGCCGGCCCGGCGCCACCACGGCCGGGGGTTCACGCGCGCGCCTCCGCGGGCGGATCGAACGCGCGGAAGAGCAGCGCCAGCACGGCGAGCAGGAACGGCACCAGCATCAGCGAGAGCGCCGAGGCGGGTCCGAACTGGCCGCCCTTGATGGCGAGCCAGTACGCCTGCGTGCCGACGACGGGGAAGACGACGCGCCCGGCCGTCAGCAGCCACACGTTGGCGAGGTCCGCGAACGCCGTGGTGAGCGACAGGAACACGGCGAGGGCGAGGAAGGGCCGCAGCAGCGGCACCGTGACCAGCCAGAATCGACGCCACGCGCTCCGGGACTCCAGCAGCGCGCACTCGAACAACTCGGGCGGGACGGCGTTGATCCCGGCGAGCAGGAACACGCCGATGAAGGAGCTGCCGCGCCAGATGTTGAAGAGGGTCACGGAGAGGAAGGCCCAGGCGCCGCCGCCGAGGGCGCCGTCCACCGTGTACTTGAGCGTTCCCATGAACGGGCTGTACGCGGTGGGAATGGGCGGGCTGAGCGTCCAGTACCACCCGATCACGCTCACGCTGGCCGGATACGCCCACGGCAGGAAGATCGCCAGGAACACCAGCGTGCGGCCGCGGAACGGCCGCGCCAGCAGCAGCGCGAAGGCGACGCCGAGGGCGAGCTTGGCGAGCGTGGTGGCCGCCGCGAAGCCCACGGTGACGACGACGGCCCGCCAGAACTCGGCGTCGGCGAGGAGGTGGCGGTAGTTCTCGAGCCCGACGAACCGCGGGCCGTGGTCGTTGAGCGGGGAGAAGTCCGTGAAGCTGATCCAGACCTCCCAGCCCAGGGGGTAGGCGAGCATGCCGAGCAGGAGGACGGTCGCCGGCGCGAGGAGGAGGTAGGCGGTTGCCACCTCGCGCCGGCGATGTCCTCCGACGCTCAGATCGCTTTCTCGCTGGTCATGTCGAAGAAGTGCAGCCGATCCGGATTGACGGCCAAACGCACACCGTCGTGGACCTTGAGCCGCACCGTCGGCTCCACGCGCGCCACCAGGCTGTTCGGACCCGCCTTGACGTCCAGCAAGATCTCCGAGCCCAGCGGCTCGACGACGTCGACGACGGCGTCGAAGACGTACCCGGCCTGGTCGCCACCGGCGGCGATGTGCAGGTCTTCGGGGCGGATACCGAGCGTCACGCGCTGGCCCTTGTACGGTCCGAGCTGTGACGCGTTTACGGGCGGGATCGCCAGCCGAATGCCCGTGCCCTGCGCGGTCAGGCTGCTGTCGGAGCCCTGGATGCCGACGTCCACGAAATTCATCGCGGGCGAACCGATGAAGCCGGCCACGAACCGGTTGGAGGGCTTGGTGTAGAGCTCCAGCGGCTCGCCCACCTGCTGGATCCAGCCGTCCTTCATCACCACGACGCGGTCGCCGAGTGTCATGGCCTCGACCTGGTCGTGGGTCACGTAGATGGCCGTGGTCTCCAGCCGGTCGTGCAGCCGCTTGAGCTCGACGCGCATCTGCACGCGCAGCTTGGCGTCCAGGTTCGACAGCGGCTCGTCGAAGAGGAACACCTGGGGATGGCGCACGATGGCGCGCCCCACCGCAACTCTCTGCCGCTGGCCGCCCGAGAGCTGGCGCGGCTTGCGCTTGAGGAGGTCCTGGATGCCGAGGATCTCGGCGGCGTCCTGCACCCGCTTCTGGATCTCGGCCTTGGGGAACTTGCGCATCTTCAGCCCGAACGCCATGTTGTCGTACACGGTCATGTGCGGGTAGAGGGCGTAGTTCTGGAACACCATCGCGATGTCGCGGTCCTTCGGCGGCAGGTCGTTGACCACGCGGTCGCCGATGGCGATCTCGCCGGCGGTGATCTCCTCGAGCCCCGCCACCATGCGCAGGGTCGTGGACTTGCCGCAGCCGGACGGGCCCACGAGGACGATGAACTCCTTGTCGCGGATGTGGAGGTTCACGTCCTTGACGGCGTGCACCTCGTCGTACTTCTTGTTGAGGTCTTTCAGCAGCACCTGAGCCATGCGATGTCTCCCCTCAATGGATTCCCCGGAGTCGGGTGCTCCGGGCTCTTCGGGCTCACCCCTTGACGGACCCGGTGAGTCCCGTGACGTAGTACTCGACGAAGAAAGAGTAGACGAGCGCGACCGGGATGCTGCCCAGCAGCGCGCCCGCCATCAGCTGTCCCCAGAAGTAGATGTCGCCGCGGATCATCTCGGAGACGACGCCGACCGGCACCGTCTTGCGCTCCGGCGACGAGAGGAACACCAGCGCGTAGATGAACTCGTTCCACGAGAGCGTGAACGCGAAGATCCCCGCCGACAGGATGCCGGGCACCGCGATGGGAAAGATGATCCGCACCATGGCCCCGAACCGCGTGGCCCCGTCGATGCGCGCGCACTCCTCGAGCTCCTTGGGGATCGTCTTGAAGTAGCCCATGAGGAGCCACGTGCAGAAGGGGATGAGGAACGTCGGGTAGGTCAGGATCAGCGCCCACGGAGTATTGCCGAGCTGGAAGTTGCGGATGATATCGGCCAACGGAATGAACAACAGCGTCGGAGGGACGAGGTAGGTGACGAAGATCGAAGTTCCCAACGCCCCCGCCATCGGGAACTTCAGTCGTGCCAGCGCGTAGCCGGCGAGCAGCCCGCAGAAGAGCGAGATGCCGGTGGAGATGACGGCGATGAAGAACGTGTTCCAGAGCCAGTGCGGGAACGTCGTCTTCTCGAACAGGTCGCGGAAGTGCTCCAGCGTGGGGTGGAGCGTCCAGAAGGGCGCGTTGTTCACGGCGCGCCACGAGCGGTACAGCTCCGCGTCGGGACGGATGGCCGTGATGAGCATCCAGTAGAAGGGGAAGAGGGTGCCGATCACGAACAGGGTGAGCGGGATGTAGAAGTACACCCACCGCTTCCACGGCCGCTCGATGACCATCTACGCGCCCTCGAGGCGACGGAGGTAGCGCAGCTGCACCCAGACGACGACAAACAGCACGGGTAGCATGAAGAGCGAGATGGCCGCCCCCTCGCCCAGGAGGCCGGTGGCCACGCCCACCTGGTAGGCGTAGGTCGCGAGCAGGTGGGTGGCGTTCGCGGGGCCGCCGCCCGTCAGCACGTAGATGAGCTGGAAGTCGGAGAACGTCTGGATGATCGAGAAGACCACCACCACGAGCGTGACCGGCTTCAGGAGCGGCCAGGTCACGTGCCAGAAGCGCTGCCAGCCGTTGGCGCCGTCGAGGGAGGCCGCCTCGTGCAGGTCGGGGTTGATCGTCTGCAGCCCGGCCAGCAGCGTGATGGCGAAGAAGGGCATGCCGCGCCAGGTATTCACCACGATCGCGCACCACATGCCGTAGACGCCGTCGGACAGGAACGGGATCTTGTTCACGATGAAGCCCGTCCGGAAGAGGAGCCAGTTCAGCACGCTGAACGTGGGATCGAACATCCAGCGCCAGGCGAACGTCGAGAGCACGGTCGGGATGATGAACGGCAGCAGCATCGAGGCGCGCACGAGGCGCTTGCCGCGGAAGCTGCGGTTGAGCAGCAGGGCCAGCCACATGCCGAGGGCCAGCTTGAAGATCGTGGCCCAGAACGTGTAGAAGAACGTGTTGCGGAACGCCTGCTGGAAGATCGAGTCGTCCCACGCCTTCGCGAAGTTCTTCAGACCGACGAAGTGACCGACGTTGCCGACGCTCGTGTCGGAGAGCGAGAGCCAGACGCCCGAGACGAACGGGTAGGCGATGAACGTCCCGAGCAACACGACCGTCGGCGCCAGCAGCAGCGAGGCCAGCAGCCGCTCGCTCTCGAGAAAGCGCGTCAGCCCCCGGGCGCGCCGGGTGCCCGGGTGCGGCAGGGCCACCACCACCGCGCCATTCGTTCCGCCCGCGATCGGTTTCTTCACGCTTACCCGTAGATCTTCTTGAGCTCGGCGGCCGCCCACTTGACGGCCTCGTCAGGGCTACTGCCCTGGGCACCCTTGGCGAACATGTCCACGACGACGTACTTGCTGTAGACCTCCGTGGCCTTGGCCGAGGGGGGCCCGGCGAAACCCATCGTACGCGAGTTGTCAGGGGCGGTGCGGAAGCCCTTCATCGGCTCGTCGATCGTGTTCCAGAGCGGATGCCGCTCCCAGCGCTTGGTGGCGCCGACCGAAAAGCCCTCGGCCACCTCGAACCAGCGGCCGTACGCGTCCTGGCCGTGGAACCACTTGAGGAAGTCCTTCGCGAGCTTCGGGTTCTTCGTGTACTTCATCACCGCGTGCGCGAACGCCGTGTGATAGCTCCACGACCCCGCCGGTCCCGCGGGCAGCCGAGCGTGCTGGATATCGCGCACCAGCGGCTCGCCGCGCTCGTCCTTGATCTTCTCCTGGCCGCGCTTGGCGGCGATGTAGATCGAAGCGCCGTTGAGCGTCGCGCAGATCTCGCCCCCCAGGAAGGCGCGGTTGTTGTTCGTGTCGTCCCAGGCCAGGCCGCCCTCGTCGCAGGCGTCCTTCCAGAACGCCGTCATGAACTTGACCGCCTCCACCGAGCCCTTGCTGTCGATGGCCGTCTTGCCGCTGCGATCGGTCTCCACGCCGCCGAAGTTCCACATGAGCGGATACGCCCACGCCGGCGCGTCGCCGAAGGTGTGGCCGAGCGTCTGCCCGTAGGGATGACCCTTCTTCTTCAGCTTCGTGCCCACGGCCCGCAGCTCGTCGTAGGTCTTCGGGAAGGTGGTGACGCCGATCTCGTCGAACCATGACTTCCGGTAGGCGATGAGACCGGGCACGATGCTGTGGGGCAGGGCCATGAACCGGCCGCCGACCTTCGTGTACGTCTCGGACTGCGGGTAGAAGCCGCCCTGGTCTTTTGCCTGCCAGGCCGCGACGTCGCTGACGTCGAGCAGACCGTTCTCGTAGAGGTGCGGCCAGTTGTGCAGCATGTGGATGATGTCGGGGCCGCTCTGCGACTGGATGGACGCGGTGATGCGCGGCTGCAGGTCGTTGGCGTTGATGAATTCGAACTGCACCTCGGCGCCGAGCAGCCGCGAGGCCTCGCCGGCCTGCTTCTTCAGCTCGACGTCACAGGCCGGGATGAAGTCCACCCAGCGCAGGACGTGCAGCTTGCTGCCCTGCGCGAACGCGGGCGCGCGGCCGGCCGCCGTGAGCCCCACGACCGCGCCGCTGCCCTGCAAGAATCGTCGACGGGTGATGCCTGCGCGCATGGTCATGGCCCTAGCCCTCGTAGATCTTCTTGAGCTCGGTCTCGGCCCACTTCACGGCGTCCTCGGCCCGCATGCCCTGCACGGCCTTGGCGTACATGTCGACGATGATGTACTTCGAGTACGACTCGGTGGCCTTCGCCGTCGCCGGTCCCTGGTAGCCGAGCATCCGCGTCTTGCGCGCGGCGCGCCGGAAGACCTGCAGCGGCTTGTCGATCTTGGCCCACATCGGATGCTCTTCCCAGGCCTTCGCGGCGCCCACCGAATAGCCCTCGTTCACCTCGAACCACTTCCCGTAGTTCTCCTTCTGGTGCATCCAGGTCAGGAGGCCCTTGGCGAGCTTCGGGTTCTTGCTGTACTTCATCACCGCGTGCTGGAAGGGCACGTAGAGCGCGGCCTCGCCGGCCGGCCCCGCCGGCAGCGGCGCCGCGTGCTCGATATCCTGCCAGAGCGGCTCGCCCTTCTCGTCCTTGATCGTGTCCTTCTTTCGCTTGGCGACGATGTAGATCGAGGCGCCGTTGAGGGTGGCGCTGATCTCGCCCGCGTGGAAGGCGCGGTTGTTGTTCGTGTCGTCCCAGGCGAGCCCGCCCTCGTCGCACGCGTCCTTCCAGAACGCTGTGAGAAATTTCACCGACTCCACCGTGCCCTTGGAATTGAGGACGACACGCTTGCCGGAGGGATCCGTCTCGGCGCCCCCGTAGCTCCACAGGAACGCGTACGCGAAGGTCGGCGGATCGCCGAAGCTGTGCCCGAGCGCCTGGCCGACCGGCTTGCCCTTGGCCTTGAGCTTTCGGCCCGCCTCGCGCCAGGCGTCCATCGTCTTGGGAAATTCGGTCAGGCCGATCTCCGCGTGCCACGAGCGCCGCCAGGCGACCGCGTTGCCGCCGGTGCTGTGCGGCACGGCCAGCCACCGGCCGCCGACCTTGGCGGCGGCGTCGAACGCGTCGTAGAAGCCGCCCTGCGCCCTGGAGACGGCCTCCGCGACGTCGGAGACGTCGACGAGACCGTTGGCGTAGAGCTGCGGCCAGTTGTAGAGCATCTGGAAGATGTCGGCACCCGAGCCGGACTGGATGCCCGCCGTGATGCGCGGCTGCAGGTCGTTGGCATTGATGAACTCGAACTGCACCTCGGCGCCGAGCGCCTTGGAGGCTTCGGGAGCCTGGCGCTTCAGCTCCACGTCGGCCTCCGGAATGAAGTCGACCCAGCGTACGACGTGCACCTTGGACCCCTGCGCGAAGGCGGGGGCCCGATGGGCGGCGAGAATGCCGGCGACGCCCGTCAGCTTGATGAACGTTCGGCGTTGCATCGAGCCTCCTGTCGGGAGCGGTCCGTTAAGCCTCGTAGACCTTCTTGAGCTCACCCTCGGCCCACTTCACGGCGTCCTCGGCCGACATGCCCTGCACGCCCTTGGCGTACATGTCGGTGATGATGTACTTCGTGAAGGCCTCGGTGGCCTTCGCGGTGGATGGCCCGGCGTAGCCGAACAGCCGCGTGTTGCGGGCGGCCGTGCGGAACATCTTCAGCGGCTCGTCGAGCTTGCCCCACATCGGGTCGTTCTCCCACTTGTGGGTGGAGCCGACGGAGTAGCCCTCCTGCGAGGCGAACCATTTGCCGTAGTTCTCCGGCTTGTGCAGCCACGTGAGGAAGTCCTTCGCCAGCTTCGGGTTCTTGCTGTACCTCATCACCGCGTGCGATTGGTTGAGGAAGAGCAGGTAGCCGCCGGCCGGGCCGGCCGGCAGCGGCGCGTGGTCGATGTCCTGGAACAGCGGCTCGCCCTTCTCGTCCTTGATCTTGTCCTTCTGCCGCTTGGCCACGATGTAGATCGAGGCGCCGTTGAGCGTGGCCGAGATCTCGCCGGCGTGGAAGGCGCGGTTGTTGTTGGTGTCGTCCCAGGCCAGGCCACCCTCGTCGCAGCACTCCTTCCAGAACCCCTGCATGAATTTCACCGCCTCGACGGCGCCCTTGCTCTGGAGCACGACCTTCTTGCCCGACTTGTCGGTCTCGGCGGCGCCGAAGGCCCAGGTCATCGGGTAGGTGAAGGTCGGGGCATCGCCGAAGGTGTGGCCGAGCGTCTGGCCGTACGGCTTGCCCTTCTTCTTGAGCCCGGCGAACAGCTTGCGCGCCTCGTCCCACGTCTTCGGGTAGTGGCTGGCGCCCGCTTCTTTGAGCCACGACTTGCGGTAGGCGACGGCGTTGCCGACGATCGAGTGCGGCACCGAGAGCCACTTGCCGTTGACCTGGCAGGAGGGCGCCCACACCTCGTAGAAGCCGCCCTCCGCCTTGGACAAGGCGCTCGCCACCTCGCTCACGTCGATGACGGCGTTCTGGTAGAGGTGCGGCCAGTTGTACTGGAAGTTGAAGATGTCAGCGCCCGAGCCCGACTGGACGGCGGCCGTGATGCGCGGCTGCAGGTCGTTGGCGTTGATCGTCTCGAACTGGATCTTCGCGCCCAGCGCCTTCTCGGCCTCGGGCATCTGGCGCTTGAGCTCGAGGTCCGACTCGGGGATGAAGTCCACCCAGCGGACCCAGTGCAGGGTGCTTCCCTGCGCGAACGCCGGCGCCTGCCGCGCGGCGAGGATCCCGGCGATGCCGGTGATCTTGAGGAAGTACCGCCGATCCATCGACTTCACGTCCATTCGCGAATCCTCCCTTGACTCTTTCAACTGGCGCAGACGTCGCGCTGGTCTCCAAGGTTGAAGCGAGGGCTAAACCTCCGGGAAACGTGACGGAAAAGTGACGAAGTGATACCACCCCGAGGGGGACCTCGTCAAATACAACCCTGCCGCGCCTGTCGCGCCGCGTGATCCCCGCGACGGGCTAACGGGCGGCAGCGGCCTCGGTGAGCGCGAGCGCCGGCAGCCGCGGCCGCCGGAACGTGAAGGCCAGCACGACGGCCATCGTCCCGATGGCGAACGAGGCGAGGAAGAGCCAGACGTACGACCCGAGCCGATCGTAGATCACCCCGCCCGCGAACGACCCGAGGCCCATCCCCAGCGTGGAGATCAGGAACACGGCGCCGTACGCGCTGCCCATCACCTTCTCGCCGAAGTACTCGCGGGTGACGAGCGCGTAGAGCGGCATGACGCCGCCGTAGGCCGTGCCGAACACGAGCGCCAGCGCCACGAACGAGCCGAGGTCGCGCGCGAAGAGATAGCCGAAGATCATCGCCGCCTGGACCGCCAGGCCCGCGATGAGGGTGGGCTTGGCGCCGAAGCGGTCGGCCAGGAGCCCGCCGCCGATACGGCCCACGATCGAGGCGAGGCCGGAGACGCCGAACACCGTGGCCGCCGCCATCGCGGCCACGCCCTGGTCGGTGGCGTGCGTGACCATGTGGAAGATCGGGCCGGAGTGCGCGGCGCAGCAGGCGAAGTGCGTGAGCGCGATCGCCCAGAACTGCGGCGCGGCCAGGACTTCGCGCGTCGTGTAGTCGCGCTGGGCCCCGGGCTCCGCGTCGTCGCTGGCCACGGCGCCCGTCGCGGGCTCGCGCAGCAGGAGGGCCACGGGGACAATCACGAGCCACGCGAGGTCGCCCAGCACGAGCATCGCCACGCGCCAGTCCCAGGCGCTCGTCAGCGCGCGCGCGAGCGGCGCGACGATCAGGATGCCGAGCCCGATCCCGGCCGACACGAGGGCGACCGCGAGGCCGCGGCGCGCGGTGAACCATCTGGTCGTGGTGGCGGTCAGCGGCGCGTAGAAGGCGCCCGCCGCGAAGCCCACCAGAAAGCCGAAGCTGAGGGAGAACTGCCACAGCGCCTGCGCCTGGCTCGCAAGCACGAGCCCGAGGCCGAGCAGGAATCCGCCGCCGACCGCGACGCCGCGCCCGCCGATGCGGTCGGAGAGCGCCCCCCAGAAGAACGAGCCGAGGCCCATCGCGATCCAGTTCAGCAGGGCGACCGTCGAGATCGCGCCGCGGCTCCAGCCCATGGCGCGCTCGATCGGCGCGAGGAACACGCCGAGAGCGAAGAGGCAGCCGAGAGCGACGCAGACGATCGTCGCAGAGGCGGCGACGACGATCCAGCCATAGAAGACGCGGCGCATGCGTGAGACCTACGATAGCATGCACGCGCATGCGCGCCTTGTGGCCCCGGCTCTTCTGGCCCGTCGTCGCCCTCGTGGTGGTGACGGTCGCGGCGCTGCTCTTCCGGAACGCGCTGATCCTCGGCTTCCGCCGCTGGACCGGCCAGCGCGCGACGGGGGACAGCCTGGTCCTCCAGGCGATCCGCCTGCCGTCGCTGCTCTGGTGCGTCGTGCTCGGCCTCTTCGTGGCCATCGAGATGGCCGAGCTGCCGCCCCGCCTCGCCGTCCAGATCCACGCCGTGCTCGAGGCCGCGATCATCCTGTCGGTCACCATGACGGTGGCCGGCGCGCTCGACTCGCTGGTGGCGGCGGCGAGCGAGCGGCGCGCGCTCGCCGTCGGCGTCACCGGGCTCTTCCGCACGTCCGTGCGCCTGGTCGTCCTCGTGGTCGGTGGCCTCGTGCTGCTCAGCTCCCTCGGCATCGCCGTCACGCCGATCCTCACCGCGCTCGGCGTGGGCGGCCTCGCGGTCGCCCTGGCCCTGCAGGACACGCTGTCGAACCTCTTCGCGGGCATCCACCTGCTGGCCGACAAGCCGATCCGCGTGGGCGACTACGTGCGCCTCTCGGCCGAGAACGTCGAGGGCCACGTGGTGGACGTGGGCTGGCGCTCCACGCGCCTCCGCATGCTCCAGAACAACGTCGTCGTGGTCCCGAACAAGCGGGTCGCGGAGTCCATCATCACCAACTACGACCTCGGTGAGACGCGGATGGCCGTGCTCATCCGCGTCCGCGTCGACTACGACGCGGACGCCGAGCTCGTCGAGCGTCTGCTGGTCGACGAGGCCACCCGCGCGGTCGGGCAGGTCGACGGGCTCCTCGCCGAGCCGCCGCCTTCGGCGCGGCTCATCCCGGGCTTCGGCGACTACGCGCTCGAGTTCACGCTCGCCTGCCAGGTGCGGAGCTTCGTCGACCAGTTCAGCGTCCAGCACGAGCTGCGCAAGCGCGTGCTCAAGCGGCTCCGCGCGGAGCGGATCCGTATCCCGTTGCCGACCGAGGTGCGACCGCGCGAGCCCGAACGCGCTTAGTACATGGGGGGCCCCGAAATGGCCCCCCAACCCCCCCAACCGCTCGTCGCGCCCCGGCGAAGCCGTGGCGCCCCTCGATTCCGACAGGCTCCTAAAACCGCGCGCGCTCGCGGACGAGCGCGAGGACTCCGAGCCCCGCCAGCATCACGAGCGAGAGGCCGATCCACGGGCCGCGATAGCCGCCCGCCGCCGTCACGCACCAGCCGAAGACGGGCGGGCCGAGCGTCACGCCGAGCGAGGAGATGGCGAGCCCGAGCCCGACCGCGGTGCCGGCCGAGCGCGGCCCGGCGAGCTCGGCCATGAGGGTGTGCTGCACGCAGCCATGGTCCCGCGCCCGGGCCCGTGAAGGCGATGGCCAGCGAGCAGAGCGCGGACCCGCAGCCGGCGATGACGAGCGGCGTGCGGCGGCGGCCGCCGAACGTGCGATCGGAGAGCACGCCGAACGCGACGCGCCCGAGCACGCCGCCCGCCTGGGCGAGCGCCAGGTACCGGCTCGCCGCGAGCAGCGCGAGCCCGACGAACTCTTGGAGATAGAGGGCGAGGAACGCCATCCAGACGGTCTGCATCGCGGCGAACACCAGCGTGGCGCTGGCGACCAGCCAGAGGTCCCGCGAGCGCAGCACCTCCGCGACCGTCCCGCGCTGGCCCGCCGCGCGGCGCAGCGGCGCCTCGCCGGTCGGGTCGCGATAGACGGTCGCGCAGAGCGCCGCGCACGCGACGATCGCCAGCGCGCCGGCGGCGATCGCCCAGCGCCAGCCCAGGCGCAGCGCGAGCGCGGGCATCAGGGCGGCGCCGAGCATGCCGCCGAAGGGCAGGCCGACCTGCTTGAGGCCGACGACCGTGGCGCGCTGGCGCGGCGGGAACCACGACATCGCCGCCGTCGTCGACGCCGGGTTGAGCGTGCCGTACCCGACGCCTGCGATGCCGAGCAGCGCCAGCAGCACGCCGTACGAGCCCGCGGTGCTGGCCGCGAGCAGGCCGCCGGCGATGAGGGCCTGGCCGAGCACGAGCGTCTTCGCGGTCCCCCAGCGATCGGCGAGCATGCCGGCGAAGAACGACATCGTCACCGGGCCGAGGTAGTAGACGGACAGGAACGAGCCGGCCTGCGTCAGCGTGAGCCCGAGGTCGTCGCGGATCAGCGAGGCGATGGCCGGAATGCCGAGGGGGCCGACGTTGGCGACCGTCTGCGCCAGCACGATGACCGCGAGGATCACCCAGCGCTGGCGCGCCGCCTCCGGGGTCCGGGTCACCGCCCCCGCGCCGCGAGCAGGGCCTGCACGGCGTGCAGATCGTCCTCCGTGTCCACGCCGACGGTCGGCTCGGTCGTCTCCACGACCGTGATCGGGATGCCGTTCTCGAGGAAGCGCAATTGCTCGAGCCGCTCGGTCTGCTCGAGCTCCGACGGCGGCAGGCGATGGAAGGCCTCGAGCGCGGCGCGCCGGTAGGCGTAGAGACCGATGTGCTTGTAGACCGGCGTGCCGATGCGGTCGCGGTCGTAGGGGATCGGGAATTTCGAGAAGTAGAGCGCGTGGCCGGCGGCGTCGACCACGACCTTGTTGACGCTCGGCAGCGGCTTCTCGGCGTCGGTCGCGCGGATCTTGAGCGTGCTCACCTGCGTGTCGGGGTGCGTGCGGAACGGCGCGACGAGCCGTGCCACGTGGCCGGGCGTGACGAGCGGCTCGTCACCCTGCACGTTGACGTAGACGTCGGCGGCGCGGCCCTGCGCCACTTCCCACACGCGATCGGTGCCCGATGGGTGCGCGGACGAGGTGAGGATGGCGGGGATGCCGTGGGCGTGGCAGACGTCCACGATCTCCTGGGCGTCGGTGGCCACGAGCACGTCGCTGAGCTCCGGCGCGCGCCGCGCCGCCTCCCACGTCCAGCAGATCAGCGGGCGCCCGGCGATCTCGCGCAGGAGCTTGCGCGGCAGGCGCGTGCTGGCCAGCCGCGCGGGAATGACGCCGAGGACCCGGAGCCTCATCCGCCGAAGGTGCGCAGCGTGCGCAGCAGCGTGGGGCGCGGGTCGCCGCCGGCGGCGGCCGCGGGGTTGAACGGCAGCACCACCGGCATCGTCAGCCCGGCCTTCGCGAAGGCCTCGATGCGCGCGCGGCAGAACGCCTCGTCGCCGACGACGCCGAGCCCGTCGAGCACGCGCGGCGAGATCGCGCCGACGGCGCCGGCGCGGTCGCCGGCCTGCCAGCGCGCGTTGACCGCGTCCACCTCTCCGGCGAACCCGGCCGTCCGGAAGAACGACGCGTAGACGTCGACGATGGCGTAGCCGGTGATGTCGCGCGCGAGCGCCGCGCGCGCCGTCTTCACATCGTCGGTCACGCAGGTGCGAATGAACGAGGCGATCTCGAAGCCCTCGAGTGTGCGGCCCGCCTTCCGCGCTCCCGCCTCGAGATGCGCGATGGAGGCCGGCACCGCCTCGGGGGGGATCCAGTTCAACACGACGCCGTCGGCGATCTCGCCCGCCAGCTCGAGCATCTCGGGACCGAGCGCGGCCAGCACGATGCGCACGGGCGCGGGCGGCGCCACGAGGCGAAAGTTCTTCACGCGGTAAAAGGCCCCCTCGAAGTTCACGCGCTCGCCCGCGGTCACGAGGCGGATGATCTGCACGGCCTCGCGGATCTGCGCGAGCGCGGCCGAGAATTGCAGCCCGTGCCACTGCTCGACGATGATCCGGCTCGAGAGCCCGATGCCGAGCGCGACGCGGCCCGGGGCCAGGTGGCCGAGCGCCGCCGCGCTCATCCCGAGCAGCGTCGGCGTGCGCGTCTGGACGGGCACGACGGCGGAGCCCACGTGCAGGGTCGTGCTGTGGGCGGCCATGGCCGCCATCACCGCGATGGCGTCGTAGCCGGCGGTTTCGCCCGTCCACGCCGTGTGATACCCGCGCGCCTCCGTCTCGCGCACGACCTCCACGAACTCGGCGGCGGGCAGGGTGGCCGCCCCGGCGAGCACAAAGCCGAGCCGCATCAGACGGTGCCGGCGTCGCGCGCGTCGATGATCGCGTGGTGGGCAGTCACGGCTCGGCAGTATACTCGACGGCCGCCGATGAGACTCCTGCCCGAGGTCGTGCTGACGCCCGACGGCTGGCGGCGCGACGTCGCGATCGTGGTGGCTGACGGCCGCATCGCCCACGTCGGCGCCGCCGGTCCGCCGCGCGCGGGCGACGTGGCGCTGACGGGCCGCGCGCTGCTGCCCGGCACCGTCAACGCGCACTGCCACACGTTCCAGTCGCTGCTGCGCGGGCTCGGCGACGACCTCGACTTCGCCGGCTGGCGCGACCGCGTGCTCTATCCCTTCTCCGAGCGGCTCGACCGCGACGGCATCGGCCTCGGCGCCGCCTTCGCCTTCGCCGAGATGCTCCGTCACGGCGTCACGACGTGCGTGGACTTCTTCTATCTCAACGACGGCGGCCACGAGAACGCGGAGGCGGTGATCGCCGCCGCGCGCGCGGTGGGCATCCGGCTCGTGCTGGCGCGCACGATGTACGACTGGGAGGGCGCGCCCAAGCGCTACCGCGAGAGCTCCGCCGACGCGGCCCGCCGCGTGCGCGAGCTGATCGCCGCCCACCGCCACGACGCGACGGTGGACGTGCACGCGGCGCCGCACAGCCCGCACGGCGCCTCTCCGACCATGATTCGGGCGGGATGGGAGGTGGCGGAAACCGAGAACGTGCCGATGCACGTGCACGTGGCCGAGGGACGCTACGAGGGCGAGCGGACGCTGCGCGAGCACGGCGCCACGCCGGTGCGCCACCTCGACCGGCTCGGCGCGCTCGGCGCGCGCACGATCGCTGTGCACGCCGTCTGGCTCGACGACGAGGAGGTTGCGCTCATGGGCGCTCGCGGCGCGGCGCTGGCGTACTGTCCCTCGAGCAACATGTTCCTCGGCGACGGCGTCACCCGCCTGCCCGAGCTGCTGCGCGCGGGCGTGCGCGTCGGCCTCGGCACCGACGGCGGCTGCACCAACAACCGGCTGTCGGTCTTCGAGGAGATGCGGATGGCCTCGCTCCTGCAGCGCGTGCGCCTCCTCGACGGCGGCGCGCTGCCGGCCACGACGGTGTTCGGCCTCGGCACCGAGTCCGGCGCCGCCATCCTCGGGCTCGACGCCGGGCGGATCGAGGCGGGCCGGCTCGCCGACTTCGTCGCCGTGGACCTCGGCCACGCGTCACTGCATCCGGCCACGAACCTCCTGGCCAACGTGGTGTTCGCGATGTCGCCGCAAGCGGTGACGGACGTCTGGGTCCACGGCGAGCGCGTGGTGGAGGACGCGCGGCTCGCGCGCGTGTCCGAGGCCGAGCTGCTGGCGCGCGTCGGCGCCCTCACGCGCGACTGGAGGACTAACGCTTGAAGGGGAGGACGGCGGCGTCGCGGGCCGGCGTGACGACGGGCGGCGTCTCGCCCGGGCGCGGCTTGGTCATGCGGCAATGGCCCTCGAAGACGACGCCTTCCTCCACGATCACCACCGGCGCCTCGACGTCGCCGAAGACCCGCGCGGTGCCGCGCAGCTCCACGCGCTCGGTGCCGAGCACGTTGCCCACGACTTCGCCGTTGATGAGAATCACCCCCGCGCGGATGGAGGCGTTGACCACACCCTTCTCGCCGATGATGAGCGTGTCGTTCGAGGCGATCTCGCCCTTGAACTTGCCGTTCAGCATGACGGTGCCGCTGAACGTGTACTTGCCTTCGAAGTCGGACGCCTCGTCGATGAACGCGGTGAGGTCGTTGGTGCGGGCGGCCACGCGTTTTGGCTTCTTCCTGAAGATCATGGGCGGAGCCCTGGCCTCGGCTGCCGCTAGCGCGGCACCGGCTGGCCGGCGCTGGCGCGTTTCTCCTCGATCAGGTACACGGGCCGCTGGCCGCCGCCCGGCTCGGTGATCTTGCTCACGTTGCCGTTGAAGAAGCCGCCCTTGCTGATGACCAGCGAGTCGGTCTGGATGTTGCCGCTCACGCGCCCGGTGGCGGTGATCTCGACGTTGCCGGTGGCGACCATGTTGCCATCGTAGTGGCCCATGACGATCGCGTCCACCGTGTTGACGTTGGCGTTGACCACGCCCTTTTCGCCGATCACGAGCTTGCCGCCCACCTGGAGCTCGCCGCCCACCTCGCACTCGATCTGGACCGAGTCGTTGATCTCGAACTTGCCCTCCATCCTGGCGTGCTCGCCGACCACCGTGAGCAGCGTGATCGGGGTCGCGCCGTGGCCGTTGGTCTGCGCCTGCGGGGCGGCCGGCTTGGGGGCGTCCTTGCGTCCGAGCATCGAGGCCTCCTCCTGTCCGATCCCTGCTGCGTGAGCGGCTCCGCGGGCCCACGGAGAACAAACACTGCGCGGCGGCACACGGCCGCTCCCGATATCTCGGGAGAGCAGATTTAGCATCCCGCCGGGGTGGGGGTCAACCCCCGCGGGTGGTGGACGCGGGCGTCGTCGAAACCGAGGGACTGCGGCCGACGGACGCGGCGAGGCGGATGTATTCGAAGACGAGCCAGAGGAGCAGGAAGACGCCGAGCTGGATGGACGCCTCGTAGAAGAGCGGCAAGAGCTCCGACGAGGTCAGCTCGAAGGCGTAGCCGGCGGCGCCGACGAACGCGAGGAAGCCCATGGCGACCAGCCGCACGGGGTCGGCGGCGCCGTCGCGCCACGGCAGCAGCACGAGGAGCACGAGGAACGAGTAGTAGTAGCCGGCCGGCGAGAGCGCGCAGAAGACGAGCGGCACCGCATACATCACCGACTCGAGCGGCCGCGCCTTGAGAATCAGCGGCAGCGCCACCAGGAGGTAGAGGACCGACACCATCGGGAGCACCCAGGGCGCCGGCCGCGCGGCGAGCGCCGCCTCGTGCGGGACGAAGACGCTGCCGTCAGGCCGCTCGACCCAGGGCGCGGTGTGGAACGCGATCAGCGAGCCGAGGCCGACGTGGTTCGTGTACGTGCCCTGGTTGTGCAGGCGGATCTTGGCCGTGAACTCCCCGGTCAGCTCGCGCGTCCGGGGCACGGCCACCAGCGTCAGCGACACCGTGAGCCCCAGCGCTGCCGCGGCGACGAGACAGCGCGCGAGCGCCGGATCGCGCGCGCCGGTGAGCCGCGCCTGCATCCACTTGAGGCCGAGGGGGACCAGGAAGAGCACGGGGAAGACCCGCGCGAGGACGGCGTAGCCGAAGCCGAGGCCGGCGGCGGCGCCCGCGCCGCGCGCGAGCGCGGCGGCGCCGAGGAGCAGCGCGGCGATCCAGTCCCAGCGCAGCGGCGAGCCGCCGATGAAGTCGAAGCGCGCGAAGAAGCTCAGCGCGAGGTAGGCGAAGGCGAGCGCGGCCGCCAGGCCCCCGAAGGCGCGCCACACCGCCCAGAAGGCGGCCAGCACGATCGCGTAGTCGAGCGAGGTCAGCAGCGTCAGCGTGAGTGGAGTCGCGGGCAGCCAGCGGACGAGGAGGTGCAGCGCGAGCGCGCGCGGCGGGGGATCGTTGTAGCCGTGGTCGAAGAAGACGCGCTCCCAGTCTTCGATGTGCGGGCCGAAGACGAGGAGATCGCGCTTGAACGCCTGCCAGCGCGCGGGCGCGAAGCGCGCACGCACGGCCGCCGCGTCGATGCTCGCGACGTCACGGAGCGCGTAGGTGGCGAGGTCGCGCACCCGGCGGATCGGCGCGAAGGCGCCGAGCTCGCGCCCGGCCACCCAGGTGGCCTCGTAGATCCGCGTGTAGCCGAGCTCGGGGAGGTACTTGGCGCCCATGAAGTAGTGGAAGGTCTCGTGCCAGTGGATCGGGCTCTTGTAGTGCACGTGGAAGAAGCCGAGATTCGGGTAGGCGAGGGCGGCGGCCACGGCGAGCGTCACCGCGACGACGCGCAGCCGCCGCGACGGCGCGCGGCCGGTGGCCAGCCAGAGGAAGACCCCGCCGAGGGCGAGAAGGAGGAGGAGCCGGAGCGCGCGGAATTTCTGGTAGGGATCCAGAACGTTCAGAAGGAGCGGATGAGACGCTCGACCCGTTCGTCGTGGGACTGGAACGGGTCCTTGCAGAGGATCGTCTCGCGCTCCGGGTCGTTGAGTTTCAGGTAGACCCAGTCCACACGATAGTCCTTGCCCTTGAGGTTGGCCTGCCGGATGAACTCGCCGCGCAGCCGCGCCCGCGTCGTCTGCGGCGGTTCGTGCTTGGCGCGCTCGATCGTCTCGTCGTCGGTGATGCGGTCGACCATGTCCCTGCCGACGAGCTTGTAGTAGAGTCCGCGGTCGGGGCGGATGTCGTGGTATTGCAGGTCCATCAGCGAGATCTTCGGGTCGCGCCACGACAGCCGGTTGCGCGTCATGTAGCTCTCGATCCACTGACGCTTGATGACCCAGTCGAGCTCGCGGTCGAGCTGCATCGGATCGGACTCGAGCTTCTCCATCACGTCCGTCCAGCGCGCGAGCACGTCCTTGGACGCGGCGTCGGCGTCGATGGAGTTGACGTAGCGGGTCGTGTACTCGAGGTACTCGATCTGCATCTGCAGCGCCGAGATCGAGCGACCGTCCTTGAGCTTGATGGTCTCCTTCAGCGTCGGGTCGTGAGAGATATCGCGGATGGCCTGCACCGGCGACTGTAAGGAGTAATCGCGGTCGAAGAAGCCATCTTCGATCATGTCGAGGACGAGGGCGGTCGTTCCAATTTTTAGATACGTCGCCACTTCGGACATATTGGAATCGCCCACGATGACATGGAGACGCCGATATCGTTCGGCGTCGGCGTGAGGCTCGTCGCGCGTGTTGATGATCGAGCGTGACGATGTCGTGGCGCCCGAGATCTCCTGGCAGATGTGCTGCGCGCGCTGGCTCAGGCAGTAGTGGAAGCCGCGCGGCGTCTGGAGCACCTTGCCCGCGCCCGCGAATATCTGTCGCGTGACGAAGAACGGGATCAGCGCCTCGGCCAGCCGCTGGAACGACACGTCGCGGCTGACGAGATAGTTCTCGTGGCAGCCGTACGAGTTCCCGGCGGAATCCGTGTTGTTCTTGAAGAGCAGGATATTGCCCGAGATCCCGTCCTCGCGCAGCCGCTTCTCGGCCTGGTGCAGAAGGTCCTCGACGATGCGCTCGCCCGCCTTGTCGTGGATCACCAGCTCGGCGACGTCATCGCACTCCGGCGTCGCGTACTCCGGGTGGAAGCCGGTGTCGAGGTAGAGGCGCGCGCCGTTCTCGAGGAAGACGTTGGCGTTCCGGGCGCCGGGGATGACTTTCTCGAAGAGATACCGCGCGACGTTGTCGGGCGAGAGGCGCCGCTGGCCGTTGAGGGTGCAGGTCAGGCCGTACTCGTTCTCGAGGCCGAAGATGCGGCGCTTCATCTGGATCTCAGCCTAGCACGTCCTACCTCTGTGTGCCCAGGAGTTGGCTCAGCGCCTCGGGCGGGATGCGCCGGAACTTGCGCCGCTCCTTCGTGCGGTCCAGCACGGCCACCTCGAGATCGCGCTCGCTGAGCGTCTTGTTCTGCGTGACCGTCAGCGCCCGGACCCCTAGCTGCAGCGCCTCGTCCAGGGGGAGCGCATCCCGGTAGTGGTCCTTGAGGAAGCGCCGGATCTCGTCGGCCTGGCCGCCCATGGCCGCGTAGTTGTGCTCGTCCTCGATCGTGCCGTCGTAGAGGATGTGGTAGATCTCGTTGCGGCTGCCGTTGGCCTCGGCCACCTCCGCCACGAGCACCTCCACCTCGAAGGGCTTGATGTCCTGCGTGAAGATGTTGCCGAGCGCCTGCGAGTAGGCGTTGGCGAGCGCCTTGGCCGTCACGTCGCCGCGGCTGTACGAGTAGCCCTTGATATCCGCGTGGCGGATGCCGGCGATCCGGAGATTTTCGAACTCGTTGTACTTGCCGACGCCCGCGAACGCGATCCGATCATAGATTTCCGAGATCTTGTGCAACAGGGTCGAGGGATTCTCCGCCACGAGCAAAATCCCGTCGCGGATCTCGAGGGTGACGATGGACCGGCCGCGCGAGATGCCCTTGCGGGCATACTCGGCCTTGTCCTTCATCATCTGCTCGGGGCTGACGTAGTAGGGCAGCGGCACGCTCAGCCCCCGTTCCCGGTGCGCGCGCGGTCGGCGAGGATCGCCTCGCACACGCGCTTGACCTCGTCGTCGGCGACGTCGCCGAAGCCGCTCCGCGTGATGGTCTTCACGGTCGGATAAATGCCACGCACGAGGTCGGGGCCGCCGGTGCCGACGTCCTCGTCGGCGGCGTCGATGAGCGCCTCCAGCGTCACCCGCAGCGCGTCGTCGCGCCCCATGTCGCGCTTCCAGAGCTTCTTCAGCGAGTCGCGCGCGTCCTTGGAGCCGGAGCCCTGAGCGTCGTAGTCCTTCTCCTCGTAGCGGCCGCCGGTGATGTCGTACTTGAAGAGGCGGCCCACGCCGGCTTTCTCGTCGAAGCCGGCGAAGATCGGCACCACGGCCAGGCCCATCATGGCCGCCTGGAGGTTCATGCGGATCATCTGCCCGAGCTTGTTGGCCTTGCCGTCGAGCGAGAGGTTGTCGCCCTCGACCTTCTCGTAGTGCTCGAGCTCGGTCTGGAAGAGCTTGGCCATCTCCATGGCGGGGCCGGCCGCGCCCGCGATGCCGACGCCAGACAGGTCGTCGGCCTTGAAGATCTTCTCGATGCGTCGGCTCGCGACCTGGTACCCGGCGGTCGCCTGGCGGTCGCCCGCCATGATGACGCCGTCGCGATATCGCAGCGCGAGCACGGTCGTTCCGTGCGGCACCAGCTCCGGCGCCGCCGGCTGCTCGAGGGGAGGACGCGCGGCGGCCGGCGACGGGAACAGGTGTGGCGAGTCGCGGCGGAGCAGGTCGCTGAAGCTGGAGTTGCCGTACTCGCGGAACTGGTGCTGCCAGTGCTCGTCGTTCATTGCGATCCTTGTGGGTGCGGGGGCCTCACATCCCGAAGCTGGGCCGCGAGATGTTGCGCAGCAGGTCGGCGGCCGTCGGCGATTCCGTCAGGAGTTGCCGCACGTGTGCCTCGGTGCCGCGGAGCGGCTCGAGCATGAAGATCTTCTTGAGGGGGCCTTCCTTGAGGTCGAAGATGACCGAGTCCCAGGAGGCCGACACGATCTCGTCGCTGTAGCGCTGCAGGCACATCCCACGGAAGTACGCCCGCGTGTCCTTCGGTGGGTCGTAGATCGCCTTGGAGATCTCGTCATCGGTGACCATGCGATCGACCGCCTCGGACTCCTCGAGCTTGTAGTAGAGGCCCTTGCCGGGACGGATGTCGTGGTACTGGAGGTCGATCATCAGCACACGGTGATCGTTCCACTCGAGGTCGTGCTTGGCGACGTAGTTCTCGATGAGCTGCCGCTTGATGACCCAGTCGAGCTCGCGGCCGAGCTGCCTCGGGTCCTCGGCGAGGCGGTCGAGCGTCGCCTCCCACCTGCCCATCACGTCGGCCACCCAGGGCTCGGGCTGCTGGCGCTCCTTGAAGTAGCGCTTGGCGAGGGCGAGGAACTCGCGCTGGTGGTCGACCGCCGAGATCGTGCGCCCGTCCTTCAATCGGACGGTGTCGCGGCACGCGAGGTCGCGCGAGACCTTGCGGAAGGCGGCCACCGGCCCGTCGATCGAGAGGTCCTTTTCGATGAAGTCGTCCTCGACCATGCTGAGCACGATGGCCATGGTGCCGACCTTGAGGTAGGTCGAGACCTCGCTCATGTTGGCGTCGCCGACGATCACGTGCAGGCGCCGGTACTTCTCGGGGTCGGCGTGGGGCTCGTCGCGCGTGTTGACGATCGGGCGCGAGTGCATCGTCTCCAGGCCGACCTCCGTCTCGAGGAAATCGGCGCGCTGTGAGATCTGGTACTCGCACGGCTCGGCGTTGTTCTCGTAGCCGACCTTGCCCGCGCCCGTGTAGACCTGCCGGGTGACGAAGAAGGGCATCATGTGCTGCACGATCCGCGCGAAGGGCACCTTGCGGTCCATGAGGTAGTTCTCGTGGGTGCCGTAGGAGTTGCCCTTGTTATCGGTGTTGTTCTTGTAGATGAGGATCCGCTGTTCTGGCGGAGAGACTGCTTCCGCTCGCTGTCTCGACAGGTTCAGAATCCGCTCCCCGGCCCGATCCCAGATCACCGTGTCTCTCGGATTCGTCGTTTCAGGACTGGAGTATTCGGGGTGAGCATGATCCACGTAGAATCTCGCCCCGTTGGACAGGATCAGGTTGATGAGCCGCGACTCCTCCTTGGACGTGCCCTCCTTCTCCTCCATGTACTCGAAGCCACGGGCATCCCGCAGCGGGCTCTCGGCTTCATAGTCCCATCGCACGCGCGAGCTGCGATAGGTCTCGTAGGAGTTGATCAGCAGCAGGGAGGACAGGATCGGGTTGAAGTCCGGCTGGTTCTTGACCGTGATCCCGTACTCGGTCTCGATGCCCATGACTTTCGGGATGGCCATGCAGTCCCCTCTACGAAGCCCGTGACAACGGTCGCTGAACGATACCGTGAAAAAGGAAACCCCCCGGCCACCGTTCGCGGGACCGGGGGGGAAGTGGGGGCCGTTCGACGGCCCCCGATTCCTTATAGATACTGGCCGGTGTTCACGACCTTTTCGACGTTACGCTTTTCCTTCTGCGTTTCGCCCATGAGCGGCTTGACGTACACGATCCGCTCGCCCTTCTTCCCGGCGATCTTCGCCCAGTCGTCGGGGTTCGTCGTGTTCGGCAGGTCCTCGTTCTCCTTGAACTCCTCGCGGACCGCGGTGATGAGGTCGTCGGTCGTGATGCCCTTTTCGCCGCCACCGATGTAGCGCTTGAGCGCCAGCTTCTTGGCGCGCCGCACGACGGACTCGATCATCGCGCCCGACGAGAAGTCCTTGAAGTAGAGGACCTCCTTGTCGCCGTTCGCGTAGGTGACCTCGAGGAAGCGGTTCTCCTCGCTGAGGCTGTACATCGCCTCGATGCTCGCCCCGATCATCGTGTCGATCGCCGTCTGCATATCGCCGCGATGCTGCCTCGTCTCCGACTCGGCGATCGGGATGTCGGTCGTCAGGTACTTGTGGAAGATGTCGGAGGCCGCCGCCTGGTCGGGCCGCTCGATCTTGATCTTCACGTCCAGCCGGCCCGGCCGCAGAATGGCCGGATCGATCAGGTCCTGCCGGTTGGAGGCGCCGATGACGATGACGTTCTTGAGCCCCTCCACCCCGTCGATCTCCGCCAGCAGCTGCGGCACGATGGTGGTCTCCACGTCGGAGGAGATGCCCGTGCCGCGCGTGCGGAACAGGGCGTCCATCTCGTCGAAGAACACCACCACCGGCACGTCCTCGTTGGCCTTCTCCTTGGCCTTCACGAAGATCTCGCGGATCTTGCGCTCCGTCTCCCCCACGTACTTGTTGAGCAGCTCGGGCCCCTTGATGTTGAGGAAGAAGCCCTTGATCTTCTCCCCGCGCTTCTCCGAGATCTTCTCGGCTAGATTATTGGCCACCGCCTTGGCGATCATGGTCTTGCCGCAGCCGGGCGGCCCGTACAGCAGCACCCCCTTGGGCGGCGTGAGCTTGTGCTCCTTGTAGTAGTCCGCGTACAGGTAGGGCAGCTCCACGGCGTCCTTGATCGCTTCGATCTGCGTGCCCAGCCCGCCGATCTGCTCGTAGCCGATGTCCGGCACTTCCTCTAGCGAGAGATCCTCCACCTCGCTCTTGGGCAGCTTCTCGAGCAGGTAGCCCGACCTGGCGTCCATGAGCAGGTGGTCGCCCGTCTTGAGCCGCGCCTGGCGCAGGGGATCGGCGATGATGCCCACCTTCTCCTCGTCCGCGCGCAGGGTCACCACCGCCCGCTCGGGATCCAGCTGCTCCTTGAGAATGACCACGTCGCCCTGGATCTCGTAGCCGGCCGCCTCCACCACGTTGAGGCCCTCGTTGAGCACCAGCTCCTGCCCGGGCTTGAGCGTCTCCACCTTGAGGGCCGGGTGCAGGTTGACCTTCACCTTGCGGCCCTGGGCCAGGATGTTGACGGTGCCGTCCTCGTTCACCGAGAGATAGACGCCGTACGTCGAGGGCGGCGCGCACAGCTTGTCGACTTCCTCCTTGAGCGCCGTGATCTGCTC
>QHRU01000068.1 GCA_003220225.1 Candidatus Rokuibacteriota bacterium
CCGAAGTAATTATTTCCTGCATCTCGGTCCCACCCTCAAACGATACTGCTCGGTCGCCTCCCAGATGTAAATCAGGTTTTGCGTCATGGCGAGAAGTTTCCAATAATTGAAATCCATCTTTGGACAGTCGCTCTTGGGGAAACTTTCGGGAACAGTTTGAAATCTCGCCAGCGCGCCAGACTCTGGCAGAACCTCGTCTAAGAGTTTCTGGCTGCGACTTTTCCAGTCCTCGATCTTCGGTGCGTATCGCGCCACGACAGGGCCACTGTTGCAATGGCCTAGCCTTGGATTCATATAGTCTTGGTCTTGCGCAATTTGATGCAATAGTCCTTGGCCGATTTTGATCTCCCGACCAATGGCGTCCATAACCTCGGCCTTCCTGGTCAGAAAGGCGTCCTTTTGATGCAGGTCGGCGAGTTTTACTCCGGTGACCACGAGCCAAACCGCGAGCGCGCAGAACATGAAGAGCCAGAACGTGAGCGGTTTCGCCTTCCGCACCCACTCAAACACAGCAAGGCTCGTGAACCAGAACGCCAGAACCATGAGGTGAGGCCCCAATTCCCTGAGCCAGTCCAAGCACGTCATGACAGCCCCCAGGCGACGATCCGGCGTCGGGGGTGACTGCATCCCGGCTGCCGGCAACAGATATGCGGCCAGTCGCTACCGGACAGAATACCGCCCGATAGATACTGAGCCAAGTATATCGTTGCCACTATAGATCGTCGGCGATGAGTCGCCGAGCGGCGGTGAACACGCCCCTCAACATCGGGCGCGTGAGCTTGCCGGTGAACGTGTTCTGCTGGCTCGGGTGATAGCAGGCGAGGAGCGTGACGCCGTCGCCGAGGTCACTGGCGGCGCCGTGGGCGAAGACCGGCCGCGCCGGCGGCGGGGCCTTGCCCAGCGCACGGCGCGCGCGCAGATACGCGTCCCAGCCGATCCGTCCCAGGCCGACGACGACGCGCACGCGGTCGAGCAGGCGCAGCTCCTCCAGCAGATACGGACGGCACGCGAGGATCTCGGCGGGCAGCGGCTTGTTGGCGGGCGGCGCGCAGCGGATCGTCGCCGTGATGTAGGCGTCGCGCAGCCGCAGGCCGTCGTCGGCGCGCATGGACGTCGGCTGGTTGGCGAAGCCCGCGTGATGGAGCGCCTCGAAGAGCCAGTCGCCGCTGCGATCGCCCGTGAACATGCGGCCCGTGCGGTTGCCGCCGTTGGCCGCGGGCGCGAGGCCGACCAGCAGCAGCCGCGCGCGCGGGTCGCCGAAGCCCGGAAGCGGACGCGCCCAGTAGCGCTGGCCCCGATAGCGGAGCGGCGGCTCCGCGGCGGCGGCCTCGCGGTGCGCGACGAGTCGCGGGCAGCGTCGGCAGCGCACGATCCGCGCGTTGAGGCGCTCGAGCGCCGTCGGGCTTTGCAAGGCGGCCGGATTGTGCCACGGTGATTGCCATGGCGCCACCTCACGCCGCACACGCGCGCGGCCGTCGCGTGCCCTCGATCATCGTCCACGGCGGCGCCGGCGCGGCGGTGGCGGACGCCGACGAGTTCCGGCCCGGCATGCGCGCGGCTGTGAGCGCGGGCTGGGCCGTGCTGGCCGGTGGCGGCCGGGCGCTCGACGCCGTCGAGGCGGCCGTGCGCAGCCTCGAGGACGACGAGCGCTTCAACGCGGGCCGCGGCGCGGTCCTGACCGAGGACGGCACGGTCGAGATGGACGCCTCGATCATGGAGGGCGATCGCCTCGGCTGCGGCGCCGTCGGCGCCGTGAGCCGCGTCGCCAATCCCATCACGCTGGCGCGCCGGGTCCTCGACGACAGCCGGCACGTCCTGCTGGTCGCCCACGGCGCCCACGCCTTCGCGCGCGCCGCCGGGCTGCCCGAGTGCGATCCGGCGTCACTGATCACCGAGCGCCAGCGCCGACGGCTCGCCGAGCGTCGCGCCGCGACGCCCGGCAACACGCCGAGCCGTACGCCTGGTGGCGCGCGGTCCGGCACGCTGCCCGGGACGGTCGGCGCGACGGCGCTCGACCGCCACGGCACGGTGGCCGCCGCGACGTCCACCGGCGGCATGCTCGGCAAGCGGCCGGGCCGCGTGGGCGACAGCGCGCTGATCGGCTGCGGCACCTACGCCGACAGCTCGCTGGGCGGGGTGTCGTGCACGGGAGACGGCGAAGCGATCATCCGCGTGGTGCTCGCGCGCCGGGCGCTCGAGTACCTCAAGGAAGCCGACGACCCCGACTACGCGGCGAAGGTCTCGGTGGACCTGCTCGTGGAAGAGGGCCGCGGCGAGGGCGGCCTCATCGTGGTGGACTGGCGCGGCCGCATCGGCTACGCGCACTCGACGCCGCTCATGCCCGTGGGCTGGATGACGCCAACGCTCGGCGAGCCGGCGCTGCCGTTCTGATGGACGCTCTGACCGGCACCGTCGACGTCGCCGCCATCGAGACCGCCCGGCTCCGGCTCCGCGACGCCATCGTCGAGACGCCCTGCGCATACTCGCAGACCCTCTCCGAGCTCACCCGCGCGCGCTGTTTCGTGAAGCTCGAGAACCTCCAGATGACGGGCTCGTTCAAGGAGCGCGGCGCCGCCAACCTCCTGCTCCAGCTGGGCCCCGATGCGCGGCGCACGGGCGTCATCGCCGCCAGCGCCGGTAACCACGGTCTCGCCGTCGCGTTCCACGCCGAGCGGCTCGGCATCCCGGCCACGATCGTCATGCCCGAGTACGCGCCGCTCATCAAAGTCACGTCGGCGCGACGCTACGGCGCCGAGGTGATCCTGTATGGAAGCAACTACGACGACGCCTACGAGCTGGCGCGGGCGCTGGGCGCCGAGCGCGGCCAGCTCTTCGTCCATCCGTTCGACGATCCGCGCGTGATCGCCGGCCAGGGCACGCTCGGGCTCGAGCTGCTCGAGCAGCTGCCCGACGTCGAGGCCGTGCTCGTCCCCGTCGGCGGCGGGGGACTCATCGGCGGTGTGGCGCTGGCCGTCAAGGCCAAGCGGCCCGACATCCGCGTGATCGGCGTGCAGTCGGCCGCGCTGCCGGCGATGTCGCGCTCGCTCGAGCGCGGCGAGCGGCTGCGCGTGGACGCCGGCGCGACGATCGCCGACGGCATCGCCGTGCGCCAGGTCGGCGAGCTGACGCTCGCCCTCGCCCGCCAGTGGGTGGATCGCGTGGTGACGGTGGACGAGGAGGAGCTGGCCAACGCGGTGCTGCTCCTGCTCGAGATCGAAAAGACGGTCGTCGAGGGCGCGGGCGCCGCGCCGCTGGCCGCCCTGCTCAACCGGGGCCTCGACCTCGAGGGCCGCCGCGTGGCCCTGGTTCTCTCGGGCGGCAACATCGACGTCACCATGCTCGCGCGGATCATCGAGCGCGGCCTCGTGAAAGACGGCCGCCTCGTCCGCCTGGGGGTCCTCCTGCGCGACATCCCCGGCGCGCTGGCACGACTCACCGCGGTGATCGCCGAGGAGCGCGCCAACATCCTGCAAATCCTCCACGACCGCGCGTTCTCGCCGCACGCGGCGATCGGCCAGACGAAGGTCGAGCTGACGCTGGAAACATCCGGCCCCGAGCAGATCGCGGCGGTGAAGCGCCGCCTCGAGGCCTCCGGCTACCACGTGGAGGAACGCCAATAGAACGTGGGGGCCCCGAGATGGCCCCCACACCCCCAAACTTTCGGAGCGCCCCGGGGAAACCCGTGGCGCTCCTCTATCTCCCGCTCCTCGATCTCGCTCAAGGAGCCAGCGCGCTGGCGATCGCGGCGCGCGCGCGCGCGGCGAGATCGAGCGCGGCCGCGCGCGGCTCCGCCGCCGCGTTCACGGCGATCGGCGGATGATAGGTGATCGTGATCCGACCGCGGCGCGGCCAGCGTCGGCCCGGCGGCCAGGACTCGTGTCCGCCCGAGATCGTCACCGGCAGCACCGGCACTCCGAGCGAGGCGGCGAGCCGGAACGCGCCGAGATGGAAGCGGCCGAGCGTGCCGTCCACGCTGCGCCCCCCCTCGGGAAAGATCATCACGACGGCGTCCTCGTCCACCAGGCGGCGGCGCGCCGCACGGACCGCGCCCGGGTCGCGCCCGTCGAGATCGACGGGAAACGCGCGCAGCAGGCGGATGAGGCGACCCAGGAGCGGCACCTGGAACAGGCGCCGCCAGGCCATGTAATAGACGCGGCGGCGGATCGGGATCGTGACGAGCACCGGGTCGGCGAAGGTCTGGTGGTTGGGGGCCACGACGAGCGGGCCCCGATCGGGGATGTGCTCGGTGCCGCGCAGCTCCAGGCCGAAGTAGAAGCGGGACACGCCGCGGATGAGCGGGCGGAGGGCGTCGAGGACGGGCGTGCGCACGCGCCTAGCCTACAAAAGAAATCGGCCAACAAAAAAAGCGGGGCCGGGATCGCTCCCGGCCCCGCGGTCTGGTTCGCGTTTGGTTGTGGGTCTAGTCGTCGTCGACGCCGGCCTCGACCTCGACGGGCTCGAGCTCGAGCTGGCGGCCGCGCCGCTCCAGGCGGTCCTGGCAACGGACGCACGTTTGAACCTCCGGCAGCGCGCGCAGCCGAGCGGGGGCGATCTTCTCGCTGCACTCCACGCACGTGCCGTACTCACCGTCGTTCAGGCGGTCGAGCGCGGCGGTGATGCGGTTGACCCGCTCCACCAGCAGCTCGCGCGTGGCGAACCCGATCTCGCGCCGCTCGTTGGCCTGGATCTCGTCCACTTCATCGGCGTACGCCCAGTGCTCGCCTGGGCCCAGCAGCTCTTCGAGAGCCGCAGACCCACCCATCTGGCGCAGCCGCCCAACCACTTCCTTCAGGTCCGTCTCCAGCCGCTTCCGAATGTCCATGGTCTCGCCTCCGTGTGCTTCGGGGCCGCGGTAGGTGCAACCGCTGTGCCGTACCTAAGACGCAGGAGGCACGGAGAGGATTCATTTGGGAAAACAGCAATGTAAGGTCCGACCACGGCGCGCAGGGGGCCCTTCCCGCGGGCAGAGTGCCCGGAGACCGGACAGTTTCCGTGGCCCAAGCTGACACAACTGGAACCCCTGGCCGGAGCACCTGGGGGGCGGCAGGTGCCGCCGCTCAGCCCTCCTGGTCCTCGTACTTGGTCTTGAGCGAGGCGACCACCGCCGGGTCGGCAAGGGTCGTCGTGTCGCCGAGCGCCCGGCCCTCCGCGATGTCGCGCAGCAGCCGGCGCATGATCTTGCCGGAGCGGGTCTTGGGCAGCTCGGCCGAGAAGATGATGTCGTCGGGCCGCGCCAGCGCCCCGATCTTCTTGGCCACGTGCGACTTGAGCTCGTCCATCAGCGCGGGCGTGCCGTCGACGCCACCCTTCACCGTGACGAACGCGGAGATCGCCTGCCCCTTGATGTCGTGGTTCTTGCCGATGACGGCGGCCTCGGCCACGGCCTTGTGATCCACCAGCGCAGACTCCACCTCCATGGTGGAGACGCGATGCCCGGAGACGTTCATGACGTCGTCCACGCGACCGAGCAGCCAGAAGTAGCCGTCGCGGTCACGCTTGGCGCCGTCGCCCGTGAAGTAGATGTCGGGGTACTTGGACCAGTACTGCTTCACGTACCGGTCGGGATCGCCCCAGATGCCGCGCAGCATCCCGGGCCACGGCTTGCGCAGCACGAGATAGCCGGCCTTCGCCGGCTTGCCGGCCTCGTCGAACACCTCGGCGTCGATGCCGGGGAACGGTCGCGTGGCCGAGCCCGGCTTGAGCGTGGTGACTCCGGGCAGCGGCGTGATGAGGATGTGGCCGGTCTCCGTCTGCCACCACGTGTCCACCACCGGGCAGCGGCCGCCGCCGATGACCTTCCAGTACCAGACCCACGCCTCGGGATTGATCGGCTCGCCGACGGTGCCGAGCAGGCGCAGGCTCGAGAGGTCGCAGCGCTTCGGGTACTCCTCGCCCCATTTCATGAACGTGCGGATCGCCGTCGGGGCCGTGTAGCAGATCGTGATGCCGTGCTTCTCGATGATCCGCCAGAAGCGGTCTTTGTCCGGGAAGTCGGGCGTGCCCTCGTACATGACGGTGGTCGCGCCGTTCGCGAGCGGCCCGTACACGACGTAGGAGTGGCCGGTCACCCAGCCGACGTCCGCGGTGCACCAGTAGACGTCGTCCTCGTGGATGTCGAAGACCCACTTGTGGGTGGCCGTGATGCCCGTGAGGTAGCCGCCCGTGGTGTGGATGATGCCTTTCGGCTTGCCCGTCGAGCCCGACGTGTAGAGGAGGTAGAGGAGATCCTCGGAGTCCATCGGCTCGGCGGGGCACCTGGCCTCGACGCCCTTGACGAAGTCGTCCCACCAGATGTCGCGCCCGGGCTGCATGCTGACGGTCTCGCCCGTCCGCTTGAGGACGATGACGCTCTTCACGCCCGGGCACTCCTTGAGCGCCTCGTCGGTGTTCTTCTTGAGCGGCACCGTCGAGCCCCGCCGGTAGCCGCCGTCGGCCGTGATCACGAGCGCGGAGTTCGCGTCGTGGATGCGATCGCGCACCGACTCGGGCGAGAAGCCGCCGAAGATCACCGAGTGCGCGGCGCCGATCCGGGCGCACGCCAGCATGGCGATCGCCACCTCGGGGACCATCGGCATGTAGATGGTGATGCGGTCGCCCTTCTTCACGCCGTGGCGCTTGAGCGCGGCGGCGAAGCGCTGGACTTCGCGATAGAGATCCCAGTAGGTCAGCGTGCGCGTGTCGCCCGGCTCCCCTTCCCAGATCAGGGCGGCCTTGGTGCGATGCGGGCCCTGCACGTGGCGGTCGAGACAGTTGTAGGCGACGTTGAGCTTGCCGCCCACGAACCACTTGGCGTACGGCGGCTTCCACTCGAGCGCCTTCTTCCACGGCTTGAACCAGGTCAGCTCCTTCGCGCGCTGCTCCCAGAACCGTACGGGGTTCCTCGCCGCCTCGCGGTAGACCGACTCGCTCTTCACGAGCGCTCGCGCCTTGAAGGCCTTCGGCGGCGGAAACTTCCGGTCTTCCTTGAGGAGCGCCTGGATCGGCTCGTCGCTTTTGGCGGCCTTGGCCATGTAAGACCTCACGCTCGTTGAGATCGCCCGGGAGGGCGGCGCGGTTATTTTCGCTCAGTGGAAAGACCCGATCAAATCGAGGAGCGCCCCGGGGTCATTCCCCGGGGCGCTCCGAAACGCCTGTGGCTGTGCGGCCCCGGTCAGGCCTTGGCCTTCGCCCGGGTCGCCTCGATCGCGCCTTCTTCCCAGATGCTGTGCTTGCGCGTCTCGGGCATCGTGAAGACCGAGATCAGAAACATGATCGTGGGAATCCCGATCGGATAGAGCAGCGCCCAGAAGAGCGGGTTGCTGGACCCTGCCTCCACCGCCTTGGCGTAGGCCGCAGTGGTGACGATGGGCACGAGCCCGCCGCCCCAGCCGTTGCCGATGTGATAGGGCACTGACACCGAGGTGTACCGGATGCGGCCGGGGAAGAACTCGGCCAGGAAGGCGCCGATCGGGCCATACGTCATGCCGACGTAGTTGACGAGGATGGCGACGATGATCACCGCCATCGTGATGTTCAGGGTCTTGGGGTCGCCGTAGACGCCGAGCGCGCTGTAGAGAGGGTAGTACGTCAGGGCGGCGAGGGCCATACCGCCGAGGATGATCGGCTTGCGGCCGATCTTGTCCGAGAGCCAGCCCCAGAAGATCAGCGTCGGAGTCGCGATCAACAGCGCGAGCGCGATGATCCAGCTGGACGTCAGCACGTCGAGCTTTTTGACCGACTGCAGATAGAAGAGCGCCCAGAACTGGCCGCTGTACCAGACGCAGCCCTGTCCGAGCACGACGACGCTGGCGATGACCACGTACTTGAAGTTCGCGCTCATGAAGGCTTCGCGCCACGGGTTGGTCGTGGTCCGGCCCCTGGCCTTCATGTCCTGGAAGATCGGCGTCTCGCCGAGCGAGAGCCGGATCCAGATGGCGATGGCGACCAGCAGCAGCGAAATGATGAACGGCAGCCGCCAGCCCCAGTCCTGGAACGCGTCGAAGCCCAGGTAGCTCCGGATGCCGATGATCACTCCCAACGAGACGACGATGCCGAGCGTGGGCGAGGTTTGCAGCCATCCGGTGTAGTAGCCGCGGTGCTCGTCTTCGATGTGCTCGGCCACGTAGGTGATGGCGCCGCCATACTCGCCGCCGAGGCACAGACCCTGGATCAGGCGGAGGGCGAAGAGGATGAAGGCCGCGGCCAGACCGATCGACTGATATGTGGGAACGAAGCCGATGAGAGCCGTCGCCAGGCCCATGCCAGTCAGCGTGACGATGAACGTGTACTTACGCCCGACTCTGTCGCCGAGCCAGCCGAAGACGAACGCCCCCAGCGGGCGGATGAGGAAACCGACCGAGAAGATCGCCACCGTACTCAGGAACGCCGCGACCGGATGACCTTTCTCGAAGAACTTGACGGCGAGGATCGCGGCGAGGCTGCCGAAGATGTAGAAGTCGTACCACTCGATGATGTTACCGACGGATGCGGCGATGACGACACGGCGGAGCTCTTTGAGCGGAACCTTCGAAGCTCTAGCCATGGGCCTCCCCTCGTGTAGATCGCATTGTGGTCATCATGCCTGGATGTTCGTGCGTTGCCCTCCGGCGCGCGGCCGGCTTGAATTGCGGCACAACATACCGGATTTCCGTCCGAGAAGGAAGCATTCCGAGACGGCCAGCGGCGGCCGGGAAGGGTCCGGCGGGAGGGCGATGACGCGGTGCGCGACTCGCCCGACCGCCGGTCGAGGACTCAGTGCCGCTGCTTGCGCGCCACGCCCGTCTTGATCGCCGCCGCGGCGACCGCCTCCGCCACCGTCGGCACGACGCGGGCGTCGAACATCGACGGCGTGATGTATTCGTCGCTCAGCTCGCCCTTGGCCACGATCGAGGCGAGCGCGTGGGCCGCCGCCAGCTTCATCTCGTCGTTCACCCGCTTGGCGCGGACGTCGAGCATCCCGCGGAAGAAGCCCGGGAAGCAGCACGAGTTGTTGATCTGGTTCGGGTAATCCGAGCGGCCGGTGGCCATGACCCGCACGAACGCTCCCGCCTCCTCCGGCTGGATCTCCGGCACGGGGTTGGCCATGGCGAACACGATCGGATCGCGGTTCATCGCCTTGATGTCCTTGAGCGAGACGACGCCCGGGCCCGACAGGCCGATGAAGACGTCGGCGCGCACGAGCGCGTCGCCCGCGGTGCCGCGCAAGGCCTTGGGATTGGTGTGCCGGGCGAACCACTCCTTCATCGGGTTCATGTTCTCCTTGCGGCCCTTGTAGATCGCGCCCGCGCGGTCACAGCCCACGATGTTCTTCGCCCCCTCCTTCATGAGGAGCTTGGCCGTCGCGATGCCCGAGGCCCCCGCGCCGGTGATCACGATGCGCGCGTCACCCAGGCGCTTCTTGACGATCTTCAGCGCGTTGATCAGCGCGGCCAGCACCACCACCGCCGTGCCGTGCTGGTCGTCATGGAACACGGGGATGTCGAGGGCCTTCTGCAGGCGCTCCTCGATCTCGAAGCAGCGTGGGGCCGAGATGTCTTCCAGGTTGATGCCACCGAAGACCGGCGAGATCGCCTTGACGATGGTCACGATCTCGTCGACGTCCTTGGTGGCCAGGCAGAGCGGCCACGCGTCGACGCCCGCGAACTCCTTGAAGATGAGGGCCTTGCCCTCCATGACGGGCGCGGCGCCGTTCGGTCCGATGTCGCCGAGGCCGAGCACGGCCGTGCCGTCGCTGACCACGGCCACCGTGTTCTGCTTCGTCGTCAGCGTGTAGGCCTTGTCGGGATCGTGGTGGATGGCCATGCACACGCGCGCCACGCCCGGCGTGTACGCCATCGAGAGATCGTCGCGCGTCTTGACCGGGATCTTGCCCTTGATCTCGATCTTGCCGCCGAGGTGCATGAGGAACGTGCGGTCCGAGACGTGAACGACCTTGACCCCGTCGATCGCCTTGAGCCGCTCGACCACCTGCTGTCCGTGCGGCTCGTCGCTGGCCTTGAAGGTCAGGTCGCGAACGATCGTCTTCTTGCGGACCTCCACCAGGTCGATCGCGCCGATGTCGCCGCCGGCCTTGCCGATGGCGGAGGTGACCTTGCCGAGCATGCCGGGCTGGTTCTGGATCTCGAGCCTGACCGTGAGCGAGTGACTCGCCGTCGGAGCGTTGCCCATCTACCGCCTCCCTGCGTCTGATGCGCGGCGGGCGACGGCCCGCCGAGTGGGCGGTATTTTACTCCAAGCCGCCGTCCCCCATATGCAATCGTGATCTGCACAACAGCCGAAGGCCGTTCACGATCGTCTCGCGCGTGCTGCACTTCGTGGAGTCACGACCCGGTGGCGCTCGTCGTCCTGCGGCGCCCGGTGACCCAGCAGGTGCTCATGGCGTTCTGCAGATCCCGGATCGATGGCTCCCGGCTCCCGGTCGCCCTCGTGGAGGTTCCACGGATGCTCCGCAGCCCGGACGGCAAGATCCTGCGCAAGCACCTCATCGACGAATACAAGGTGGTCGCTCCATAACTGTCGAGGGCACGGAGACCCAGTTGCCGGCGATCGGCGTCGACGTGACCAGGTATTGGCTGAGGAACGTGTTGCCGAGGATCTCGTCGACTCCGGGGCCCGGGTCGTGCAGGACGACGGGCACCTCGCGCAGCACGGCGTCGCCCACCAGCGTGGGGCCGACCACGATCACGCTCGAGCCCGTGTCGAGCAGGAAGCGCCCGCGGTGGCCGTTGACGAGGGCGGGCACGATCCAGACGCCGAGCCCCGACTCCAGCGGCACCAGGACTTCGCCGTCACCGGCCGATGTCGACTGCAACCCGGCCAGGCCGTCCATGGCCTCGCGGGCGATCGTGGACTGGGGCTCGAGCAGCAGGGTCACCTGGAAGGCGTCCGCGGCGGAGGCGCGCAGGCCGAGCGTGGCCGGCGCCCGCCCGCGCAGGTAATGCAGCTCCGCGTTCCCCGGCTGCAGGCTCACCGCCTGGCTCCAGAGCCGGAGCGCCTCGGCATAGTCGTGATGCTCCCAGGCGGTGGCGGCGCGAATGTGCAGATCCGCCGGCGAAAGCGCACCCCCGAAGACCAGCCACTGAAGGACCGGGCATGGCGTTGCGAGCGTGTGAGGGCCCGTAGTAGGCTCGGCGCAGGCCGTCGGCGCGCGGCGCCGACGCAGGGCCATCACGAGTCAGAGCAAACCGTTGCAGTCCTGGAGGGTGCATGATCGACGTCAAAACGGCGGACCGCGAGCTCCAGACCTACATCCGGCCGCAGACCTTTCCCGTCGCTATCCGGATGCTGCGTCCCGACGAGCCGATCCCCGACCGCGCGCGGCGACCCGCCCGGGACTTCAAGAAGCTCTCCATGAACTGCCAGGTCATCGACATGGCCCGGCGCTACGGCTGGACGCTCGTCCTCACGCGTGAGGACTCGATCTGCTCTCTGGGCATCGCCGCCCTGGGCTTCGAGAAGCCGACGCACCTGCACAACTCGGGCACCCTCTGCGAGGGCATGTACACGGAGACGAAGGAGGCGGGCCAGCGCTCGGAGACGGCCATCGACCGGTTCAAGGAGGGCGAGTACGGAGCGTTGCTGGTGGCGCCGCTGGACCGGGCCACCTTCGAGCCCGATCTCGTCTGCGTCTACGCCAATCCCGCCCAGGTGATGCGGCTGACGCAGGCCGCCCTCTGGAAGCGCGGCGGCAAGCTGGCCTCCGCGTTCGGGGGCCGCGTCGTGTGCGCCGACATCATCGTCACCACCATGCGCACGGACCGGCCGCAGGTGATCCTCCCCTGCTCGGGCGACCGCATCTTCGGCCAGACGCAGGACCACGAGATGGCGTTCACGATTCCGTGGTCGCAGATGGAGGAGATCATCGAGGGACTGCGCGGCACTCACGCCGGCGGCATCCGCTATCCGATCACCCAGTTCATGGAGTACGAGGCGAAGATGCCGCCGAGGTACATGGAAGCGAATCGGGTGTGGGATACGGAAAAAGGCAAGACGGCGTACAGCAATCGGGATCGTGTCGTGGCCGCCTACAAGCGGTCCTTTGCCGACCGGGTGCCCGTCTACCCGATCGTCGCGTCGTTCGCGGGCACCCTCGACGGGCTCTCGATCGAGGAGTACTGCACGAACGTGCCGAAGGCCATCACGGCCATGCTGAACTACTACGAGCGCTACCAGCCGGACGTCGTGCTCGCCTACAACGACCTGGCGAAGGAAGCGGAGGCCTTCGGCTGCCGCGTGAAGTACTCCGATTACGTCGTGCCGTCGATCGACGAGCACGTCCTCACCGACGACAAGTCACGCCTGGCCACGCTGAAGATGCCGGACCCGTACAAGACGGCGCGGCTGCCCGGCTTTCTCGAGCAGTGCGAGGCGCTCGTGAAGGCCAAGCCGCCGACGGCCATCGGCGCGGTGGCGGTGGGGCCGTGGACGATCGCCATGCTGATCCGCAATCCGGAGACGATGCTGCTCGACACCTTCGAGGCTCCGCAGTTCATCCACGACCTCATGCGGATCACCACGGACTTCTCCAAGATCTGGGGCGACGCGATCGTGAAGACCGGCATCGGGTTGTCGTTCTCCGAGCCGACGGCCTCGATCAGCCTGGTCTCGCCCGACAACTATCGCGAGTTCATCGCGCCGTACCACAAGGAGCTGGTGGAGTACTTCAAGGCCCAGAAGGTCGGCGTGACGACCCACATCTGTGGGACGACCTATCCGATCTTCGAGGACCTGCTGCAGGTCGGTTTCAGCACCATCTCGTTCGACCTCGACCAGCAGGGCGACCCGAAGCTCTACGTCGACCAGCTCGAGCGCTTCGTGCAGGTGGCCAAGGGCCGGGCGGTGGCCATCGGCAACGTCGACGCCACCAGATTCGAAAAGACGTCGAAGGAAGCCATGTATGCCGACGTGAAGCGATGCATCGACACCGCGGCTCGTCACTCGGCGTTTATTCTTTCGACGTCGTGCGAGATCCCTCCCAAATCAGACCCCGAGATCGTGAAGTGGTTCATGGATGCCGCGCACGACTACGGGCGCTACGAGCGGATCTTCGACTGAGCGGGCGCGGCCGGTGATCGTCGAGCTGATCCGGTCGCTATACCGCTACAACGACTGGGCGAACGGCCGCATCCTCGACGCGAGCGCGCGGCTGACGTGCGAGCAGCTCCTCGAGGGCGGCGGCGCCAGCTTCGACTCGGTCCGCGACACCCTCGTGCACACCATGGGCGCCGAGTGGCTGTACCTCGAGCGCTGGCACGGCCGCTCGCCGCGCGCGTCCTTTGCCGCCGCCGACTTCCCCGACCTCGCAACCATCCGCGCGCGCTGGCAGACCATCGAGCGCGACACGCAGGCGTTCGTGGCGGCGCTGACCGAGGCCGACCTCGCCCGCGTCGTCGAGTACACGAACATGCAGGGCGAGCGCTGGGCCTACCCGCTCTGGCAGCAGATGATCCACCAGGTGAACCACGCCACCCAGCACCGGAGCGAGGCCGCCGTCATGCTGACGAAGCTCGGGCACTCGCCCGGCTGGCTCGACCTCCTCTATTTCGTCGATCTCGTGGGGGGCCCCGATATGGCCCCCCACACCCCCCAACGCTCGTCGCGCCCCGGGGAACCCCGGGCGCGCCTCGATACCCCCCAACGCTCGTCGCGCCCCGGGGAACCCGGGGCGCGCCTGGACTCCGAGTCGAAATGATTGGAGAAAGCCACGCGCGGCTGGGGGGCGAGCGGCTCGTCACCGGCGCCGGGCGCTTCGTCGAGGACGTGCGCGTGCCGGGGATGCTGCACGCCGCGGTGCTGCGCTCGCCCCACGCCCACGCGCGCCTGGCCGGCATCGACGCCAAGCGCGCGCGCGAGCTGCCCGGCGTCCGGCTCGTCCTCACCGCCGCCGACGTGCCCACCGCCGCCATCATCCCCAACCGCGTGCCGGCCCCCGCCGGCGCCGAGCGCTATCTGCAGCCGGCCGTCGCGCGCGACGTCGTGCGCTACGTCGGCGAGCCGGTGGCGCTCGTGGTCGCCGACGATCCGTACGTCGCGTGCGACGCGCTCGAGCTCGTCGACGTCGTCTACGCGACGCTGCCCGCGTGCCCGTCGGTGGCTGCCGCGGTGGCGCCCGGGGCGCCGCGGCTCTTCGCCGGCACCGAGACGAACAACGTCGCCACCATCGCGATGCGCGTGGGGGACGCCGACGCGGCGCTCGCGCGAGCGGCCGTCGTCATCCGCGAGCGCTTCCGCTATCCGCGCCAGACGGCGGCCGCGCTGGAGACGCGCGGGCTGGTGGCCGTGCCGCCCGATCCGCGCGGCGGCGAGCTGCACCTGATCGGTGCGACGAAGTGCATCCACATCAATCGCACGATCCTCGCGCCGATCTTCGGCATTCCGCTCGGCGCGCTGCGGCTCACGGAAGTCGACGTGGGCGGGGGCTTCGGCGTGCGGGGCGAGCTCTACCCGGAGGACATCCTGGTGCCGCTCGCGGCCATGAAGCTCGGCCGGCCCGTGAGGTGGATCGAGAGTCGCCGCGAGAACCTCATGGCCGCCAACCATGCCCGCGAGGTCGGCTACGAGATCGAGATCGGCTTCGACGCCGACGGGCGCATCCTCGCCATCCGGACGGTGATCCACGCCGACATCGGCGCCTACGTGCGCACGGCGGCGCTCGTCCCCGCGGAATTCGGCGCCGCGCTCCTGCCAGGCCCGTACCGCGTGCCGAACTACTCCTGTGATCTCTGGTCGATCGTGACGAACAAGACCCCGGCGGGGACGCTGCGCTCGCCCGGCCGGCCAGAGTGTAACTTCGTCCGCGAGCGGCTGCTCGACGCGGGCGCCGCGCGGCTGGGCCTGGATCCGGTCGACATCCGCCGCCGCAACCTCATCCGCGCCGACGCGATGCCCTACGACTGCGGCACGAAGTCGTTCGGGGTAACCACGGTCTACGACTCCGGCGATTTCCCGGCGCTCTTCGACGAGCTGTTGCGCCGGCTCGACTACCCGCGCGAGCGCGCCGAGCAGGCGGCGGTGAACGCGCGACCCTCGGGGCCGCGCCGGGGGATCGGTCTCGCCGTCTACGTCGAGAAGACGGGGCTCGGCCCGTTCGAGACGACGCACGTCGAAGCGCGCCCGGACGGCCGCCTGGTCGTCGACACGGGCGCGTCGTCGATGGGCCCCGGGCTCGAGACCGTGCTCGCCCAGATCCTCGGCGAGGCGCTCGGCATTCCGGCCGCGCGCTTCGACGTGCGCCACGCCGACACGGCCACCGTCGAGAGCGGCGTCGGCACCTACGGCTCGCGCGGCACGCTGACAGCCGGGAACGCCGCGCACCTCGCGGCGCACAAGCTGATCGCCGAGGCCAGGACGCGCGCCGCCGCCCGCTTCGCCGTGGCCGAGACGAACGTGACGTACGCGCACGGGGCGCTCGAAGCGGGCGGCCGCCGCGTGACGCTCGCCGAGCTGGCGACCGAGCGGCGTCTGGCCGCGGGCGCGTCGTTCGAGGTGAAGAAGATCACCTACGCGGGCTGCGCAGCGGCGGTGGTGGTGGACGTGGACCGCGACACGGGCGCCGTGCGGCTGCGCCGCGTGGTCGTCGGCGCCGACGTCGGGCGCGCGGTGAACCCCGCGCTCGTGGACGGCCAGCTCGTCGGCGGCGTCGCGTTCGGCATCGGCAACACGCTGCTCGAAAGTCTGGAGTATGACGCGCTCGGCCAGCTCGTCTCCGGTACGCTCATGGACTACGCGCTGCCGTACGCGACCGACGTGCCGCCCGTCGAGGGCTTCTACCAGGAAGTGCGCGCGACGACCAACCCGCTCGGCCTGCGCGGGCTCGGCGAGTGCGGCAACCCCGGGCTCGGAGGCGCCATTGCCAACGCCGTCTGCGACGCGCTCGGCGTGCGCGCCGCGTCGTTCACGGAGTTGCCGGTGAGGCCGGAGAGGGTGTTCGGGCTGGGGCGCTGAGGTTTCTCGAGGACGGCGTTCTGAGCCTCGCGGGACAAATCAAAAGGCCGACCCTGGCGGGTCGGCCCTTGATTTTGCGTTGACGCTCGTGCGACCTGGATGCCAAATTTCTAGGCTCGCCTCGCAACCCCCTCGCGGGACAAATCAAAAGGCCGACCCTGGCGGGTCGGCCCTTGATTTTGCGTTGACGCTCGTGCGACCTGGATGCCAAATTTCTATGCTCGCCTCAGCGCCAGAGGCGCTTCGGCTCGCACTACCATTTCACCGGCTTGCTGGGCCGGTGGGCATAGCCGCTCTCGCGGCCGCCGCCGCCGCCCGGACGCCCGCCGCCGGGACGACCCCCGCCGCCGGGACGACCGCCGCCGCCGCCCCCGCCCGTGCGCGGGGCCTGCGGGTTGGATACCTCGACGGTGATACGACGCCCGTCGAGCTCGCGGCCGTTGAGCTGCGAGATCGCGTTCTGCGCCTCCTCCGCCGTTCCCATCTCGACGAACCCGAACCCGCGCGACTGGCCCGAGAACCGGTCCGTGATGACGGTGGCTGACAGCACGTTGCCGCTCTGCGCGAAGAATTCGCGCAACCCTTCACTGGTGGTGGAATAGGCGAGACCGCCGACGTACAGCTTGGACGCCATAGGACATTCCCCCGAACTCTCTTCCGCTGTCGTGCTCGCCCCGCGAACCGGAAGAGTCCGTTCTCGTCGGGGGCGAGGTCGGCCGATAGCGGCCGACAGTCAAAATCTTACACGCACTTCGCGGCCGCGCAACCTCCGGGAGCGCGGGTGGTCTCAGTAGGTGATCGCGGGCGACGTCGGCGGCGGCGTCTCGTCGATTTCCGGCGCGTTCGGCAGGCTCGGATCCTCACCGCGGCCGGTGACGATGTCGGCGACCGACGCCGGCCGCCGCGGATGCGCGCGACGGCGCGCGCCGGCCGACAGCTCGAGCGCCGTGATCAGCAGGCCGAGGATCAGCGCCACCGCGAGGAGCCAGCGGATGAGCATCAGAGGCCCGGAACCTTCTCGACGAGCTCCTCGACCGTCACGGGCTTGGTGAGCACGCGGAAGCCCGCGAGCTCGAGCGCGACCCGGGTGTCGAGGGACGTCTCCGGCCGAACGGCAACGACGAGCGGCACGCGGGGCGCGACGCGCTCGAAGAGGGTTGCCAGCTCACGCGGCGTCAGCCGCAGCGTGGCGACGTCGACGAGCACGAGGTCCACCACCGTCTCGAGCAGCAGGCGGACGCCCTCGCACACGTTGCCGGCGAAGACGACGCCGATCCCGCGCTTCAGACAGGCGAGGCCGAGCGTACGCGTCGTCGTCGCGGCGTCCTGGTCGATCACGAGCACTCGATTCATCGGCACCTCTTTCATTTCGATGATGCTGCCGAAGCCATGGAAGAGCAAGCAATGAGGGGGCCACACCGGGCGCGCGACACCCGCGTGATTTGTGGCGGGCGCGCGCCACGAGCCGCCACGGGGTCGGGCATTCCGCCCGAACGCGCGCGCGAACGCGACGCTAGCGGAACTCCTCGGGCCGAATCTGGTACCCGTTGATCTTGCGGTAGAGCGTCTTCGGATCGATGGCGAGGAGCGCGGCGGCCTTGCCGCGATGGCCAGCCACCTGGCGCAGCGTGGCCACGATGTGCTGGCGCTCCATCGTCTCGAGGCTGCCGCCGGCGACCCCGGGCGCGGGCGGCGGCGCCGCCGCCCCGAGCACCTCGGGCGGCAGGTCGTCCGGCTGGATCTCGTCGCGGCGCGAGAGGATCACCGCGCGCTCGATGGCGTGGAGCAGCTCACGCACGTTGCCGGGCCACGCGTAGGCTTCGAGCGCCGCCAGCGCCGCCGGGCCCAGGCGCTTGGCGCCGTAGGCCGCGTTGGCCTCGACGAAGTGCTGCGCGAGCAGCGCGACGTCCTCCGGCCGTTCGCGCAGCGGCGGCAGCGTGACGGTGATCGTGTTGATCCGGTAATAGAGGTCCTGGCGGAAGTCGCCGGTCTTCAACGCCTCGGCGAGGTCGCGATTGGTGGCGGCGACGATGCGCACGTCCACCGCGTGCGGCCGCGTGGAGCCGACGCGGAAGAACATCCCCGTCTCCAGCGCGCGCAGCAGCTTCACCTGGCTGTCGGGCTCCATCTCGCCGATCTCGTCGAGGAAGAGCGTGCCGCCGTCGGCGAGGTCGATGAGCCCCGGCTTGGAGGCAATGGCACCGGTGAAGGCGCCCTTCTCGTGGCCGAACAGCTCGGACTCGAGCACGTCGCGCGGCAGCGCGCCGCAGTGGATCGGCACGAACGGGCGCTCCGCGCGCGCCGAGCGCTCGTGGATGGCGCGCGCCACGAGCTCCTTGCCGGTCCCGCTCTCGCCCAGCACGAGCACCGACGAGTCCGTGGGCGCCACGCGCTCGACGACCCGCAGCACCTCGTGCATGCGCGGGCTCTTGGTGTGGATGCCGCTGAAGGGCGCGGCGCCGGGCGCGTGCGCGCGAAGCGCCTGGTTGTCGCGCAGGAGCTGGCCCTTCTCGGCGGCCTTGCGCACGACGATGTCGAGCTCCTCGATCTTCGTCGGCTTCGTGAGGTAGTCGTACGCGCCGAGCTTCATCGCCTCCACGGCGGTGGCGACCTCCTGAAAGCCCGTCATCACGATCACCTGGGGATGCTCGGGGAACGCGCCGAGCTCGCGCAGGACCTCGATCCCCTCCTTGCGCGGCATCTTCATGTCCAGGATGACGACGTCGTACGCGCGCTCGCGCAGCCGCGCCAGCGCCGCCTCACCGTCGCCCACGCCCTCGACCTCGTGGCCCTTGCGTCCCAGCTCGCGCACGAGCAGTTCGCGCAGCCGGCTCTCGTCATCGGCGACCAGCACGCGGAGCGCGCGGCTCATTCATGCCCCCCCTGTGGGTACGGAGCCTCCTGGAGCTGCGCCGGCACCACGATGCGGAACACGCTGCCCTTGCCGGGCCGGCTCTGGACCTCGATCCGGCCGCCGTGGTCGGCCACGATGCCCTGCGCGATGGCGAGACCGAGGCCGGTGCCCTGTCCCGGCGGCTTGGTCGTGAAGAACGGATCGAAGATCCGGCCGAGGATCTCCTCGGGCACGCCCGGTCCCTCGTCCTCGAACTCCACCTCGACCTCGTCGCGGATGGCGCGCGTCCGGACGGTGAGGCGACCGCGCCCGTCCATCGCCTCCAGCCCGTTCGAGGCGACGCCGAGGAACACCTGGCGGAACTGGCCCTCGTTGATGAGGGCCGGCGGCAGCTCGGGCGCCGGCTCGGTGACGAAGCGGCTGCCTGCGAAGCGTGACTGGTGCGAGAGCAGCTCGATGGTCTTGGCCACGACGGCGTTGAGGTCGGTGGGCGCGCGGCGGTCGCCGGGCTCACGCACGAACTGGAGCAGGCTCCCGGTGATCTCCTTGCAGCGGAACGCTTCTTCTTCGATGAGCGTCAGGTAGCCGCGGAAGTCCGCGAGCTCCGGCCGGTCGGCGAGCCCGCTCTCGGTGAGCCGCGCGGACAACGCCTCGGCGCAGCCGGCGATGGTGGCCAGCGGATTGTTCAGCTCGTGGGCGACGCCGGAGGCGAGGCGGCCGGCCGTGCTGAGCCGCTCGGTCAGGAGCATCTGGCGCTCGAGCTGCTTGGCGCGCGTCACATCCGCCACCAGGAGCACGAGGTGGGCGGCCGCACCGGCCAGCGGCGCCACCGTGAGCCGGAGCACACGCACGTCGCCGCCGACGGCCAGCTCGTGCTCCATGGTCTCGACGCGCTGGCTCGCGACGGCGGCGCGCAGGAATGCTTCCACCTCGGCCGCGCGCGCGGGCGGCAGCAGGGCCGGGAATGGCTTGCCCGTCGGCGCCTCGCCGAGCGCGCCGGCGCCCGCGCGGTTGGCGCGCACGATGGCGAGGCCGGCGTCGAGGACGAAGACGCCGAGCGGCAGCGTCTCGAGCACGACCTCGACGAAGCGCTTCTGCTGGTCCAGCTCGCGCGTGCGGTCGGCCACGCGCGCCTCCAGGCGCTCGTAGAGGCGCGCATGCTCCATGGCGATGGCCGCCTGGTCGGCGAGCGCCTGCAGCAGCTCCTCCTCCGCCGGCGTGAACTCGTGGACGTCGCGGCGGAAGACGAGGATGGCGCCGATGGCGCGGTCGCCCACGCGCAGCGGCGCCGCCAGCAACGAGCGCAGCCCCTGCGCGCGCGTCAGCTCCGGGTATCGGTGGCGCGGGTCGTTCCAGAGGTCGGCGCTCTGCATCGGGCGGCGCTCCGCCACCGCCCGCCCCGTGATGCCCTCGCCCTCGTGAATGCGGACGGTCGAGACCAGCTCCTCCGGCAGGTCGAGGCTGGCCACCGACGAGAGCACACCCTGCTCGTTACGCATCATGATGCCGCACGAGGAGACGCCGAGCACGGCCCTCGCCTGCTCCATGATGACGTGGATCGTGCGCTCGAGGTCGAGGCTCGCGGTGACCGCGCGCCCGGCCTCCAGCAGGGCCCGCATCTCGCGCGTGCGGTGCACGCTCTCCTCGAAGAGCTGCGCGTTCTGGATCGCGATGCCGGCCTGCTCGGCGAAGGCTTCCAGCACGCGCTGGTGGTGGGCGGAGAAGGCGGCCTGGCGCGTCGAGAACGCCGAGATCACGCCGAGCAGCGTGCCCCCGACGCGCAGCGGCACGCACAGCATCGAGCGGATGCCCTCGCGCTCGTCCACGTCGCGCCGCGCGGAACGCGGGTCGCGCCGGACGTCGTCCACGCGGATCGGCTGCCCCGTCTCGGCGCAGCGGCCCATGAGCCCCTCGCCCATCGGCAATGCCAGCGCGCCCCACTCCTCGCTCTTGTAGCCGTGGGCCGCCGCGTGCACGAGGCGCGTGCGCGTGGCGTCGAGCAGGCCGATGCCGCAGCCCGTGCTGCCGATGAGCGCGGTCACCGAGCCGCTGATGCGGTCGAGGACGGAGGCGACGTCGAGCCGCCCGGTGATGAGATGGCTCGTCGTGTAGAGGGCAGCCAGCTCCTCGGCGCGCCGGCGGCTCTCGTCGAGCAGGCGCCGCTGCGCGATGGCGGAGGCCAGCGGCTGCGCGAGCTCCGCCGCGCTCTCGGCGTCGGCGGCTCCGAAGGCGGCCGGGCGCGCGGCGACCAGGCTCACCGCGCCGAACACGCCGCCCTGGGTGACGAGCGGGACGAGCAGGGCCGACCGCCAGCCGCGCGCGCCGAGGGTGACGCGGCTCGCCGCCGGCACCGACGCCGCCGCGAGGTCGTCCACGCGGACGGCGGAGCCCGAGGCGACGACGCGCTCGAGCAGCGTGCGCTCGAGCGGCAGCCGCAGGTCGCGCGCGATCCGACCCGGCACCGTGCGCGCCGTCACGTCGAGCACCTCGAACTCTCCACGCTCGGCGTCGAGCAACAACGCCGCGACCGAGTCGAAGTCCACGAGGCGCGCCAGGCCCTCGGCGAAGGCGCTCAGGACCTCGTCGAGCGAGTCGCTCGAGCCGAGCAGGCGCGTGATCTCGGTCAGCATCGTCGTGCGCAGCGTGCGGCGCTGCAGGCCCCAGACCTGTTCGATCGCCGCGCCCAGCTCACGCCCGAAGCCCGGTGGCAGCGCCGTGCGCTTCAGCGCTCGTGCGCGGCCGAGCAGGACCAGTCGGCCGACGGGCCGAGCGGGCGCGCCGAGCGGGATCTGGAGAACGTGTCGCGTCGACGCGCCGGCCAGCAGGTCGCGCGTCAGGTTTCGGGGTCCCGCGGTGGCGGCGATCGGCGTGGCGTGAGGCGGGTTGAAGACCAGCGCGCCACCGGCGGCCCCGGTCAGCGCGACGAGCCGCCGGAGCGTACGCGCGAGCCCTTCCTCGAGCAAGGCGCCGGCGGCCAGCGAGGTCAGCAGGGCAGGGAACGCGCTCGTCGTCACGGCGGCGTCAGGACCTTCCCCGGCAGGCTGCCGGTGTGCTCGCCGTGCTTGACGACGAAGCGGCCGTTCACCACGACGTGCTCGATGCCCTCGGGATAGCGGTGCGGGTCCTCGTAGGTCGCGCGGTCCGCCACGCGCCTGGCGTCGAAGACGACGAGGTCGGCGCGCGCGCCGGGCCGCACGACGCCGCGGTCGCGCAGGCCGAGGCGCGCGGCCGGCAGCCCGGTCATCTTGTGCACGGCCGTGGCCAGGGGGAACGTGCGCTGCTCGCGCGCGTATTCGCCGAGCACGCGCGGGAAGGTGCCGTAGGAGCGCGGGTGCGGCTTGCCCTCGCCGAGCGGGCCGTACGGCGCCAGCGAGCTGCCGTCGGAGCCGATCATCACGTGCGGGTGGACCAGCGCAGTGCGCAGGTCCGCCTCGTCCAGCTGGAAGAGGATCATGTAGGCCTTCCCGGCCTCCTCCACGATCAGCTCCAGGGCCGCATCGATCGGGTCGATGCCGCGGATGCGCCCGATCTCCGACAGGCGCTTGCCCTCGGCGTCTTTGCGCTTCGCGCAGTAGGAGATCATCACGTTCTCCCAGCCGACGCGGTTCACCAGGCTTTCCGCCGAGGGCGATTCCACGGCGGCGCGCACGCGCGCGCGCTCCGCCGGGTCCGTCAGGCGCTTCAGCATCGCGTCGATCCCGCCCTCGAGCGCCCAGTCCGGCAGGAGCGTGCGCAGCGTCGTGCTGGAGGCGGTGTACGGGTAGACGTCCGCCCGCACGTCGAGGCCCTCGGCGCGGGCGGCGTCGATCAGGGCCAGCGCGCGCGACACGTTGCCCCAGTTCGGCCGCCCGGCCGCCTTCACGTGGCTCACCTGTACGGGCAACTCGCCCTCGCGGCCGACGCTGATGGCCTCCCTGATGGCGTCGAGCAGCGTCGCGCCCTCGCCGCGGATGTGGCTCGCGTAGAACCCGCGATAGCGCGCGGCGGCGCGCGCGACGGCGACGATCTCGGCCGTCTCCGAGTACGAGCCGGGCGCGTAGATCAGCCCCGTGGAGAGCCCCCACGCGCCGTCCTCCATCGCGTCGGTCATCAGGCGCTGCATTCGCGTCAGCTCGCCCGAGGTCGGCGAGCGGCGCGCGAAGCCCATGGCCGCGATGCGCAGCGTGCCGTGGCCGACGAGGTGCACGACGTTGAGCGCGGTGCCGTCGGCGTCGAAGGCGCGCAGGTAGTCGCCGAAGCTCGGCCACTCGAACGTCATCCCCTTCGGCACGTAGAGCGCGAAGCCACGGAGCTCCTCGCGGAACTCGGGGGACACCGGAGCCGGCGAGAAGCCGCAGTTGCCGACCACCTCGGTGGTCACGCCCTGGCGGATCTTGGACTCGGCTCGCCGATTCGCCCACAGGCGCCAGTCCGAGTGCGAGTGCATGTCGATGAAGCCGGGCGTGAGGACCTTGCCCGTCGCGTTGAGCGTGGTACCCGCGTGCTCGCGGCTGAGGTCGCCGACGACGGTGATCGTCTCGTCGGTCACGCCGACGTCGACGCGCGAGCCGGAGGCGCCGGTGCCGTCGATGACGGTGGCGCCCTCGATCTTGAGGTCGAGCATCAGCTGTAGGTGGGGGGCCCCGAAATGGCCCGCCCATTGACGTGAGGGGCCCCGAGATGGCCCCTCACACTCCCCAGCGTTCGTCGCGCCCCGGCGAAGCCGTGGCGCTCCTCTAAAGCCGTGACGCGCCTCGATCTCGAGTCGCCGATCATCGGGGCAGCGGCGGCGGCGCCGCCGGACCGAGCGTGCGCTCACACCACACGGCGGCGCCGAGCAGCCGCGTGTCGGCGCCGGGCGCCTGGGCGAGTTGCAGGGCGAACGGCAGCCCCGCGCCCGACACCCCCGAGGGCAACGAGATCGACGGCGCGCCGATGGTCGACCACGGCTGGCAGAGCGAGGCGTCGCCCGTCCAGGCCAGGCCCGCGGGCGCGGCGGCCGGCGCCGTCGGCGACAGCAGCGCGTCGTGCTGCGCCAGGAGCGGCACGATCTCCTCGCGGAAGCGCGCGCGCGTGCGATTCGCCGCCACGTACTCGATGCCCGGCCGCTTGAGGCCGCGCGCGATCATCTCGGCCATGCCGCGGCCGTAGTCGCTCGCGTGCTCGGCGAACGCGGGCTCGTGATAGGCCGCCGCCTCGGTCTCGAGGATGACCAGGGCGGCCTCCGCGAGGTTCGCGAACGACGGCGGCAGGCGCACCTCCTCGACACGCGCTCCCGCGGTCGCCAGCCGCGCGATCACGCCCTCGAGGTGCTTGAGCAACTCGGGCTCGGCGCGATCGAACAGCTCGCGCGCGACGGCGAGCCGCGGCGCCTCGAGGGGCTCCGGCGCCAGTGAGCGTCCGGCCATGACGCTCAGGACGAGTGCTGCGTCCTCCACCGAGCGCGCGAGCGGGCCGATGTGATCGAGCGAGTAGCCGAGCGGCACGACACCGTCGAGCGGGACGAGGCCATTCGTGCCCTTGAGGCCGACGATGCCGGTGTAGGCGGCGGGCCTCAGGATCGAGCCCACCGTCTGCGAGCCGAGCGCCACCGGCACCGTGCGCGCCGCCACCGCCGCCGCGGAGCCGGACGACGAGCCGCCGGGCGTGTGCGCGGGATTCCACGGGTTGGCCGTCGGCGCCGGGTCGCGATAGGCGAACTGCGTCGTGTGCGTCTTGCCGAGCACGATGGCGCCGGCCGCGCGCAGCCGTGCGACGCAGGTCGCGTCCCGCGTGGGGCGCGTGTGGGCAAAGGCGCGCGCGCCCGCCGTCGTCGGCATGCCCGCGACGTCGATGATGTCCTTGACGCCGATCGGCACGCCATGCAGCACGCCGAGCGTGGCGCCGGGACGCACGGCGGCGTCGGCGGCGCGCGCGGCGGCCCGCGCGCCCGTCTCATCGAGGTGGATCCACGCCTTGATCGCGGGATCGACGGCACGGATGCGGTCGAGGCACGCCTCCACGAGGGCGGCCGCCGTCACCTCACCCGAGCGGACGGCGGCCGCGGCGGCCCGCACCCCGAGCTCAGTGGAGCGCATCGAGCACCTCCGCCACCACCTCGAACCGTCCGAACGAGGGCATCAGGTACGCCCCGGCGTGGCGACGCCGCACCTCGGCGACCAGCGCCTGCGCCATTTCGATCCCGGCGCGCAGCGCGGATTCGCCGGCGTCGCGCAGCCGCGCGCGGACGGCATCGGGCACCGTGATGCCTGGCACCTCGTTGTGCAGGAACTCGGCGTGGCGGGACGAGTGCAGCGGCAGGATCCCGACGAGCACCGGCACCGGGATGCGCCCCGCGCGCGCGAGGAAGCGCTCGAGCGCCTCGAGGTCGTACACGGGCTGCGTCTGGAGCCAGGAGGCGCCCGCCTCGATCTTGCGGTGCATGCGCTCGAGCTCGCGGTCGGGGTCCTCGGCGGCCGGGTTGAGCGCGGCGCCGATGCAGAAGGCGGTGGGATCGCCGATCGAGCTGCCGGTGGCGTCGAGCCCCTCGTTCATGCGGCGCAGGATACCGATGAGACCCACGCCGTCGACGTCGAAGACGGCCGTCGCGTTGGCGTAGTCGCCCGTGCGCGGTGGATCGCCGGTCATGGCCAGGATGTTGCGGATGTCGAGCGCGTGCGCGCCCAGCAGGTCCGCCTGGATCCCCATGAGATTCCGGTCGCGACACGTGAAGTGCATGTTGATGTCGAGCCCCGTGTGATCGCGGATCAGGAGCGCCGTTGCTAGAACCGACATGCGCACGCGGCCGAGCGAGCCGTCGTTGATGTCCACGATCTCGACGCCCTTCTCCTTGAGGAGCTTGGCGCCCTGCACGAGCTTGTCGACCGTGTGGCCGCGCGGGGGATCGAGCTCCACCGTCACCACGAACTCGCGCGCCGCGAGCCTGCGCTGAAGCGGCGTGGGCGGCAGCGTGCGGGCAATGCCGGACGTCTCGGCGACGGCCGGGCGCGTCGTCGCCGGGGCGCGGGCCGCGACCCGGCGCGGACCCGGCAGCAGCCGGTCCAGCGTGGCGCGCATGGCCGCCGTGTGTTGCGGCGTCGTGCCGCAGCAGCCGCCGACGAGGCGGGCTCCCGCGTCCACCATCCGGCCGGCGTAGTCCGCCATGTAGGCGGGCGACGACAAATAGATGAGACGCTCGCCGATGCGGCTCGGCAGGCCGGCGTTGGGCTGGATCGCCAGGGGCAGCCCGCCCGCCTCGGGCACCATGCGCTCCAGCACGTCGTAGAGCGTGGAGGAGCCGACCGAGCAGTTGGCGCCGAGGGCCTGCGCGCCGAGCGCGCGGAGCGTGCGCGCCACCTCGGCGGGCGGGCGCCCCATGAACGTCACGCCCTCGTCGGTGAACGCCATCTGCGCGATCACGGGCAGGTCGGTGATGGCGCGAATCGCCCCCACCGCCAGGGCGATCTCGGCGAGGTCCGAGAAGGTCTCGACGACGAACGCATCCACGCCGCCCTCGAGCAGCGCCTCCGCCTGCTCGCGGAACGCCTCGCGGGCCTCGTCGGCGGTCACGGCGCCGAGCGGCTCCAGGTACTTGCCGAGCGGTCCGATCGAGCCCAGCACCCACACGTCGCGCCCGGCCGACTCGCGCACGTCGCGCGCCAGCCGCGCGCCGCGCCGGTTGATCTCGCGCACCTGCGCCTCGACGCCGTGCACGGCGAGCTTGAAGCGGTTGGCGCCGAACGTGTTCGTCTCGATCGCGTCGGCGCCGGCGGCGATGTAGTCGGCGTGCACGGCCTGGACGACGCGCAGGTTGTTGAGGTTGAGGACGTCGAAGCAGCCGTCCAGCGGCACGCCGCGCGCGTAGAGCATGGTGCCCATGGCGCCGTCGCAGAGGACCGGCCCCTCGGCGAGGCGCTCGCTAAACGCGTGCGGCATGCGTCTGCCTCAGCGCCGCGAGCACGCGCGCGACCACCTGGTCGACGCCGAGCCCGGTCGTGTCCACCGTGACGTGGGCGCGCGCGTAGTAGGGTTCGCGCGCGCGGTACAGCGCCTCGATCTCCGTGGGCGAGCGCTCGAGCATGGGGCGGCCGCCGATGCGCTCCGCGCGCGTGAGCAGCTCACCCAGATCGCCGCGCAGCCACACGACGGTGCCGAGCGCGCGCAGCGCCTCGATGCGGTCGTCGCGGCACGGCAGCCCGCCGCCCGTGGCGATCACGTCGCCGGACTTGAGGGCGAGCGCGGCGAGCGCCTCGCCCTCGAGACGGCGGAACGCGTCCTCGCCGTCCTGGCGGAAGATGTCGGGGATCGAGCGGCCGTCGCGCGAGACGATCATGTCGTCGGTCTCGACGAAGCATCGGCCGAGGCGGCGCGCGAGCAGGCGCCCGCAGACCGACTTCCCCGCCCCCATGAACCCCACGATGACGACGTTGTCGCCCGCCATGTCACGCATCCTATCATCGTAGATGCGCAACTCCGTCGCACGTAGATGCGCAACTCCGTCGCACGTAGATGCGCAACTCCGTCGCACGTAGATGCGCAACTCCGTCGCACGTAGATGCGCAACTCCGTCGCACGTCGGTGCGCGACTCCCTCGCCCCACCCGGCCACCCGCGGCGACGCGGGCGGCCGGGTGCGCGCGTTCAGGTTCGGGCGCGCAGGGCCGCCAGCACGCGGTCGGGAAGCAGCGGCACCTGCCGCACGCGGGCGCCCGTGGCGGCGAAGATGGCGTTGCTGAGCGCCGGCGCCACCGTCGTCGTGCCGGGCTCGCCCAGGCCCGTCGGATACTCCGTCGAGGGCACGATGTGAACTTCGACGACCGGCACCTCGTCCATCCTGAGCACCTGGTAGTCGTGGAAGTTCGACTGGACGAGCGTCCCGTTGGCCACCGTCCCCCGCTCCTTGAGCGCGTTGCTGACGCCGAAGAGGATGGAGCCCTCGATCTGCGAGCGAGCCCCGTCGGGGTTGACGACGATCCCGCAGTCCACTGCACAGACGATCTTCTCCACCTGGACCTTGCCGGTGGCGGGATCCACGCGCGCCTGGACCACCGAGGCGGTCCAGGTCGGCGTCTTCTTCTCCTGGGCGCTGACGCAGGCGATGCCCCGGCCGGTGTTCGGGGGCAGCGGCGTTCCCCAGCCCGCCTGGTCGGCGGCGAGCCGGAGCACGCGCGCGAGCCGGGGCGCGCTGCCGAGCATCGAGAGCCGATACTGCAGCGGATCGACGCCGGCCAGCTTCGCCAGCTCGTCCATGAACGTCTCGACCGCGAAGAACGTGTAATTCGGCGCCACGGCGCGCACGTAGCCGACAGGGATGCCGGTCTCCACCGGGACGGCGCGCACGAGCTGGTTGGGGATATCGTAGACGTGGTCGGCGCCGTTGAGCGCAAACTGGTCCAGCCCCTTCTTGTCGACGAAGTCCGGTCCCCACCGCTTGCCCGGGTGCGAGGCCACCAGCGTGTTCTCCCAGGCGACGACCTTGCCGTCGCCGGCGAGCGCCGCCTTCACGACCTGCAGGGTGGCCGAGCGATAGAAGTCGCGCTTGAGGTCCTCCTCGCGCGAGCGGATCAGCTTCACGGGGCGCTTCACCTCGCGGGCGATGAGCGCGGTCTCGACCATGATGTCGGGCTCGAGCCGACGCCCGAAACCGCCGCCGAGGTAGTGCTGATGGATGCGGATCTTGGAGGCGTCCACGCCGAGCGTCGCGGCCAGCGTGCCCACCGCGAACGTCTGGAACTGGCTGCCGGTGTAGACGTCGTAGGCGCCGTCGGCGAACCGCACGACGCAGTTCATCGGCTCCATCTGCATGTGGGCCACGTAGTCCGTGGTGTACGTCGCCTCGTGGCGCCGGGCGGCGCCGCTCATGGCGGCCCTGACGTCGCCCTGCTCGTGCCACGCCGCCGCGTTGGGGTCGTCCTTGGCCTGCGCGAACTTGGCGAAGATCGACTCGGTGCTCACGCTGGCGTTCGGTCCCGGGTCCCACGTGACCTTGAGGGCGTCGCGCGCCTTCACCGCGGCCTCGTACGACGTGGCCACCACCGCCACCAGCTGCGGCAGCGTGACGGTCGCGACGTAGCCCTTCACCCGCTTCGCCGCGCTGTCGTCCACGGCCGTGCGGTTGGCGCCCTCGCGCACGGGCGGATAGACCACCTTGGCGTACACCATGTTCGGCAGGAACGTGTCCATGCCGAACTTCGCCTTGCCATTGACCTTGTCGGGGATGTCGAGCCGCGGGATCCACTGCCCCACCACGCGGTAGTCGGCCGGCTTCTTGAGCGTGATCTGCTTGAGCTCGTCCTCGGTGAAGGTCTTCGTGATCGGGACCTTGGCGACGATCTCGCCGTACCGGAGCGAGCGCCCGGTCGGAAGGTGGCGCACCACGCCGCGCTCGGCCACGCAGTCCGCCGCGCTCGCGTTCCACGACTTCGCGGCGGCGTCGATCAGCGCCAGGCGCGCGGCAGCCCCCGCGCGCGACAGCGTGTCGAACGTCCAGTTCACCGACCAGCTGCCGCCGGTCAGCATCAGTCCGAACTTGGGATCGTTCGTCGGATAATCGACGCGGACGTCCTTCCAGTCCGCCTCGAGCTCCTCGGCGACGATCTGCGCCAGCGCGGTGCCGACCCCCTGCCCCATCTCGGCCTTGGTGATGTGCACGGTGACGAGGCCGTCGGGCGTGATGGTCAGCGCGGCGCTCGGGTCATAGGCGGCGGCGCCGGCGGCATCGCCGGGGCCGACGAGCGGAAAACGAATCGTGAGGGCGGCGCCGGCCGCGGCGGCCGACGCGAGGAACGCGCGTCGCGTCACCCGGCTTTTCATGACCGCACCCCCTGCGCGGCGCGCTTGATCGCGCGCTTGATGCGCGGATACGTCGCGCACCGGCAGATGTTGCCCGACATGGCCGTCACGATGTCCTGGTCGCTCGGATTCGGATTGCGGGCCAGGAGCGCCGCCGCGGCCATGAGCTGGCCGGACTGGCAGTACCCGCACTGAGGCACCTGCTCGGCGATCCAGGCGACTTGCAGCGGATGCCGGCCGGCCGGGTCCAGGCCCTCGATGGTCGTGATCTTCTTGCCCGCGGCCTGCGCCACCGTCGTCTGGCACGAACGCACGGCCCGGCCGTCGAGATGCACCGTGCACGCTCCGCACTGCGCGACGCCGCAGCCGAACTTCGTGCCGGTGAGCTGGAGCCGCTCGCGGATCACCCACAGGAGCGGCGTACCCGGGTCCACGTCGACCGTGTGGGACTTGCCGTTGATCAACAATGTCGCCATGACGCCTCCTGCGCGTTGGAGGAAGGGCAGCTATTTGGTGGCGGGGAGCCTACCACGAAACAGCCCGGTCGGGGCCGGCGCGCGCGGGGCACGGCGGGGTCGTGCGAGACCCGTGTTTCGGGTACTGCGTCGGATCCGGCTGTGAATCGGTGCTCGTCGACAGGCGCAACCCATCGTCGATTTGCGTGGTCGAGCACGATTCCGCCGTGCCCCGCGCGCGCCGGCCCCGAGCGACCCGCCCCGCGCCGCTCAGCTGCGGCGCGGCTCGACCCAGAGGGTGCGCACGACCTCCCAGGCGCCGGCCAGGAATGGCACCGCGACGAGGCCGCCGACGAGGCCGCCGAGTTGGAAGCCGGCGAGCAGCGCGACGAGGACGGCGAGCGCGTGCAGGCCGGTGGCGCGGCCCACGAAGTACGGCGCGAGCAGCTTGCCCTCGATCGTCTGGCACAGGACCATCACGGGCAGCGTGATCCCGGCCCGGACGACGCCGTCGTTGAGTGCGGACAGCGTGGCGAGAACGGTCGCGATCGTGGCGCCCACGAAGGGCACGACGTTGAGGACGGCGGCGAGGGCGCCGATGAGCAGCGCGTACTTGACGCCGAGAAGCGCCAGCGCGACGGCGATGAGCACGCCGACGAAGAAGCTCGACACGATCTGGCCGCGCACATAGCCGCCGATACGGTTGAGCACGGCGGGCGCCAGCCGCGTCGCCGTCGCGCGGTGCTCGCGCGGCAAGAGCGCCAGCAGCGTGTGGCCGATCTCGCGCGTGTCGATCACGAGGTAGGCGGCGATGACGAGGACGGCCAGCAGCTCGAACACGGCGCCGACGACGCCGGTGGTGAGGCGCATCGCGTTGCCGAGCAGGATCCCCGCGATCCCTTCGACCTTGTCGGCCTTGGGCGCCGGCAGCGACGCCCCCCACTGCCCGAGCCAGTAGTCGACGATGCCCAGCCACCCGCGCACGTTCTCGACGAGCCTGGGGAGCTGGTCCATGAACTGCCCCCACTGCTCGCTGAGCGCCGGCCACAGGAGGCGGCCCATCAGCGAGAACACGCCGGCGGCCACGACGTAGACGCCGAGCACGACCAGGCCGCGCGGCACATGCCAGCGCTCGCCCGCGCGCGCCGCCGGCAGGATGGCCGCGGCGATGATGAGCGCGACGAAGCCCAGGATCCAGACCTGCCAGGTCGCGACGAACAGCCAGACGGCGGCCGCGACCCCGAGCACCTGGACGATCATCGGCCACGGCAGGCGGGAGCTCACGGCCTCATCATACGTGGCTCAGCGATGGACGGTGCGGCGGGCGGGCGTCCGGCGATACGCGCAATCGCGCATCCAGCAGCGCGCGCACTGGCTGAAGTAGTGATCCACGCGCGCGCGCGCGCCGGCGCCGACGAGCAGCGAGATCGACTTGCCCGGCGTCATGAAGCACGCCGCGTTCAGCGTCACGCCCACCGGCGAGCCGGGACACAGCCGGAACAGCGTGTGCTGCTCGGCGACATCCCAGTCCGCGTAGCCGGGGCTGATGCGGTTCGTCACGGCGAGCCCCGCCGCGAGGCCCTGCTGGCAGAGGACGTCGTTCAGGTACTCGGCCAGGCTCTCGACCGCGCCCGAGCCGACGCTGTCGAGCATCGAGGCCAGCGGCAGCTCGCGCGACTCCCAGAGCGCGGCCACGCGCCGCTCGAGCGCATCGCCGATCGTGACCACCGCGGCCGCGACGTATTCGACCTCGCCCCAGCGCTCGCCCGCCAGCGGAATCGTCAGCACCTCACCGCCGGCCTCGAGCGTGTCGGGGCCGCGCGCCTCCACCGGCAGCCAGCGGACGACGGCGCGCGGGAGCATGAGCCGCGTGCCCTCCGCGAGCGCGTCGTCGAAGAGCGCGCGGACGTCCGGCGTGGGCGCGTCGACGCCCTTCTTGTAGCCCTGGAAGCGGAGGACCTCGTCGGGATCGATGGCGAGCGGCAGGTCGGCGAGGACCTGGACGCCGAGGGGCAGCACTACTTCTTGCGGCGTCGCACGCCCCACACAGGCTAGCCTCGCGCGCCGGGCGCGCTGCGGCGTCGCACGCCCCACACAGGCTAGCCTCGCGCGCCGGGCGCGCTGCGGCGTCGCACGACCTCGGCGATGAGGCGGATGTGCTCGGCGTTGGAGCCGCAGCACGCGCCGACGATGTTGCACCCGGCGTCGAGCAGCGCGGGATACTCGCGCGCCATCGCCTCGGGGCCCAGCTCGTACGTCACCGTGTCGCCCGTGGTGATCGGCAGCCCCGCGTTCGGATACGCGACGAGCGGCGCGTCGGTGACCTGCCGCATCTCGCGGATGATCACGATGGCGCGATCGGGACCGCGCCCGCAGTTCATGCCGACGACGTCGGCGCCGGCGGCCAGGAGGTTCTTGGCGACCTCCGCCGGGCTCTCGCCCCACATCGTCCGGTCGCGGTCGTGCAGGTCCTCGAACTGGAAGAACATCGTCGCCATCACGGGCAGGTCGGTCACCGCCTTGCACGCGCGGATGGCCGCCGTCGCCTCCTGCGGAAACATCATCGTCTCGACGGCAAACAGATCCACGCCGCCTTCCGCGAGCGCCGCGGCCTGCTCCCGGAACGTCTCCTCGTACTCCTCGTCGGTCACGCCCGCGTCCAGCGCGTAATCCTGGGGGAGTCGGCTCGTGGGGCCGATGGAGCCCGCGACGAAGCCGCGCGCGGGCGCGACCTTGCGCGCGAGCCGCGCCCCCTCGACGTTCAGCTCACGCGTGCGGTCGCCCAGCGCGTACTCGTTGAGCTTGAGCCGCGCGCCGCCGAACGTGTTGGTCTCGACGATGTCGCTGCCCGCGTCGAAATAGCCCTTGTGGATGCCGGCCACGACGTCGGCGTGGGTGTCGTTCCACAGCTCGGGGCACGCGCCGTTGAGCAGGCCGGCCGCGAACAGCATGGTGCCGTAGCCGCCGTCGAAGACGAGCGTGTCTCCGGCCTTGACGCGCTCCACGACCTCCCAGCCGCGCGACTTCATGCCGAGACCGCCACCCCGAGCAGCATCTTCGCCTTCACCACGGCCAGCGTCGAGTCCCTGGCGTAGCCGTCGGCGCCGATTTCGTCGCAGAAGGCCTGGCTCACGGGGGCGCCGCCCACCATGACCTTCACGCGCTCGCGCAGGCCCGCCTTGATCAGCGCGTCGATCGTCCGCTTCATGCCGGGCATCGTCGTGGTCATCAGCGCGGAGATCCCGACGATGTTGGCGTGGTGCTCCTCCACCGCGGCCACGAACTTCTCGGGCGCCACGTCACGGCCGAGGTTCACGACCTTGAAGCCGGCGCCCTCGAGCATCATGGCGACCAGATTCTTGCCGATGTCGTGCAGGTCGCCCTGCGCGGTGCCGATCACGACGATGCCGTGGTAGTCGTCGCCCTTGGCGGCGGCGGTGATGAGCGGCTTGAGGAGATCGAGCCCGGCGTACATCGCGCGCGCGGAGAGCAGCACCTGGGGGACGTAGTACTCGTTGCGACGGAACTTCTCGCCGACGACATCCATACCCGGGATGAGGCCCTTGAAGATGAGGTCCTTGGGGTCCATGGAGAGGGCGAGCCCTTCGCGCGTCTTGGCGGCCACGGTGTCCCTGTCGCCGATGATCAGCGCCCGCGACATCTTCGGATAGTCGAACGGCTCGCTCATGCCCCTCCCGCGCGCATCGTCGTGTTCAGCCGAGTTCTAACACGGGGCCGCGGGCGCGGCAATCACTTCGCGCGGGTGCTCAGGTACTCGGCGACCGTCGGTGCCCACTCAGGGTCGAGCGACGTGGGCAGGACGGCGTAGATCTTCACCGGCTGGCTCTTGCCCTTCACGGTGACGTCACCGAGCTCCTTGGTCACGAACTGGTCCTTCACCAGCACGTAGGTGGACTCGCTGATGATGATGTTGCTCTTGTAGTCCTTGGTGATCGACTCCAGGCGCGCGCCGAGGTTGATGGTGTCGCCGATGGCCGTGTACTGCAAGAGCTGCCTGGAGCCCAGCGTGCCCACCACTGCCTCGCCCGTGTTGATCCCGACGCCGTTGCGGATGGCGATGCCGAGCTTCTCCTCCCAGCGCTTGGATACGGCCAGCGTCCGCTCCTGGAACTCGAGCGCCGTGCGTACGGCCTTGACAGCGTGCTCGGGATCCTCGAGCGGGACGTTGTAGAGCGCCATCACGCAGTCGCCGATGAATTTGTCGATCGCACCGTCGTGTTTGTAGACGATCTCGGTCATCTCCGTCAGGTACTCGCGCAATATCTCTTCCACCTGCTCCGGCTGTAGCTGCTCGGAGAGCGAGGTGAAGCCGCGGATGTCGGAAAAGAGCACGGTCACCAGGCGCCGGCTCGTGGTGAGGCTGCCCTCATCCTTGTGGCGGACGACTTCTTTCACGACGGCCGGCGAGAAGAACCGCGACAGCTGCCGCCGCTCGCGCTGCTCGCGCACGAAGTGCTCGACGACGGTGCCGCCGTAGCCGAGCACGAGGGCCCACGTGCCCGCCATCCCGCGCATCCACACGTCCATCAGGACGAAGCCGGCGTAGGCCGCGAGCGTGAGGATCAGCCAGAGTCCCGTCGCCGCCAGCAGCGCGCGGAACGCGTGCAGGCGCACGACGAGGGCACATCCGAGGAAGCCGGCCACCACCGCCAGAGCGGTAGACACGGGTTGCGGCACTTCGCGGATCGGGTTGCCGCGCACCAGCGTCTCGAGCGCGTTGGCGTGGATCTCGACGCCCGGCATGTCGCCGGCGGGCGCGAACGCCGTCGGGAACTGGTCGTGCAGGATCGGACTCGTGGGTCCGATGAGGACGATCTTGTCCTTCCAGTGCTCCGACGGGATCTCACCGCGCACGACCCTATGGTAGGAGACCCACGGATAGGTGGTTCGACCGCCTCGAAAGTTGATGAGGATCGACGGCGACGTCGGAAGCGGGGCCACCGGAAAGCCGGACTTGGCAAGCAGCCTGTGGAGCGTCGTGTCGAACGCGGGCATCGGCGCCAGCTGCTCCGGCGTCACCATGAGCGGCACCCGGCGGACGTCGCCATCGGCGTCGGCATGCATGTTGACGGGCGCGACGGCCGCCGCACCCCGCCGGAGCACCAGAATGGGGAAGTTGAAGGTCTCGCGCCTGGTGTACGGCTGGATGTCCTTCGTGTATGCGGCGCCGAGCACCACGTTGCCCGCGAACGCGATCGCCTTGCCGAACGCATCGTCGTCTTTGGGGCCGCGCGAAGAGGGTGCATCGAAGATCAGGTCGATGCCGATCAGTCGCGGCTTGCCGGCCGCCAACTGCATCAGCAGCTCGGCGTGACGCGCGCGGGCGAACGGCCACTGCTCGTTCATCTCGGTGAAGGTGGACTCGTCGATCGTCACGATCACGATCTGCGGCATCGGCTCGCGGCTGCCGCGCAACTCGAAAAGCTGGGCGAGCGACCAATGCTCCTGGGCGTCGAGCAGACCGAACTGCACGAGGACGACGACGGCGACGCCCGCCAGGATGCCGGCCAGATGCTTGCGGCCGATCCTACGGATCCGGGACCACGAAACCTTCATCTTCGACAATGTATGCTAGTCTAGGCTGGGAATGAAGATACGAGTGCTCGGCGCCTATGGAGCCGAAGGACTCGGTCAGCGTCCCACGTCCTTCCTCGTCAACGACCGAATCCTGATCGACGCGGGCACGGTTGGTGGTGCGCTGACCATGCCCGAGCAGACCCACATCGAGCACGCGCTCATCACGCACTCCCACCTCGATCACGTCGCCGGCCTCGCCTTCCTCACCGAGACGCTCGCGTTCTCGGAGACGCGCGTGCCGCTGACGGTGGCGAGCCTCGAGCCCGTGGTGAACGCGCTGCGGGCGAGCGTCTTCAACAACGTGACGTGGCCGGACTTCGCGCAGATTCCTCCGGACGCGCCGGTGATGAAGTACCGGACGCTGGTGGAGGACGCCGAGCAGCGCGTGGGCGACGCGTGGGTGACGCCGGTGCCGGTGAACCACACGGTGCCGACGACGGGCTTCATCGTCCACGACGGCGGCACCGGGTTCATCTTCTCCGGCGACACGGGCCCCACGGAGGCGTTGTGGAAGGCGGCCCGCGGCCTGCGCGGCCTGCGCGCGGCTTTCGTGGAGTGCGCGTTCCCGAACCGGATGGCGAAGCTGGCGGAGGTGGCGCGGCACATGACGCCCGACCTGCTCCGCCGCGAGCTCGACAAGCTGCCGCCCGACCTTCCCGTCTGGATCTATCACATCAAGCCGCAGTTCTACGACGAGATCGTCGACGAGCTGTCGCGCGTCGACGCCGGTCACATCATCGTCCTCGAGCAGGACAAGACCTACACGCTGTAGTCAGGCGCGCGACGCGTCGGGCACCAGCACCACCGTCTCGCTCGACAGCTCGACGCGCACGCGCTCGCCGAGGCGGAAGATGCGTCCCTCGTGCTGCGACGGCAGCTCCACGCGCACCGGCGTCACCGCGCCGATGTCGACCTCGTAGAGCTGGCGCGCCCCCTCGAACACGCGCAGGCTGACCGTGCCCGGCAGGCCGGGCCCACGGCCCATGGCGGCGTCGGTCATCGACAGCAGCTCCGGCCGCAGCACGAGGAGTCCGCGGCCGCCCTCGCGATACTCGCCCACGCCCGCCACCGGCACGCGGTGGCCCGCCTCCGTCTCGACCACCACGCCGAGGTCGCGCACCTCGACGACGCGCACGGGCAGGAAGTTGGCGGGACCGAGCGCCTCGGCCACCACGCGCGTGCGCGGGTGCTGGTACACCTCCGACGGCTCGCCCAGCTGCGCCACCTGGCCGTCGGACAGCACGGCGAGCCGGTCGGACAGCGCCAGCGCGTCGGCGGCGTCGCGCGTGGCGTGGATCGTCGTGACCGCGAGGTCGCGATGCAGCTTGGCCAGCTCGATCCGCAGCGTCTTGCGCGTCAACGGATCGAGATGGGCAAGCGGCTCGTCCAGCAGCAGCACGCGCGGCTCCGGAGCGAGCGCGCGCGCCAGCGCCAGCCGGCGCCGCTGCTCGAGCGTGAGCTCGGGCGGGCGGCCGTCGGGCACGTCGGCGAGCCCGAGGCGCGTGAGGACGGTCTCCACGCGCCGCTGGACGTCGCCGGCGCTCAGGCGCTGCTGCTCGAGCCCGAACGCGATGTGCTCGCGCACGCTCATGTGCCGCCAGAGCGCGCCCTCCTGGAAGACGTAGCCGATCGAGCGCGCGGCGGGGGCGAGGCCGCCGAGGTCCTGCCCGTCCACCACCACGCGGCCGGCGGTGGGGGTCATGAAGCCCGCGACGGCGCGCAGGACGTCGGTCTTGCCGGAGTGCGGCGGGCCGAGGAACGTGAAGAACTCGCCGTAACGGACGTGGACGCTGATGCCCCCGAGCCCCGGCGGCACGCCGCCGCGCGTGGCCAGCGCGTCGAGCCGGATGTCGACGAGCGGCCGGCTCATGCGCGCCGCGGGCTCGCGCCGCGCGCGAGCGGCACGCAGGCGAGCCCGATGAGCGCCAGCGACGCGTAGAGCACGCCCGGCAGGGACCAGGCCAGCAGCGTGGTGGCAAGCACCGGTCCCACGAAGGCGGCGCCGATCCGCGCGGAGTTCACCACGCCGATCGCCACGCCGCCCGCCGACTGCGCGATCCGCGCCACGGCGAGCGGGAACACCGGCGCGATGCACGCGACTTGCAGGAAGCGCAGCGCGCCGTAGACCCACACGCTCCGCACCGCCGCCAGCGCGACGACGAAGATCGACGAGAGCACGAGGAGCCCTGGGATCAGCCGCCGCTCGGGCACGAGCTCGGCCAGCCGCGCCGCGAGCACCGAGCCGAGGGCGGCGGCGACGGCCGAAGCGAAGATCACGAGGCCGCCGACCTCTAACGTGCGGTCGTCGGCGACCCCGAGGTCGGAGAGCACCCGCGGCAGGATCGAGGTGAGGAAGAAGATCTGCGTCGAGCCGCCGAGCACGATGCCGGCCACCGCGAAGACGTCACGCCAGTTCGGCCGCGCCGCGCTCGGCCCCGGCGCCGCGCCGTCCTTCTGATCGGGCACGCCCCAGCGGACGAGCGCGCCGCAGCCGAAGAGGATCACGGCGCCGAGCACGAACGACGCGCGAAAGCCGAGCCGCGCGGCGGCGATGGCGCCGACGAGCGGGCCGATCACCTGCCCGATCGTCATGCCCGACTGGATCGCCGCCACCTGACGGCGCACGTCGCGCGGATCGTCGGAGCGGCCGGCGCTGACGAAGGCGAACGTGGAGGCGGCGCCGGTGATGCCGAGCACGATGCGGCACAGGAACAGCTCGATCAGCGTGCGCGCGGCGGCCGTGCCGAGGAAGGCGAGACCCTGGGTCACCTGGACCATCGCGTAGAGCGTCTTGGGGTTGCCGCGCTCGGCCCAGCGGCCCCAGAGCGGCGCCGTGACCACCGTGGCGAGCGGCGTGATGCCCATGATCCAGCCCGTCCACGTGAGCGTGCCCGCGGCGTCCGACGTCGAGATGCGCTGGATGTGGAACGGCAGGCTGATGTAGACGAACGACCACGAGAACGAGCCGAAGAACATGGCGAGCGGCAGGATCTGCCGCTCGTCAAATCGCGCCGAGCTCACCGCACCACAGTACCACCACAATGTTGGCCGGTTGACGTCGGACGTGACGCACCGTCGGACGATCGACGCGCGCCCGGCGCCGCCTCACGCAATTTCGCGCTATGACGGCGCGGCACTCCGCTTGCTCGCACCGCCCGTAGCGATTTTGACATCGGACCGAATCGTTCTCCTCATCTCGACGGGAGCCACCGAAGCATGGACGCGCCCTACCATCTGATCGGCCAGTTCCTGAGAGAACATCCGGACTTCTTCTGCGTCGACTGTCTCGCCGCCGCCATCAAGGCGCCGCCGGGCCAGGTCAGCATGGCCACCCAGCGACTGCTGGCGGGCGAGGCGGCGTTCGCCTCGCGTCTGGACGTCTGCTCGCGCTGCGCGCGCCGACCGCTTGGCACCGACAATGCGACTGTGATCTGTCCCTACTTCTTCTGTCCGGGGCACGTCTCCCAGCCGCCGGCGTGGTGATTCTGCGCGCAGCTGCGGCACCACTGAACCGTTGTCACGCACCTTGGGCACGGCCTCGGTTTGTTCAGACGGTCTTCCTCGAAGGCGCGGCATGGTTGGCGCCCTTGCGAGTACGGACTGATCGGGTTGGGCATGGGGTCTCCTCGAAGACTGCCGTGAGCGCGTCAAAGTCGCCTGCGAAGTAGGCGAAGGAGCGCAGTCTCAGTCATCATCGCGCGGGAGCCACCCGGTGGCGCCATTGGACCTTCGTCCAACGTCAAGGCTGCTGAGACCGAGCGAGACAAACCGTCAGCGCGGCTGAACGATGACCCGTTGCTTACGCCGCTGCAGCCAGCATTCGGGGTGAAAGAGCGCGCGCTTGTATCCGACGGCCCGGGCGAGATCGGGTATGACCTGATCGCAGGCGGCGCAGGGTTGCCCCGGGCCATCGAACGGCGTCGACGTCCGTCGCTCGTTGCGAAACGGCACGACGACGCCGGGGCAGGACCCCTGGCTCGCGGCGGCCACCGCGCGAGCGAGGTCGTCGGCCTCGACGGGTTTCCTGAGATAGTCGAACGCGCCGGCCTTCAACGCCACCCGCCGGGCCGGGCCGTCGCCCGAGTCACCCAGCATGACGACCGCGATCGACGTGTCCAGCTCGTGCAGCTGACGCATCACCTCGAGCCCGGTGCGGTCACAGAGCTCGACGTCGAGGATGACGACGTCCGGCCGGCTGAGGGACGCCAGCATCAAGCCGTCGCCGCCGTGCAGCGCCAGCTCGACGGTGTACCCGAGGCCGGCGAGCCCATCGTGAAGCGACTGAGCCAGTGCCGCATCGCTCTCGACGATCAGGATCGCGCCGCTCATGAGGACCCCCTGTTGCGCGACGTAAAGAGCAATGACGGTGCCGAACGGGGTGGCTACGTAAACGCGCGATTGTTCGGGCGACGGCCCCGGCGTCGTGAGGCCGGCGATGCGAAGTTCATCCGACGATGTGGCACACCCCGGTCAGGAAAAGGCCGCTCTCAGCGTCGTGAGTGGGACCGGCGCAGGCTCGCAGCAATGAGGTGATCGAGATACCTGAGATCGAACGGCTTCGGCACATAGCCGAAGGCTCCGTTCTGAATCGCCTCGACGGTCACCGGCAGCTCTGCGTTTCCCGTCACCATGATGACCGCGATAGACGAGTCGATTTTCACGATCGCTTTCAGGGCTTCGACGCCGTTCATGCGCGGCATGTTGACATCCAGGAGCACGACGTCCGGACGCCGCTGCGAGATGGCGATGAGCGCATCGACCCCATCCGTCGCTGTCTCGACGTCGAACTTGGACGCGAGAAAGTACGCCAGGAGCATATCGAGGAGGTCAGGCTCGTCGTCAACAATCAGGATGCGGGTGGCGGTCGGCGGCGTGTTCATGCTTGACGGTACGCCGTTCGTAGCGGCTCCGATTCGGGGGAGAGGAGCTCGAGGACGGCCACTTCGGCGTCACGCGAAAATGTCACGATCTCGCCGGATTCGTCCGTCGCGTTGATGAGCTGTAACACCCCATCAATCGGACACTGAAGAGGCACGACCAGCATCGACGTCGTCCGGAAGCCGGTCGTGCGGTCGATACGCGGATTGAAGGAATATGGTTTGTCGAGCGGAATCGCGTAGGCGTCAGAGATGTTCAACGTGGTTCGCTTGACCGCGACATACGCGGCGATGCTGCGTTCGGTCCACGGCAGGGGCGTTCGTGTCAGTAGCTCGGCAGAGCCCGCGTGCCCGACCGTCCGGGCGAGCTCGTCATTTTGCGTCACGAGGAATCGGAGGCCATCAGCTTCTTGCTGATAGACGGTGCCGGCCTGGGCCCGTGTGCAGCGGCGGGCGGCGCTCAGCAGGTTGAGAAGGGTTGCAAGGGTCTCTACGTTCATGAGCCCCCAAGGGGGTTGCCGCCGGCCGACAGGGTGCTCGGGGACCTTGGCCGATAAGGCGATCCGGGTATTCGGGCAGCAACGGCGGTGCCACGCGGCTGACCTCACTTCGAGGGCGCTAAACATCCGTCGCAAAAGCCGCCGTGCGCTTCCCCTGTCACGCCTGGCGGACAATCCTCACTCAGGCAGGCAGGTCGATCTCGGCAAGGAATCGATCAGCGGCGACTCAGGCCGATCAGGCCCGCCAGGGGTACACTCGCTCCGGCGATGACGAGGGTCACCCCCCTGGCCTTCAGTTCCCGGTGGGCGCGCTACACGAGCGCCGTGGCCATCGTCGTCATCGTCGTGGGGATCAGAGCCTACGTGATTCCGGGCTGGAGCCTCTCACACCCGTATTTGCTCTTCTACCCCGCCATCATGCTTGCCGGCTGGCTCGGCGGCTTCGGGCCGGGTGTGTTGGCCACCATCCTGGCTGCCCTCTCGCTGGCGTTCCTCTGGCTGCCGCCGCTCTACTCTCTCCGCATCCAGCGCGTCGAGGACGCCAGCGGCTTGATGGTGTTCGTGGCCATCGGGTTCGCGATCAGCTTCCTCAACGAGGCACGCTTGCAGGCCGAGCGCCGCGCCGAGGCGGCGGAGGCGGAGATGCGGCGCGGGGAGGAGCGGCGCACGCGGCCCCCGTAGCGGCCTCAGTTCACGTTAACTTCCACGTCCATGGTCGTCAGCCATTCGAGCACCAGCTGCCATGAGCGGGGATCGTGTCTTCGCCAGCGGATGATCGCTTCTGCTGGGATTGCCACGACGCGAAGGGGTCGCCAGCGAACAGCCTCCACCAGGTTCGCGAGATCTGTTGGGCCGCCCCGGAGTTGGTGGATGAGGTTCTCCGTGGGCTCGTCTATCGTCACGAGCTGAGGACCCGTGAAGGAACGAATCACGACATCTGCGGACACTGGATTCGCGTAAGCGTAAGCAGATTCCGTCGCCATAGCCCTCGTGCCTCCCACGGTCGTAGGGGCAAGCCGCGTGCCGAAGGTCGCTGCTTCGGGATTTCAGAGCGGGTTCAGTCACTTACACGCCAGGCCACGCCGTCGTTTGGCAACTTCCTGTCCTCCCGGGCTGGTGGAAAAGCGTCCGCCGCGGTCAACGTGCTGGGCTTTCAAGAGGGGCGTGAGTTCGCCGCCAACGCTGAGGCCGTGCGCGTGCAAACTCTTGCGCGCCGCCGCTTGCGGACGGCGGCGCGCCCTGGGAGACTCGTCGCCGCTGAGGCGAGCGTGAAAATCGGACGGCGAGGATCTTGACACCAAGGAGGACCACGCACATGAGGTTCAGCCGGCTTGGACCACTCGTAGTCGCGGCACTGGTCCTCTGCGGCCTGAGCGCCACCGCGAGCGCTCAGAGCCGGGTGGACACCAATGTGGTGTATGGGATGTACTCGGGCGCGGCGTTGTTGCTGGACGTCCACTATCCGGCGCGGCCGAATGGCTTCGGCATCATCTTCATCCCCGGCAGCGGCTGGTCCGCGCCGCTGGGTTACGCGGCGGCGCCGCTGAAGGAATCCAACCAGGTCGAGATGTACGTGCCGTCGCTCACCCAGGCGGGATACACCGTCTTCGCTATCACCCATCGCGCCACTCCGACATTCCGCTATCCCGCGCCTCTCGAAGACGCGCAGCGCTCCGTGCGCTTCATCAGACACAATGCCGCGAAGTATGGAATCAATCCCGCGCGCATCGGCGGCGCCGGAGGCTCATCGGGTGGCCATCTGGTGAGCATGCTGGGGACCATCGGCGGACCGGGGGACGCGAGCGATACCGATCCCGTCAACCGTGAAAGCGCCAGGCTCCAGTGCATCGTGGCGCGAGCGGCCCCGCTCGATCTCCTGCGGATGAGCCCCAGCATCGCCAAGGAAGCCGTCGCGCTGCTCCTGGGCGTGAGGGTGATCGAGGCCACGCCGAAGACCTCGGTAGAGTACAAGACCGCGTGGGCCGCGTCGCCGATCAACCACGTATCTCCGGAGGCGGCGCCGTCTCTGCTCATTCACGGCGACGTGGACCAGACCGTTCCGTTCCACCAGTCCGAGATGATGGAAGCCGCCCTGAAGAAAGCAGGCGTGCCGGTGAAGCTGCTGCGCATCGCGGGCGGAGACCATGGTCCGACGTTTCCGGGCGCGACGAATCCTCCCGACTACAAGGCGGAGATGGTGAAGTGGTTCGACACCTATCTCCGCAAGGCTGGACCTTAGTCGCCAGCTACGTGCTTATCGCGGGCGGCAGGAGGCAGAAGCCCTGGCTCTCGAGCGGCTGCGGGATCCGGTGCTCAGGCGGATTCAGCCCGCGCCGCGGCGGCTGAGTTATTGTCCCCGGTACCGGCACAGACCGCTGTACCACATGCCGCCGGCGTACGCGCATCGCTCTTCGTCGGAAGGCAGTGAGCCCGGCTGCGCCAGCCTCGCGCAGCCGGCGAGCATCGAGAGCCCGCACAGCAGGGCCAGTACCGTCGCGGCGATCCTCACGGTCCGCTGTCCGCGATAATCAGACTCGATCGGCAGGGCTTGCCTCGGCCACAGGAGGCCACAGATGCGGCGGTGGGCGACACCCATTTGCGCGGACGTCTCAGCTCTGGCATCAATGGAGGTACTCCGCAAACCGCGTCACGAGGTCGGTGAATTCTGAGAGAAAGAAGTACGGCGCCATCACCTGCAACGTGAAGTAACGCTTGTCGAAGGCCTGTGGCACCGCGGCGGCTCCGAGATATTTGCCGGTGCGCAGTTCCATGTTTCCCACCACGCCACCGCGCTGCGGTCCGATGGTTTCGCGAGCGTGCTGCCATTCGCCGGTCTTGAGTGGCTCGTGAACCATGAAGCGGCGCGTACGCGCTTCGAAGTGAATCGTGGTTTCTGCGTAAAGGCGCTCGAGAGGACGAACCTCATCAGAGCCACGTGCGTGACCAACGCGGGCGACCGGCACGAACATCGTCGCCGCCATCCCCGCAATGAAAGCGCGGCGATCCATCACTCGATCACCTGATCAGCCCGCGCCAGTACCGACGGCGGGATCGTCAGGCCGAGGGCCTTGGCGGTCTTGAGGTTGATGACCAGCTCGAATTTCCTCGGCTCCTCTGTCGGCTAACTGCGCGTCAGCGCGGGAGGATGCAGAAGCCCTGGCTCTCGATGCCGAGCGCGACGTTGAACTTGCTGCGGAAGTTCTCGAGGGCGGCGGCCGCGGTCAGCTCGACCACCTGCGCTTCCGAGAAGTGGCGGCGGGCCTCCGCGAACAGCTCGTCGGTGACCTTCTGGCCCGTGATCGTCATGGCTTCCGCGAAAGCGAGCGCCGCGCGCTCCGGCGCCGAGTAGTGGCGGCTCGTCGCGAACGAGGCGACCTCGCGGATCTTGTCCTCCGACGCGCCCTCCCGCAGACCGCGGGATGAGTTGATGTCGACTCAGAACGGGCAGCCGTTGATGAGCGAGACGCGGAGATAGACGAGCGCGAGCAATTCCTTGCCGAGCAGCCCCGAGCGGTCCACGGCCGCCGACAGCGCCTTGGCGGCCCGCATGACGCCCGGCGTGTGAGCCTGGACCTTCGTGGTGTTGAAGACGGCGCCGAAGGTCGCCTCCTCCTTCGCGAACGTCTCCTTCAGAATCGGATCATCGCCGGGATCGGTGATCTCGCGGACTCGAGGCACGGCGCGATTATACCTCTGTCATCAGCGTGTCCCCGCAGCCTGGGTGGTCAGATATTGCTCGATCGAGGGCAGTGCGTCGAGCAGCACGTTGCCGACGACGGCCAGGCTCTGCGCGGAGACCTTGTCGAGCGTGTCGTCGGCCGTGTGCCACGGTGGATAGTCGAAGTCGATCAGCAACGCGGCGGGCACGCCCGCCTTCAGGAACGGCACGTGGTCGTCCTCCACCGGCAGCGGGTCGTTCAGGAAGTGCCTGGAGTAACCGAGCCGCGCCGCGCTCGCCCAGAGGATGTCGGTCAGCCATAGCGTGGAGTACGTGTCGCGACGGATGTTGAGGTCGCGGTCGCCGATCATGTCCACCAGCACCAGCGCGCGCGGCAACCGGCCCGTGCGCGCGAGCTCGGCCGCGAGGTGCCGGGAGCCGTACAGACTGTCGGTGGCCGTCCACGACTCGAACGCCTCCTCGCCGTCGAACCACACCAGCCACAGCGTGTACTCGCGCGGCGCCTTCGCCAGCCGGCGCGCCAGCTCGATGAGCAGCGCCGCGCTGGAACCGCCGTCGTTGGCGCCCACGAAGCGGAACGACTTGAAGAGCTTGGTGTCGTAGTGGCCGGCGAGCACGACGACGTCAGTGCGACGTCCCGGCAGGCGTGCCACGACGTTGGCCATGCGCAGGCGTCCCTGCGGCGTGGCGGCCTCGAACGTCCGCACCTCGGCCTCGACGCCGGCCTTCCGGAGCTCGCCGACGATGTAGGTGCGCGCTCGCTCGCCGCCGGGTGAGCCGGCCACGCGCGGCCCGATGGCCACCAGCCGTTCGACGTGACGGAGCGCGGCGGCGCCGTCCACCCGGACGGCCGGCGCCTGGGCGGCGCCCGGCTGCGCGCCGCCGGCGAGCACCGTGAGGACCAGCGTCAGCGCGAGCGTCGTCACGCGGGCGCTCATTGAGGCCCCCCTGGAGGCTATCGCCGTCCCGGCGCCGGCTTGACGCCGGCGGCGCCGAAGTACTGCATGGTCAGCACGAAGTTGCCCTCGGCGCGCAGCGCGTTGAACCCGTCGAGCCAGCGCTCGGCGGTCGGCGCGTCCACGATGCCGAAGCGCACGGCGTTCTCGGCGCGCCGCCCCAGGAAGTTGCGCGAGAACTGGGTCAGCGTCGTGTCCTGGTAGACGTCGGCGATCATCTTGACGTCGGCCAGTCCCGACGCGCGCAGCAGCGCGCCCAGCCGGCGACCGCTGTGCGGCTCCGCGTAGATGCGCGCGGCGACGCCGTCGAAGATCTTCGCGGTGAGCTCGCGGTCCGGATGCGTGGCGCCGATCAACCCGAAGTCCTGGTCTTGCAGCCCAACGCGGCCCCCGGGACGCGTGACGCGGGTCATCTCCTTCACCACGCGCAACGGATCCTCGACGTGCAGGATCACGGTGATCGCCAGCGCCACGTCGAAGCGGCCATCCCCGAACGGCAGTCGGCTTCCGTCCGCGCGTCGAAACACGATGCGGCCGCCCGGCGCGCCGCGCGACAACGAGCGCGCCCGCGCGAGGAGGGTCGCGCTCGTGTCCACTGCGCTCACGCGGCCGCGGCGGCCGACGAGGGCGGCGAGATCGCGCACGACGACGCCGGTGCCGCAGCCGACCTCCAGCACGCGGTCGCCCGCGCCCACGGGCACCCAGCGCAGGAAGCGGCGGCGGAGACGGATCTGGCTCGGCGTGCGGCCGCGCACCTCGAGCGCCGCGGCCATCGTCTCGGCCGTCGGCTGGGCGTCGACGGCGCGCCAGGGATCAGGATAGAGGCTAGCCAACGTAGCGGCGCGCGCACTCCTCGCTGCAGAAGTACGGCGCGTCGGTGGCGCCGCGGCCGCGCACCGCTCGCGAGCGCACGACGTACGTCTGGCAGACGGGATCCTTCACCAGCTCGTCGCTGAGCGCGACGGGAGGCCGCGGACCTCTCGCGAGCGGACGGCGCAGGAGGGGCAGGAGCACGGTGAGCACGAGCACCGCCACGGCGAGCAGCAGAACGACGCGCACGACGTTACCGCTCCGGCTTGATCGAGAGGGCCCGAAGGAATTCCTTGTCCTGCGCGGTCAGCTCGGACGAGAACCCGCGGCTCTTGGCGCCCGCGAAGAAGATACCGGTGTCGGCGCCGCGCCGGAGGATCTCCTGGACGGCGTCGCGCGCGGCGTCGGTGGCCGTCAGCGAGGCCTCGATCGTCTGCACGAGGCGCTTGAAGAGTCCGTCGAGATGACGCTCTCTGGCCATCAGACCCTTACGATAACATACGGCGCGTGCGCGCTCCCTGGACCCCGCTCGCGTCGTCGATCCGCTGGTCGCGGGGCAAGCTCGCGCTGCGCGAGGACGGCTGGCGGCTGCCCGACGGCACCGAGCGCGCGTACCCCGTGCTGGCCGTCGGCGTCACCGTCGGCGTGCTCGGCTTCGTCGAGCCCGAGCGGGTGGTGCTCGTGCGCCAGTTCCGTCACCTGGCGCGCGCGCAGTCGTGGGAGCTGCCGGGCGGCGGCGCGCTGGCCGGCGAGGCGCCCGAGGCCGCCGCGCAGCGCGAGCTGCGCGAGGAGGGCGGCTACCGCGCCGAGCGGCTGGTGTTCCTCACGCGCTTCTGGCCGTCCAACGCCTACCTCGACGAAGTCGCGTGGTGCTACGTTGCGCACGGCCTGACGCCCGATCCCCTGCCCGCCGACGACGACGAGTTCCTCGAGCGCTCGGTGGTGCCGGTGGCGGAGGCGGTCCGCATGGCGTTGGACGGGGAGATTACGGAATCGGTTTCCAAGGTGACGCTGCTCCAATACGCGCTGGCCCGTGAGCGGCACTGACGACCCGCGCGCCGCGATCGACGCCGTCATCTTCGACATGGACGGCGTGCTCGCGGATTCCGAGCCCCTGCACCAGCACGCCATCCGGCTGCTGCTGGCCGAGTACGGCGTCGACTGGATGCCCGACGGCCGCGATCCCACCGTCGGCCTCACGTCGCTCGAGTCGTTCGCGATCATCTGTGAGCGACACGCCCTCCGACACGACCCGCGGCATCTCGACGCGCTCTACACCGCACGCGTGCTGCCGCTGCTGCGTGAGCGCGTGACGCCACTGCCTGGCGTGCCCGACGTGCCGCGGGCGCTGGCCGCGCGCGGCCTGCGCCTGGGCCTCGCGTCGTCGTCGGGGCCGGCGGTCATCGAGACGACGCTCACGGCGCTCGGGGTGCGGCCGCTCTTCGAGGCGGTCGTCTCCGGCGTCGAGGTCGCGCGCGGCAAGCCGGCGCCGGACGTGTTCCTCGAGACGGCCAGGCGACTCGGGGTGACGCCCGGGGCGTGCGTGGTGGTGGAGGACTCGGCGCGCGGCGTGAGCGCGGCGCGGGCCGCGGGGATGCGATGCGTCGCGATTCCGTGCAACGAGACGCGTCACCACGATTTCCGCGACGCCACGCTGGTGCTCCCCGCCCTCCCGGACCTGCTCACTTGCCTGCTGTTCGCTGAACGGTAGCGCGACATCGAGGGGCGCCCCGGGTTCCCCGGGGCGCTCCGAGCGTCGGGGGGTGTGGGGGCCATGTCGGGGCCCCCACCTTCAATAAGCGCGAGATCGAGGAGCGCCACAGGTTCCCCGGGGCGCCCCGAGCGTCGGGGGGTGTGGGGGCCATCTCGGAGCCCCCACCTTCAATAAGCGCGAGCTCGAGGAGCGCCCCGGGTTCCCCGGGGCGCTCCGAGCGTGGGGGGTGTGGGGGCCATCTCGGGGCCCCCACCTTCAATAGGTCGCGCGGCCGCCCGAGAGGTCGTAGACCGCGCCCGTCGAGAACGAGCACTCGTCGGAGGACAGCCACGAGACGAGCGCGGCGACTTCCTCCGGCTTCCCCACGCGTCCCATCGGGATCTTGGCGACGAGCATGTCGACCGTCGAGCGCTCCATCTGCTGGAGCAGCTCGGTGCCGATCACCGCCGGCGCGACCGCGTTGACGAGAATCCCCTGCGTCGCGACTTCCTTGGCGAGCGCCTTCGTGAGCCCGATGACCCCCGCCTTGGCCGTGGAGTACGGCACGAGCGTGGGGTTGCCCTCCTTGCCGGCGATGGAGGCGATGTTGACGATGCGCCCGCTCCTGCGGGGCCGCATCAGCTTCACCGCGGCGCGGCAGACGAGGAACACGCTGGTGAGATCGACGGCGATGACCTGCTGCCAGTCCTCGTCGGTCAGCTCCCACGTCGGAAACGAGCGGCCCGTGATGCCGGCGTTGTTGACGACGACGTCGAGCCGGTCGTGCCACTCGTGCGCGGCACGCACGGCGCGCTCGACGTCCGCCGTGCGCGTGACGTCGGCCACGATCGCCCGCGCCTCGGGGCCGAGGCGCTTGGCGGCGCCCTCCACGGCCGCCGCGTCGCGGTCGAGCATCACCACGCGCGCCCCGTCGGCGAGCAGGCGCTCGCTGATCGCGAGGCCGATGCCGCGGCCCGCGCCCGTCACCAGCGCGGTGCGGCCGTCGAGGCGGGTCGCCGGGGTCATCCGAGCGCCTGGGTGAAGTCCTCGATCAGATCGTCGGGGTGCTCGAGGCCGATCGACACGCGCAGCAGGTTGGCGGGCGTGGTCGTACCGGGGCCCTCGATCGACGCGCGGTGCTCGACGAGGCTCTCGGTGCCGCCGAAGCTCGTCGCCCGCGTGAAGACGCGCATCTTCGCGGCCACGGCCATGGCCGCCTCCGCGCCGCCCTTGACCTGAACCGAGAGCATGCCGCCGAACATCGCCATCTGGCGCCGGGCGATCTCGTGTCCGGGATTGTCCGGCAGCCCGGGATAGTGCACGCGCTCGACGCGCGGGTGGCCGGCCAGGAAGGTCGCGACCTTCAGCGCGTGCTCGGACTGCGCCCGCACCCGGTACGGCAGCGTGCGGATGCCGCGGAGCACGAGCCAGCAGTCGAACGGCGACGGCACGGCCCCGCCCGCCGTCTGCAGCGTGCGCAGCCGGTCGAAGAGCGGGCCGCGCTCGCGGGCCACCACGATGCCGCCGAGCACGTCGGAGTGGCCGCCGAGGTACTTGGTGGTGGCGTGCACGATCAGGTCGGCGCCGAGCTTGAACGGCGACGAGAGGATCGGCGTGGCCGTGGTGTTGTCGACCACGTAGTGAGCGCCGGCCGCGCGCGCGATGGCGCCGATCCGGGCGAGGTCGCTCACTTTCCACAGCGGGTTGGACGGCGACTCCGCCCACACGAGCTTCGTCGTCGGCCGCACGGCCTTCTCGACGGCGCCGAGGTCGGTCATGTCGACGAACGTCGTCGCGAGCCCCCAGCCGGCGTAGACCTCGCGCAGGAGCTTGCCCGTGCCGTAGTACGCGTCCATCGGCGCGACGACGTGGTCGCCGGGGGCCAGCGACTGGAAGACGGCGGCGGTCGCCGCCGAGGCCGACGAGAACGCCACCGCCCCCACGCCGCCCTCCAGCGCGATCAGGCACGCCTCGAGCGCGGCGCGATTGGGCGCGCTGCTGCGCGAGTAGATGTGCCCGCGCGGGAACGAGCCGTCGGGCTCGCGCTCGAACGTCGTGGACGGATGAATGGCGGGCGTCACGGCGCCGGTGCCGGGATCCACCTCGGCGCCCGCGTGCACGGCGACGGTCTCGATCCTCATGACGTCACTCCCTGTCGGCGGAGCCGACCACTCCCTCGTCGGCGGCGCCGTCTCCGGGGCGCAGCACGACGCCGTCTTCGGGCTGCCAGGCCAGCGCCACGCGCGTCTTGCGCGGCAGCGCGGCGGCCTGCCCGTGCGGCACGTCCACCCAGAACGGGCGCCCCTGCACGCTGATCTGCAGACGCACGATGGCGCCGAGGAACGTGACGACGTCCACCACGCCGTCGAGCCGGTTGCGGCCGTTGGCGGGCGCCGGGTCGGAGAGCACGCTCAGCTTCTCCGGGCGCACGGCCAGCGTCACCGCGGCGCCGTCGGCGACGCCGTCGCACGCCGCGCGCAGCCGGCGGCCCTCCCACTCGAGCACGCCGTCGGCTGCGGACACCACGCGGCACGGCACGAGGTTCGAGATGCCGATGAAGTCGGCGACGAAATCCGTGCGCGGGCGGCCGTAGACCTCCTCGGGACGGCCGAGCTGCTCGATGCGGCCGCCGCGCATGACGGCCAGCCGGTCGGCGAGCGACAGCGCCTCCTCCTGGTCGTGGGTCACGTAGAGCGTGGTGACGCCGAGGTCCTGCTGGATCTTGCGGATCTCCGCCCGCAGCCGCAGCCGGATCTTGGCGTCCAGCGCCGAGAGCGGCTCGTCCAGCAACAGGATTTCCGGCCGCCGCGCGAGCGCGCGCGCCAGCGCGACGCGCTGCTGCTGGCCGCCCGAGAGCTGGTTGGCGTATCGGCCGCCGAGGCCGCCCAGGTGCATGAGGGCCAGCAGCTCCTCGACGCGGTCGCGGATGCGCGGCTGGGGCCAGCGCGCGACGCGCAGACCGAAGGCGATGTTCTCGGCCACGGTCATGGTCGGGAACAGCGCGTAGGACTGGAACACGATGCCGACGCCGCGCCGGGCCGGCGGCACGTCGTTGACGACGCGGTCGTCGAAGCGCACCTCGCCCGCGTCGGGTCGCTCGAAGCCGGCCACCAGGCGCAGCGTGGTCGTCTTGCCGCACCCCGAGCCCCCCACCAGCGCGACGAGCTCTCCCGGGGCGATCTCCAGGGAGAGCCCGTCGACGGCGGTGCTCGTGCCGAAGCGCTTGCTGACGTCACGCAGCGTGATGCGCATGACTTCTTTATTTCGCCGTCGGGGCGCCTGCGCAGGGCTCCGGCGCCCGACGTTCTGCCATCAGAACCCGCTGACTCATTTCGAGTACTTCTCCTGCCAGCGCTTCACGAGCCGCTCCTTGTACTGCGGGTCGCCCGCCTTCACGAAGTCGAGATCGATGAGCTTCATCTCGGTGATCTTGGGACCGCTCACCGGCACGTCCGAGCGCGTGATGCCGGTGCCGCGCCATTCGGCGTAGGAGGCCATCGCGGACTTGGCCACCGCCCAGTCGAGGAAGCGCCGGGCGTTCTGCGGATTCTTCGCGCCCTTGACGAGGCCGTTGGCCTCGAACGTCCACGGCACGCCGTCGGACGGCCAGATCACGTCGATCGGCGCGCCCTGCTTCTTGGCGACCTCGACCTCATAGGCCAACGCCACGCCGATCGGCGTCTCGCCGGACGCCGCCATGCGGCCCGGCGCGCCGCCCGACTTGGTCACCTGCGACAGGTTCTTGTCGAGCGCGTCGTAGTACTGCCACATCCGGTCCTCGCCGAGGCGCGCGGCGTGGCTGGCGAGCAGCAGATACGCGGTGCCAGACGTGGACGGATTCGACATCACGACGTGGCCCTTGTACTTCGGGTCGATGAGGTCGGCCCAGGACCGGGGCGGCGGCAGCTTCAGCTCGGCCATCTTCTTCTGGTTGACGGCGAAGGCGACGGTCAGCAGCGTCACGCCCTGCCACATGTTGTCCGGGTGCTTGAAGCGCGCCGGGATCGCGCTCGCCTCCCTGGCCGCGTACGGCTCGAGCAGGCCCTTGCTGGCCGCGCCCGTCATGTAGTCGTTGAAGACACCCCACACGACGTCGGCCTGCGGGTTGGCCTTCTCGGCCTCGAGCCGCGCGATGGTCGGCCCAGTAGAGCCGCGGATGTACGAGGCGTTGGCGGCGAGATCGGGCAGATCTTTCTTGAACTGCTCCCAGAAGGTCTTCAGCTCGTTCTCCTCGTAGGCCGTGTAGACGACGAGGCGGTCCTCGGCGGTGTCGGCCGGCGGCGCGGCCAAGGGCAGCGCGAGGACGCCGGCGAGCAGCAGTAGAAGCAGTCGGCGCATGAACGTCTCCTTTCTCACGACGTCGTTCTCACGGCTTGAGGATGGCCACGCGGTCGCCGCCGACCAGCGCGCGCAGCAGCAGCACGGCGCCGATGACGATGGCGAGGATGATGGTGCCGAGCGCGCAGGCGACGCCGGGATAGCCGTTCTCGACTTGCGCGAGGATCGCCACCGAGCCCAGGTTGAAGCCGGGATAGATGAGGAAGATCACCGCGCTGACCGTGACCATCCCATTGACGAAGAAGTAGATGAAGATGGAGAACGCCGTCCCCGTCAGGAGCGGCAGGATGACGCGAGTGAACGTACGAACGGTCCCGGCGCCAAGAGAGACCGCGGCCTCTTCGATGGCGGGATCGATTTGCTTGAGGGTGTTGATGGCGGCCAGCACGGCCACCGGGAACTTCCAGAAGACCACCGACGTGACGAGGATCCACACGGTGCCCGTCAGCAGGAGGGGCGGCACGTTGAAGGCCAGGATGTAGCCGACCCCGATCACGGTGCCGGGCAACGCCGCCGGCAGCAGGCTCAGCGCCTCGATCGCGCGCGCGCCGGGCGGCCGCCGGCGCTCGATCACGTACGCGGTGAGCAGGGCCAGCGTGGTGCCGATGATGCCGGAAAGCAGCGCCAGCTTCATGCTGTTGACGATCGGCCACGCGCCCTCCGCCGTCGAGCGGAAGCCGTAGTGCGCGAGCGAGAGCGACCAGTCCGTGCCCCAGAGCCGCACGAGGGAGCCGAGCGGGATGAGCGCGTAGATGGCGGCGATCCCCAGCGCGATCGCGACCGACAGCGCGAAGAGCGGCCAGCGCACGGCCGGCGGCGTGGGCCGCAGCGTCGTGCGCGCGCCCGCGGAGAGCGTGACGTACGAGCGTCGGCCGACCACGTACGTATTCGCGACGTAGGCGGCCAGGCACGGCACCAGCAGCACCATGCTCATCACGGCGGCGGCCGGGAAGTCGTTCATGCCGATCACCTGGGCGTAGATCTCGGTGGCCAGCACGTTGTAGCGGCCGCCGATCAGGATCGGATTGCCGAAGTCCGTCATGCACAGGATGAACACGATGAGCGCCGCCGAGGCCAGGCCCGGCCGCGCGAGGGCGAGCGTCACGCGGCCGAGCGTGGTCAGCATGCCGGCGCCGAGGTTCTCCGCCGCCTCCTCCAGGCTCGCGTCGATGTTGCCGAGCACGTTCGCGAGCAGGATGTAGGCCTGCGGCAGGAACGTGAAGACCTGCGCGACGACGATGCCGTGGAACCCGTAGATCGACCAGTCGAGGCCGAGCGCGCGCGTGATCACGCCGTTGCGGCCGAACAACAGGATGAACGCGAGCGAGACGAGGAAGGGCGGCGAGATCAGCGGCAGCAGGCTCATCAGCGAGACGAAGCGCTTGCCGGGCACCGTCGTGCGCGTCACCGCGTAGGCGAGGACGAGGGCCACGGCCACCGTGATGAGCGTGGAGACGGCGGACACCAGGAGGCTGTTGACGAGGATCCTGAGCAGCCGCCACGTGCTGAAGAAGGCCGCGTACTGGCCGAGCCCGAGCGGCCCCGCGACGCTCATCGAGAGCACGCGCACCCCCGGCCAGACGACGAAGACGAGCAGCAACGCGAGGACGGCGGCCGCGGTGACGCCGAGCACCGGGTCCACCCGCGCCAGCCGCGAGAGCGGCGGGGCCGGCGCGCGGGCGACGGTCGCCATCCTCAGCCGGCCGTGAAGCCGCCGTCGACGACCAGCTCGGCGCCGGTCATGAACGAGGACTCGTCGCTGGCCAGGAACAGCGCCACGTAGGCGATCTCGCGCGGCTGGGCGATGCGACCGAGCGGGATGCCCGTCTCGAACTCCTTGCGGATCGCGTCGGTGAGGTACGGCGCCTGGAGCGGCGTGTCCACGATGCCCGGGTGGATCACGTTGCAGCGGATCCTGTCCCGGGCGAACTGGATGGCGAGCGACTTCGTCAGGGAGATGAGGGCACCCTTGGCCGCGGTGTACGCGTCCTGGGCGCGCGTGAAGCCGGCGAGCGCCGAGACCGAGCCCATCATGATGATCGAGCCGCCGCCGGCCTTCTGCAGCTGGGGGATGCCGTGCTTGCTGACCCAGAACACCGATTTGAGGTTGATGGCCATCACGCGGTCCCACCATTTCTCGTCGGTCTCCAGCACCGAGCGGTCGCGGTCCTTCCACAGCACGCCCGCGTTGTTGTAGAGGACGTGCAGCGCGCCGAACTTCCGGACGCCGTCGGCGATCATCCGCTGGACGTCGGCCTCCACGGCGACGTCGCCCGTGACCGCCAGCCCCTGCCCGCCCGCCGCCTCCAGCTTCTTGACGGTCTCGGCGGCCGCCGCGCCGTCGATGTCGGCCACCACGACGCGCGCGCCCTCCTCGGCGAACAGCACCGCCGCCTCCCGCCCCATCCCCGCGCCCGCCCCCGTGATGAACGCAACTTTCCCGCGCAGCCGCTCACCCATTCCGCCCACCGTCCATCGGAGCGATCAAAACGATCATCGCTCCGCCTAGATTCGCTCGAAGTTGCGGATCAGCTCCCAGTCCGTTACGGCCTGGTCGAACGCCTGCTGCTCGAGCCGCGCAGCATGCAGATAGTGATCGACGACCCGGTCGCCAAGCGCCGCGCGCGCGACCTTGGACCGCTCCAGCTCGCCGATGGCCTCGCGCAGCGTCTTCGGCACCTGCGGCAGGGTGGCGTCCTGGTACGCGTTGCCCTCGTACGTCTTGGGCGGCTTCAGCTTGCTCGCGATTCCGTGCAGGCCGGCCGCGATCGTCGCCGCGAACGCGAGGTACGGATTGGCGTCGGCGCCGGGGATGCGGTTCTCGACGCGGAAGGCCGCGCCCTCGCCGCAGAGCCGGAAGCCGCACGTGCGGTTGTCCCAGCCCACCACGATCCGGGTCGGCGCGAACGAGCCCGCCTGGTAGCGCTTGTAGGAGTTCACGCCCGGCGCGTAGAAGTATCCGAGCTCGCGCGCCATGGCCATCTGGCCGGCCAGCCACTGGCCGAAGAGCGGCGTCCACGAGCGGCCGTTGCCCCGGGCGCGTCCGGTGGGGGCGAAGAGCGCCTTCTTGCCCGCGCGGTCCCAGAGCGAGCTGTGCAGGTGGAACGACGAGCCGGCGGCGCTCATGTCGTATTTCGCCATGAAGGTGAGCGAGCAATGCTGGAGGTGCGCGATCTCCTTGGCCCCGTGCTTGTAGAGCGTGGTGCGGTCCGCCATCTCGAGCGCCTCGGCGTAGACGAGGTTGATCTCCTCCTGGCCGCGGCCCCACTCGCCCTTGGACGTCTCCACCGGCACGTCGGCCGCCTCCATCCCGTTGCGGATGGCGCGGACGAGCGGCTCCTCCTTCGTCGTCTGCAAGATGTGATAGTCCTCGAGATAGTCCGACACCGGCGTCAAGTTCTGGTAACGTTTTGCCCTCGCCTGCTCGAACGTCTCGCGGAAGCAGTAGAGCTCGAGCTCGGCCGCCGTCTTCACGAGGTAGCCCTGCGCGGCCGCGCGGGCGACCTGGCGCTTGAGCACCCAGCGCGGCGCCTCCTCGATCGGCGCGCCGTCGTCGTCGTACACGTCGCAGAACACGAGCGCCGTCTTCGGCAGCCACGGGATCACGCGCAGGGTGGCGAGGTCGGGGACCATCTTCATGTCGCCGTAGCCGCGCTCCCACGAGGTGAGCGTGAAGCCCGCCTGCGGCTCCATCTCCATGTCCACCGTCAGGAGGTAGATGCACGCGTGGACGCCGTCGGCAAGGACGTGGTCGACGAAGTAGCGACCCACTATCCGCTTGCCCATGAGCCGACCGTAGTGATCGGGGACGACGGTGAGCACCGTGTCGATCTCGCCCTTGCGAACGAGCGCTTCGAGACTGCGGGCGTCGAGCCGGCCGGGCATGTCGCGGATAGTAGCGCATGGGCGGAGGCCGTGTCATCCTGCTCGCCGTGCCGGCATCCGCGCGTCGCACGATCGTAGCGTGGACGCTCTACGACTTCGCCAACTCCGCCTTCGCCGCCGTCGTGCTCTCGACCGTCTATCCCGCCTACTACGCCAACGTCGTGGTCGGCAACGCGGACGGCCGCGGCGACTTCTGGTGGGGCGCCGCCGTCTCCACGGCCATGGTGATCGGCGCCCTGACCTCGCCGCCGCTCGGCGGCATCGCCGACCACGCGGGGGCGCGCTGGAATTTCTTCGTCGGCTTCAGCGTGGTCTCGATCGCCGCCACCGCGCTCATGGCCACCGTCGGGCCCGGCCGGGTGTGGTGGGGATGGGTGCTCGCGGTCGTCGGGATCGTCACCTACGAGGCCGCCTTCGTCTACTACAACTCCTACCTGCCGCGGATCGCGCCGCCCGAGCGGATCGGCCGCGTGTCAGCGGCGGGGTTCGCGGTCGGCTACGCGGGCTCGCTCGTGGCGTTCGCGGCCGCGTACCCGTTCGCGGCCGCCCACGCGTACGGGGGCTGCTTCGTGGCCGCGGCCGCCCTCTTCGCCGTCTTCTCGATCCCCGCCTTCGTCATCTTGCCCGCCGACGCGCGCCACCCGATGCGGCTCGCGACGGCGGCGACGCGTGGCGTCGGCGAGACGCTGGTGACGCTGCGCGAGATCCTGCGCGATCCGGCGCGCGCGCAGATGCGGCGCTTCCTCACCGCGTATCTCGTCTACGAGGACGGGGTGAACACCGTGGTCACCTTCGCGGGCGTGTTCGCGGCCAAGACGCTCGGCTTCACGTTCACCGAGATCATCGCCCTCTTCATGCTGGTGCAGGTCACCGCGCTGCTCGGCTCGGCGGCGTGGGCGCGGCCGACCGACTCGCGCGGCCCGCGCTTCGTGGTTGGCGTCAACCTCGTGCAGTGGGCGCTGGTGACCATCGCCGCGTTCTTCGTCGTCACCAAGGACCACTTCTGGGTCGTCGCGATCCTCGCCGGCACCGGCCTCGGAGCCGTCCAGGCCGCGAGCCGCACGTTCATGGCCACCCTGGTGCCCCCGGGCCGGGAGGCAGAGTTCTTCGGTTTCTACTCGCTGGTGGGCAAGACGGGCGCGATCTTCGGGCCCCTCGTGTTCGGCGGCGTGTCGTGGCTGCTGTCCGGCAACCAGCGCGCCGCGATCGTCTCGGTGGGGCTCTTCTTCGTCGTCGGGCTCGCGCTGCTGGGCCGCGTCAGCGCCGGCGGGCCGACGGCGGTCGCGCGCGAGCTCCGCGCCGCCGCTGACCCGTGACTACTCAGAGGCGGTGAACGAGTCGCAGAATCGAGGAGCGCCACGGCTTGACCGGGGCGCTTCCGAGCGTTGGGGGGTATGGGGGGCCATGTCGGGGCCCCCACGTCCTAATCGGCCCGGATGAGGACGGGCGGCAGCATCAGCGCGAGCAGCACGAGACAGGCGATGCCCACCACGCGCCGCCCGGGCGTCAGCGGCTCGAGCGGGTCCAGCACCGGGCCGTGCCCGTAGCCGAGCGCGAAGCGGATCAGCGCGGCCAGCACGAGCCAGTTCGCGCCCGGGATCAGCGACGTCCACTCCGGCCGCGCGACGTACAACACGGCGGCGACCGCCACGCCGAGCGTGATCAGCGCGGCGACCGTGAGACGGCCGAGCCTTCCGTGATGGCGCGGGAACAGCGCGTAGCCGATGCGGCCGCCGTCGAGCTGGCCGGCCGGCAACAGGTTCAGCGCCGTCACGAGGAACCCGAACCACGCGGCGTCGGCCATCGGGTGCGTGGACACGAGCATGCCGTCCGGCAGCGTGCCGAAGCGCAGCCACACGAGCGCGCGCGTGAGCACCGACTCGCCGAACACGAGGTGCGGGCCGGGCGGCGCCGGCACGATCGTCGACCAGACGAGGCCGAGCAGGGCCGCCGGCAGGGCCACCGCGAGCCCGGCGAGCGGGCCGGCGGCCGCGATGTCGAAGAGCGCGTTGCGGTCGCGCACGGAGGAGCGCATGCGGATGATGGCGCCGAGGGTGCCGGCCATGAAGATCGCCGGCGGCGCCGGGATGAAGAAGGGCAGACTGACGGCGGCGCCCCGCGCGCGCGCCGTGAAGTAGTGGCCGAACTCGTGGACGACGAGGATGCCGAGCAGGGTCGCCGCGAACGGCACCCCGCTCAGCATCCACGTGAGCGGCTCGCGCGACGCGCGATACGCGTCGAAGGTCGGCGAACCCGAGAACATCGTCCCCGCCAGCAGCGTGGTGAAGCAAGTCAGGACGAAGAGCACGACGTTCCAGACCGGGCCGCGCTCGCGGCGACGGGGCGGCGCGGGCGGACGCGCGAGCGTGTAGCCGTTGGTCGTCGTGAACGGATCGGCGGCCAGCGGACGCTCGGTCATGGCATCAGCGTATCACGCGGCTGTACTCGCGTCGGCGGGCGGTGGCGCCGGCAACGGCGCGCCGGCGGGGGCGGGGCCTCCGAGACCACGCAAATCGACGATGGGCTGCGCCTGTACGCGTGCACCGATTCCGAGCCGGATCCGACGCATTACCCGAAACACGGGTCTCGGAGACCCCGCCCCCGCCGCCACGCCGTCGCCGGCGTCGGCGTTCCATCGACCGAGCGTGGCGCGGCACGCTGACGCCACGTGACTCGCGCGAGCCTCGGGCGAAGACGGCCGCGCGTGGACCGCGCCGGGGGGTGTGCCCCTCTGCGACCCGTGGCTTCTGGGTATTGCGTCGGTTCCGGCTGGTCATCGTGGCCCCATGACAGGCGCAACGCACTGTCGATTTGCGTGGTCGCGGAGGGGCACGCCCCCCGGCGCGGTCCGCTACGTCGCGTCTTTCGCGAGCCGGTCGACGGCGCGGCGGACGGCGTCGAGGCCGGCCTCGAGATACAAGACGCCCAGCACGGCCTCGAGCGTCGTCGCGAGGATCGACTCGCGTGCCCGCCCACCCGTCTGGTCCTCGCCGCGTCCTAGCCGGACGAGGTCGCCGAGCCCCAGCGTGGTCGCCCAGCGCGCGAGGTTCGCGCCGGAGACGAGGGCAGCCCGCGCCGGTGTCAGCAGGCCCACCGCGGCGCCGGGCTCCCGCGCGAGCAGCCGCTCGGCGACGACGAGCCCGAGCGCGGCGTCCCCGACGAAGGCAAGACCGTCCTGCGCGACCAGCGGCGGGTGCTCGTTGACGTACGAGGCGTGGGTGAGCGCGCGCACGAGCAGGCCGTGATCGGCGAACCGGTGGCCGAGCGCCGCTTCCAGGGCGGCGACCGGCGCGGCGGGCAGCGGAGAGGGTATCAGGCCCGGTACTTGCGGAAGGCCAGCGTCGCGTTGGTGCCGCCGAAGCCGAAGGCGTTCGACAGCGCCGTCTCGACGTCCTGCTTGCGCGCCTGGTTCGGGATGTAGTCGAGGTCGCAGTCGGGATCGGGCGTCTCGTAGTTGATCGTGGGCGGCAGCAGGCCGTGGTGCAGCGCGAGCACGGTCGCGATGGCCTCGATACCGCCGGCGGCGCCGAGCAGGTGCCCGGTCATCGACTTGGTGGACGACACGGCCAGCTTCCGCGCGTGCTCGCCGAAGACCCGCTTGATGGCGAGCGTCTCGAACTTGTCGTTGTAGGGCGTCGAGGTGCCGTGCGCGTTGATGTAGTCGATGTCGGAGGGCGAGAGGCGCGCGTCCTGCAGCGCGCCGGCCATCGCGCGCGCGGCGCCGTCGCCCTCGGGATCGGGCGCCGTCATGTGATGCGCGTCGCCCGTCATCCCGTACCCCACGATCTCGCCGTAGATCCGGGCGTCGCGCCCGCGCGCGTGCTCGAGCGACTCCAGCACGAGGACGCCCCCGCCCTCGCCGCACACGAAGCCGTCGCGCCCGGCGTCGAACGGCCGCGACGCCTTCTGCGGCTCGTCGTTGCGCGTCGACATCGCCTTCATCGAGCAGAAGCCCGCGATGGTCAGCGGCACCACGATGGCCTCCGCGCCGCCCGCGATCATCACGTCGGCGTCGCCGCGCTGGATCAGGCGGAAGGCGTCGCCGAGCGCGTGGTTGCCGGTGGCGCAGGCGGTGACCACGGCGGAGTTTGGCCCCTTGGCGCCGAAGCGCATCGAGACGAGCCCGGACGCCATGTTGACGATCAGCATCGGGATGAAGAACGGCGAGACGCGGTCGGGGCCCTTCTCGATGAGCATCTTGTGCGCGTCGAGGAGCGAGGAGATGCCGCCGATGCCCGAGCCGATGAGCACGCCGAAGCGCGTGCCGTCCAGCCTGGCCGGGTCGAGGCCGGAGTCCTCGACGGCCATGACGGAGCACGCCATCGCGTACTTGAGGTACGGGTCGAGCCGGCGCGCGTCCTTCTTGTCGACGTACTTCAGCTCGTCGAAATTGCGGACCTCGCCGGCGATGCGCGTGACGAACTGGAACTCGCCGCTCGCCGTCTTGGTCTGCGCGTCGAACTTCGTGATCGGGCCGATGCCGGACTTGCCCTGCGTCAGCGCGGACCAGAACTCGGTGACGTCGTTGCCAAGGGGCGTGAGCGCGCCCATGCCCGTGACGACGACGCGGCGGGGTTCCACGGCTCTACGAGTTGTCCTTGATGTACTGGATGGCGTCGCCGACGGTCACGATCTTCTCGGCGTCCTCGTCCGGGATCTGGATGTCGAAGTGCTCCTCCAGGGCCATGACGAGCTCGACGGTATCGAGGGAGTCGGCGCCCAGGTCTTCGATGAACTTCGCGGCCGGAGTGACGTCGTCCTCCTCCACCCCGAGCTGCTCGATGATGATCTCCTTCACCTTGTCCTCGACTGACTTCGCCATGAACCCCCTCCGGATGGGGAAGTTGACACCGTGGCTCACATGTAGAGGCCGCCGTTGACGTGGAAGACCTGCCCTGTCACGTAGGCAGCCCCGTCTCCGGCCAGGAATCCTACCATTTCCGCCACCTCACGGGCGGTTCCGATGCGCTTGAGCGGCACCTGCGCCAGCAGCGCGTCGCGGGCGTCCGCCGGCAGCGCGGCGGCCATGTCGGTCTCGACGAGCCCGGGCGCCACCGCGTTCACCAGAATGCCCCAGTGCGCCAGCTCGCGCGCGGTCGCTTTCGTCAGCCCGATCAGCCCCGCTTTGGCCGCCGAGTAGTTCGCCTGGCCGGCGTTGCCCATGGCGCCGGCGGTGGAGGCGATGTTGATGATGCGCCCGCCGGTCTTCCTGCGCACCATCGCCTTGCTGGCGGCGCGGATCATGAGGAAGGCGCCCTTGAGATTGGTCTCCAGCACGCGGTCCCAGTCCTCGTCCTTCATCCTGATGACGAGACCGTCGCGCGTGATGCCCGCGTTGTTGACGAGCACGTCGAGGTGCCCGAAGCGCTCGCGGGCCATCTCCACCAGCCGGTCGGCGCCCTCGCGCCTGGCCGCGTCCGCCACCAGTCCCCCCACCGGCGCGCCGTCGCGGGCGAGCTCCTTCAGCGCGATGTTCAGCCGGTCGGCGTCGCGGCCCGAGATGACCACGCTGGCGCCGTGCTCGAGCATCCAGGCGGCGATGGCGAGACCGATGCCGCGCGTGCCGCCGGTGACGACCGCGACCTTGCCGGTCAGATCGCTCACCTGACTGCCGCCACGGCTTTGTCGAGGCCCGGGGGATCTTCGACGGCGAAGCCGCGCGCGTCCTCGACGATGCGCCGGGTCAGCGCCGTCAGCACGCGGCCGGGACCGACCTCCACGAACGCGGTGGCGCCCTCGGCGGCGAGACGCTGCACGCATTCCGTCCAGCGCACGGGACTCGCGACCTGGCGCAGGAGGAACGGCACGACGTCCTTGGCCGCGCGCGTGACGCCGGCGTCCACGTTGCGGACGACGGGGATCGCCGGGTCGCTCACCGCGAGGCCGGCGAGCGCCTGGCCGAGCCGCTCGGCGGCCGGCGTCATCAGCGAGCAGTGGAACGGCGCGCTCACGGGCAGGAGCACGCTCTTGCGCCCGCCGCGCTCCGCGGCCAGGGCCACCGCCCGCTCGACGGCGGGCCGGTCGCCGGCGATGACGATCTGCTGCGCGGAGTTCACGTTGGCGACCTCGACCACCTGCCCCTGCGCGGCGTCGCGCGTCACGGCCTCGACCACGTCCAGCGGCAGGCCCATGATGGCGGCCATGGCGCCGGTGCCGACGGGCACCGCCTCCTGCATGAACTCGCCACGCTTGCGCACGACGCTGATCGCGTCACGCAAGCGCATCGCTCCGGCCACCACGAGCGCGGAGTATTCCCCGAGGCTGTGGCCGGCGGCCAGCGCGGGACGGAGGCCGCGCTCGGCGCAGGCGGCGGCCGCGGCGACGCTCGCCGTGAGGACGGCCGGCTGCGTGTTGGCCGTCAGCGCCAGCTCGCTCTCCGGCCCCTCGAACATCACGCGGCGCAGGTCGAAGCCGAGGGCGGCGTTGGCTTCCTCGAAGACGGCGCGCGCGCCGGCGGAGGCGTCGTGGAACGCCTTGCCCATGCCGACAGACTGCGAACCCTGGCCCGGGAAGAGGAACGCGATCATCGTTCGATCATTTCACCGCTCGCCTCGCCGGAGGCACCGGCTCGGCTCGCACTACCATCGCATCAAAGCGGTGCCCCACGCGAAGCCGCCGCCGAAGGCCGCGATCAGGATCAAGTCCCCTTTCTTGATGCGCCCGGTGGCCAGCGCCTCCTCCAGCGCCACGTACACCGACGCGGCGCCCGTGTTGCCGTAGCGGTCCACGTTGACGAAGACGCGCTCCATCGGCAGGCTCACGCGCTTGGCCGCCGCCTCGATGATGCGGAGGTTCGCCTGGTGCGGGATGAAGAGCGTCACGTCGGCGGCGGTGAGCCCGTTGCGGGTGAGGATCCGTTCGGTGCACTCGGCGAACATGCGCACGGCGACCTTGAAGACCTCGGCGCCCTTCATCTTCGCGTAGTGCATGCGCTTGTCGATCGTCTCGTGGGTGGCCGGGTAGCGGGAGCCGCCGCCCGGCATGTAGAGGAGGTCCCAGTACTGGCCGTCGGAATAGAGGTCGAAATCGATGAGCCCGCTCTCGTCGGTGGAGGGCTCGAGCACGGCGGCGCCGGCGGCGTCGGCCAGCAGCACGCAGGTGCCGCGGTCGGTGAAGTCGGTGATCTTCGACAGCGTCTCCGCCCCCACGCACAGCACGCGGCGGTACTTGCCCGTCTGGATGAACTGCGCGCCGATGGACAGGCTGTAGACGGAGCCCGCGCAGGCGGCCAGCATGTCGATCGAGCCGATGCGCTTGCAGCCGAGGCGGTGCTGGAGGATGTTGCCGACGGTCGGGAAGATCATGTCGGGCGTCGTGGTGCCGACCGCGATGAACTCGATGTCCTCGGGCACCAGGTTGGCCCGCTCGATGGCCTGCTGCGCCGCTTTGAGCGCGAGGTCGGACGTCGCCTCGGTCTCGTCCGCGATGTGCCGCTCCCGGATGCCGCTGCGCTGGACGATCCACTCGTCGTCGGTCTCGACCATCTTCTCGAGGTCGGCGTTGGTGAGGATGCGCTTGGGCGCATACGCGCCCACTCCGACGATCTTCGCCCGCGTCATTCGCGGCCTCCCTCCCGGCCCCCGCGCGCGACCTCCGCCTCCAGCGCGGCCCGAATGTGCTCGTTGAGGCCCTTCTTCGCCCATTCCCCGGCCACGCGCACGGCGTTCTTGATGGCCTTCGCCGGTGACCGTCCGTGGCAGATGATCGCCTCGCCGTCGATGCCGAGCAGCGGCGCTCCGCCGAACTCGGTGTAGTCCACGCGCTTGCGGAAGCGGGTGATGGCCGGCGTCGATAGCGCGGCGCCGATCTTGGACCGGAGATCGCGCGTCAGCTCCTCCTTGATCATGGCGCCGAGCATCTCGGCCAGGCTCTCGGAGATCTTGAGCGCGACGTTGCCGGTGAAGCCGTCGGTGACGACCACGTCGCAGGCGCCGTTGTAGATGTCGCGCCCCTCGACGTTGCCGACGAAGTTGAGCGAGGACTCCTTGAGCTGCTCGTACGTCTCGCGCGTGAGCTCGTTGCCCTTGCCCTCCTCCTCGCCGACGGACAGCAGGCCGACGCGCGGATTGTCGACGCCGAGGATGTCGCGCGCGTAGGCGTGGCCCATCAACGCGAACTGGAAGAGGTGCCAGGGCTTGGGCGCCACGTTGGCGCCGACGTCGAGGAGCACGGTGGCCCGCTTGAGGCTCGGCAGCACGGTGGCGATGGCGGGCCGGTCGATGCCACGCAGCACGCCGATGACGAACATCGCGATGGCCATGGCGGCCCCGGTGTTGCCCGCCGAGATGAACGCCGAGGCGTGGCCGTCGCGCACCAGCTCGGCGGCGATCCGCAGCGAGGAGTCACGCTTGCGCCGCAGCGCCTGCGACGGCGACTCCGCCATCTCGACGACCTGCGAGGCGTGACGGATCTCGAGGCCGAGGTTGCCGGCGTTCAGACGCGCGAGCTCGCGCTCGATGGCGTCCCGGTTGCCGACGAGAATCACCGAGGCGCCGAACTCGCGAACCGCGTCGGCCGCGCCCTCGACGATCACGGCAGGGCCGTGGTCACCGCCCATGGCGTCGACTGCGATCTTCAGTTACGAGCCTTCGGTCGCGACGATCTCGCGACCCTTGTAGTACCCGCAGTGCGGACACACGCGATGCGGCAGCTTGACCTCGCGGCACTGCGGACACACGGACCGCGTGGGCGGCGGCAGCTTGTAGTGCGTGCGGCGCTTGCGTCCGCGGGTCACGGAGTGGCGTCGCTTCGGCAGCGGCATCAGGGTCTCCTCTCGGTGCTCGGGGTCAGGGGCGCAGCCGCGTCGCCAGATCGCGCAGGGCGGCCAGGCGCGGGTCAGGCGCGCGCTCGGCGCACGCGCAGGGGACGAGATTGCGGTTGCCGCCGCAGACGGGACACAGGCCCCGGCAGTCCTCGCGACAGAGCGGCTTCATCGGCAGCGCGAGGGTGGTCTCGGTCTCCACGACGCGCTTGAGGTCGAGCAGGTCGTCCACGTAGAAGTCCACGTCGAGGTCGTGGGCGCCGAGCTCGACGTTGTCCTTGGTGGCCGGGCGCGGCACGAGGCGCACGTCGACGGTCGCGTCGACCCGCGCCGGGAACGACTCGAGGCAGCGCCCGCACGTCTGCGGCACCGTCGCCGCCAGCCGGCCCTGCACGAGCACGTCGGCGCCGTCCGCCGAAATCTGAAGGGACAACGCCTCGAGCCGCCAGGACGGGTCGCCGAACGCCGGCTCCAGTGCCCTCGGATCGGTGACCGTGAGGCCCTGTTCCTCGAGCTCGGACACCCTGATCATCATCTCCGTGATCTCGCGTAAGTCTCAGTCGTTGAAGGATTTTTCTCTTGAACCGGCCCAGTATATCGGCCGGGTCCGCGCCAGTCAAGGCGTTTGACGCCAGTTTGACCACCCGGGGCGCGTTTGTTACCTTTTGCACGTGTCCAACATCCTGAAAACCGGTCTCCTGCTCGGCGTCCTGACGGCGATCCTCCTGCTGGCGGGTCAGGCGATCGCGGGCGAGCAGGGCATGATCATCGCGTTCGTCCTCGCCGCGATCATGAACGTCGTCTCGTACTGGTTCTCGGACAAGCTCGTGCTGATGATGTACGGCGCGCAGCCGGTGGACGAGGCGCAGGCGCCGGGGCTCCACGCGATGGTGCGGCGGCTGGCCACGCGGGCGCAGATCCCGATGCCGCGCATCTACGTGATTCCGAGCGACACGCCCAACGCGTTCGCGACCGGCCGCAGCCCCCAGCACGCCGCCGTCGCGGTGACCGAGGGGATCATGCGCATCCTCAACGAGAACGAGCTGGAGGGCGTGCTGGGCCACGAGCTGTCGCACGTCACCAACCGCGACATGCTGATCTCGACGATCGCGGCGACGCTGGCGGCCGCCATCACCGGCGTCGCGCGCATGGCGTACTTCGCCTCGTTCTTCGGCGGCTCGCGCGACGAGGACGGCGAGCGCGGCGGCAACCCGCTCGTGCTGATCCTCTTCTCGATCCTGGCCCCCATCGCGGCCTTCCTCATCCAGATGGCGGTCTCCCGCGCGCGTGAGTTCCAGGCGGACGAGAGCGGCGCACGGCTCGCGGGCCGCGCGTCCGGCCTCGCCGGGGCGCTCGAGAAGATCGAGGTCGCCTCGCGCGCCGAGCCGCTGCCGGCCAGCCCGGCCACCGCGCACCTCTTCATCGTCAATCCGTTGACGGGGCAGAGCTTCGCGCGGCTCTTCTCCACGCATCCCCCGACCGAGGAGCGGATCGCCCGACTCCGCGCGATGCGGCTGGGCTGATGCCGGACCGGGCGGCTGCCGCCGCCCCGTGACCTCTCGACGGGTGTGCGCCGCCGTCCTGTCGCTCATCGCGGTCCTCGTCACGCCGGCCCTTGCCCAGCCGCCCGACACGGTATTCCTCGAAGAGCTCACGTGGACGGAGCTGCGGGCGGTCATCAGGACGGGGACGACCACCATCATCGTCCCGATCGGCGGGACCGAGCAGAACGGACCGCATATGGCCCTGGGCAAGCACAACGCGCGCGTCAAGGCGCTCGCCGAGCGGATCGCCCGCGCGCTCGGCAACGCCCTCGTCGCGCCCGTCATCGCCTACGTCCCCGAGGGCGAACTGCACCCCGCGACCGGGCACATGCGCTTCCCGGGGACGATCACCGTCCCCGACGACGCCTTCCAGCGCGTGCTCGAGTCGGCGGCGCGGAGCTTCCGGCTCCACGGCTTCCGCGACGTCGTGTTCCTCGGCGATCACGGCTCGACCCAGGCGGGACAGACGGCCGTGGCCGGGCGCCTGAATCGCGAATGGAAGACCACGCCGGCGCGGGCGCACGCCATCGGCGAGTACTACCGCGCGGCGACCGCGGGCTTCCGTGAGCTCCTGAAGGCGCACGGCTACCGATCCGACGAGCTCGGCGACCACGCGGCGCTCCCCGATACCTCGCTCACGCTCGCCCTCGATCCGCACCTCGTGCGGATCACGCCGCCGCGCGACGACGATCGGCTGCCCGGTGTCGGCACCGGTGTCGAGGGCGACCCCCGCCGCGCGAGCGCCGACCTCGGCCGGCTCGGCGTGGACCTCATCGTGAATCGCACGGTCGCGGCGATCAAGGAATCGACCACCCGTCGTTAGAGAGAGGACGCATGCACTCGACGACTCAGCCGTATGTCCTGGTGGCGACGCTCGTCATGGCCCTCACGCTCGTCGCGCGAGACTCGGGCGCGACGGCGCGTATCGAGACCGTCCCGGGCATGCCCCCCGTCACGCACCCGGCCAATCTCTACAGCGAGACGGCGGCGGACAAGCTCAGCCCGGCGCTCGCCAACGTCCCCGCGCGGGTCTACGTGCCGAACGTGAAGTCGGACGAGGTGTACGTGATCGATCCCGCGACCTTCAAGGTGATCGACCGCTTCAAGGTCGGCAAGAACCCGCAGCACGTCGTGCCGTCGTGGGACCTCACGACGCTGTGGGTGACGAACAACGCGGAAGGGCGAACGGACGGCACCCTGACGCCGATCGATCCGATGACCGGCAAGCCCGGGAAGGACGTCCTCGTCGACGACCCCTACAACATGTACTTCACGCCCGACGGGAAGTCCGCCGTCATCGTGGCGGAGGCGATGAAGCGCCTCGACTTCCGTGATCCGAAGACGATGGCGCTGCAGGGCTCGGTGTCGGCGCCGAAGTGCGGCGGCATCAACCACGGCGACTTCTCCATCGACGGCCGGTACCTCGTCATGACGTGCGAGTACGTCGGCCGCCTCGTGAAGATCGACTGGCGCGACCGCAAGGTGCTGGGGTACCTGACCCTGCCCGACGGCGGCATCCCTCAAGATGTTCGTGTCAGTCCCGACGGCGCGATCTTCTACGTCGCGGACCTGAAAGCCGGCGGCGTGCACCTGATCGACGGCGACGGGTTCAAGGTCGTCGGCTTCATCAAGACGGGGGTCGGCACGCACGGCCTCTATCCGAGTCGCGACGCGACGAAGCTCTACGTGGCGAATCGAGGCTTCTCGAGGATCGGCGGCAAGCCCGGCGTCGGCAAGGGCAGCGTGTCGGTGATCGACTTTGCCACGCGCAGCGTCGTCGCGACGTGGCCGATCCCGACCGCCGGGAGCCCCGACATGGGCAATCTCAGCGTCGACGGCAAACAGCTGTGGCTCTCGGGCCGCTACGACCGGGTCGTCTACGTCATCGACACGACCAGCGGCGAGCTGCTGAAGACGATTCCCGTCGGCCACGAGCCGCACGGTCTCACGGTCTGGCCGCAGCCGGGACGCTACTCTCTCGGCCATACCGGCAACATGCGCTGAAAGCAACCCGCGGTGCGCGCGCCCGCTTCCTTGACCACCCTCGACGCGCGAGCGAAAATGAGCCGGTTCGACGCATGACTCTGGAATCGATCATCCGTGTCACCGACGTCCGGAAGGTTTTCGGTCTCCTCCCCGTCCTCGACGGCGTCAGCCTCGAGGTGCGCGGCGGCGAGGCCGTCGCGCTGCTCGGCGCCAACGGCGCCGGCAAGACAACGCTGCTGAAGATCCTCGCCACGCTGCTGCGGCCGACGCGCGGAACGGCGACGATCGGCGGCCACGACGTCGCGCGGGAGCCCGAGGCCGTGCGTGCGCTGATCGGTGTCGTCGCGCACGGCGCGTGGGTCTACGACGACCTCACCGCCCGCGAGAATCTGCGGTTCTGGGCGACGCTCGGCGGCCTCGAGGCCGGCGCCGACGACGTGGCCGCCGCCCTTGCGGGCGTGGGGCTCGAGCGCGCCGCCGACGCGCGCGTGAGGACCTTTTCCGCCGGCACGAAACGGCGATTGTCGCTCGCGCGCGTCATGCTGGCGCGGCCGCGCGTGCTCCTGCTCGACGAGCCGTTCGCCGGCCTCGACCAGCGCGCGAAGAAGTGGCTGGAGGGCCGGCTGGAGGCGTTCAAGGCCGCGGGGGCCGCGCTGCTCATGGTCACGCACTCCCTCGGACGCGAGCTGGGGGTGGCGGATCGGCTGGCCGTGCTGGCCGGCGGCCGTATCGCCCTCGACACCGCGCGCGGGTCGCTGGGCCCCGACGACGTCCTGCGGCTCTACGCCGCGCACGCCGAGGAGGCCCTGTGAGCTACGCGCGGCGCGCGCTGGCCGTGGCCTGGAAGGACTTCGCCGTCGAGCGGCGCTCGAAGGAAACACTGAACGCGCTCGTCTTCTTCTCGCTGCTCCTGCTGTTCGTGTTCCAGTTCACGCTCGGCGGCGACCGCGAGCGGCTGGCCGCGGTCCTGCCCGGCGTGCTCTGGCTCGGCTTCGTGCTGAGCGCGCTGCTGGCGCTGGGGCGGACGTTTCTCGTCGAGCGCGAGCACGACTGCTGGGAGGGGCTGCTGCTCGCGCCGGGGGACAAGTCGGCCATCTACCTCGGCAAGCTCGCCGGCAACCTGGCGCTCATGCTGGTGGTGGAGGCGCTCGTGCTCGGGCTCTTCGTCGTGTTCTTCGACATCGACCTCGGCCGCGCGCTGCCGGGCCTGCTCGTGGTCGTGCTGCTCGGCACCCTCGGGCTGGCGGCGGTGGGCACGCTGTTCGCGGCCATGACGGCCAACGTGCGCGCGCGCGAGCTGCTCTTTCCCGTCCTGCTGCTGCCCGTCCAGGTGCCGGTGCTGCTCGCGACCGTGAAGGCGACGGAGGCGCTCCTGCTCGGCGAGCCGCTCGGCGCCGTCGCGCACTGGGTGAAGCTGCTCGTCGCCGCCGACGTGATCTACGTCGTCGTGAGCCTGCTCACGTTCGACGTGGTGCTGGAGGGCTGACGGCCATGGTCCGGGCGCTCGGCTGGCTCGCGGCCGCCTCGCTCGCCGCCGGACTCGTCATGGCCTTCGGCGTCGCGCCGCGCGAGG
>QHRU01000069.1 GCA_003220225.1 Candidatus Rokuibacteriota bacterium
GCGCGCTTCACGAACGCCACCTTCTGGACGATCTCCGATGCTCTCGCCGAAACAGCTGCATCGCCTCATCTAGGCCTCGCCATTGCGCGCGCGCCCCCCCGATCGGGGGTCGGCGCTCCCCCCGCTTCGTCGCCGCGCCGCCTCCACACGCGGGCGGCGGCGCCCACGAACGGCCGCCGAAAATTCCCCCTCGCGCCTGTAGACGCCGCTCGCGCGGTGCAGTCTACTTCGTTTCATCAGGTGGCGGTCGGTCGCGCCCCGGGGCCGCGAGATTGGATCGAGCCATCTGCGGAATCGTCGGCTATTCGGGTGACAAGGGCGCCACGCCAAGCACTCGCTCACAGGGAGGTGCCTCCATGACTATGAGTGTCCGCCTAGCCTCCATCGCCGCGGCGTCTCTTTCCCTTGTTCTGGGGCTGGCCTGGGGGGCCCCGGTTCAGGCTGCCTCCTTCGGGGGTCGCGCCGTGAGCGCTCTCGTCAACCTTCCCGGTCTCGGGAGCGATCCGATCCATATCGTCGACACGGGTGAACTCGCTGCCGACGGTGGCTGGGAGGGCGCCGGCCTCCTCAGCACCAATGTCCCCGATGTCCTGACCGCGGACGCACTGGTGGCCAACACCAGCGGTGGCCTGTACGATACCGGCGCCCGGGCGAACAGCTCCACCTCACTGGCAGGTGTGAGCGTGTTCCCCGGGAACGCCGCTCAACTCACCGCTTCGCTCATCCGGGCCCAGGTGGAGGTGTCTGCCGATGGGCTCCTGGGCTCGACCGAGGTGCGCGATCTCGTCTTTGCCGGTGTGCCCATCACCGTGACCGGTCAGCCGAACCAGAAGGTCGAGATCTTGGGCGTCGGCACTCTCACCATCAATGAGCAGACGAGGGCATCGGGCGGTAGTTCCCAGACACTGACCGTGAGCGCCGTGCACCTAAAGCTGGCGACCGGCGAGGAAGTCGTCCTGTCGACCGCCAGCAGCACCATCAACTGGTAGGGGGAACGACAATGAAATGGCTGGCCATGATGAAATGGACGATCGGGACGGCGGCGTGCGCCGTCCTGCTGGTCGGTGTTTCCATTCTTCTGCCCGACCATGAAGCCCATGCCCAAGCGACCTGCTTCGACTTCACCACCGGTGGCGGATGGATCCAGTCGCCGCTTGGCGACGGGAAGGCGAACTTCGGATTCAATGTCGGGTACAAGAACGGGCCCGACTCACCTTTGAAAGGCGAGTTCAACCTCGTCGATCACGCGGCCAACGTCACCATCAAGATGCTGACCGTCGACACCTACGGCGGCGAAGGCAACGGGACCGGGCACCGTTGCAGCCCAACCCAGATCTGCGACCGCTTCTGGACGGGCACCGCCGAGATCACGTTTCCGGATACGGCCTTCGTTTGCGCGTTTTTCGTCGAGGTGGTTGATCGGGGGTCGCCCGGCCGGAAGGACACGTTCCACGTGACGTGCGACGGCTATAACGGCTTCGCATTCGAGCTACCGGCCGGGAACATCGAGGTCCACAAGGCAGCCTGCCTGTTGTAACCCGCAGGGGTGGTTGAAAGAGTGGCGGAGGGCGGGGGATTCGAACCCCCAAAGGGCTTGCGCCCAGGCGGATTTCAAGTCCGCTGCCTTGCCAGTTGAGGCTAGCCCTCCGTCCGAATCATCCCGCCGACTTACGATACACCGGCCTGCTGCTCAGCCGCGGTTTCGGCTCCGTGCGTTGACTGTGCGTTGATTTCCGCCCCGAGGCCCTCGAGCAGCGCTGTCGCGCCGGTGAGGTAGTCGGCGGCCAGGTGCTTGTAGATCTCCGTGGTCTTGATGCTGCTGTGGCCGAGGATCTCCTGCAGCTTCTCGAGCCGGCCGCCGCGCATCACGTAGTGGCCGGCGAAGCTGTGCCGCAGCGTGTGGAAGGTCACGTCGGGGTCGAGGATCTTCGCCCGGGTGAGCGCCGTGCGGTACGGGGTGTCGATGTCGCGCAGGGCGCCCCACACCCGCCCCGATGCGTCCTGGCCGCCGGCAGCCGCCCTCAGAGGCGCCAGCGCGCCGTATACGGCCTGATTGATCGGCACGTCCCTGCCCTTGCCGCTCTTCGTCTGCCGCCCCAGCGCGATCACGCTACGGGCGAAGTCCACGCGCTCCCAAATCAGGCGTAGGAGCTCGCCCTTGCGCAGGCCGGTATGCGGGGCGGCGGTGACGATCGCCAGCAGCAGGCGGCTGCGCGACTCCGCGCACGCGGCCAGCAGCCGGGTGATCTCGTCGAGCGCTAGATACCGCTGTTTGCCCTGCTCCTTCGTCATCTCGAACACCGGCACCCCGCTCCAGCTCGTCCCAGGCGAGCGCCATCCGCAGAATCGAGCGCAGGAGCGCGACCTCGCGGTTGACCGTGGCCGGCGCCAGCGGCCGGCCCAGGCGTGACGTCGTCGCCCGTCGCGCCATCCGGTACTCCGCCACGCGGTGCGTGCGGATGGCTGCCAGCGGCGTCGCCTTTCCGAAGAACGCCAGCAGCGGCACGCTGCGCTCCTCGTCGTCCTGAATCGAGCGCTTGCCCTCGCTCTTTTTCTTCGCGAGGAACTTCTCGACCATCGCCCCGAAGGTCATGCCGGCCGGCGCCGCAACCATGTCGGTGGCTGACGTCACTCCCTCGATCGTCCACTCCGAGAACGCCCGCTCGGCGTCCTCCTTCGTCCACTCCTCACGAACCCGCCGCACCTGCTTGCCGTTGCGCTGGGCCGTGAAGCCCCACTCGACGCGCTTGATCCTCCGCGGACCGCTCTTCCAGATGCGCTTGGTGATCATACTCGGTACTCCTTGTGCGCGGGCTTCGTGTCGGGGGACAACAACGGATGCCGACGATGGCTGGACTCGGAATGTGAACGATCGAGCGATAGAGATCACGGCGAAGCCCATCGCACAATTCGAAGGCGTCACGCCGGTCGCTCTTCTGGGCAGGGCGGCGCGCCTTGACACGAACTTCGTGGGCATCGATGACAACTGGCTTCAAGTCGAGTGCGCTCAGCGCGCGCGCCACATAGAAGGCCGACGTTCCAGTCTCCAGAGCGACTGGTGTGCCTGGTGGGAGCTGCAGCGCCACCGGCATTCTCAATCTGAGCGGTTTTCGCGGCGTAGCCACGAAAGTCGTCCGTGTTCCTTGCCCGTAGTTGCGTCCGAAATTGCTCGAACTACGCCCAGCCGCGCTCAACCACCCGCCCGGAAAGATTTTGATCAACGGCCTGGCTCCGGACGATCCAGTCCGCCAAGAGATTCACCGGGCTCGCTCCGGCTGAGCCGCCGAAGTGGCCGATCCGTCAGCGAATTCGACTTCGGTATCGGATTTGCGATGGAGCCATGGCGTGGGGCTCTCGGATAAGGTCACGCCCCCCGAGGATGGGGCCTGGACGCGAAAACCGCGTCGCGTCCAGCGCTCGTGGCAAGCATGCGCGCCTCAGGGCGGACGGTGGCGGGGCGCGGATCCAGACCTCTTCAGGGCCGAAATCTTTCGAATGACTTCGAGCACATCACACTCGAGACGCCAGACGACGAGTGAGGGACACGGCGTATGGGCGCAGCCGTCCTGCTATCAAGACGAATTTGAGCGCGGCACCTGAGGCGATGTCGAATCAGGCGCCGCTTACCCTGTTCCTCCGCGCCCTCGTGGCCGCCAAGAAATCGCTTGCGCTCTACCCACCGGCGAGCGGGACAGCGATGGGATGGATCGAGCGGTTACGGCACTCGTTGGACGATGCCTTCCGCCAGGGGCTGATCTTCCCGATTCGAGTGGGCCTGGACCGCTTCTCCTGGCCGGGCGGAGAGCTCACGACCACGGACCAGGGGTTCAAGAGGCTGCGGTTCGAGATGCAGTCTCGCGGGATCGCCGAGCTCAGCATCGAGCCGTCGGTGGAGAATTGGGAGCTTCAGGCACTGCTGGAGCTGCTCAACCAGCCGGTCCACCAGTTCGCCTCCACGACCGCCGCGCAGACCTACCTCCGCGACCGAGCCGTAGCCCGCGTAAGGGTCGGCGCACTAGGCTTCGGAGGTGTCCCGGCGCCCTCGGGTGATCAGAACACGGGTTGGGGCACCGGCACAGAGGAGTCGGGCTCAGGGCCACTCCTCGGTGGGGTGGACGGGGAGACCCGGGACCTTCTCGTCGAAGCGATCCTGAAGATGGCCGACGAGCGATTCGAGAGCCTCGCCTACGACCGTACCGGGTTGTTTCAGTGGTTCCAGACGATCTCGAGCGGCGGGCGTGTCGACCTCCTTTACTCGGCGGTCAATATGCTCGGCGCGATGGCAGAACGCAGTGGCGACCGCGAGGTTCGCGCGCGGACGATGCTCGAGGCGCTCATGTTGCTCCCGGACGCGACGCTGACGCCGTTTTTCACCGACTCCCTCCTGCCCGGTGCGGGGAAGGATCTCGTTGCGTTCAACCTGCTCACGCAGGTCACCGAGGGCGAACTGCGGCACATCGTTCGCCATGTACCACGGGCGCGGCTTGTCGAGCTGACGACGGAGCTGCTCGAGTTTCCCTGGGAGGAAGGCCAGCGGCTGCGGCTGCTGGAGGCGATCACGTCGATGCTTGAGCATGGCGCTGAGCCTGAGGCCCCTCTGGCAAGACCCGGCCCGCTCGTGGACAACGACCCGGTCTTGCGCGAGCTCCGTGAGGAGATCCTGGATGCCTGCCGCCCCGAAGCGCTCCTCGCCCGAAGCGTGGACGTGCTCCTGGCGCTGCTCTCCAGCATCGATCCCGCCGAGTATCTGGGGTTCGCAGGCGATGCGCTGGCGGAAATCGCCCGCGAGGCGCTGGCGGACGGGCAGTCCGATCTGGCCCTCCGGATCCTGCGTAGCGTGGCGACCGACGCCACACCCGAGGTATCCCAAGAGGTGCCGACCCCGACCACGCTGACCCGGCACAAGCTCGCCGGGCCCAGCCACGTCTCGCTCGTCGTCGATCTCCTGCGTCGGGATCCTCCGACGGGCCCGATGGACGTCGCGACCGAATACCTGCGTCTTGCCGGCCCGGAAGCGATAGAGGCGTTCACCGCGCTCCTCGCCGAGGAGCCGCACCGACGCATCCGGATACGGATCTGTGAGGTGCTCGCCCGCGTTGGGGTGCCGGCGATCCCCTCGTTGCTCTCGCAGCTCGATGACAAGCGCTGGTTCGTCGTGCGGAACGCCCTGTACACGCTCCACAAGATCGGGCACGTGCTACCGGTCCCGACCGTCATCGCTACACTGGAGCACCCCCACCCGCGTGTCCGGCTAGAGGCCGTGCGTGTCGCCATCCGGGGCGGCGGAGCAGCCACGAGAACAGCGCTCCTGCGCCGCGTGCACGACCCAGACCCCCTGGTACAGCGGGCGGCGATCAGCGCGGTCGGCACCGCGGGCGGCGACGACGCCGTTCCCGAGTTGGGAAAGGTGCTGCTGGGCTCGAGCGCGCGAAGTCAAGACGACAGCGAAATCCAGCTAGAGACGATTCGGGCACTCTCCTCAATCGGTACCTCGACCGCGCTGGCCGTGCTGGAGGAGACAGCCAACCGCCCTACCTGGTTCTGGCAGCGCGCCGAGAGCCGCCTCCGGCGTCTGGCCGCCCAGATGCTCGACAGGCCGGAAGCCGAGAGGACCTGTCTGCCGGGAGGTCGTGAATGACCGGTAGTTCCACAGAGCAGGCTTCGCACGTCTTCGGGTGCTTGCACGGCATGGTCCGGACAGCCGCGCTCTATCCACCGATGCATGGCCAGACGGTCAAAGCCAAGCAAACCCTGCACGAAGCATTGACCACCTACTTGAGCGCGCACGGAAGGCTCGTGTACGGCTTTGTCGGCGACGTGCTCGTCGCCGACAATCGAATCCTTCCCCGGGAGAGCCTTCTCTACCGGCGCTTCCTCGCGCTCTGCCAGAACGAGCGGCATATCGGGAGCATCTCCTTCATCGCGGGTGTGGAGCCACGAGAAATAGACGCGCTCCTCGAGGCCGTCACCAACGGAGCGGGTGACGAGCCGTCGTCGTGGGCGTCGCGCAAAGGGCTCACGCATGTGCTGCTGCGCCCCCCGGTCCAGCCCGAGCAACAGAACACAGAAGCTGCGGCCCGACGGGCCTACTACGGTTCCATCGAGACACTCCGCGATATCCAAGCAACCGTCCGCGCTCGCTCTGCCCTCGCCGTGGAGCAAATCGGAACGCTCCGCGTCTTCACCTCGACGATCTTGGAGCAGATGCTCGAGAGTCCAGCACTGGTCCTCCGCCTCGCGAGCATCAAATCCTACGACGAGTACACCCTCTACCACTCGGTGAACGTGGCCGTCATTTCGGTCGGCCTGGGGCTCGTGCTCGGCTTGCCGGAGGCCCTGCTCCGGGAGGTCGCCATGGCCGGCATGCTCCACGACGTCGGCAAGATCGCTATGCCCCTCGAGATCCTCCAAAAGCCCGGCCCGCTCGACGCGCAGGAATGGCGGATCATGCGACGTCATCCCCTCCTCGGTGCGGATCTGCTGAGTCGTCTGCCGGGGTCAAGCCGCCTGCCGATGATCGTCGCCTTCGAACACCATCTGCGGCTCGACACGCAAGGGTATCCCTCTGTTCCCGCCGGCTGGGTGCAGCATCCGCTCAGCCGCCTGGCCTGCGTGGCCGACGTGTTCGACGCCATGACCTCGCGCCGGGCATACAAGAAGGCCATTCCGAGGACGGACGTGCGCGGCTATCTCCGTGACGAAGCGGGGCGAACGTTCGATCCACGACTCGTTCGCGTCCTGGAGCTCATGCTCGGACAGCTGGACGAGGAAACGTCCGAGGAGGGTGGCGATGACGGGGCCCATCGAATCAATCGCGCTTGAGGGAACCGCGCTCACGGTGACCCTGGCGCCGGCGCTGCCGGTCGACGGCCAGGCACTCGCCACGGCCACGGCTCGCCGCGTCTTCGATCGCTATCCGGTCATCGATCGTGTGATCCTCGTGACCGGCTCAAATGAAGGGCCGGAGATCACGCGGGTTTTCGAAGCCGAGCGCGAGGGCGGCCACGGGTCCGGCGCCGGCGGGACGACGGTGGCACCTCGCAGCCCGAGCCAAGCGCAGCCCACCCAACGGTTCGGCGATCTGCTCGTCTCCGATGCCCTGATCACACAGGACCAGTTCGACCAGGCGCTGGCCGAGCAGAAGCGGACGGGCGGGAAGCTCGGCGAGATCCTGGTCCGCCTCGGGGTGATTGCCGAGGCCCGGCTCGTCCATTTCCTCTCGCGCCGGTACGGCATCCCCGAAGTCGCGTTCCCCGAGGAGATCGCCCCAGAGATCATCAAGCTGATCCCGGGCCCGACCGCCTGCAAGTACGGCGTTGTGCCGACCGGCCGGACGCTCGACGAGATGACGCTCGCCGTCGCCGACCCCACCGACGTCGCCGCGCTCGACGACATCGCCTTGAGGACGGGCCTCAGGGTCGTACCGCGGCTCACGTCGCTGTCGATCATCCGGCAGGCGCTCGAGCGCTACTACGACAACGCCCCGCCGCTCGGAGGCATGCTCTCGAAGGTCGACGCCGAACGAGCCGAGGTCGACGTCGTCGAGGGGCGGGAGGCGAACGGTCAGATCTCGAGCGCTGGGAGCCCGCTCCTGGAGAACTACGTCCACGACGGAGTCGTCGCGGGCACATCGGAAGAACTCTCGCGGGTTCTCGAACGTGTGCTCACCGAGGCGCGGCGGCTCACGCGCGCCGAAGGCGGAACGATCTACGTCCGCGAGGGCAACTGGCTTCGCTTCACGGTCGTCCAGAACGAGGCCCTCGCGCGGCGGCACGGCGAGCGCGAGTTGCCGCGCGAGCTGCTCCCAGAACCGCTTGAGTTGAACGAGCGCAGCATCGCCGGCTTCGTCGGGCTCACGGCGCGAGAGCTGAATGTGCCCAACGCGTATCACATTCCGCCGGACCGGCCGTACAAGTTCGACGCGAACGTGGATGCACGTCTCAATTACTGGACCATCTCGGTATTCCTGGTGCCGATCCTCGACACATCGGGCACAGTGCTCGGGGTGCTGCAGCTGATCAACGCCCTCGATCAACGCGGTCGACCCGTTCCCTTTCTTCCCTCGTACGGCGACGCGCTGCGAGCGCTGGTGTCGCACGCGGCGGTGGCGATCGCTACCAGCACGCCCGGCAGCATGTCCGCCCCGGCGCCCGCGTCTCCTCCCCTCGAAGCGAGTGAGCTGCCGCGCGCCGAGACATCCGCGCCAGCGGCGGTCGGGCGGCGACTCTACGAAATCCTGATCGCACGCGGCAAGATCGCGCATGAGGACCTCGGCCGGGCGCTCGTCGAGCAGAATCGAACGCGGGAGAAGCTGGGCACGATCCTGATCCGCATGGGCCTGCTTACCGAGGACGAACTCATGCTGGCCCTGGCGCAACAGTACGGTTTCCGCATCGTAACCCTGCCCGAGACCGCGGACCCCGACATCGTGAGACTTGTTCCGGCAGAGTTCGCGAAAAGGTACGAGCTCATCCCGATCGAGCGCTGCGGCAACACGCTCGTCATCGCGATGTCCGACCCCACCAACCTGCCGGCGCTCGACGATGTCGCCTTCATGACGGGACTCAAGGTCGTGACGACGATCGCACCACCGTCGATCATCCGACAGGCGATCGACCGTCACTACGTGAACGTGCCAGGGGAGCTGGCGAATATGCTCTCAGAGGTCGAGGCGGCCGCCGCCGAGATCGAGATCGTCAAGGGGGAGGAGGCGAACGGCCAGGTCGACCTCAACGCGCTGCGGTCTTTGGCCGACGAGGTGCCGATCGTCCGGCTGGTGAACTCGATCCTCCTCGACGGGCTGAGGCGGGGCGCCTCGGACATCCACATCGATCCGGGGAACGGAACTCTGGGGATCCGGTACCGGGTCGACGGCATCCTGCACGAGGTCATGGCGCCGCCCAAGCGGGTTGAGGCCGCGCTCGTCTCGCGCCTGAAGATCATGGCAAACCTGGACATCTCCGAGCGGCGACTGCCGCAGGACGGACGCATCAAGCTCCGGCAGCAGTCGCACGAGATTGACTTCCGCGTCTCGGTCGTGCCCTCGGTCTACGGTGAGAGTGTCCTCCTCAGGATCCTCGACAAGCAGGCCCTGAAGGCCGACATGACCCAGCTGGGGTTCGAGCCCGCGGCGCTGGCCGACTTCCAAAAGGCGATCGGCTCACCGCACGGCCTCATCGTCATCACCGGGCCGACCGGCTCGGGCAAGACCACGACCCTTTACTCGGCGCTCGGCACGCTCAACGCGAAGGAACGGAACATCGTGACCGTCGAGGACCCTGTGGAGATGGATCTGCCGGGCACGACGCAAGTCCAGGTCAACGACGACATCGGGCGCACCTTCGCGGCCGCGCTCCGCTCGTTCCTGCGCCACGACCCCGACGTGATCCTCGTGGGCGAGATGCGCGACCAGGAGACGGCGCAGATCGCGGTGCGCGCGGCCTTGACCGGGCACCTTGTTCTGAGCACGCTCCACACGAACAGCGCGGTCGAGAGCATCTCGCGGCTGAGGGACATGGGCGTCGCGCCCTTCCTCCTATCCTCATCGCTGCGCCTGGTCGTGGCGCAGCGCCTCGTGCGGAAGGTGTGTCAGCGGTGCCGCGAGCCCCACGAGGCTGACGGGCAGATCTTGATCCCGTACGGCCATACGCCCCTGAGCGTCGGCCGATGCACCCTCTACAAGGGCCGGGGCTGCGCTGCGTGCGACTTTTCCGGGATGAAAGGGCGGATCGCGCTCTACGAAGTCCTCGTCGTGTCGCCCGAGATCCGCGGCCTTGTCCTCAACAACAGCTTCGCCAGCGAGACCAATGACGTGGCGAAGAAGCAGGGCATGACGACACTGCGCGAGGCGGGGTTGCGGAAGGTGCTCGAGGGCGTGACCACGCTCGAGGAAGTGCTTCGTGTCACGGCCGAATAGCACCGTGCGTACGCTCCGTCGATTGTCTCACGCGACGAGCAGCGCTCAGCGGGATGAGGCGAGGCGCTCCAGGCCACCCACGTAGGGGCGGAGCGCGGCGGGGATGCTGACCGTGCCGTCGGCGTTCTGGCAGTTCTCGAGCACGGCGATGAGCGTGCGGCCGACGGCCAGGCCCGAGCCGTTCAGCGTGTGGACGAAGTCGGGCTTGCCGCCGCCCTCGGGCTTGTAGCGGATGTCGGCCCGGCGGCCGCCGAAGTCGGCGTAGCTCGAGCACGACGAGATCTCGCGGTAGCGATCCTGCCCCGGCAGCCACACCTCGATGTCGTAGCCCTTGGCCGCGCTGAAGCCGACGTCGCCGGCGCAGCGCTCCACCACGCGGTACGGCAGCTCGAGCCGCTGCAGCACGTCCTCCGCGTCGCCCACCATCGACTCGAGCTCCTCGTAGCCCCGCGCGGGCGTCGTGAGCTTCACCAGCTCGACCTTGTCGAACTGGTGGTTGCGGAAGATCCCCTTCATGTCCTTGCCGTACGTGCCTGCCTCGCGGCGATAACACGGCGTGAGCGCGGTGTACTTGCGCGGCAGCGTGCTCTCCGGCAGGACCTCGCCGCCGTGGAGCGCCGACAGCGGCACCTCGGACGTCGGGATCAGGTAGAGCGTGCGGCCCTCGTCGGCCTCGACGGTCTTGAAGAGCTGCTCCTCGAACTTCGGCAGCTGCCCGGTGCGGAGCATCGTGTCGGCGTTCACGAGGTGCGGCAGCCACAGCTCCGTGTAGCCGTGCTCGCGCGTCTGCACGTCGAGCATGAACTGCGCGATCGCGCGCTCGAGCCGCGCCAGCGGCCCCCACATGACGGCGAAGCGCGATTTCGCGAGCTTCGCGGCGCGATCCATGTCGAGCAGGCCGAGGGCGCCGCCGACGTCCTCGTGCGGCTTCGGCTTGAACTCGAAGCGGCGCGGCGTGCCCCAGCGCCGAACCTCGACGTTCTCCTCGTCGCTCTTGCCCGGAGGCACCGACGGGTGCGGGACGTTCGGGACCTGGACGAGCAGCGCCTCGATGGCCTCGTCGATCGCCTTCAACGCGGCGTCGAGCGCCTTGATCCGGTCGCCGACCTCGCGCATGCGCGCCTGCTCGGCGGCCGCGTCCTGACCCGCCTTCTTCGCGCGGCCGATCGCCTCGGAGGCCACGTTGCGCTGGGCCTTGAGGTCCTCGACCTCCTTGAGGAGCCGCCGGCGCTCGACGTCCCGGGCGAGGATCTCCGGGATGAGCTCGGTGCCGCCCTTGTCGGCGAGCGCGCGCTGCACCTCGTCGGGCCGCTCGCGGATGAGCCGGAGATCGAGCACAGGACTACTGGGCTTCGGCCGGGGTGGAGCTTTCGGCCTCGACGCGGGCGATCGAGCCGACCTTGTCGTCGGCGTCGAGATCGATGATGCGCACGCCCATCGTGTTGCGCCCCTGCGAGGACACGTCACCCGCGTGGAAGCGGATGATCTTGCCCTTGGTCGTGATCACGAGGACGTCGTCGCCCTCGCGGACCTGAAGCATGCCCACGACGGTGCCGTTGCGGCCGCCGGTCTTGATGTCGATGATGCCCTTGCCCGCGCGGCCCTGCAGCCGGTATTCGTCGAGCGGCGTGCGCTTGCCGTAGCCCCGCTCCGAGATCGTCAGGATCTGAGCGCCCTCCTGCACGACGTCGGCGGCGATGACCTCGTCGCCCTCGTCCACCTCGATGCCACGCACGCCCGTGGCGCCGCGACCCATCGGGCGTACCTCGTCCTCGGGGAAGCGGATGGCCATGCCGAGCTTGGTGGCGATCATCACCTCCCGCGTGCCGTCGGTGCGGCGCGCGGTGATGACGGTGTCGCCGTCCTCGAGACCGATGGCCTGGATGCCGCCCGCGCGCGGATGCGAGTAGGCCTCGAGCTCCGTCTTCTTCACCTTCCCCTGCTTCGTGCAGAAGAAGATGTAGCCGCCGCCGGCGGCGAAGTCGCGGACGGGCACGCACGTGGCCACCGTCTCGCCCTCGCCGAGCGAGAGGAGGTTGACCATGGCCTTGCCCTTGGCCTGCCGGCCGCCCTCCGGGATCTCGTGGACCTTCAGCCAGTGCACCTTGCCCAGCGTGGTGAAGAAGAGAAGGTACGAGTGCGTCGAGGCGATGAAGAGGTCCTCGACGATGTCTTCCTCTTTCGTCTCCATGCCCGTCACGCCCTTGCCCCCGCGCCGCTGGCTGCGGTAGGCCTCGACGTGCGTGCGCTTGATGTACCCCGAGCGCGTGATGGTGACGACCATTTCCTCGTCGGCGAGGAGGTCTTCGATCGTCAGCTCCGTCGTCTCGGTGACGATCTCGGTGCGGCGCGCGTCACCGTACTGCTCTTTGACCTCGAGCAGCTCCTTCCGGATGATGCCCATCAGCTTGGCGTCCGAGGCCAGGATGCCCTTGAGCTCCTGGATCAGCGCGAGCACCTGCTCGTGCTCCTCGACGATCTTGTGCCGCTCCAGCTGGGTCAGGCGCTGCAGCCGCATGTCCAGGATGGCCTTGGCCTGGATCTCGGAGAGCTCGAGCCGCGCCATCAGCGCGTCCTTGGCGGCGTCGGGGCTGTCCGAGCCGCGGATGATGCGAATGACCATGTCGAGCTGCTCGACGGCCTTGCGCAGGCCGGCGAGAATGTGCGCCCGCTCCTCCGCGCGCGCGAGCTCGTACCGCGTGCGGCGGGTGACCACCTCGCGCCGGAAGCGGATGAACGCCTCCAGCATTCCCTTGAGGTTGACGATCTGCGGGCGGCGGTCGACGAGCGCCAGCATGATGATCCCGAAGCTCGTCTGCATCTGGGTGTGCTTGTAGAGCTGGTTCAGGATGATTTGCGGGATCCCGCCGCGACCCAGCTCGAGCACGACCCGGATCCCCTCCCGGTTCGTCTCGTCGCGAATCTCCGAGATGCCCTCGAGCTTCTTCTCCTTCATGAGCTCGGAGATCTTCTCGATGAGGCTCGCCTTGTTCACCTGGTAGGGCAGCTCGCTGATGATGATGGCCTCGCGCCCACCCCGCAGCTTCTCGGCGTGCGCCTTCGCCCGTAGCGTGATGCTGCCGCGGCCCGTCGTGTAGGCCTCGCGGATGCCCCCGGTGCCATAGATGTAGCCGGCGGTCGGGAAGTCCGGCCCCGTCACCACCTTCATCAGCTGTTCGATCGTCGCGCCCGGATCGTCCACCAGCATCACCAGCGCGTCCACGACCTCGCTCAGGTTGTGCGGCGGAATATTGGTCGCCATGCCGACGGCGATGCCGGCCGAGCCGTTGACGAGCAGGTTCGGGATGCGCGTCGGCAGGACGACGGGCTCCAGCTCGTTCTCGTCGTAGTTCGGGACGAGGTCGACGGTGTCTTTATCGATGTCGGCGAGCAGCTCGTGGGCGATCCGCGCCATGCGCGCTTCCGTGTAGCGCATGGCCGCCGCGGGATCGCCGTCGATCGAGCCGAAGTTGCCCTGCCCGTCGACGAGCGGATAGCGCAGCGAGAAGTCCTGGACCATCCGCACCAGCGTCTCGTAGATCGCCGAGTCGCCGTGCGGGTGGAACTTGCCCATGCAGTCGCCGACGACGCGCGCCGACTTCTTGTAACCGCGGTTCCATGCCAGGCCGAGGAGCTGCATCGTGTACAGCACGCGGCGGTGCACCGGCTTCAGACCGTCGCGGATGTCCGGCAACGCGCGTCCGACGATGACGGACATCGCGTAGTCCAGATAGGACTTCCGCATCTCCTCTTCGATGGGGGCGTTGATCTGTCGATCCGGCATCTAGATATCCAGGTTGGCGACGTCGAGGGCGTGCTTCTCGATGAACTCGCGACGCGGCTCGACGGCGTCACCCATCAGGACCGTGAACATCTCGTCGGCGCCGACGGCGTCTTCCATGGTGACCTTGAGAAGCGTCCGCGTCTCCGGATTCATCGTCGTTTCCCAGAGCTGCTCGGGGTTCATCTCGCCGAGGCCCTTGTAGCGCTGGAAGGAGGCGCCGGCGCGCGACCGGTCGAGGGCCACGCGCCACAGCTCGTCCAGGCTCTTCACCGGCGTTTCGGCGTCGTGCTCGTCCAGCACGACCGTCGGGCCCTTGGCGACCGCGGCCACCTTCTCCCACTGCTCGAGCAGCGTCGTGTAGTCCGCCGACCGGAACAGCTCGGTGCTGAACGTCAGCGGCGGGCTCCCCGCGATCACCACCGTGTGCGGATCGCCGTTGTCGCCGGGGCGCACCTCGACGTCGTGGCCGTTCACCGCGGTGGCCGCCGTCTTCACGGCGGCGCCGATGTCGGCGTGGCTCACGCCGCGCTTGCTGCCACGGAACTTCTGCCGCAGCAGCTCGGCGAGGATGGCCGCCGGCACGCTGCGCTTCACGAACTTGCTGAAGAGGCCGCGGTACTCGCCCACCGCACACAGCAGCTCCATCAGCGGCTCGCCGACGATGGGCACCTTGGTCCCCGGGACCTTCAGCTTCGCGGTGGCCACCCACGAGGAGAGGAAGAAGTCCTCGAACTCGCGGTCGTTCATCAGGTACTTCTCGACCTTGCCCTTCTTGACCTTGAAGAGCGGCGGCTGCGCGATGAAGAGGTTGCCCGCCTCGATGACCGCGTTCATGTGGCGGAAGAAGAACGTGAGGAGCAGCGTCCGGATGTGGGCGCCGTCCACGTCGGCGTCGGTCATCAGGATGATCTTGTGGTAGCGCAGCTTCGTGAGGTCGAACTCGTCCGTGCCGATGCCGGTGCCCATGGCCGAGATGAGCAGCCGGATTTCGTTGTGGGACAGGACCTTGTCGTAGCGCGCCTTCTCCGAGTTGATGATCTTGCCGCGCAGGGGCAGCACGGCCTGCGTCTTGCGGTCGCGGCCCTGCTTGGCCGAGCCGCCGGCCGAGTCGCCCTCGACCAGGAACAGCTCGCGGTACTGCGGGTCCCGCTCCGAGCAGTCGGCCAGCTTGGCGGCCAGGCCCTCGTCGTCACGCCCGCCCTTGCGCGTCAGCTCCCTGGCCTTGCGGGCGGCTTCTCGCGCCTGAGCAGCGCGCACGCACTTGTCGACGATCTTGCGCGCGGTCGTCGGATCTTCCTCGAAGGCCTCGGCCAGCTTCTCGTTCACGATCTGCTGCACCAACCCCTTGAGGTCGGTGTTGCCGAGCTTGGCCTTCGTCTGGCCCTCGAACTGCGGGTCGGGCATCCGCACGGAGACGACCGCGCAGAGGCCCTCGCGGACGTCGTCACCGGTCACCCCGCCCTTGAAGTTCTTGAGGTAGCCGTTCTTCTCCGCGTACGTCGAGAGCTGGCCGGTGAGCGCCGCGCGGAAGCCCGTGAGGTGCGTGCCGCCCTCGCGCGTGTTGATGTTGTTGGCGAAGGAGAACACGCTCTCCTGGTAGCCGTCGTTGTACTGCAGCGCGACCTCGACCTCGATGTCGCCCTTCTTGCCCTCGAAGAACATCACCTTGGGGTGGATGGGCGTCTTGTTCTGGTTCAGGTGCTTGACGAACTCGACGATGCCGCCCTTGAAGAGAAACGTGTTGCTCCGGCCGTCGTGCTCGTCCTCGATGACGATCTTCAACCCGCGGTTCAGGAACGCCAGCTCGCGCAGCCGGTTCGAGAGCGTATCGAACGAGAACTCGCTGACCTCGAAGATCGTCGCGTCCGGCTTGAATCGGATGATGGTGCCGTGCTTGGTCGTCTTCTCGCCCGGCGTCAGGGGGCCGGTGGGCACCCCGCCCTTCTCGTAACGCTGGGTCCACACCTTGCCGCCGCGGCGGATCTCGACGTCGAGCCACTCGCTGAGGGCGTTGACGACCGAGACGCCGACGCCGTGCAGGCCGCCCGAGACCTTGTAGGCCGAGTGCTCGAACTTGCCGCCGGCGTGCAGCACGGTCAGCACGACTTCCGCCGCCGACTTGCCCGTCTCCTTGTGGGTGTCGACGGGGATCCCGCGGCCGTTGTCGCCGACGGAGACCGAATTGTCGGCGTGCAGGATGACCTTGATCGAGTCGCAGAAGCCCGCGAGCGCCTCGTCGACGGAGTTGTCGACGACCTCGTAGACCAGATGATGCAGGCCGTAGGCGCCCGTGTCGCCGATGTACATGGCGGGGCGCTTGCGGACCGCCTCGAGCCCTTCGAGGACCTTGATGTCGCTCGCGGTGTACGTTTCTGCGCTCATGCGGCCGATACCTCTCCTGACTCGACGATCCACCGCGCGGCGCCGTTCACCGCGAGTGGCTCGGGGGACGTGAGGAACACCTGCTCGGCGCTGTGGATCTCGCGCAGGACGTTGCCGCCCACGACGGAGTCCAGCTCCGACAAGGCGTCGTCGAGGAGGAGCACGGGAGCGGTGCCGGCCGCCTCCGTCACGGGCAGCACCTCCGCCATCCGCAGCGCCAGCGCCAGGAGCCGCTGCTCACCGCGCGAGCCGAACGTCCGCGTGTCCGTGCCGTTCAGCTCGATGGCGAGGTCGTCGCGGTGCGGGCCGACGAGCGTGAGGCGGCGGCGCGCCTCCTCGGCCCGGCGCCGCTCGAGGGCCGCCAGGAGCGCGGCGGGCTCGGTCGCCTCGCCGAGGCTCGTCCGATACGCGACCGCCACCTTGTGGCGCTCGCCGGCGAGGGCCGGATACACCCGCGCCAGCTCGGTCGAGAGCGCGGCCACAGCCCGGCGCCGGCGATCGATGAGCTCCATGCCCGTCGCCGCCAGCTGCTCGTCCCAGGGCGCCAGCCGGCCCTCGGCGCCGGCCGCCTGAAGCAGCCGATTGCGCCGCGCCAGGATCTGGCGGTAGCGCAGCAGCGCGGGGAGATGGCCGGGAAACAGCCGCGCCGCGAAACCGTCGATGAAGCCGCGACGGGCCGCCGGCGGGCCGTTCAGGATGGCCAGGTCCTGCCAGCCGAAGACGATCGCCCGGGCCCACGGGCACAGATCCCCGGCGCTCTGCCAGGTACCGTCCTCGAGCCGCTGGATCGTGCGGCGGACGGTGCGGGTGCCTTCGGTGTGGATCAGGTCACCGCCGAGCATCGTCGCCTCGGCCCCCCACGACGGCAGGTCGGCCAGGCGCGAGGTCCGAAACGACCGTCCGGTCAGGAGCACACCGAGGCCTTCGAGGAGGTTCGTCTTGCCCTGCGCGTTGCGTCCCGTGAGGACGTTCAGCCGGCCCGTCGGTCGATAGGAGAGGGTCTGATAATTGCGAAAATCACGTAAAACCAAGCAACCAATTTGCACCCTTCAAGGGTACCATTTCCCGTCGAAAATCCGGTCCCAAATTCCTCTCAAATTCCCTGCTAAATACGCATCGGCATGATCACGCAGCAGTATCCCTCGTCCTCCACGCTCCGGATGACGCCGGGGCTCAGTCCGTCCTTGAATTCGAGCACGATTTGCTCCCGCTCGATCGGCGAAATCGCGTCGAGGACGTATCTCGAGTTGAAGCCGATGGTGACCTCGGCGCCGCCGTAGTCGACGTCCAGCGTCTCCTCCGCCTCGCCCAGGTCCGCGCTCGAGGCCGACAGCTTGAGCGCGGCCGGCGCCAGGACGAATTTCACGGGCTTGTTCCGCTCCTCGGCCATGACCGCGACGCGGCGCAGCGCCCCGGCCAGGGCCGTCCGCGAGATCACGAGCTTGCCCGGGTGGCCTTTGGGAATGACGGCCTCGTAATTGGGAAACTGGCCCTCGATCAGCCGCGCCGTCATCAGGAAATTCGGCATCTGCAGCAGGAACTGGTTCTCGGTCACCGCGATCTGGACCTCCTCGCCGGCGCCCAGCACGCGCTGGATCTCGACCACCGCCTTGCGCGGCACGATCCCCGTCACCGCGGCCCCGACGTTGCCCACCGTGCGGCTGGCCAGCGCGAGCCGATGCCCGTCGGTGGCCACCAGCCGGGCGTCCTTGCCGGCCAGCGCGAAGAGCACCCCGTTCAGCGCGTAGCGCGTCTCGTCGTGCGAGATCGCGAAGCTGGTCGCGGCCAGCATCTCGCGCAGCGTCTTCGCCTCGAGCCGGATCCATGCGGCCTGTGCCGACGGCACGACGGGCGGGAAGTCGTCCGGCGCCATACCGACGAGCTTGTAGGAAGCGCTGCCGCACTTGAGGCTCACCGACGCGTTGTCTTGCACGCGCAGGGAGAGATCCGCTGCCGGCAGCTCCTTGACGATCTCGGTCAGCTTGCGCGCCGACACCGTGATAGCGCCCTTGCCGGCGACCCGGGCCGGCACCGCGACGCGTGCGCCCACCTCGAGATCCGTCGCCGTCAGGCGCACCGTCTCGCCGTCCGTCTCGAGCAGGACATTGGCGAGGATCGGCAGCGTTTGACGCGGCTCGACGATGTTCTGGACCATCTGCAGGCCCTTGAGGAACGCGTCACGGTTGAGGACGACTTCCATAGATGACTCCCGTATTTGTTTAGAAGGAAGAGAGAAACAACTCCGTAGTCGGAGCAGAGACCGAGCGGTGTGGACGGAGCGAATGCGCTGCAAGGGTCGGTGGCCGCGGGGCTTTAGGTTGGCGGCCCCCTTGGACAACGCGGTGGAGAGCGCGGGAAGCGCGGTGGATCACAGGGTGATGCCCTGGATAAGTCCGTCGATGGCCTTGCGCAGCTTGGGGTCTTCCTGCAGCAGGACCTGGATCTTGTCCACCGCGTGCAGCACGGTCGTGTGGTCCTTGCCCCCGAAGGCCCGCCCCACTTCGGACAGCGAGGCGTGGGTCAGCTGGCGCGCGAGGTACATCGCGATCTGGCGCGGGAAGGCCACCGCCTTCGTGCGGTTCTTGGCCTTGAGGTCCGAGAGCTTGACCCCGTAGGCCTCGCCGACCTTGCGCTGGATCTGCTCGATCGTGATGATCTTCTCTTCCTCGCCCCAGAGCTCGCCCAGCACCTCCTGGGCGAGGTCCACCGACATCTCGCGTCCGGTCAGCGCGCAGAAGGCAATCATGCGGGTGAGCGAGCCCTCGAGCTCGCGGATGTTGGACTTCACGCGGCTGGCGATGAGGTACGCGACGTCGTCGCCGAGTCGCACGCGCTCGAGGGCGGCCTTCTTCTTGAGGATGGCCACGCGCGTCTCGAAGTCCGGCGGCTGGATGTCAGCGATCAGTCCCCACTCGAACCGCGACCGCAGGCGCTCCTCGATCTCCGGGATGTCTTTCGGCGGCGAGTCGCTCGACACGATGATCTGCTTGCGCGACTCGTAGAGCGTGTTGAAGGTGTGGAAGAACTCCTCCTGTGTGCGCTCCTTGCCGGAGATGAACTGGATGTCGTCGATCAGGAGGAGATCGATGTTGCGGTAGCGCGACCGGAACTCCGCGGTGCGGTCGTAGCGGATGGCGTTGATCAGCTCGTTGGTGAACCGCTCGGACGTGATGTAGACGACGACCATCCCCGGGAAGAGCCTCGCGCTCTGGTAGCCGACCGCGTGCAGGAGGTGCGTCTTGCCCAGGCCGACACCGCCGTAGATGAAGAGAGGGTTGTAGGCCTTCGACGGCAGCTCGGCCACGGCCTGGCAGGCCGCCTGGGCAAACTGGTTCGAGGAGCCGACGACGAACGTGTCGAAGGTGTAGCGCGGGTTGAGGCCGTCGGTCGACCCGCCGCCCGGCCTGGCCGCCAGTGGCGGGGGCGCATCGGCGGCCGGTGCCTGCTCCAGCGATTCCTCCACGACGATCGTGATCCGCGGCTGGCCGCCGAGCACGCTCTGCGCCGCCTGCTGCAAGGCCTGGAAATGATGCTGGATCAGCCAGTCGCGCGAAAACGTGTTGGGCGCGCCGATCTTGAGGTGGTCGCCCTCGACGGCGAGGAGCCGACACGGACGCACCCACTGGTCGATGACGGCGGGGGCGAGCTTCTGAGCGATCGTATCGAGGAGGCGGCCCCAAAGGCTATCCAGCACAGGCAAAGCCCTCACTTACACACAGAGTTATCCACAGGTGTGGATAGCGTTGAGTGCCTTGTTCGATAGGAGTATCCGTGCCGGAACCGCCGGCCCAACGGGACACAAGCCAACCACCCGAGCCTCACGACCAGCCAATCACGGAGCCCGCACGTTAACACGGCATTTCGCAGCGTCGCAAGGGCGTTCGTTGGTTGACTGCTTGGGGGGGCATGCCTACACTGTGTCGGTTCAACGACCCGAAGGGAGAACTGCTCGATGAAGCGAACGTTTCAACCCAATCGGCGCCGCCGGGCCAAGACCCACGGGTTTCGCGAGCGCATGAGCACGAAGGGCGGGCGAAAGGTGTTGAAGCGCCGTCGCGCGAAAGGTCGCAAACGGCTGACCGTCTGAGCGGCGGCCTCTCACGACGCCAGCGACTGACCACCAGCGCCGAATTCCAGGCGCTCTTCCAGCGGGGCAAGCGGATCGATCGTCCTGCGCTCATTGTGCTCTGGCGAGAATCGACCGAATCCACGCGCGTCGGCTTTGCGGTGAGCCGCCAGTTGCGACTCGCCGTGCAGCGCAACCGCGCCCGCCGGCGATTGCGTGAGGCGTATCGCGCCGCGCGTGACGCGGCGCCCGCGCGCGCGGCGCTCGTTGTCATTGGCCGACCCGCCGCCCTGAGCGCGCCGTTCGGGACGCTGCTCGGGCAGATGCGCCAGGCGCTCGGCGCGATTCCCGGCCCGAGACTCGCGTGAGGGTGCTGGGCCGGCTCGCGGCCGGCGCGGTGGTCGTCTACCAGCGCCTGGTGTCTCCCCTGCTCCCCGGCGCGTGTCGGTTCGCGCCCACGTGCTCGGAGTACGCACGCCAGGCTCTGGTCGAGCACGGACTGGGGCGCGGTCTGGCGCTCGCGGCGTGGCGGCTGGCGCGGTGTCACCCCTTTCATCCGGGCGGCTGGGATCCGCCCCCGACGAGGCGACGAGCGACGTGAGCATGGAGAAGCGCGCGGTGTTGGCGGCCGTCCTGATGGCCCTCGTGTTTTTCATCGGCCAGTATTTCTTCTTTCCCTCGACGCAGGAGACGCCCACCGCGGCGAAGCCCGACGCCCAGCAGGTTCCCGGCAAGGCCGATGCCCCCGGGTCCGCCGCCAGGCCCGAACCCCCACCGAGACCCGAAACTGCTCGAAAAGATGAGCAAAAACCAGCGCCGACTGCCCCTGCGCCCGCCCCGCGTGCCCAGCGCCCCCGTCCACCTCAGCGGCTCGCGACGGTCGTCACCCCGCTCTATCGCGCCGTCGTCAGCAGCGAGGGCGGCAAGCTCCAGGAGCTGACCCTCGAGTACCGCGGCCGGAAGCCCATGGTCATCCTCGGCGAGCTCGGTCCCGGAGGGCTCGTGGCGGGTCCGCCCGGCCGGGCCGAGCCCGTCCCGATGGAGCTGTCGGCGACAGACCTCAAGCTGGGACCCGACCGGCCGACAGGCGAGCTCGTGCTCACGGGCGAAATCGAAGGGCTCCGCGTGCGCGAGACGCTCACCTTCCACGCCAACACCTACACGATCGACGCCAAGGTCCGCGTCGAGAACGCAAGCGGCGCGGCGCGCCAGGCGTCGCTCGCTTTTCCGTGGACCACCCTGCAGGAATGGGAAGGCAAGACCGCGAAGTTCCTCGGCCAGCATCCGACGACGATCGCGATGTCCGCTGGCGGCGAGCTGCGATATACCGACGACCTTGCCCATCCGGGCTGGTACTACGGCTGCCTGAGCACGCTGCGCGGCCCGACGAAGAACGGCGACCAGATCGAGAAGGAAGCCGCGCCGGGCCATTGGATCGCGCTGGGCAGCAGCTGGTACACCGCTGCGCTCATCGCGAAGACGACGGGCTTCGAGATCTTCACCACCTCCGACGCCAGGCCGGCCGACACGAAGGCGAAGCCGGCGATGCCGCTGCGAACCGCAGTCGGGCTGCGCGCGGCGCCGACGATTCCCGCGGGCGGCGCGTGGGAGGGCGATTTCGTCGTCTACGCCGGCCCCAAGGAGTACCAGCACCTCCACGCCGTCGGCCTGGAGGAGTCGATCAACTTCGGCGGCTTTCCGCTCCCGCGCGAGTGCGGCGGATTGCCCATGAAGTGGTTCGCGGTGCCGATCCTGTCGTTCATGAACTGGCTCTACGCCCATGTCCACAACTACGGCATCGCCATCATCCTCCTCACCGTGCTGTCGAAGGTGCTCTTCTATCCGCTCACGGTGTGGAGCATGCGCTCGATGAAGGCGATGCAGAGGCTCCAGCCGCAGGTGAACGCGCTGCGCAGCAAGTACAAGAGCGACCCGCAGCGCGCGCAGCGCGAGACGATGGAGCTCTACCGCAAGCACGGCGTGAATCCGGTCGGCGGCTGTCTGCCGATGCTGCCCCAGATTCCGATCTTCTACGCCCTCTACCTCGCCGTCGCGAACTCCGCCGAGCTGCAGAACGCGCCGTTTCTCTGCTTCGACTTCCTGCAGCCGGTCGCGCGCGCGTTCCGCGCGATGGGCGCGTCGTGGGTGGACTCGCTGTGGATCTGCAACCTCGCCGACATCGATCCCCTCTACATCCTTCCGCTGGTGATGGGCGTCACGATGTTCGTGCAGCAGAAGATGACGCCCGTCTCGGGCGATCCTGCGCAGGCGAAGGTGATGCTGATCATGCCGGTGTTCTTCACGATCATGTTCCTGAACCTGCCGTCGGGGCTCGTGCTGTACTGGACCGTGTCCAACGTCCTCCAGATTGCTCAGCAGTGGTGGATGAACCGTCCCGCGGCGCCCGCCGGCGCCGCGCGCGAGGTCAGGAACGGCTCTCGCGCCTGAGTCGCTCCGTCCCGGCGCCGCCGCGATCCTGGGTCGGTCCCTAACCGAACCCGAAGCGGACCTATTCAATAAGTATCTGGAATTGTTGCTTAAATGGCAACGAAACCAGCGTCTCGTCGGCTCCGCCGACCCAGACTGGATCGTCGATCACATCATGCTCGATAGCCTGCTGTTCGTGAGGCTGCTGCCGCCCGGCGCGCGGCGGATCCTGGACGTCGGGTCTGGTGCCGGGGTCCCCGGCGTCCCGCTCAAGATCGTTCTCGCGGATGCCGCGCTGACGCTTCTCGAAGCGCGCGCGAAGCGCGTCTCGTTTCTGGCCGCGGTCGTTCGCGAGCTCGGGCTGCTCCAGTGCGAGGTGCTGAACGCGCGCCTCGACGCGATTCGTGGCGACCGGGCCGGTCACTACGATGCCGTCGTGATGCGTTGCGCTGGCGATCCAACGACGCTGTACGAGGCAGCGCTGCCTGTGCTTCGGCCAGGCGGCGTCGTGATCGCCAGCGGACCACCAACGAGCCGGCGCATCGCTGTCGGTGCCTGGCGCGAGGTCGACGGCCCACGGGGCCGCCGGCTCTTCTGGACGCATCAGCCCCCATGATCACAGGTTTCTTGACCTTTGGGCCAGGCAGGAATACTGTTTGTCGATAAACATGATGCTCGTCATGTGATGGGTATATGTTGCACGATAAACACGAGAGGGCGGGGATTTGAGCGCCAAGAGCATCGCCGTGGTGAATCAGAAGGGCGGCGTCGGCAAGACCACGACAGCAGTCAACGTCGCCGCTGGCCTCGCCTTGGCGGGCCGGCCAACCCTGCTGATCGACCTGGATCCCCAGGGCAACGCTACGACCGGTCTCGGCGTCCAGAAGTCCGGGATGTACCCGACGATCTATCACGTCCTGCTCGGGGCCGAGTCGCTCGAGAAGGCCGTCCGCGGCAGCGAGCTGTCGGACCTTCGGTTGGTGCCCTCGGACATCGACCTCGTCGGCGCCGAGATCGAGCTCGTGGGCCTCGAGCGGCGCGAGCATCGCCTTGCGGAAGCGCTTCAGCCGGTCCTGGACGCATACAGCTATGTCGTGATCGATTGCCCCCCGTCGCTCGGGCTGCTGACGATCAACGCGCTCGCCGCCGCGGACCGCGTGCTGGTGCCGCTGCAGTGCGAGTTTTACGCGCTCGAAGGACTGACGAACCTGTTGAAGACTGTGAAGCTCGTGCGCGAGCGCTTGAACCCGCGTCTCGCGATCGAGGGCATCGTGCTCACGATGTTCGACGGGCGCACGAGTCTCGCGCTCCAGATTCGCGACGAGGTGCACCGTTACTTTCCGGGCGAAATCTTCGAGACGGTGATTCCGCGCAACATCCGGCTCACCGAGGCCCCGAGCCACGGCAAGCCGGTGATGCTGCACGATCTGAGATCCAGCGGCGCGATCGCATATCTCGACTTGACTCGCGAGGTGATCCGACATGAATAAACCCGGCCTTGGACGCGGCCTTGGCGCCCTCCTGTCCTCGGCGCCGGGGACCGAAGAAACAATCAGCGAGATCCCCATCGATCAGATCGCCGTCAACCCGAACCAGCCACGAAAGCTCTTTGATTCCGAGTCCTTGAGTGAGCTTGCGGCCTCGATCCGGTCCTCCGGGGTCATTCAGCCGGTCGTCGTGCGCCGCCATGGGGCGGGCTATCAGCTGATTGCGGGCGAGCGGCGCTGGCGCGCCGCGCGCCAGGCGGGGCTGGCGCGGATTCCCGCCGTCGTGCGTGAGGCGACCGATGCGCAGAGTCTCGAGATCGCGCTCGTCGAGAACCTTCTCCGCGAGGACCTCAACCCGATGGAGGAGGCCGAGGCGTATCAGAAGCTGCTCGCGCAATTCGGCTGGACACAGGAGGAGCTCGCGCAACGCGTGGGCCTCGACCGCTCGTCGATCGCCAACGCGCTGCGGCTGCTGCGGCTGCCGGAGCCGATCCAGGCCGACCTGCGCGGCGGCCGGCTCACGATGGGCCATGCGCTCGTGCTGCTGTCGCTGACGAGCGAGGCCGATCAGCTTCGCCTGCGTGACGAGATCCTGGCGCACTCGTGGACCGTGCGCGCGGCCGAGCAGTCCGCGCGCGCCGTCGAGGCGGCGCGCGGCACCGTGCGGCGCCCGAGACCGGCGCGCCGGCACTCGGCCGAGCTGGCGGCCGTCGAGGCGTCGCTCCAGCGCGCGCTCATGACGCGCGTCCGCATCCGCGGCAGCGAGCGGCTCGGCACGATCGAGATCGCGTATGCCAATGCCGACGAGCTCGAGCGCCTCGCCGAATTGCTCGGCGCGCGGCCGTAGTACGAGCCGGAGAACGTCGCGGGGCTGGGGCCCCGCCGTTCGAGGCGAGCCGAAGGAGATGATCCGAGCCGGAGAACGTCGCGGGGCTGGGGCCCCGCCGTTCGAGGCGAGTTTATAATCGATCCCGTCGCCGTCATGTCCTCTCGCGTCGTCGTCGGAATGTCCGGAGGTGTGGACTCGTCGGTCGCGGCGGCGCTCCTGGTGGAGCGCGGCGTCGACGTGGTCGGCGTCACCATGCGCGTGTGGCCGTGGAAGGAGTCCGACGAGCCGACGCGCCGATTCGGCTCGTGCTGCGGCAGCGAGGCGGTGGACGACGCGCGGCGCGTCGCGCGCGAGCTCGGCATCCCGTACTACGTCCTGAACATGGAGGCAGAGTTCGACCGCGCCGTCATCGGTCCGTTCGCGGACGAGTACCGGCACGGCCGCACGCCGGTGCCGTGCGTGGCCTGCAACGTCGATCTGAAGTTCGGCTCGCTGCTCGCGCGGGCCCGCGCCTGGGACGCCGCGGGCGTGGCCACCGGCCACTACGCGCGCGTCACGCGCGACGAGGCCAGCGGGCGCTGGCTCCTGTGGCGTGGGCGCGATGCGCGCAAGGACCAGTCCGATTTCCTCTGGCCCCTCCGTCAGTCACAGCTCGCGGCGGCGCACTTTCCCGTGGGCGACCTCGACAAGGACCACGTGCGCGCGCACGCGCGGCGGCTCGGCCTCGTCACGGCCGACAAGCCGGAGAGCCAGGAGATCTGCTTCGTGCCCGACGACGACTACCGCGGCTTCCTGCGCCGGCGCGACCCGGACCTGTTCCAGCCGGGGCCCATCGTCGACGGGGATGGCCGCGTGCTCGGCACGCACGCCGGCGTCGCGGCCTACACGGTCGGCCAGCGTCGCGGGCTCGGTCTCGGTCTCGGGCAGGGGAGCGCGCGCTACGTCGTCGACATCGACGCGGCCGCCAATCGCCTCACCGTGGGGCCTGCCGCGGACCTCGAGCGCGACCGGCTCACCGCCACGCGCGTCAACTTCATCGCCTGCGATCCGCCGCGGGAGCCGCTGCGCGTGCAGGCCCGGATTCGCCACAGCCACCGGGCGGCGCCGGCCACCGTCGTCGCCACGGGCGCGGGCGAGGCCGAGGTCGTCTTCGACGCGCCCCAGCGCGCGATCACGCCGGGCCAGTCGGTCGTGTGGTACCGTGACGACCTCGTCGTCGGCGGGGGCGTGATCCTGCGCTGATTGACAGCGCCCGGCCTCGGGTGATAGTTTTCACAAACCTTCTGCGGCAGCACGAGACCGGGGGAATCTGCCCAATGCTCCAGCGTCGTTCCGTGTGGCTCGGCTCCATCGTGTCCGCATGCGTGATGCTCCTGCCGGCGCTGGCGCTCGCGGCCTCAGAGGGCGGCGAGCACGGCGGCGGCGGGCTGATCAGCCTCGACAAGTCGCTGATCATCCAGATGTTCAACTTCCTGATCCTGCTCGCCATCCTCTACCGGCTCCTCTACAAGCCGCTGCTCGCCAAGATGGAAGAGCGCTCGGCGGCCATCAAGACCTCGCTCGAGGCGGCGGAGGCCGCGCGCGCCGCGGCCGCCAAGCAGCAGGAGGAGAACGCCGAGCGTCTGCGCGCCGCGTATGCCGAGGCGCAGTCGATCCGCGCCGCGGCCCTGAAGGAGGCGGCCGACGAGCAGCGCAAGCTGGTGGAGGCCGCGCGTCGCGAGGCACAACAGCTCGTCGAGTCCGCGCGAGTGCAGACGGAGGCGGACATCCGCCGCGCGCGCGAGGAGCTGCGGCGCGAGGTGAGCGAGATCGCCATCGCCGTCGCCGAGAAGCTCGTGCGCAAGAGCCTGCGCGACGAGGAGCATCGCCGCATCGTGGACGACGCCATCGCGCGGATCGGCCGGTGAAGTCGCACGGGGCCGCGCGCTCCTACGCCAAGGCGCTGCACGACCTCGCCCGCGAGCGCGGCCAGGCCGAGGCGGTCGGGGTCGAGCTGGCGCAGGCGGTGGAGCTCGTGCGCGGCGATGCGGCGCTCGCGCACTTCTTCGCGCGGCCCGGCGTCTCGGCGGCCGCCAAGCGCGGCGCTGCCGACGAGATCGCGCAGCGGCTCGGCGTCGGCACGCTCGTCCGCGACTTCCTCGGCCTCGTGGCCGCGCACGGCCGCGCCGAGATCCTGCCCGAGATCGGCGACGCGTACGGGGCGCTGGTGGACGCCGACCTCAATCGCGCGCGCGCCCGGGTGCGCACGACGGTGCCGCTGACCGACGCCGAGCGCACCGCGCTGGCCTCGCGACTCGGGACCGCGCTCGGCGGCAAGCTGGGGAGTGCGATGCCGCAGGGCGGCCCTGCCGCCCGAGGCGAGCCGGTGAAGGTCGTGCTCGACGAGGTGGTGGACAAGGACCTGCTCGGCGGCTTCGTCGCCGAGATCGGCAGCCTGATCGTGGACGCCAGCCTGGACGGCCAGCTCGCGCGGCTGAGAGAGCGACTGGCGAGAGGGTAGGAATGATCAAAGCGGGTGAGATCAGCGAGATCATCAAGCGTCAGCTGGCGGGCTACGAGGCGGAGGTCGATCTGCAGGAGGTCGGCCGCGTCATCGAGGTCGGCGACGGCATCGCGCGCATCTACGGGCTCGAGAAGGCGATGGCCGGCGAGCTGCTGCAGTTCCCCGGCGACGTCGTCGGCATGGTCCTCAACCTCGAAGAGGACAACGTCGGCGCCGTGCTCCTCGGCGACGACCGCGCCATCAAGGAAGGCGATACGGTCAAGCGCACCAACCGCATCGCCCAGGTGCCCGTCGGCGAGGCGCTGGTCGGCCGCGTCGTCAACGCGCTCGGCCAACCTGTCGACGGCAAGGGGCCGATCGCCACGAAGGAGTCGCGGCCGATCGAGCGGTACGCGCCCGGCGTGGTCGACCGTCGCGGGGTGAAAGAGCCGCTGCAGACCGGCCTCAAGGCGATCGACGCGATGATCCCGATCGGCCGCGGCCAGCGCGAGCTGATCATCGGCGACCGGGGCACCGGCAAGACCGCCATCGGCGTCGACACGATCATCAACCAGAAGGGCCAGGACGTCTTCTGCTTCTACGTCGCGGTGGGCCAGAAGCGCTCGACGGTGGCGCAGGTGGTGAAGGTCCTCGAGGACGCCGGCGCCATGGCGTTCACGACCGTCATCGTCGCGTCGGCGTCGGAGCCGGCGCCGCTCCAGTACATCGCGCCGTACTGCGGCGTGACCATGGGCGAGTACTTCCGCGACAGCAAGCGCCACGCGCTCTGCATCTACGACGACCTCAGCAAGCACGCCGCCGCCTACCGCCAGCTCTCGCTGCTGCTGCGGCGGCCGCCGGGCCGCGAGGCCTATCCGGGCGACGTGTTCTATCTGCACTCGCGGCTGCTCGAGCGCGCGGCGAAGCTGAACGATGCGCTCGGCGGCGGCTCCCTGACGGCGCTGCCGATCATCGAGACTCAGCTCGGCGACGTGTCGGCATACATCCCGACCAACGTCATCTCGATCACCGACGGTCAGATCTATCTTGAGTCCGATCTCTTCTACGGCGGCATCCGTCCCGCCGTGAACGTCGGCCTCTCCGTGTCGCGCGTGGGCGGCTCGGCGCAGGTGAAGGCGATGCGACAGGTCGCCGGCAAGCTGCGCCTGGACCTCGCGCAGTACCGCGAGCTCGCGGCGTTCGCGCAGTTCGGCTCCGACCTGGATAGAGCGACGCAGCAGCAGCTCGCGCGCGGGCAGCGCATGGTGGAGCTGCTCAAGCAGGGCCAGTACCAGCCGCTGCCCGTCGAGAAGCAGGTGGTCATCATCTTCGCGGGCACGCAGGGTCTGCTCGACGACGTGCCGGTGGACGCCGTGCGCGAGTTCGAGACCTTCTTCCACGGCTGGCTCGAGCGCAAGCAGCCCCAGATCCTCGCCGAGATCCGGGACAAGCGAGAGATCTCCGACGCGCTGCGCGAGACGCTGACGAAGGCCGTGAACGACGCGAAGGCGGAGTTCATGGCCACCAAGGGGATCAAGGCGGCCTGACGCGTGGCGACGCTCCGCGACATCCAGCGGCGGATCCGCTCCGTCCAGTCCACGCAGAAGATCACGCGCGCCATGAAGCTGGTGGCGGCGGCCAAGCTGCGGCGGGCGCAGGAGCGCATTCTCGCGGCGCGGCCGTACGCGAGCAAGATGGCCGAGCTGCTCGGCAACCTCGTGTCGGCCGCCGACTCCGGCGAGGGCGCGCCGCACCCGCTCCTGGAGCAGCGTGAGGGCCCGCGCCGCCAGATCGTCATCATCACGGCCGACCGCGGGCTCGCCGGCGCCTTCAACAGCAACGTGCTGCGCAACTCGCTGGCGTTCGTGCGGATGTCCAACGCGACGGCACTCACGCTGGTGGTCGTCGGCCGCAAGGCGCGTGACTTCTACCGCCGCCGTCCGTTCACGGTGAAGCGCGACATGGTCGGCTTCTGGGACCGGCTCGCGTATTCGCACGCCTGCGAGCTGGCCGACCTGTTCATGGCCCAGTACCTCGAGGGCGAGGTGGACGAGGTCCACCTGATCTACAACGAGTTCCGCTCGGTGGCCGTGCAGCGGCCGGTGCGCCAGCAGCTCCTGCCGATTCCGAAGACCGAGGCGCGAGCGGACGCCGGCCCGCCCGTCGACTACATCTACGAGCCGAGTGCTCAGGCGATCCTCGGCGACCTGCTGCCCCGTCACGTGCGCATGCAGGTGTTCCGCGCGCTGATGGAGTCGCTGGCCGGGGAGTACGGCGCGCGCATGACGGCCATGGAAGCCGCGACCAAGAACGCGAAGGACATGATCGAGATCCTCACGATCCAGTACAACAAGGCGCGCCAGGAGAAGATCACCAAGGAGCTGCTCGACATCGTCGGCGGCGCCGAGGCGCTCAAGCAAGGAGCGGAGGCATGAGCACGGGGAAGATCGTCCAGGTCATCGGGCCGGTCGTCGACGTCGAGTTCGAGCCGGGCAAGCTGCCCGCCATCTACAACGCGCTGCTCGTGCAGGGCGTGGAGCAGAAGGACATCTTCGCCTACTCCGAGAAGCTCACGCTCGAGGTCGCCCAGCACATGGGCGAGGCCCGCGTGCGCACCATCGCCATGGCCGCCACTGACGGTCTGACGCGGGGGATGAGCGTGCTCGACACCGGCGCGCCGATCACGGTGCCGGTGGGCAGGGAGACGCTCGGCCGCATCCTCAACATCGTCGGCGAGCCGGTCGACAAGGGCCCCGCCATCCACACCAAGAAGACGTATCCGATCCACCGGCCGGCGCCGCCGTTCGACGAGCAGTCGACGAAGGTCGAGATGTTCGAGACGGGCATCAAGGTCGTCGACCTGCTCGAGCCGTACACGAAGGGCGGCAAGACGGGCCTGTTCGGCGGCGCCGGCGTCGGCAAGACGGTGCTCATCCAGGAGCTGATCAACAACATCGCCAAGCAGCACGGCGGCATTTCGTGCTTCGCGGGGGTGGGCGAGCGCACGCGCGAGGGCAACGACCTCTATCACGAGATGAAGGAGTCTGGCGTTCTCGAGAAGACGGCGCTGATCTTCGGCCAGATGACCGAGCCGCCGGGCTCGCGGCTGCGCGTGGCCCTCACCGCGCTCACGGCCGCCGAGTACTTCCGCGACGAGGAAGGCCAGGACGTGCTGCTCTTCATCGACAACATCTTCCGGTTCACCCAGGCCGGCTCCGAGGTCTCCGCGCTCCTCGGCCGCATGCCGTCGGCGGTCGGCTACCAGCCGACGCTGGCCACGGAGATGGGCCAGCTCCAGGAGCGGATCACGTCCACCAAGAAGGGCTCGATCACCTCCGTGCAGGCGATCTACGTGCCGGCCGACGACATCACCGACCCGGCGCCGGCCACGGCCTTCGCCCACCTCGACGCCACTACCGTGCTGTCCCGGCCGATCTCCGAGCTCGGCATCTACCCGGCGGTGGATCCGCTCGCTTCGACCTCCCGCATCCTCGACCCGAACATCATCGGGCAGGAGCACTATCAGACCGCGCGGGCCGTGCAGTCGATCCTGCAGCGCTACAAGGACCTCCAGGACATCATCGCGATCCTCGGCATGGAAGAGCTGTCCGACGACGACAAGGTCGCCGTCTCGCGGGCGCGCAAGATCCAGCGCTTCCTGTCGCAGCCGATGTTCGTCGCCGAGCAGTTCACGGGATTGCCCGGCCGCTACGTCAAGGTCGCGGACACCGTGAAGAGCTTCAAGGAGGTCGTCGAGGGCAAGCACGACGAGCTGCCCGAGCAGGCGTTCTACATGGTCGGCGACATCGGCGAGGCGGGCGAGAAGGCCAGGAAGATGCGCGAGAGCTAGATGGCCGACCGGATCACGCTGGAAGTGGCGACGCCCTCGCGGCTCGTCATCGGCGAGCAGGTCGACGAGGCCGTCGTGCCCGGCATCGAGGGCTACTTCGGCGTGCTGCCGGGCCACGCCGCCTTCCTCACCACGCTCGGCATCGGCGAGCTGACCTATCGCATCGGCCGCGACGAGCGCCACGCCGCCGTGGCCGGTGGCTTCTGCGAGGTCCGCAACGACAAGGTCATCGTGCTGGCCGACACCGTCGAGCTTCCCGCCGAGATCGACCGCGCTCGCGCCGAGCGCGCCCGGGACCGCGCCGAGCAGCGGCTGTCGGGCCGCTCCGGCGAGGACATCGACTACGCACGCGCCGCCGCCGCGCTCGCGCGCGCGCTGGTGCGCCTGCAGGTGGTCGCGCGTCCGCAGTAGATCGTGCTAAGGTCCCGCCACCAGAGGAGGGAGCATGACCCACCGCCGATCGGTCGCCGTCGTCCCGCTCGTCGCCGCGATCCTCACCGTCGTGTTCGTCGCGCGCAGCACCGCCGGTCCCGACAAGATCGTCTTCCCCGCCGGCTGAAAGGACCACGTCCTCTACACGAGCGTGGACCGCTACGACACCAAGCAGTACCGCGAACTCTACGCCAGCACGCAGGCCGCGGTGGACGCGATGAAGGCCGGGCGCCCGCTCCCCGACGACACCGTGCTGACGCTCGTGCAGTACAAGGCGCAGGTGGATGCCGCCGGCGCGCCGGTGAGAGGCGCCAACGGCCGCTTCGTGAAGGGCGACCTCGTCGGCTTCACCGTGATGGAGAAGCGCGCGGGCTGGGGCACGGAGTACCCAGCCGAGTGGCGCAACGGCGACTGGGAGTACGCCGCGTTCAACCCGGCCGGGGTGCTGAACGACAAGGTGGGTGCCGCGGCCGCCTCGGCCGCGCCGAGATCCGACGTGAGCATCATGGGCTTCGCCTTCGGCCCCAACAAGGTCACCGTGGATGCCGGCAAGCCCGTGACGTGGGTGAACGGCGACGAGTCGCCGCACCAGATCGCGATCACCAGCACGAAGGCGCGCTCGCCGATCCTCATCAAGGGCCAGAGCCACGCGATGACGTTCGCCTCGGCCGGCACCTACGAGTACATGTGCGGTCTGCACCCGAATATGAAGGGCACCGTCGAAGTGAGGTAACCGCTGCCCAGCGGAGCGGGCACCGCCGCCCGCCCCGCGCGGCGGTCGGCTCGCCGCGTCTCGCCCCAAGTCTCCGCAATGCCGTCGCTTCCTCCGTGGTACGCGCCTTGCGACAACGGGCGCCGTGCTTTCCGTCCTGATCGCCGACGACGAGCCGTACGTGGTCGAGCTGGTGCGCGTCACCCTCGAGGACGATCGCGTCCGCGTGTTCGAGGCCGCCGACGGCCAGACGGCGCTCGCCGTCGCCGAGGCGCTCGCGATCGATCTCGTGCTCCTCGACGTTCATCTTCCAGATCTCAGCGGGCTCGAGGTGTGCCGCGCGCTCCGCGCCAACCCGCGTTTCGCCAGCGCGCGGATCGTCATGCTCACGGCGGCCGCGCAGCAGGACGACGTCATGCGCGGACTGGCGGCCGGCGCCGACGACTATCTCACCAAGCCGTTCTCGCCGGTGCGGCTCCTGTCGCTGGTCGATCGCCTGCTGCCGCGCGTCGCATGGCATCTCGAGTAGAGCGCGACCCCGCGTCGGACTACCGGCGCCTTCACGCGGCCTACCAGCAGTCGCTGCGCTACGCAGAGGACGTGCGCCGCCTGTATCACCAGCTCCAGCGCGCGATCTGCCAGTCGCTCCTCGGGCTCGCCAACGCGCTGGAGGCGAAGGACCCGTACACGCGCGGGCACTCCGAGCGCGTGGCGGCGCTCAGCCGGCGCGTCGCGTCGGCGCTGGGGCTGGGGTCTGTCGTCGTCGACACGGTGGGGCAGGCGGGACTCCTGCACGACATCGGCAAGATCGGCGTGCCCGAGGCCATCTTGAAGAAGCCGGGGCCGCTCTCGCCCGAGGAGTGGGAGATCATGCGAGCCCATCCCGTGATCGGCGCGCAGATCGTCGCGCCCTTCGAGTTCTTCGGCGACGCCGCCCGCGTGATCCGCCACCATCACGAGCGCTGGGACGGCTCCGGCTACCCCGACGGCCTCGTGCGCGAGACCATCCCCCTGGAGGCGCGTATCGTCGCCGTCGCCGACGTCTTCGACGCGCTCACCTCCGCGCGCTCCTACCGTCCGGCGCTCACGCGCGAGGCGGCGCGCGCCCAGCTCGTGGAGGAGGCCGGGCGCACGCTCGACGAGACGGCGGTGGCGGCGCTCCTCGGCGTGCTCGAGCTGGAGGAGCGCTGAGCGTGTACGCGATCGCGCGTCCCTGGGAGCCGCGGCCGGGCGGACTGCTGTCCGGCGCGCCGTTGCCGCTGCTCGTGGCGCTCGGCGTGCTCACCGCCGGCGCCGGCGCCCTCGCGAGAGCCGAGCTCGTCCCGCTGACGCCCGCGCGCGCGCTCGGCGCGGGCGGCGCCCAGGGCGCGCTGCTGGCTACGGCCGTCGCATGGGCGGCGTCCCGTGGCGGGCCGGCGCCCTGGCTGGCGGCGACGGTCGTGCTCGCGGGCGCCGTGGGCGCGGCCCTGTCGCCGCTCGGCGCGCTCGCATATCTCGCCGCGCCCGTGTGGGTTTGGCTGGAGCGTGCCAGGCTCCCGGGGCTCGGGCTCGCGCGCGCGCCGGCCGGTCTGGTCGTGGCGGGCGCGGCGCTGGGCGCGCTGCTCGGCGCGCATCTGTTCGTGACGGCGTCGCTCACGCTCGGTTACAGCGGGCGCGTGCCGACGCTGGAGGGCCTGGCGCCGTGGCTCGCGTACGACGTGGGCGGCAACGTGCTCACGACCGAGGCGTTCTTCCGCGGCGCGCTGTTCGATCGCGCGCAGCGCCGCTGGCCGTTCCCGGCCGCCGCCGCGCTCGTGACCGCGCTCTGCCTCGTCCGCTACCTCGTGGATCCGTTGCTGCCGCGCAGCCTCGAGGTCACCGCGGGCGCGGTCTTCTATCTCACGCTGCTCAGCCTCGCCAACTGCTGGCTCTACTGGCGCAGCGGCAGCATCGCGCCGGGCGTCGCCGCCGGCGTCGTGTTCTTCGTAGCGTACCGCCTGCTCCACGTCGTGCCGTGACCGCGAGTGGCCGCCGGACGGCGCTGCTCGTCGCCGGGCTGGTGGTCGTCATCACGGCCGGGCTCGCGGCCGCCGACGGGTCGCCGTCGACGCCGTGGCGGCATCTCTATCTCCTCCCCGTGCTGCTGGCCGGGCTCCGCTTCGGCGTGGCGGGCGGGCTCATCGCCGCGCTCGGCGCCGTGCTCGGCGTCGGCCCGTTCGTGCTGCGCGAGATCGAGGGCCACGGGCCTACGCGTGCCGCGGCCGAGGGCGTCGTCACCCTCGCCGTGCTCGCGGGGTCGGGCGCGCTCGTCGGCAGCCTCGCCGCTCGCGCGCGGCGCCAGCGCGAGCGCTACGAGACGCTGCGGGCCGTGCAGCGCGCGCTCGCCGAGCCCACGCCGCTCGGCCGCGTCGCGGCCCGGCTGGCCGCGGTCCTGACGCGGCGGCTCGGCGTCGATGCGGCCGGCCTCGTGCTCGACGAGGGGCGCATCGTCGTGGGCGCCGACCGCCTCGATCCCCGCTCGCTGACCGCCCGCGTGCTGGCCCGACGCGAGCCCGAGTTCGTCACCGACGCGGGAACGGACGCCCGCGCGCGGCGCGTCGTCGTGGTCCCGCTGGCGAGTGACGGCGAGACCGTCGGCGCCCTGGCCGTCGAGCGGCTCGGCGACGTCTCGCGTGAGGAGCGCGACGCGCTCGTGGGCTTCGGGGCGGCGGTGGGGTTGGCCCTGGACAACGCGCGGCTGGCGGCGCGGCAGCGCCGCTTCGCGGAAGAGCTCGAGCACAAGGTGGGCGAGGCGACGGCGCGGCTGGGGGAGATGGACCGGCTGAAGTCCGGGTTCGTCGCGCTGGCCTCGCACGAGCTGCGCACGCCGTTGACGGCGCTCCAGGGCTTCTCCGAGCTCCTGGCCACGCGGGCGTTCGCGCCGGTGGAGGTCCGGCGCCTGGCCGAGATCATGCGCGGCGAGATCGAGCGCCTCGGCCGCATCGTGAGCGACTTCCTCGACCTCGCCAGGCTCGAGCGCGGGCTCGCGCCGGCGATCCGCCGCGCGGTGCTCGATCCCGCGCCGCTCATCGCGGCCGCCGTCGAGCTCTTCCGGCGCACGCGCACCACGCACCGCCTCGAGCTGCACGTCGAGGGCGCGCTGCCCCGCGTGGACGCCGACGCCGACGCGCTCGACCGGGTGCTGAAGAACCTGATCAGCAACGCGCTGAAGTATTCGCCGCCCGGCTCCTGTGTGCGCGTGCGCGCGCGCGCCACCGACGGTGTGGTGGCCGTCGATGTGGAGGACGAGGGGCCGGGGATTCCCGCCGAGGAGCGCGCGCGCGTCTTCGAGCCGTACTACCGCGTGCGCGAGACGGCGGGGCTGGGTCCGGGCACGGGCCTCGGGCTCTCCGTGGTCAAGTCGCTCGTCGAGGCTCACGGCGGAACCGTGCGCGCCGACGCCGCGCCCGGTTGCGGCACGCGCATGACGGTGATGTTGCCCGCGCTTCCTTGACACCCCGCGTCGTGCGCTTGTACTCTCGCTGGGTATGCCTCGACGCGACGAGATCGCAGAACGGATGGCCGAGGCCGTCGTCAAGCGGCTGACGACACGCAAGATCATGGACATCCGCGACGAGCCCGCCGCGCGGGCCGCCATCCGCCACGTCGTGGTCGAGAATCTCGTCGCGGAGGCCGCGCTCGACGCCGACGCCCGCAAGCTCCTGCTCGAGCACGCCAAGATGATCAAGGACTCGGCCGCCGACTACCGGCAGCTCCTCGGCAAGGTGAAGGAGAAGCTCGCGCGCGACCGGGGATTCATCCTCTGATGCGGATGAGCCGCGAGCGCATCTTCTTCCTTGCCGAGCGGATCATGAAGGAGCTCGGCAACGTGCCGGGCGTGACCGTGAAGTCGCCCGACGATGTCCGGCCCGAGATCATCCGCGTGCTGACCGACGAGTCCAAGCTCGAAGAGTCGGTGGACACCGAGGTGCGCAAGACGCTCGCGTCCTACGCGCGGCCGATGCCCGAGGGCAGCCACGAGTGGGAAGTGCTCTACGAGAAGACGCGCGAGGAGGTCTTTCGCCGGAGGTTCCGGCTGTGACGCGGCTGGTGATCGGCGTCACCGGCGCCAGCGGCTCGATCTACGGCATCCGGCTCCTGGAGGTGCTCCGCGGCAGCGCGGACGTGCAGACGCACCTCGTGATCTCGGCCGCCGGCAAGCGGACGATCGTGGAGGAGACGAGCTACAGCGTCGCCGACGTCGAGGCCCTGGCCCACCACCGTTACGACGTGCGGGACATCGGCGCCTCGATCGCCTCCGGCTCCTTCCGCACCCTCGGCATGGTGGTCGCGCCGTGCTCGATCCGCACGGCGGCCGCCATCGCGTCCTGTCACAGCGATACGCTGGTGTCGCGCGCCGCCGATGTCACCCTGAAGGAGGGCCGGCCGCTGATCCTCGTCGTGCGCGAGACGCCGCTGCACCTCGGCCATCTGCGCGTCCTCACCTCCCTGGCCGAGATGGGCGCGGTGATCCTGCCGCCCATGCCCGCCTTCTACAACCGGCCGAAGGACCTCGACGACATCGTCAACCACACGGTGGCGCGCGTGCTCGACCGCCTCGACCTGCCGCAGACGCTCGTCGCCGAGTGGCAAGGCACCGCCCAGCGCGCGGCCCGGGACCGCCTCGATGCGCCGCGGGAGCGGCTGGATGACTGACCTCTCGGTCGTGATTCCGGTCTACAACGAGGAGGACAACCTCCCGCTGCTCTGGCCGGAGCTGCGATCGGTGCTGGAGGCCGAGGGCCTCGCGTTCGAGGTCGTGTTCGTCGACGACGGCAGCCGCGATCGCAGCGCCGAGATCATCCGAAGCCTGCGCGAGAGCGATCCGCGGGTGCGGCTCGTGCGGCTCAAGGCCAACGCGGGTGAGACGGCCGCCACCGACGCCGGCTTCCACGCCGCGCGGGGCCGCTGGGTCGTGACGATGGACGCGGACCTCCAGAACGATCCGCACGACATTCCCGGCCTCCTGCGCCACCTGGAGAGATGGGACGCGGTCACGGGCTGGCGCGTGAACCGCGGCGAGGGCGACTCGCTCGTGCGCCGCCTGTCCTCACGCGTGGCCAACGGCGCGCGGAACTGGCTCAGCGACGAGGTGATCCAGGACAGCGGCTGCACCTTTCGCGCGTTCCGGCGCGAGTGCCTGCGCGGCCTGATCCTCTATCGCGGCTTCCACCGCTTCATCCCGACGCTGCTCAAGATGCGCGGGTACCGCGTCCTCGAGGTGCCGGTGCGCAATCGGCCGCGCCGCTTCGGCCAGTCGAAGTACGGCGTGCTCAACCGCGTCTTCGTGGCCGCCGTCGATCTGCTCGTCGTGCGCTGGATGAAGTCCCGCACCCTGCACTACGAAGTCGCCGAGGATCTCGGCGGCGATCTCATCAGGGAGTAGGCCGGCGCCGTGAACGTCCTGCTCGTCGGCCTCGGCCGCTGGGGCGAAAAGCACCTGCGTGTGCTGCGCGAGCTCGGCGCCGTCGTCTGGGTGGCCGACGTCTCGCCGGCGCGCCTGACGTGGGCGGTCGGGCAGGGCGTGCCCGCGGATCGCACGACGACCGACTTCCGCGCCGCCCTCGGCGCCGTGGACGCGGTGGACATCGTCACGCCCGCCGACAGCCACCTCGCGCTCGCCTCCGCCTGCCTGGCGGCCGGACGGCACTGCCTGATCGAGAAGCCCCTCACGGTGAGCGCCGAGGAGGGGCGGCGACTGGTCGCGGCCGCCGACGAGGCCGGGCGTGTCGTGCAGGTCGGTCACATCTTCCGCTTCCACCCCGTGACGGCGACGCTGCGCGCGGCGCTCGCCGACGGGCGCGTGGGCGCGGTGCGCTACGCGACCGGCCGCTTCTCCGGCTTCAAGCGCCCGCGCACCGACGTCGGCGTCTTCCACACCGACGGCATCCATTACGTCGATCTCTTCGCCTATCTCCTCGGCCGCGAGGCGACGGCGGTGGCCGCGCTGCAGCGCGACTTTCTCGGCCGCGGTCTCGACGACCTGTCGGTGGTGACGGTGAGCTACGGTGAGGTGCCGGCCGTGATCGAGGCCAACTACTTCGTGCCGGGCACCCATCGCGAGTGCGTGATCGTGGGCGAGCGCGGCAGCCTCGTCGCCGACTACGGCGCCGGCACCGTCACCCTGCATGCCGGCGAGCACGCGAAGGCGGGCGCCGCGTGGGAGGCCGTCGATCGCGGCAAGGAAGAGCTGTCCGTGGCCGGCGACGAGCCCCTCAAGCTCGAGCTGGCAGCGTTCTTCGAGGCGAGCCGCACCAACGGACCGTCGCGCGTCGACGCGCGCACGGGCCTGCACGCCGTCGAGGTCGTCGAGGCCGCCGCCCGCGCCGCGCGGCTGGGTCGTACCGTTCCGCTGACCGAGATCCGCTCCGCCTGACGTGAACGGCGTGATCCTGGTAGCCGTCGGCGGCGCCGCGGGCTCCGTGCTCCGCTATCTCAGCAACGGGCTCGCGGTGCGCTGGCTCGGCCTCGACTTTCCGTACGGCACCCTCATCGTCAACGTCGCCGGCTCGTTCCTCATCGGGCTCGTGCAGGCGCTGGCGGAGGAGGCTGCCGTGCTGCCCGAGCCGGCACGGTTGTTCCTCTCCGTCGGCGTGATGGGCGGCTTCACGACCTACTCGGCGTTTTCCTTTGAGACCGTGCGCCTGGTGGAGCTGGACGCCTTCGGGCGCGCGCTCGCCAACGTCGTCGTCACGACCGTCGCCTGCCTCGGCGTCTGCGTGCTGGGAATGGCGGCCGGCCGCGTCCTGCTCGCGCTGCGCGGCTGAGCCGTCAGGGCAGCGCGCGGCGGCCGCTGATCATGTGGACGACGATCAAGACCACGCCGGTGAGAACAGAACCCCGGCGATCTGGCCGGCGATGGCGGCGATCCCGAACAACCCCAGCGCCCGGCGACGAGTCCGACGACGAGAAACATCAACGCGTAGTAGAGCATGTGGAAGCTCCTCCGCGCGGAGTGATCGTGCAAGGGGAATGCCGTCGGGCTGCGCGCCTCGGGGCGCTCAGAGCGGTGGAACGGAGCCCGTCGTCAGCGTCCGTCCTTGCGTCGGTCGAGCAAACGCCGAACCGTCGCCTCCAGATCCTCGGGGAGGCATGGCTTCGTCAGGAAGACGGCCGCGCCCGCCTCGAGCGCGCTGTGTTGAGCCGCCTGGTGCGGGAAGGCGGTGAAGATGATCACGGGGATGTGTCGCGTCTGCGCGTGTTCCTTGATGCGCCTGGTAGCA
>QHRU01000126.1 GCA_003220225.1 Candidatus Rokuibacteriota bacterium
GATGGTCGGGATGACGAGGGCCGTGCCGGCCTTCGAGTACACCGCAAGGATCTCGGCGTCGAACACCGCATGCGAAAGGCTCCAGAAGCCGGTGAGGTAGGCGACGTCGGCGGGCGAGGTCGCGACGAGCGCGTCCACACCGAACGCCTCGAGGACGCCGTCCAGCCGCTCGGTCTGGTGCGGGTACATGGTTATTCGGAGGGGGCCGCGACGGCCCCCTCCGATGCCTCCCCCAGAACCGGATTGCGCCGGCGAAGCCGGCGCTCGAACGGCGCCAGCTGAATCACGGAACGGCGCGCGCGCACGCCGGACTCCGCGCCACCGACGTCCTCGAGAGTCATCAGATCGAGAGCAGCGTGCCGGTCACGTGGCCGGAGGATTCGGCGGCGAGATACGCGATCGCGTCGGCCACGGATCCCACCGGCACCCAGGTCTTCGGATCGACGTCGGGCATCGCCGCGCGGTTGGCGGGCGTGTCCATGGTGCTGGGCAGCACCGCATTGACGGTGACGCCACGCCCGCGCGTCTCGACGGCCAGCGCTTGCACGAATGCGATCACGGCCGCCTTCGCCACCGTGTAGGCGATGAAGCCGCCCGCGGGCGGCACCACCGCGCGCGAGGCGACGGCGACGATGCGCCCGGCGCCGGCGGCGAGCATGGGCGGCACCACGGCGTGGGCGGCCACGTACGCGGTGGTGAGATTCAGCGTCAGCATCGAGTCCCAGAGCTTGCGGTCGGTGTGGACGAGATCGCCCATCGCGAAGCCGCCGACGGCGCTGACGAGGACGTCGATCCGGCCCTGGCGCGCCAGCAGGGCTTCGGCCAGGCGCGCCATCGCCGCGTCGTCGGCGACGTCACAGCGCTCGAGCATCAGCCGCTTGCGGGCGGTGCCCTCCACCGAGGCCTCGAGCCGCTCGCGCTCCTGCTCGACGATCCACGGCACGCAGACGACCGCGCCCTCGGCGAGGAAGCGGCGGGTGATGGCCTGGCCGAGGGCGCCGCTGCCGCCGGTGACGAGGACGACGCGCTCCACGCGCGCTACTCCGCCGCCGCCGGCGCCAGCATGATGCTCGAGCGCTGGATCTCGTCGTAGCGCACCTTCGACACGTCGAACTCCTCGAGGTTCTCCTTCAGCCTCTTGAAGGTCTGCTCGAACGACGGCAGCGTCTTGCGCGCCTTGGTCAGCGGCGTCGTGCGCGCGAGCAGGTAGTTCTTCACGTAGGGATGGTTGATCCCGCGCTTCTTCACCTTCGCCACCACCGCCGCCAGCGTCTCGTCGGCCGCGCGCACGAGCGCCGCACGCTCCTCGCGCTCTTCGAGGCCTTTACGCAGCGACGTCTTGAGGAACTTGTCCACGCGTCGCAGGATCGGCGCGAAGGCGCCGCCCGCGAAGCGCTTGTTCTGCTCGTAGAGCAGGCCGAGTGTGATCAGGTGCGCGGACTCGAACTGGAAGGCCCAGTCCTCCTCGGTGGAGGTCGGCTGCTCGGCCTCGGCGCCGCGGTACATCCGGATGACCTCGAGCGACTTCTCCTTGAGGTTGTGCGCCTTCTCCGTGTTGAGCGCGAGCACCTGGAAGGCCACGCTGGGCTCGGCCACGAGGATGGCGGGAACGAACTCGGCCTTCAGCTTCTCGAGCACGACGCGGCGGTGGTTTCCGTTCGGCGTCCAGTACACGCCGGCGCGCGCCGAGACGACCACGATCGGGTCCACGAAGCGGTCGACGCGGCGCACCGCCTCCGTGAGTCGTTTCGCGTGCGTGGGCGAGACGTCGCGCTGGTAGGGGCTCGCCTCCACCTTCGCACGCGGCAGCAGGCAGAAGATCTGCCAGTGCTCGCCCACCGGTTCCTGGTAGACGGCCAGCACGCGGCCGCCGTCGCGCTCGACCTGCTCGGCCAGCCCCCGGGCGGCTTTGCTGGGCTCCTTCTCGGGATAGATCGTGAAGTCCGCCATGGCTCCGATCCTACGCCGTCACGGGCGCCGCCGGCTGCGACCGCGGCCGCCGCCGCAGGAGGTCGCGGACGCTGCCGTAGATGCCCGAGGGCAGGAAGATGATGAAGACGATCAGGAGCAGGCCGTAGATGGTCTCGGCCATGCCCACGTACGTGATGCCGAACACCACGCGCAGGACCTCGGCGAGCGCGATGGTCAGCGCGGTGCCGACGGTGGGGCCGAGCAGCGCGTACATCCCGCCCAGCACCACCGCGAACACGATGCGCAGCGAGACGCCGATGCCGGCCAAGGTGTCGGGGTTCACGTAGGCGATGTACTGCGCGTACGCGATGCCCCCCACGGCGGTGAGCACGGCCGAGAGCACGGTGATGGCGATCTTGAAGCGCGTGACGTGGATGCCGACCGAGGCGGCCGCGGTCTCGTCCTCGCCGATCGCCTCCATCGCCGAGCGCGCCATCGAGCGGTCCACGCGGTGCCACACCCAGAGCCCCAGCGCCCACAGCACGAGCGCAGCGTAGTAGAAGACGCGCTTGTCCGCGAACTGCACGGCCACCAGGCTGTCGGCGCCCGCCGGCCGCACGGTGAGGCCGAGCGAGCCGCCCGTCCAGTCGCGCTCCGCGATGATGAGCAGGCGCACGACCTCGCCGACGGCGAGGGTGACGAGCCCGAAGTAGTGGCCGATCACCTGAAAGCGCGAGCACGGGTAGGCGACGATCACGGCGAGGGCGGCCGTGAGCACGACGGCGACGAGGGCGCCGAGCCACGGCGTGAGGCCGAAGAAGTTCCAGAGCAGCGTCGTCGTGTAGGCGCCGAGCCCGAGGAAGGCGCCGTGCCCGAGCGAGACGAGGCCGAAGCGGCCCATGAGCGCCCACGCGCCGCCGATGAACGACCAGACGAAGATCTGGATCAGGACGTGGAAGATGTACTGGCGCATGCCGCCCATCGGGACGAACGGGGCGGCCACGAGCGCCGCGAGCAGGACGCCGACGCCGACGCGGCCGGCGCTCACGCCCGCCTCGCGAAGAGACCACCCGGCCGGACGAAGATCATGATGATGAAGATCACGAAGGCGATCACATAGCCCATCTCGGTGGACCACACCACGCCGCCGATCGAGATGATCTCGCTCATGATGAATGCCGCCACGAAGGCGCCGATCATGTTCCCGAGCCCGCCGAGGACGCAGATCATGAACGTCAGCGGCCCGAAGGCGGCGCCGAAGAACGGGTGCACGGAGTACTGGATGATCAGCAGCGCGGCCGCCACGCCCGCGAGGGCGCCGCCCACGGCCGAGGTGACGACGTACACCGTCCGTGGATTGGCGCCCATGAGCGCCATCGCCTCGCGGTCCTGCGAGACGGCGCGGATGGCGGTGCCGATGTACGTATGTCTCAAGAAGAGGAAGAGCCCGAGCATGACGAGCAGGGCCACCGCGAAGGCGACGAGGCGCGCGAACGACAGGAACATGCCGCCGTACTCGAGCGTCGGCAGCGTCAGCCGCACCGAGCGGTGGTCGGTCGTCCACAGGAACGTGGCGAACGACTGGAGGAAGAACAGCAGCCCGCCCGTCGCGAGCAGCTGGTTCACGGGGGCGCTGCCGAGGATCGGCGAGATGATCAGCACGTGCACCGCGATGCCGAGGAGCGCGCCGAGCCCGACGCTCGCGAGGCTGCCGATCCAGATGGGCCAGCCATAGACCTGGACGAGGAAGTAGACCGCGTACATGCAGATCATCACGAGGTCCACGTACGCGATCCAGACGATGTCGATGACGCCGAAGATCAGGTTGAGGCCCAGCGCGAGCAGCGCCAGCACGCCGCCCAGGAGCAGGCCGTTCACCGCGGCCTCGGCCAGGAAGATGGGGTCGATCACAGACCCACGTACGCCTTCCGGACGAAGTCCTGCTCGGCCAGCGCCTCCGCGCGGCCCTCCATCTTGAGGTGGCCGGCCTCCAGCAGATACGCGCGGTCCACGAGCTTGAGCACCTGGCGCACGTTCTGCTCGACGATGAGGATCGTGTAACCCTCCTCGCGCACGCGGCGGATGAGGTCGAAGAGCCGCAGCACCATCACGGGCGCCAGCCCCATCGATGGCTCGTCGAGCAGCACCAGCCTGGGTCGCGACATGAGCGCGCGGCCGACGGCGAGCATCTGCTGCTCACCGCCCGACAGGCTGCCCGCGCGCTGCCGGCGCCGCTCGGAGAGCACGGGGAAGAGCGCGAACACGCGCTCGAGGCTCTCCGCGTACGCCCGCCGCGCCACCTTCAGATACGCGCCCATCTTGAGGTTGTCGGCCACGGTCAGCATCGGGAAGATGCGCCGGCCCTCGGGGACGTGGGCGATGCCATGGGCCACGACCTCGTACGCGGGGCGGCCGGTGAGCGAGGCGCCCTCGAACGTCAGCGCGCCGGCGCGCGGCGCGATCATGCCCGAGATCACGCGCAGGAGCGTCGTCTTGCCGGCCCCGTTGGGACCGACGACGGCGACGGCTTCGCCGGCGGCGACGTCGAGGCTGACGTCCCAGAGCGCGGTGAACGCGCCGTAGCCGGCCGTCACGTTGCGCAGCTCGAGCATCAGGCGAGCACGACCTTCTCGCCGAGGTATGCCTCGACGACCTTCGGGTCCTCGGCGACCTCGCGCGGCTTGCCCTCCGCGATCTTCTCGCCGTGGTCGAGCACGACCACGCGGTCCACCACGCGCATGAGCGTGGCCATGATGTGCTCGACCCACACGATCGTGATGTGGAGCTCGCCGCGGATGCGACGCAGCAGGTCGGCGGCGCCCGCCATCTCCGAGGAGTCGAGCCCGCCGAGGCTCTCGTCGGCGAGCAGGAGCCTGGGTCCCGTGGCCAGCGCGCGCGCCAGCTCGAGCTTCTTGAGGCCGCCCGCGCCGAGCAGCGTGGTCGGCGCATGGGGGGTCGTGGCCAGCCCGACCAGCCCCAGGATCTCGAGGGCGCGCCGGCGCGCCTCGGCCTCCGACGAACGCTGCGCCGCCCCGAAGTGCGCGGCCACCGCCACGTTCTCGAGGATGGTGAGCTTTCGGAACGGCCGCGGAATCTGGAACGTGCGCGCGATCCCGAGGTGGCAGATCCTGTCGGGCGTGAGGCCGGCGAGCTCCTGCGCGCCGAAGCGGATCGAGCCGGAGCTCGGCGTGAGCGCGCCCGACACGCAGTTGAAGAGGGTGGTCTTGCCCGAGCCGTTCGGGCCGATGAGGCCGAGGATCTCGCCCTCCTTCACTTCGAAGGAGACGGCGTTCAGCGCGGTGAAGCCGCCGAAGCGCTTCGTGAGGCCGGTGACGGTCAACATCTGGAAATGGGGGGCCCCGAGATGGCCCCCCATACCCCCCCACGCTCGGAGCGCCCCGGCGGAGCCGTGGCGCTCCTCGATGTCCGCGGCGCCGCGCTCAGCGCGCGAATAGCGGCGAGGACGCCGGCAGGAGGACGGGCGGTGCGCTCATGCTCGCGACGACCGGAGGGTACACGTGCTTGAAGTCCCCGTCGACGACCTGGAAGACGGCGGCGATGGCGCGCATGTTCTGGCCGGCCATAGCGTGCCCGAGGGGATGGAACTTCACGCCGTAGCCCTGCATCGTGCCGCCCTCGGGGATGTCCGTCTCCCGCGCGGCCTTGGCGAGCGCCTCGGCCGAGAAGCCGCCGTGCTTCTGGATCGCGCGCGGCAGCACGTCGTTGAGGAGGATCCACATGTTGTTGAAGCCCATCGAGACGTGGGGCGCCACCTGGCCGGCGGGGATGGACGGCTCGAAGGTCTTGTAGCGCTTCAGCATCTCCTGCGTGAGCTCCGCCACACCCGGCTTCAGCTTCTTCGGATCGATCAGCTGCGCGGCGGGCGGATCGACCGTGTGGAATCCCTCCACCTCGGTGCCAAAGGCTTCCTTCAGCTTCGGGAGCTGGCTGTGGCCGGCGCCGTGCCCGATGTAGATCTTCACGCGGAGGCCCTGCTCCTTGGCCTGGCGCAGGAACAGCGCGATGTCGGGCGCGTAGCCGGTGTGATAGAGGACGTCGGGACGCGCGGCGCGAAGCTTCGTCACGAGCGAGCTGAGATCGGGCGCCTGGATCGAGAAGCCCTCCTTCAGCACGACCTGCATGCCCTGCTTCTTCGCCTCCGCCTCGTTGGCGGCGGCCACGCCGGTTCCGTAGGGCCCGTCCTCGTAGATGATGGCGACGCGCACGTCCCGGGGCGCCTTCTTCAGCTTCTCCTGCGCGTAGTGCGCCACGTACTGGACGGAGTTTTCACCGAAGAGGCCGCCGTTGGGCTGGGGCCGGAACGTGTACTGGAGGTTGCGATCCTTGAGGACGGCGTCGGCGATGGCCGTGGTGATCCAGAGGAACTTCTTCTGCTTGTCCACCTTTTCCGCGAGCGGCACGGCGTGGGCGCTCGAGTACACGCCGGCGAGGATGTCCACCTTGTCGACGTTGAGCAGCCGCTCGGCCTCGTTGATCGCGACCTCGGCCTTCGACTGGCTGTCGCCGTCGACCTGGACGATCTTGTACTTGCCGAGCACGCCGCCCTTTTCGTTGACATAGTCGATGATCATCTTCGCGCCGCGCCAGCAGTTGAGCGAGCCGGCAGCGGAGAACGGACCGCTGTGGTCGTACAGGAGGCCGATCTTGATGGTCTGCGCCTGCGCGTCCGCGCGGGGACTCCACACGCCGAGCGCGCCGACCGCGAGCGCCAGCGCGACGGCCAGGATCATTCGTACTGACTTCATCGTCCCGCCTCCTCGAAAAAAGTGGGGTGCAGGGTATCACGCGCCGGTGCGACGCGCGAGGACCATCCACTCCCGGCTCTGCCGGCCGCGCGGCGAGCGCAGCGGCGGACCCGCGCGCTCGATCCAGAACGACGGCGCGAGCAGCCGGCGCACCTCGGCCGGTGACACCACGAAGGGCGGCCCCGGCGTCAGCGCGCGCAGCGGGAAGAAATTCGCGAGCAGCCAGCCGCCGAGCCGCAGCGTGCCGACCAGCGAGCGCACGTATTCCGCACGCCGCGCGGGGTCGATCGCGCAGAAGCACGTGTAGTCCCACACGCCGTCGAACGCGTTGGGCAAGTCGCGACCCAGCGTGAACATGTCGCGCGACTCGAAGGCGACGTCCACGCCCTCACCCCGCGCGAGCCGACGCGCCGCGCTGAGCGCCGCCGGCGCCCAGTCGAAGCCGGTGACCGCGTAGCCGCGCGTCGCCAGGTAGCGCGCGTCGTGGCCGCGGCCGCAGCCCGGAACGGCGACGCGTCCGCGGGGCGGCGGCGTGGATTCCACGAACTCCACCAGCGACGGCGCCGGCGCGCCGAGCTCCCAGCCATCGCCACCGCGCGCGTACACGTCCTCCCAGAACTCCGGCGCGCTTGTCCTCACGAAGGTAGGGCTCACACGGGCCATCGCACCGTCTCGAAGTGCGGCACCGCGCGCTCGGCGCCCGCGCCCACCAGCTCGTCGGCGGTGTGCGCGGTCGTGACGCCGATGACGCGCATGCCGGCCGCGCGCGCGGCGTGAACGCCGACGACCGCGTCCTCGAAGACGAGACACGCGTGCGGCTCGACGCCGAGGCCCTCGGCCGCCTTCAGATAGACCTCGGGATGCGGCTTGCCCCGGCGCACGTCGTCGGCGGTGACGGCGACGTCGAAGTGACGGCGCAGGCCGAGCGCGTCCAGGATGCGCTCGAGGTCGCGGCGCGACGCGGAGGTGGCCACGGCTCGCGGCACGCCCTCGCGCGCCAGCGCCGCCACGAACGCGCCGGCGCCGGGCACGGCCATGGTGCCCCGGCGCGCGAGGCGCGTGTAGTGCTCGCGCTTGAGGTCGGCGAGCCGCCGCGCTTCGGCACGGTCGATGCCGTTCACGAGCAGCGCCACCGCCTCCTCGGCGGGGCGGCCGATGGTGAGGCGCCAGAACTCCGGCGGCGGGGTCAGGCCGCAGTCCCGGCACATGGCGACCCACGCCTCGCGATGGTGCGCGCCGGAGTCGACGAGCACGCCGTCCATGTCGAACACGACGGCGCGCGGTGCTCCGCCGCTCACCTCAAGCGGTAGAGGGGAGCGAGCGCGCGAAAGGTCTCGAGGGCGGCGTCCCGGTACTGCGCCTCCGTCCAGCGCGACGCCTGCTCGGCCGGCACCACGCGGCCGAGCACGAGCTGGCCGTCGCGGGTGCGTGTCAGCTCGTCGGCCAGCTCGGCGAGCTGCTCGGGGCTGAGGTCGGCGAGCGGCGAGGCGGCCTCCTCGTCGTGCTCGTTCTTGAACCAGGCCAGACCCTTCACGCGGCGAAGCACGGGACCGAGCCTCGGCGCGTTACGCTTCCAGGCGGCCGCCCACCGCTTCTTGTCGGCGTGCTCGGGACCGACCTCGAAGAGGAAGCGCACGGCGCGGCGCGAGACGGCGACCTTGAAATGGCAGTGCTTCTTGTAGCCGCGCGCGTCGGGGCCGAAGGCCACCCAGGTGTCGTCGGGCGGGTTGACGGTGCGGCGCGCGTGCTTGGCGACGTGCGCGAACGCGTCGCCGCCGGTGGCGCGGCGCACGGCCGGCGCCAGGCTGTGGCCCACCGCCTCGAGCTTGGGACGAATTCGCTCGCGGATGGCCCCCATGCGCGCACGGAAGCCGGGCTCGTCGAAGACCTTGAAGTCGGTGGCGTAGAAGGCCGGAGACGGCATGGCGGCTCTCCTCGAAATCGGCGACGGCCCGACGGAACAGCGGGGCATAGTGTAATGGGTCGCATCGCGCGAGGCAATGTGAATCGCGACCGAGGGAGAGGAGCGAAGAATGAGCGACGTTTCGTGCTTCCACAATCTGAAGACGGGCGGCATCGAGCGGCAGCTCGCGCCCGGCGTGAGCGCGCGCGTGTTCCCCGGCGTGCACGCGATGCTCTCCGTGGTCACGCTCGAGCCCGGCGCGGTGTCGCCGGTGCACGCGCACCCCAACGAGCAGTGGGGCGTCTGCCTCGAGGGCGAGTGGGTCCGCGTCCAGGACGGCGTCGAGCACCACGTCAAGGCCGGCGACTTCTGGCAGACGCCCCCGAACGTGCCGCACGGCGGGCGCGCGCTGGGCGCGCGCTGCGTCGTGCTCGACATCTTCGCGCCGCCGCGCGACGAATATCGCCGGGCGGGCGCGGGGCTGGGCGCGGCGACGCTCGCGCGCTGATGCGCGCCGTGTGCTCGGCGGGGGCTCGCGGCGCGCACGGCGGCGCATCGACGCGCGGGCCCGACACGTCCGGCCCGCGGTCGGCCCCGCGTGTCCCTTTCTTGGCGGGTGATACAATCCGCGCGTGACGGACGTCTACGTGGTGACCGGCGGCGCGGGCTTCATCGGCAGCCACGTCGCGGAGCGCCTGCTCGCCGACCATCCCGCCGCGCGCGTGCGCGTCCTCGACGATTTTTCCTCGGGCTCGATGGCCAACCTGCCGTTCGCGGCCGCCGCGGGTGAGCGGCTCGAGGTCGTGCGCGGTGACGTGCGCGACCTGGTCGCCGTGGAGCGGGTGGCGCGGGGCGCGTCGGTGATCTTCCACCAGGCCGCCATGCGCTCCGTGCCGCGCTCGGTCAACGACCCGCTCGGCGCCAACGACCACAACGTGAACGGGACGCTGCACGTGCTCGAGGCGGCCCGGCGCGCCGGCGTGAGGCGCGTGGTGTACGCCTCGTCGTCGTCGGTCTACGGCGACAACCCCGCGCTGCCCAAGCGCGAAGAGCAGACGCTGACGCCGATCTCCCCGTACGCGGTGTCGAAGGCGGCCAACGAGATGTACGCGACGGTGTGGACGCGGCTCTACGGCGTCGAGACGGTCGGGCTGCGCTACTTCAACGTGTTCGGGCCGCGGCAGGACCCGGCCTCCGAGTACGCGGCGGTGATCCCGCGCTTCATCCTCTGGGGCCTTCGCGGCGAGCCGCTGGAGGTGCACGGCGACGGACGGCAGTCGCGTGACTTCACCTACATCGACAACGTGGTGGCGGCCAACGTCCTCGCCGCGCGGGCGCCGGCGGCCTCGGGCGAGGCCTTCAACGTGGGCTGCGGCGAGCGGGTGAGCCTGCTCGAGATCATCGATCGGCTCGAGAAGCTGCTCGGCAAGCCGCTGACGCGCCGCCACACGCCCAGCCGCGCCGGCGACGTGCCGCACACGCTGGCCGACATCGGCAAGGCCCGCCGCCTCATGGACTACACGCCGCTCGTCGACTTCGACGAGGGGCTGCGCCGCACCGTCGACTTCTTCAAGCACTAGTCGGGAGGACCCGCCGCATGCGCCGACCCGCCCTGCTCGTCGTCCTCGCCGCGTGGCTCGCGTCGGCCGTGTCCGTGCAGGCGCAGGCGCCGCGCGCGCTCGTCGTGCAGGCCGCCACCGAGCCGCCGGGCCTCGACCTCACCGCGACCCCCGCCTCCGCGACGGCCGGCGTCGTCCTCTACAACGTCCAGGAGTGCCTGGTGAAGGTGGACGCGCACGGCAAGCTCGTGCCGTGGCTGGCGGAGCGCTGGCACACCGCCGATAACCGCCATTACACCTTCTTTCTGAAGAAGGGCGTGCGATTCCACAACGGCCGCGAGCTCCGAGCCGCCGACGTGAAGTTCGTGATCGAGCGCGCGATGAACCCGGAGACGAAGCACCCCTACCCGCAGTACTACGCGAACATCGGCGACATCATCGTCAAGGACGACTACACGATCACGTTCTCGCTCAAGGCGCCTGCCGCGAACTTCCTGCTGAACCTGGCGCGCCAGGGCTCGGTCATCTATCCACGCGAGGCGGTGGACACGCTCAAGTCGGCGCCGATCGGCACCGGGCCGTTCACGGTGGCCGACTGGGTGCGCGGCGACAAGATCGTGCTCAAGCGCAACCCCGAGTATCACGTGAAGGGCCTGCCGAAGCTGGACCAGGTGACGTTCCGTTTCATCCCCGATCCCAACGCTGCGCTGGCCGCGCTCAAGGCGGGCGACATCGACGTGTCGCTCTTCGGCCTCGGTCCCGAGCACGTGGCCGACCTCAAGAAGGACGGGCGCTACGAGGTGATCGTGGGCGAGACGACCAACGACGTCGTCATGTCCATGAACAACTCGCGCAAGCCGTTCTCCGATGTCCACGTGCGCCGTGCCATCACCCACGCCATCAACAAGGCGGACGTCGTGAAGCTGGCGATGTTCGGGATGGGCCGCGTCATCGGCTCCAACGTGGATCCGCTCAACCCGTACTTCGTCGACCTCGCCAACGCGGTGCCGTACGACCCCGCCAGGGCGAAGAAGCTGCTGGCCGAGGCCGGCTACCCCGACGGCTTCAGCGCCGTGCTGAAGGTGGCGCCGCAGTACTACTACACGGTGCGCGCGGGCGAGGTGATCACCGACCAGCTGAAGAAGGTCGGCGTGAACGTGAAGATCGAGCAGATCGAGTGGGGCCAGTGGCTCGATCGTGTCTTCTGCCGTCCCGCCTCGGGCTGCAAGGAGCCCGACTACGACCTCACGATCATCGGTCACGCCGAGGCGTGGGACATCGGCAACTACGCCAACCCGAAATACTACTTCCGCTACGACAGCCCGAGGTTCCAGGAGATCTACGCGAGGTCGGAGACGACGATCGACGACAAGGCCCGCCGCGACCTCTACGTCCAGATGCAGAGGATGCTCGCGGACGACGCGCCCGTCGTCTTCCTCTTCATCCACCCGCGGCTGGTGGCGGCCAGGAAGGGCGTGACCGGCCTCTGGAAGGACCTGCCGATCCCGTCGGCCGATCTCTCGGAGGTGGGCTGGTCGCCCGCCCGGTGATCGCGCGGGCGTGAGGCGCTACGTCCTCAGGAGGGTCGCGGCCTTCGTCGCGACCCTCTTTTTTCTTTCCGCGCTCGTCTTCGTCGTCGTCCGCGTGCTTCCCGGCGATCCCGCCACGCTGATCCTCGGCGTCGAGTCGAACCCCGAGACGCTCGCGAGGCTGCGCCACGCGATGGGACTGGACCGGCCGCTCGCGCTCCAGTACATCGACTGGCTCGCGCGCGCGGCGCGCGGCGACCTCGGCACCTCGATCCAGTACGACCTGCCCGTCGGGCGCCTGATCCTCTCCCGGCTGCCGGTGACGCTGCCGCTGGCGCTGATGGCGGCGGCCCTGATGGTGATCATCGCGCTCCCGCTCGGCGTCTACGCGGCCACGCATCACCGGCGCGCGGGCGATTACCTCGCGATGCTCGTCTCGCAGCTCGGCATCGCGGTGCCCGCGTTCTGGTCGGGGCTGCTGCTGATTTTATTGTTCTCGGTCCGGCTCGGCTGGCTGCGCTCGGGCGGCTTCGACGGCTGGAGCGCGGGGCCGTGGACGGGCCTCAAGGCGCTGCTGTTGCCCGCGATCGCGCTCGGCGCCTTTCAGGCGGCCGTGCTCGTGCGCGCCACGCGGTCCGCCGTGCTGGAGATCTTGCGCGAGGACTACGTGCGCACCGCGCGGGCCAAGGGACTGGCGGAACTCCGCGTCATCCGCCGGCACGCGCTGCGCAACGCGATGATCCCCATCGTCACCGTCATGGGCATCCAGCTCGGTCAGCTCGTCGCGGGCGCGATCGTGCTGGAATCCGTCTTCGCGCTGCCCGGGCTCGGGCGGCTCGCGCTCGGCGCCATCAGCGCGCGCGACCTGCCCGTCGTGCAGGGCGTGACGCTCTTCGTGGCGGCGTCGATCGTCTTCATCAACTTCGCGGTCGACCTCGCTTATGCCGCGCTCGACCCGCGCATCCGCTATGAGTAGTCGCCGCCACCTGACCTTCGCGCTCGGCGTCGCCATCAGCCTCGCCCTGGCCGCGACCGCCGCCCTGAGCCTCGTCTACACGCCGCGCGATCCGCTGGCCATGGCGGGCGCCGCGCGGCTCGAGGGGCCGTCGCGCACGCACCCGTTCGGCACCGACCAGTACGGGCGCGACGTGCTGTCGCGCGTGATGGCGGGCGCGCCGACGTCCATCGCCGTCGGCGTCATCGCCGTCGGCATCGGCGCGCTCGCGGGGATCGTGCTCGGCCTCGCCAGCGGCTGGATCGGCGGCTGGCTCGACGAGAGCGCCATGCGGCTGGTCGACGCGGTGCAGGGCTTCCCGGCGATTCTTTCCGCGCTGCTCTTCTCCGCGGTGTTCGCGCCGGGCATCGGCATCAGCATGGTCGCCATCGGCATCGCCTTCGTGCCGGCCTTCGCGCGGCTCACGCGCGGCGCCGTGCTCGAGCTGCGCGACCGCGAGTTCGTCGTGGCCGCCCGCGCGCTGGGCGCGGGCGACCGGCGCCTCGTCCTGCGCCACATCCTGCCCAACACGATGGCGCCTCTGATCGTGCAGGCGACGACGAGCTTTCCCGTCGCGATCCTGGCCGAGGCCGCGCTGGCCTACCTGGGCCTCGGCACCCAGCCGCCGCATCCGTCGTGGGGCCTCATGCTCAAGGAGGCGCAGAACTTCCTCGGGATGAACCCATGGTTCGCGCTGTTTCCGGGGGGTGCCATCGCGGTGGCTGTCCTCGGTCTCAACTTGTTAGGCGACGGCCTCCGGGACCTCCTGGATCCAAAAGCGGCGTAGGTTGACATTCCCGTGACGGTACCCTTATCGTAGCGGGTGGTCTTGGCGCGGCCCCGCTAGCGCTTCCGCTAGCGAAAACAAGGTGATGCCCGGGGAGAGAGCGGATGAAGGTTTTCAACACCTCGTTCACGCTGAGCAGTGAGGAAGGGACCGAGGTCACGGACATCACCAAGCTCGTGAGGGAGGCCATCCAGCAGTTCCCCGTCTCGGCGGGGATCGCCCTGATCAACACGCTCCACACGACGTGCGCGCTCTTCATCAACGAGTTCCAGAGCGCCCTGATCGACGACCTCAAGGGCCTCATGGAAAGCCTGGTACCGGAGCGGGGGGGCTATCGCCACGACGACCCGCGCTTCTCGGACTGCGAGCGCGGCAACGCCCACTCGCACCTGCGCTCCGCGCTGCTCGGGCGCTCGATCGCCGTCGGCCTCAACAACGGCGAGCTGACGCTCGGACGGTTCCAGTCGATCATCTTCGCGGAGTTCGACGGGCCGCGGAAGCGCGAGATCACCGTC
>QHRU01000127.1 GCA_003220225.1 Candidatus Rokuibacteriota bacterium
GTGTGGTTGATGGGGTTCAGCAGGTGGAACAGCTCCACCGCCTCGTCCCCGTTGCCGAGCCGGGCCACCGCCATGACCGTCCACACCGCGGCGTGCGTGTACTGGCCGCCGTTCTCCCTCACCCCGGGCGGGTATCCCTTGACGTAACCGGGGTCTTGCGCCGACTGGTCGAAGGGGGGAGTGAGCACCAGCACGACCTGGGCTGCGCGCCGCACAAGGTGGGTGCGGACGGCGTCCATGGCCCGCTCGGCGTGCTTCACGGGCGCGACTCCGGACAGGACCGCCCAGGACTGAGCGATCGAGTCGATCTTGCCCTCGTCGTTCTGGGCCGAGCCCAACGGCGTGCCGTCGTCGTAATAACCCCGTCGGTACCACTCCCCGTCCCAGGCCCGCTCGAGCATGCCCGCCAGCCGGCTGGCCTCGCTCGCGTAACGCCCCGCCCGCGCCGCGTCCCGGGTCTCGCACAGGGGGATGAACTGCCGCAGCACCGTGTGCAGAAACCACCCGAGCCAGACGCTTTCGCCGCGGCCCTGGTGCCCGACCCGGTTCATCCCGTCGTTCCAATCGCCGCTGCCGATCAGCGGAAGGCCGTGGGCGCCCGCAGTAAGGCCCTTGTCGATGGCGCGCGCACAATGGTCGAAGAGGGGAGCCGATTCGGCGGAGACCCGCGGCTCTCCGTAGGCCTCGGTCTCGCCGGCGGCGAGCACCGGAGCCTCCAGGAACGGAACGAGCTCGTCGAGGATGCCGTGGTCCCCGGTCGTGTCCACGTAATGCGCGACGGCGTACGGCAGCCAGAGCAGGTCGTCCGAGCAACGGGTGCGGGTGCCGCGGCCGGAGGGCTCGTGCCACCAGTGTTGCACATCCCCTTCGATGAACTGCCGGCCCGTGGCCCGGACGATGTGCGCCCGCAAAATGTCCGGCCTCGCCAGGGAGAGGGCCATGGCGTCCTGCAGCTGATCGCGGAAGCCGAAGGCGCCGCCTGGCTGATAGAAGCCGGACCGCGCCCAGAGCCGGCAGCTCAGGTCCTGGTACAGGAGCCACCGGTTCATGAGGAGATCGAAGGAGTCGTCAGGGGTGCGCACCTGCACCGTCTCCAGGGTGTCGGCCCAGAACCGCTGCACCGCTTCCAAGGCGATGTCGGCGGCGGCCACGCTGCCGTGGCGGCGCACCAGCTCGCGGGCGTGCTCGTGATCCCCGCCCTGTCCCAGGATGAGGACGAGGCGGCGGCTCTCTCCCGGAGCCAAGCCGATCTCGACCTGCAGCGCGGCGCAGGGATCGAGTCCGGCCCCGAACTGGCCCGACAGGGCGTGGTGGTTCATGGCGGCTGGCCTCGCCAGCGAGCCGTTGCGTCCCAGAAAGGAGAGGCGGTCTCCCGTCGCCGAACTCGGCGCCTCGCTGGCGTGGGCGAAGGCGACCCGGCCCGCGAACTCCTGGTTGTAGGGGTTCGTGGCCAGGACGGCCCCCGTCTCCGCGTCGAGTCCCGTCATCACGTGCAGGTGCTCCCCAGGCTGCGGCGGCGCCAGGCGCCATTCGTTGTAGGCGAACACGCTCAGTCGCCGCGGGCGGTCGGTCCGGTTGGTGAGGGTCAGGAGTGAGAACTTCACAGGATCCTTCGCGTCCACGAAGACCGCGAGGTCCTGCAGGATTCCATGGGAGGCATGAGTGAAGTGGGAGACTCCGGCTGCGTGCCGCGTCACGAACCGGCCGCTCTCTTGGGTCCGCCGCATCGGCCCCGGCGTGGGTGACCACACGTCGCCCCCTTCCTCGTCCCTCAAGAAGAGGGCCTCGGCGGTGGGGTCAGTCACGGGGTCGTTCGCGAAGGGCGTGAGGCGGTTCTCACGGCTGTTCTCCGCCCACGTATACGCCGAGCCCGATGCCGAGACTACGGTGCCGAAGCCGGGGTTGGCCATGACGTTGACCCAAGGGAGCGGCGTCTCTCGGTCACCGTCGAGGACGACCGCGTACTCGCGGCCGCCATCGGCAAAGCCGCCCGTCCCATTGGCGAAGGTGAGGGCGGGCACCTCGATCTCCATGCCGTCCGGGCCGGAAGCCGGGCGCGGGGGTGGCGGCAGCAGCTCCCTCCGGGGTTGCCGCTCGGGATAAGGCCAGTCCAACTGGTCCGACAGCTTGCCGCGATCCCCGCTGAGGATCGCCCGTGCCACGCTGGCGAGCAGGCTTCGCTCGGCCTCGTTCATACGGTCGCCGCGCAACAGGTACACCCCCCCCGGCCGGTGCTTCCACGCCCCCCACGGCCCGGTGTCGAGGAGCGCGGCGAGCTGGACGTGTATGTCGTCGAGGTAGCTCACTGGATGCTCGTTCAAGATCACGACGTCCGCGCTCAGGCCCTTGAGCCGCCAATACTCCTGGGCCTGGAGGACCTGCCGGACGAGGGGGATGTCGCCTCCCTTGACCACGCGCACGAGGAGGATGGGGAGATCGCCGGAGATCCCGTGGGCCCATAGCCCCGGTTGGCCCAGCATGTTGCGCTCCAAGACCTCCGGCCCCGCCCGCAGCGAGGCGTCGGTGTACAGGACCCGTGAGGCGAGGCGCTCGCAGAGCTGGGCCTCGTCGCTCGAGATGCCCAGGTGCCGCAACGTGCTCTGCGCCTGGGTGAAGGCCAGCGCGAAGGTGCGCGCGGCGGCGCTGGGGTCGTGGTACTTGTGCGCCATGGCCAGAGCGCCATCCCGGCTCACGGCCATCCCCGTCGCGAAGGACAGGCGCACGAATCCACCGGGTGCCAAACGGATGCGCTGTCGCAGGCTGACGATCGGGTCCAGCACGGCCCCGGTGGTGCCGGAGAGGGCCCGCCCGTCGAGGGCCACCGGATCCTGCGGACTGCGGCCGCGGCCCAGGAACCGCCCGCGGTCGGTCTCCCATTCCACCGGCCCTTGCATCCTCGCGTCCACGCTCAACACGTGGACTGCCCACACGCGGGCCTCGTCCCGGGCGCGGGGTCGCCGGGCGCAAACCAGGGCGGCGCTCTCCGGCAAGTACTCGGTTTCCACGAAGAGCTTGCTGAAGGCGGGGTGGGTCAGGTCCTCGCCGACAGACGCCAGGGCGATCTCGGCGTAGCTCGTGACCTCGAGCTCGCGAGGCCGGTCGCTCTGGTTGGTCACGGCCAGGCGGCGCACCTCGACGTCGTCCTCGGTTGAGACCGCGATGTCGAGCTGCGTCGCGATGTCCTCGTCACGGCGGCGGAAGACGGCCTTGTCGGCCTGGAAGGTGACCAGATACTCCTCGGGTTCCCGGTCCGTGGGATGGTAGGCCGCGGACCAGACCGACCCGGTGCGCACGTCGCGCAGGTAGAGGAAGTGGCTCCCCAGGTCACGGGTCGAGTCCTCGCGGTACCGGGTGACGGCGCGGCCGCGGCAAAAGCTGGCCCCGCCTCCCGCGTTGGTGACGATGGCGGTGTAGGCGCCGTTGGATAGGAACTGGGCGTGAGGGTACCGGGTGTGGGGCGACCGGAAGCGCCGGACCGCGACCGCGGAGACCGGAGCCGCCACCCGCGTCTCCTCGGCGGGCCGGGGCTGCGTGATCGGAGCGTGGCGCGGCGCGCGCTCCTGCAACAGCGGCGCGGTGGCCTGCATCCGGGGATCGGCATGGAGGCGCTGCACCATCGGATCGCCGAGGACGGCGTTGGCCAGAGCCACCAAGCTCATGCCCTGGTGATGGGCCAGGAAGGCCCGAACGACGACTCCGCGGGAGCCATGCGGTCGGGGCTCGCTGACGGTATCGCCTTCGTCCGCCTTCCGGTGGGTGTAGTCGATGGCCTCGTAGAACCCGTACGCGCCGTCCAGCCCTTCCCGGGCCAGGCGCCGGAAATTGTGGGCTGCCCTCACGGGGTCCACCATGGCGGCCAGCGCGGTGGCGTAGGGGGCCACCACCAGTTCGTCGCCGAGGCCTCGCTTCAAGCCCAGGCCGGGCACGCCGAAGGCTTTGTACTGGTAGTTGCCGTGACGGTCCACGAGGTTGAAGGCGGACTCCGAGATCCCCCAGGGCACCCCCTGCTGCCGCCCGTATTCCATCTGCCGACGTACAGCCATGCGGCACGACTGGTCGAGGAGGGTCCCCGGATAGCTCTGCATCACGAGGAGGGGCATAAGGTATTCGAAAAGGCTGGCGCTCCACGACAGGAGGGTGGGGGCACCGTCCACGCTGGTCAGTAGCCGCCCCAAGTGGAACCAGTGGCCGTCGGGGACATCGCCCTTGGCGATGGCGATGAAGCTGGCCAGGCGGGCCTCGGAAGCCAGAAGGTCGTAGTAGGAAGGATCGAGACGGCCGGGGCCCTGGGCGTCCGCGAGGCGATAGCCGATGGCGAAGATCTGGCGCTCGCGGTCGTAGAGGAAGGCGAAGCTCATGCCGTCGACGAAAGCGAGGGCGCGCGAGGCGAGCTCCTCGAGGCGAGTCGCGAACACACCGGGCGTCGGGGTCGGGGCCGTCAACCCCGCGGCGAGGGACCGCGACCAGTAGGCCGCCTCGACTTGATGGCTGGAGGTCGCACCTTCCGACTCGAACGATTCGATCGCTTCTCTGAGCGCGGGGACCTGTCCGTCGCCGCGCGCCAGCTTCTGCTCCGCTTCCTCGGGACCTTCCAACACGTCCAGTACGGACTTCACCACAGCGACCAAACGGGCCCTCCCGTCCTGGTGCCCAGCTGGCATGTCTGCCAGACGCGCCAGGTACTGGCCGGCCATCTCCGCGGTGTCCACCAGGCCGGCGCAGATCTGCGCCGCGGACTGGGGCTCGCCGGCCAGCCGCCGCAGGCCCTCGGCCAGGGCCAGGAGAGCGCCCGCGAGATTGCCGCTGTCCACGGTGGAGACGTAGCGGGGGGGCAGCGGTGCCAGGGTTCTCGTGTCGTACCAGTTGAGCAGATGGCCTTCGAAACGTTCCAGTCCGCCCATGGTAGACACCGTGGCCTCGAGCCGCTCGACCAGTTCGGGAGTGCGGATAAAGCCGAGGTCGTGGGCGGCCAAGGTCGAGAGGAGCCCCATCCCGATGTTCGTGGGGGACGTCCGGTGGGCGAGCCTCGGCGTGGGCGCTTCCTGGAAGTTGTCCGGAGGCAGGCCGTGGTCCTCGGCGCCCATGAAGGTCTCGAAGTAGCGCCAGGTCTTGCGTGCGATGAGACGGAGGAAGCGTCGGTCCTCGGAGCTAAGCAGCTGACGCTCGGGCGACACGGGCTGGCTGAGCCAGTAGGCCACCAGCGGCGCGGCCACCCACAAGGCAAGGAGGGGACCGGCCACCGCCAGACTGCTCGGCCGGGCAGCCGCGATCGTGACAAGGACGATCAGGGCGATGAAGGGGCTGGCCGCCATTTCTACGAGGAACAGCAACGCGCCGGCCCGGGCGCTGAGGCCGGCGGCCCGGGCAGTGGCGGCGGCCGCCGTCTCCCATTGGAGGAGGCGGCGCTGCGTGATCACGAGGCGAACCAGGGTGAGGGCGATGGCGTGGGCCATCTCGTAGGCGTGGTGGGCGAGGAACGTGATCTGCAGGAGCGTCTGGGCGCCGGCGGTCTTCACGTCCTCGCCCAGAATCCGCAGGAACACCGCCAACGGTTGCTGGGGGGCGGGGCCGGCGCCGACCTGGACGGCCAGCGGGTATAGTGGGAACGCGATCGCAGCGAGAACGCCGAGGGTCCAGGCCAAGGGGTCTCCCGGCAGCACCAGCCAGGCCAGAGCGAGCAAGGCGACGGTGGCGGGGGCCACCAGCGTGCGCCTTAGGTTGTCGAAGACCTTCCAGCGGGAAATGACGGGGAGGCGGTTGCGCTCCAGGCCCTCGCGGGTCGGGACAAAGGGGAACAGCCAGAAGAGGATCTGCCAGTCGCCGCGCGTCCACCGGTGCTGGCGCCGGGCATGAGCGAGCACACTCGCGGGGTAATCGTCGACCACCTCCACGTCCGTCACCAAGGCGGCCCGGGCGTGCAGGCCCTCGAAGAGGTCGTGGGACAGGAGGGCGTTCTCGGGGATCCGGCCGTCTAGGGCGGCGATGAAGGCGTCTACGTCATAGAGGCCCTTGCCCGTGAAGATCCCCTCCTTGAACAGATCCTGGTAGGTGTCCGAGACTGCGGTGGTGTAAGGATCGACGCCCGTGTGCCCGGCGTACACGCGGGCGAACAGTGACCCGGCGGCGCTCGCCATCGTCACGCTGACCCGGGGCTGCAAGATCCCGTAGCCCTCGGTGACGCGGCGCAGGCGAGGATCGAAGGAGGGACGGTTCAGGGGGTGGGCGATGATGCCGATGAGCTTCCGGGCCGCGTGCAGGGGAAGCCGGGTGTCGCTGTCCAGGGTGAGGCAGTAGCGGACGCTGGGCAACATCTCCGGGTCGCCCACGTGGAGGCGGAAGCTCGTGTCCTTAGCCCCCCGCAGCAGGCGGTTGAACTCTTCGAGCTTCCCGCGCTTGCGCTCCCAGCCGATCCACGAGCCCTCGCCGGGGTTCCACTGACGCGCACGATGGAACAGGTGGAACCGGTCGGTGCGCCCCTGGCCGAGGCGGGCGTTCAAGTCGACGACGCCAGCGCGGGCGGCGTCCAGGATCTCGTCGTCTGCGGGCATCTCGGCCGTGGGCGCGTCGGCGAAATCGCCGAGGATGGCGAAGTGTATGCGCGGGTCGACGTTCCCCAGGGCCAGGACCTCCACATGCTCCAGCAGCTCGACAACCCCGGCCACGCTCGTGAGCAGCGTGGGGACGACAACCATGGTCCGCGCGTCCTCGGGGACCCCGGCCTGGAAGTCGAGGCGGGGGAGGCGCCGTGGCGGTACGAGGTGCGCGGCCAGGCGCTGGACGAGGGCGATTGCGAACTCGCTGGCCGGCAGGAGGAGGAGCGCTGCGGTCCAGGCCTGCGCCCACGGGGCGCCGCCCTCGCCCTGGACGTACGCGAGGGCCAGGGCCAGCAGGGCGGCGGTGACGAGTCCGATCGACCCAAGGTAAAAACTGGTGGCGTGCGTGAACATGAAGCGCCGTGCGCGGTTCGCGAGGCGCGGACGGTAGGCCACGTCGGTTTCGAGTTCGCGTCGGCCCTTCCCGATCAGGTGGTAGCCCACGTGGGCAGCGCGGTCGTGGGCCGAGTTCAGTTCGGCGGCCTGGCGGGCGCTCTCCACGGTGCGAAGGGCCACACGGAGCTGGGCCTCACCGGTGGCCTCGGCCAGTTCCTCCACCGCCTGCCGGTAGCGGTCCCGGCTGAGGAAGTCCATGCTCCCGTAGACGCCGGCCGGGTCGCGTTGCAAGACCTGTTCGGTCAAGCTGACGTTCTCGAAATACCGCATCCAGTCCAGAGTGGAGCACAGCCGCAGGCTGGTGATGGCGTTGGCCACGGAGACCTGCCCCGCGGCCTGGCGTTGGTGCTCCGTCCGGATCGAATCCTCCGCCGTCATGCCCTGGGCGGCGAGGCGTTCTTCGACGGCCGCGCGCACGGGAGCGACAAGAGGCCCGTACTCGCGCATCCGCTGCAGGAGCCGCACGACGTAGGCCGTGTCCAGGACCTCAGGCAGGGACGGCAGGGGCGCCGCGTCCTCGGCGCCGCCGATCTGGGCCAGATAGCCGTCGGCCGTGAGACGCGCGTCCCGGCCCTGGAGCGCTTCGTCCGCCAGCCGCCTCAGGTTCTCGATGAGGGCGAGCTTGACCATGCTGGGCCAAGCCCACAGCTCGCCGATGGTGAGGGGAGCCACAGTCTGGTAGGCGGCCATGAAGCGCACGAGCTGTTGTCGATCCAGGCGGCCGTCGGTGTGGCGGATCAGCTCCAGGGCCATGGCGTAGACCCGCGCGATGCCGGCCATCTCCCGCGAGGCCAGCTTGGGCAGGTCCAAGTAGTACTGCCGCGGAAGGTCGTGCCGGATGCCCCGGATCTCGGCCTCGATGAGGTGAAAGTTGTCGAGGAGCCATTCCGCCGCCGGGGGGACGAACTCGCCGCCGTGGACATCGTCGGCCAGGACGCGATAGGCCTTGCGCAGCACCCGGGCGTTGTCCTCCAGCCGCGAGAAGAATGGGCGGGCCTTGCGGCGCGGATCCCGGGCCAGCGTGAAGCTGGCGGCGAGGGCCCTGGCCCGTTCCTCCAGGCGCTCGATGCTGAGGAGCTCAGCGCGGAGAGGCTTCTGGGCTTCCGGGCGGCGGCCGCCCCCGAAGGGGCGGAGCAGCAGCCTCAGGGCGTCAGCCAAGGCGACCTGCCCATGGTGCCACGGCACGCTTCACGGCGCGGCGTTCTCATCGCGTGGTTTCGTCCCTCCGGATGTCGCGGGCCCTCGACTCCATCCAGCTCATCCGAGCACGCTGTTCTCTGCCTGCCAGTCGGTTTCGGTGTCGTCCCGGTGGAGTCCGCGTCGTCTTAGGCGCGGGAAGCGTACCGCTCCCCGCACGTGTCAGTTGCTACTGGGGAGCCGGAAGCCAGCTTCGGCGCCGGACGGCGCGAGCTGCGGGCGCTGGACCGCCTTGCGGACCTCGATAGAGGATGGTGGCTTCGCTGGTCTCCGGCTCGGGCTCGGGCGGCTTGGTCGTGACGCAGAGATCCAACAGCTGACGGATTACCGCGCGAGCCCGAGCCTCGGTCCAGTGCTGCCCGCGACAGTAATCGACGACCACTCGAGCTGCGACGACCACTAGCAGTCGGTCGCCGGTCGCCTGCGAGACGTGGGCGCAGACCGCGGATCTTGCGTGGCGGGGTGCCCCACGGCCCTGGTGCAACTCTTCGGCGTCGTTGCTCACGAACAACAACCCGTCGATGTGGCGTCCAAAGGCGACCAGCTCGTGCGCTTCGCGTGCGAGGAGTTCGCCCGCTTCGCGCGCATTCAGTCCAGCGAGCAGCGCGAGCCGACCCTGAGGGCGCCTTCTGGGCATCAGGAAGCGCCGGCCGTCGGGCATCTCGACTTCGACCTGCGCGTCCTTCGGTAACAGCGTGGCGAAGAGGCTTTCGAGTTGCCGTCGTGGCGCGATGACGTGATCCACGGGATTCGCCAGGAGTGACGAGGGAACGACGCTGCCACCCACTCCCCGCACCGTGCCGGGAATCGTGCGGAGCATGAACCACGGATCGCGCGACGCGAGCCAGGTGAGGTAGATGCGGCGCTCGACAACCTCGCCCGGCCAGAAGTCCAGGCAGGCGACTGCGGCGAGGGCTAGGAGTTCCCGCATCCGGGACCTCGTGGCGTACCGTTGACACTCCATGCATTTGGAGAATTTACGCGAGTTTTTCGGGGACTCGGAAAGGAGCATCGTATCTTCAGCGGTGGGCATAACCGAATCTACTCGATGCCGAAGACGACGGCTGCCGCTACTCGTCCTCCTGCTGCCGCTGCATGGCCGGGTCCGCCTCCACCTGGCACTGCCACCACGCCGTGACGATCCCGCACTCCGGCGCCGGATGAGGGAGAGCGATGAAACAGTCGGCCGTGCCGACGTGTGTCAGCAGGCCTTCCATACTCCGTCTGTGCTCGGTAACCATGTCGCCTCCGCACGAGAAAGAGGGCGACCAACCAGGTCACCCTCCTCCCCCGTAGGTTAGGCCTTCAACGCCTTCTGTGGCGTGACTTCCACCGTGATCAGATGGGGCTTGGCCGTCTCCGCCTTCGGCAGCGTGATCGTCAGCACGCCGAGGTCGTAGGTCGCCTTGATCTTGTTGGGATCGATCGAGGCCGACAACCTGAACGTCCGCTCGAAGGCGCCATAGGTCCGCTCATAGCGATGGACCTTCTCGGCCTTCTCTTCCGCCACCTGCTCCTTCGTGCCCTTGATCGTCAGCAGGTTGGCATCTACTGAGATCTTCACGTCCTCGGGCTTCACCCCGGGTACCTCCGCCACCAGGCGGATGACATCGGGCTCCTCGAAGATGTCCACCAGCGGCTGCCAGGCGGTGGTCGCAGCCTCGGGTACGGGCCACTCAAACGACGTGCGGAACGGGTCGGTGAAGATCCGGCCCATCCGGTGCTCCAGGTGATGCACCAGCTCCAGCATCGGGTCCCTCTGTGTAACACTGAACATATCGTGCCTCCTTAAAGGTTATGCATGAGCCGAGTTCAGTTAACTATTGGCGGTCCTATATGCTCCAACCTGCAGCAATGTACTTCACTTGTCAAGTACAGTTTCTTCTTTGGTCGTACACTTGACAAAGATAGTGAAGCAAGGTCAGGTCCGAGCAGCAAGAGAATCACCGTAGTTAGCAGGTTCATGTTGGTTGCTAAGGAGTCGATATGTACGCACGCAATGTCACGCTGCACCTCAAGGCCAATACGGCCCCGGAGTTCGCGCGGACGCTGGAAACAGACGTCCTGCCCGTGCTGCGCAAGCAGAACGGCTTCAAGGACGAGATCACGTTCCTCGCCGCCGACCGCGCCGAAGCGGTCGCGATCAGTTTGTGGGATCGGAAAGAGAACGCGGACACCTATAGCCGCGACACCTATCCCGAAGTCCTGAAGAGTCTCGCGAAGGTGGTTGAAGGAACGCCCAAGGTTGAGAATTACGAGGTTGCGAACTCGACTTTCCACAAGATCGCCGCGCGCAACTAGGGCCCGGGCTCAGCAAGAGCCAGCGGTCTGTTCAAGGGAGCGGGGGGCGGCCTCGGCCGCCCTCCTTTTCCGTTGGGCATGACGCCGGATGGTTAGGGAGCACACCACTGAGCACACAGAGATCATGGACCGCATCGTCACACATATCGGTTTGCCTTCGATCCCAGATTGGCGCCGCCGCGGCGGGGCTGGCTCGAGCC
>QHRU01000128.1 GCA_003220225.1 Candidatus Rokuibacteriota bacterium
GACGCGCTCCGGACACCGGGCCGGGGAGGCGCGCTCAGTGCGCTCGCGCGAGTGCGTCAGGCAGCCGAACGGGACAGCAAGCAGCGGTTCACGGCGCTCCTGCACCACGGGTACGACGTCGAGCACGTGCGCACCGCGTACCACGCGCTGAAGCGAGACGTGGCGGCGGGGATCGAGGGCGAGACGTGGGGGCACGACGGCGAGAGCCTGGAAGCGAAGCTTCAGGATCTCGCGGGACGGCTCACGCGAGGGGCGTACCGGGCGAAGCCGGTCCGGAGAGCGTTCATCCCGAAGGCCGACGGGCGGCTCCGGCCGCGCGGCGTTCCCGCGCTCGAGGACACGCTGGTCCAGCGCGCGGTCGTCGCGGTCCGGAATGCGATCTACGAGGTCGACGTTCTCGGGTTCTCGTAGGGGTTCCGGCCGGGGCGCAGTCCGCATCAGGCGTTGGATGCGCGGACGGTTGGGATCACGACGCAGAGGGTGAACTGGGTGCTCGATGCGGACGTCCGTGGGTTTTTCGACACCCTCGACCATGGGGGGCTGGTGAAGTTCGTCGAGCACCGCGTAGCGGACCGGCGCGTCGTGCGACTCATCCAGAAATGGTTGAACGCCGGCGTGTTGGAGGAGGGCACGCGGACACGGAGCGCGGTGGGGACGGTACAGGGCGGGAGCATCAGTCCGCTGCTGGCCAATCTTTACCTGCACTACGTGTTCGATCTCTGGGTCCAGCGGGGGAGAAAGAAGCAGGCGCGCGGAGACGTCGTGGTCGTGCGCTTCGCCGATGACTTCGTCGTGGGATTCGAGCATCGGGAGGAGGCTGAGCAGTGCCTCACCGAGCGGCGCGAGCGGTTGGCGCGGTTGGGGCGGACGCTGCATCCCGACAAGACGCGCCTCATCGAGTTCGGCCGCTTCGCGGCGGTCAGCCGGCGAGGCCGGGGCGACGGGCGACCCGAGAGCTTCGACGTTCTCGGCTTCACGCACGGTTGCGGGAAGACGCGGAAGGGGAAGTTCACGGTGCTGCGGCAGACGGTGCGCACGAGGTGGCAGGCGAAGCTGAAGGCCGTGAAGGTCGACCTTCGGCGGCGTCGGCACGAGGCCATCCCGGCGGTGGGCGCTTATCTGCGCTCGGTCGTTGGGGGCCACGTGCGGTACTACGGGGTTCCCATGAACGGGAGCAGCATTGGCGCTTTCCGCACGGCCATCGGCTGGCTCTGGTGGCGGGCCCTCACGCGCCGCAGCCAGACGCATCATCTGTCGTGGAAACGGATGAGGCGATACATCGACCGGTGGCTTCCACCCGCACGTATCTGCCATCCCTATCCCCTCGTCCGCTTCGGCGTTGTCACCCAAGGCAGGAGCCGGATGCGGTCATGCCGCACGTCCGGATCTGTGGAGGGGGTTACGAGCAATCGTCATCTCTACTCCGACTCTCGGGTCTCAGAGCACCTGGGTCGCCCGCTCGACGCCGCGGCGGACGAGACGCAAGGCGCCGTCCTCCACGTCGAGCACGGTGACCGAGCAGTTGTCGGGCGCGAAGCTGACGACGCGGTCGTCGCCCTCGGCGATGCCGACGGCCACGTTGATGGCGACGAAGTGGGTGACGACGACGGTGGGGCGCTGGAGCGCCAGCAGCGCGCCGGCGACGTCCTGGCGCCAGAGCTTCAGGTCCTCCGGCTGAGCCGACCACACGCTGGCCATCACGCCACGCAGCCACTCGCCGCGCGCGGCCGGATCCTCCATCGGCGACGGGATCTCGCCCACCGCCGGCTCGATCCGCGCGGTGAAGCGCCAGCGCTTCTCGAGCGGTGCCGCCGTGTCGCGCGTGCGCTTCAGCGGGCTCGTGACGATGGGCAGCGGGCCCAGCGGCGCGAGCCGCTCGGCCATCGCCTCGGCCTGCGTGGTGCCGGTCGCGTCGAGACCGGGGTTGGGCGCCTCGGAGAAGGACGCCGCGGCCTTGCCGTGACGGACGAGGTAGAGCCTGACCACCGCCCCAGAATCGCATAAACTCCCGGCATGGCCAGAACCATCGTCGACCTGTCGATGCCGATCGAGAACGATGTGGTCTCCGATCCGCCCGGCTACGGCCCGAAGATCGAGTACCTCCGCCACCGCGACACTGCGAAGGACGTCACCACGTTCTTTCCGGGGCTGAAGGAAGACCAGCTGCCGGACGCCGAGGGCTGGGCCATCGAGTGGATCCGCCTCATGACCCACAACGGCACCCACCTCGACGCGCCGTACCACTTCGCGTCGACGATGAACCGCGGCGAGCGCGCGATCACGATCGACGAGGTGCCGCTCGAGTGGTGCTTTCAACCCGGTGTGAAGCTCGACTTCCGCGCCCGGCCCGACGGCGACGTGGTGACGGCGCAGGACGTGGAGGCGGAGCTGAAGCGCATCGGCCACACGCTGCGTCCGCTCGACATCGTCGTCGTCAACACGCGCGCGGGCTCGGCCTACGGCAAGCCCGACTACGTGGAGGCGGGCGCGGGCATGGGCCGGGAGGCGACGTTGTACCTGCTCGAGCGCGGCGTGCGCGTGACGGGCACCGATGCCTGGTCGTGGGACGCGCCGTTCGTTCACACGAAGGCGAAATTCGAGAAGACCGGCGACGCCTCGCTGATCTGGGAGGGGCACAAGGCCGGGCGCGAGATCGGCTACTGTCACCTCGAAAAGCTGCACAACCTCGAGGCGCTACCCGGCCACGGCTTCACGATCGCCTGTTTCCCGGTGAAGATCCGCGGCGCCTCCGCCGGCTGGACCCGCGCGGTCGCCATCGTCGACCGTTGATGGGGCGCCGCGCGCTGCGGCTCGCTGCACCTCAAGAGCGTCGGCGTCAACGGCGACCTCGACCTGGACGTCGACGCCGGCCAGACGCACGACATCGCCTGCTTCGCCAAATGCTACTGGGCGGGCATCGAAGCGCGCGTGGAGAAGCGGCGCTCGGCCGGGCTGCCGATGCCCGAGAAGTTCGGGCTGCATCCGGAGGTCGGCGGCGCCGGCGACTGAGCGAGAGGGGGCGCCATGCTGTTCATGGTCATCGAGACGTTCAAGAACCAGGACGGCAAGGCCGTCTACCGTCGGTTCCGCGACAAAGGCCGGCAGATGCCGGACGGGCTCGCCTTCGTCGGCAGCTGGGTGCAGGCCGACATGGGGCGCTGCTTTCAGCTGATGGAGTGCGACGATGTCACGCTGCTGCAGCGCTGGGTCGCGCAGTGGTCCGATCTGATCGGCTTCGAGGTCGTGCCCGTCGTCGCGGGCAAGGACACGAGCGCCGCGCTGGCGCCGCTGCTCTAGCGGGTCAGCGGAGCCAGCAGCCGCCGGAGCTTCGGCGTGCGGCGTAGCGCGCGACCGAGCCGCGGAACGTCGGCCGCATCCAGGATCAGCGGCGAGCGCTGGAAGCGGCCCTTCCGGTCGTAGTGGCAGAGTCGGATCTCGTACGATCCCGCCGCCTCGCCGCGGGTGAACTTGAGGAGCTGGACCGTCGGCCGGTGGTAGGGCGTCTCGATCTGCGCCTCCTCCTGGATGACGCCGCTGCCCCAGTGCAGCGAGAACGTCTTCGGCTTGCTCATGCGAAGGCGTCCCACATCCGCGCCGCGAACGTCAGCGACGTCTCGACGTCCTCCTCCAGCAGGTAGCCGTCCTCCACGAGGGCGCGGGCGGCCGCGCGGACGCGCTTGAGATAGTCGTCGCGCGACCCATAGCGCTCGGCGATGGCCGGGCGCGGATCGCCGGAGGCCGCGCGCTCGCGGCGCGTCTTCGCGAAGGGCAGCGTGGCGCCGGCGAAGACGAGCAGTTGCTCGACGCCGCCGATGTCGGCGTGGCGCAGGTTCCAGCCCGTGTGGGTCGCGAGCGGGACGGCCAGCTCGGGCAGGACGATGCCGCCGACCTCGTTGCCGTCGCTATCCACGGCCGACACGCGCGTGCCATAGGGCGCGCCCGATTTCGGCGGCGCCACCGTGATCCGCCGCATCTCGGCGTCGGCGCCGTAGTCCTGGCGCAGCGGGCGGGCGTGGCGGCGCGGGTAGCGCGCGCCGGGAATGGCGTCGAACGTCTTGGCCAGCGTCTCCGGCGCCACCGCCGTGCCGTCGGCGACGCGCGGATGGCGGCTCGGCGGCGGCGCGATGCCGTCGGTCACCCAGCGGTCGAGATTGATCAGGCACGCGCGCAGCAGGCGGCCGTAGTTCACGACGCCGCGCAGGTTCTGCGAGCGGTCGACCCAGCCGTGCGGATCGGCCGGCGCGGGCTGCGTGTCCGTCGGTGGCCACACGCCGGTCCCGTGCTCCGTCCCCGCGAAGTGGTAGACGCGCACGCTCGGACCGTGCTCGAGGTCGCGCGCGCCATCGGGGTCGGTGTGGACCAGCGACGCGTCGCCGCGATGGTATTCGGCCGAGGTGTTCGTGTACATCACCCTCAGCCGGCCGCGCGGCTCGACCCGGAACGGCTCCAGGTGGCACATCGTCCACGGCCGGTCCTTGCTGTTCTGGCCGAAGCGCTGGTTGAACTCGCCGCGCATGGCGCCCGCGACGTTGGCGATGACGCCGTCGAATGCCTCGTCACCGCGCTCGTCGTCGTTGAGGCCGTAATGGATCAGCGTGCGCAGCAGGCGGCCCGTCTGCGAGCGTCCGTACGCGTAGGCCCGGCGCACGTGCACCGGCGCCTCGCCGCTCTTGAGCCACGCGGCGCAGTCACGCAGCGCGACCGGTCCGAGGCCGACCACCTGGGCGCCGGTGGCGGTGTAGGCGACGTGGTAGAGCCGGCCTTTCGTGAAGCCACCCTCCAGCCACACGTGGCGGGGATCCGGCGTCGCGCGGCCGTTGTCGGCGCGCGCGAACTTCCACTTCCCGCGCGGAATCACCTCCGGCTCGGCGTCGGGCATGTCGCGCACGGTCAGCACGGCGTCCCGCTCGTCGAGATCGGCGGCGGCGTACGCGTGGTGAGCGCGGTCGGAGAGCAGGAAGTCAGCGACGTCCTCCGGCGCCTGCAGCTGCACGTACACGCGACCGCGCAGCGGCTGGCCCTGCTCGCGCGCCTCCACGCCGTGGAGCCGGATCAGGCCCGGCACGTCGGGCAGATCGAACTGCCAGCCGCACGAGGCGACGACGTAGCCGCGGCGCATCAGGAATCCATCGCCGACGTCGATCGGCGGGTTCGGATCGGAGCCGGCCGTGAAGGCCGGGCGCGTCGCGTGGTTGAAGTTGGGAACGCTCACCGTGTTGCCGCGATTCACGACGTCGATCAGCGCGCGGCCGCTCGCCCGCGCGCGGTCCACGGGGACGAGCAGCGAGAGGTCGGCGGAAAACTCGACGAGCCCGGCGGCGTTCCTCGGCGCCAGCGCGACATCGGTGACGCCGCGGTTGGCGGCGTGACTCGGATCGATCGCGTAGCGCAGCCGGCCCTTCAGCTCCTCGTAGGGACCCACGTCGCCGAACGGCGCGCCACCGGCCAGCGGACGGCGCAGCGTGATCTCGAAGCCGGTGACGGCCATCACTTCACCTCCGCGAGGAATCGCAGCATGGCCGCGTTGACCTCGGCCGGCCGCTCCTGCTGCGTCCAGTGGCCACAGCCCTGGAGAACGATCGTGCCTCGTAGATCCGGAACGAAGTGCTTGAGCGCGGGCAGGAGCCGGTCCATGCCGCGGAAGCCTCGGACGAGATCGCGATCCCCGGTCACGTACAGCGCGGGGACGGTGACCCTGGCGCCCATCCATGGCGCCTGCAGCTCCCAGTTGCGGTCGATGTTGCGATACCAGTTCAGCCCGCCGCGGAAGCCGGCGCGCGCGAACTCACCGGCGTAGAAGTCGACGTCGGTGTCCGTGAGCCACGCGGGCAGCGTCTCCGGCGCCTTGCGGCCGCCGAGAAAGCCCCCGCCGCGCGGGACCATGCCGACGTCGCCCGAGCCCGGCGCCACGGGGTCCCGGCGAGCGTCGCCCGAGCCGTAGTAGAGCAGCCGCCGGATGGTCTCGCGCGGGTCGCGTCCCAGCTCGGCCTCCGCGACGCCGGGCTCCTGGAAGTAGAGCTGGTAGAAGATCGCGTCGTCGGTGCGTGGCATCGTGGTGGTCGGGCGCGTCGCCCGGCGCGGGATGAACGGCACGCTCAGGCCGATCACGGCCCGGAACCGATCGGGCCGCAGCAGTGCCGCGTGCCAGGCGACGGGCGCGCCCCAGTCGTGCCCGGCGATCACCGCCGTCGATTCGCCGAGCGCGTCGAGCAAGCCCACGAGGTCGCCGACGAGGTGCAGCAGCGTGTAGTCCGCGATCGGCTCCGGCTGGTCGGTCTTGCCATAGCCGCGCATGTCCGGCGCGACGGCGTGGTAGCCGGCCTCCGCCAGCGCGACGAGCTGGCGACGCCATGAGTACCAGGACTCCGGGAATCCGTGGCACATCACGACCGGCGGGCCCTCTCCGGCCTCCGCCACGTGCATGCGGATGCCGTTCGTGTCGACGATACGGTGCAGAATCTCGGCAGCCATCAGCGCCTCTTCGGCGGATGCGCCTTCACCGCCGCCTCGTTGACCTCGGTGCCCCAGCCAGCTCCCGTGGGCAGCACGAGATGGCCGTTCTCGATCTTCGGGACCGTCGTCACCAGCTCGTCGTACCACGGCACCACGTCGGGATCGATCTCCATGATCCGCAGATTGGGTACGATCGCGCAGAAGTGGGCGTTCATGCACGTCGACAGCCAGCCGTAGAAGTTGTGCGGCGCCACGTTGACCTCGTACGTGTCGGCCATGTTGGCGATCTTCACCGACTCGCCCACGCCGTTCCAGGGCGTGTCGACGATGGCGACGTCGACGGACTGGTGCTCGAAGTACGGCCGGTAGTCGCGGCGGCCGAAGAGGCACTCGCACGAGGCGACGGGGATGTCGACACGCGAGCGGATGTAGTGCAGCGCCTTCGGGTCGCGCGTGTCGATCTCGACCCAGAAGAGGTCGAACGGCGCCATGGCGCGCGCCATCTTGATGAAGCCCTCGGTCTTGAAGTTGAAGTTCAGGTCCACCAGGATGTCCATGTCCTTGCCCGCGCCCTCGCGGAACGCGGCGAGCTGGTCGCGGACGTTCCTGAGGACGTGGCGGTCCGCGTTCAGCTCGGGGAAGTCGCGGCTGCGCCGCGCGAAGCCCGGCGCGTGCTGGTACGGCTCGTCGACGTCGAGGATCATCGGGTTGGTCTTGAGCGCCGTCCAGCCCTTCTCGCGCACCTCCTTGCCGAGGTTCACGACGTCTTGCAGCGTCTTGAGGCGGGGGATCTGCATGGCCTGCCACCGTGCGAGCCGGTAGGTGCCGCAGTGCGACCAGTAGACGCGCACGCGCTCGCGCACGGGTCCGCCGAAGAGCGCGTAGACAGGCACGCCGAGCGCGCGCGCCTTGACGTCGAGCAGCGCGTTCTCGATGGCCGCGATCGCCTGCTGGACGACGCCGCCCGCCGCCTGGCGCCGCACCGCGTAGAGCTGGGTGACGATCGCCTCCCACGCGCGCGGGTCCTTGCCGATGACGAGCGGGACCAGCCCGTCGATCACCGCGGAGACGCCGAGACCGCCGAACGTCTCGTTGTACTCGCTCCAGCCGACCACGCCGTCGTCCGTGACGACCTTGAGGAAGTCGAAGTTGCGGTCGCCGGCGTCGGCGTGCAGGTGCTCGACTCGTTCGATCTTCATGCCGGTCTCCTCGCGGGATGCTTGCGGACGCCCGCCTCGTTGACCTCGGTGCCCCAGCCGGGGCCCGTGGGCAGGACCAGGTGGCCGTCCTCGATGGTGGGGGGCACCGTGTAGAGCTCGTCGATCCACGGGACGGCGTCCACGTCGATCTCCATGATGCGGAAGTTCGGCGCCACCGCGCAGAAGTGCGCGTTCATCATGGTGGCCAGGTGGCCGTAGAAGTTGTGCGGCGCGATGTTGACCTCGTAGGTGTCGGCCAGCGCCGCGATCTTCAGCGACTCCGCGACGCCGTTCCAGGGCGCGTCCACGATGGCCACGTCTACCGACTGCCGCTCGAAGAACTCGCGGTAGCCGCGCCGCGTGTACTGGCTCTCGAGCGAGGCCAGCGGGATGTCGATGCGCGAGCGGATGTCGTGCAGCGCGGCCGGGTCGAAGGAGTCGATCTCCACCCAGAAGAGGTCGAACGGCTCCATGGCGCGCGCGACCTTCACGAAGCCCTCCGTGCGGAAGTTGAAGTTGAGGTCCACCAGGATGTCCACGTCGCGGCCGGCGCCCTCGCGGAACGCCGCCAGCTGGTCGCGCAGCGCGCCGATGATCCGGCGCTCGGCGTTGAGCCCGGGCACCTCGGAGTCGGCGCGCGCGAAGCCGGGCATGTGCGCGTGCGGGGCGCCCGCGTCGAACAGGAAGATGTTGGTCTTGAGCGCCGTGAACCCCCTGGCCACGACTTCCTTGCCCTGGGCGACGATGTCGTGCAGCCCGCGCAGCGGCGGGATCTGCATCTGCTGCGAGGCGAACAGGCGGAAGTAGCCGCAGTGCGACCAGTAGAGCCGCAGCCGCTGGCGCTGGGGCCCCCCGAGCAGCTCGTACACGGGAATGCCGAGCGCCCGCGCCTGCGCGTCGAGCAGCGCGTTCTCGATGGCGGCGATGGCCTGCTGGATCACGCCGCCCGGCGCCTGCCGGCGCACGGCGTAGAGCGTGGTGACGATGGCCTCGCGGGCGCGCGGATCCTTGCCGACCACCAGCGGCGCCAGGCCGTCGATGGCCGCGCTGACGCCGACGCCGCCGAAGGTCTCGTTGTACTCGCTCCAGCCGACGACGCCGTCATCGGTGGTGAGCTTGAGGAAGTCGAGCGCGCCCTTGCCGGCGTCGGCGTGCAGGTGCTCGAGACGCGCGATCTTCACGCGGCCCTCCCGAGGCGGCCCAGGATCCAGGCGTAGTCGAAGGCGATCTCGCGCAGGTAATCGTAACGGCCCGAGGCGCCGCCGTGGCCCGCCGCCATGTTGATCTTGAAGAGCACGGACGTCTCGGGCGACCGTGCGCGCAGCCGCGCCACGTACTTGGCGGGCTCCCAGTACATCACCTGGCTGTCGTTGAGCGACGTGCGAACGAGCAGCGCGGGATAGCGCCGCCCGTCGAGGTTCGCGTAGGGATCGTAGGTCTTCATCACGTCGTAATACGCGCGGTCTTTCGGGTTGCCCCACTCCTCGAACTCGCCGACGGTGAGCGGCAGCGACTCGTCCAGCATCGTGTTGATCACGTCCACGAAGGGCACGCGCAGCACGGCCGCCGCGCAGAGGTCGGGACGCCGGTTGAGCACGGCGCCGATGAGCAGGCCGCCCGCGCTGCCGCCCTCGATCACCAGCCGGTCGCGCGCGGTGTAGCCCTGCGCGACGAGGTGGTCGGCGGCGGCCACGAAGTCGGTGAACGTGTTCGGCTTGGCGAGCATGCGGCCCGCATCGTGCCAGCGCTTGCCGCCCTCGCCGCCGCCGCGCACGTGCGCGAGGGCGACCGAGACGCCGCGGTCCAGCAGGCTCAGGCGGCTCGACGAGAAGTTCACCGGGTAGGGCAGACCGTAGGCGCCGTAGCCGGCCAGCAGCATCGGGCTCGAGCCGTCGCGCGGCGCGTCCGCCCGGGTCACGAGGGAGATCGCCACCCGCGTCCCGTCGGGCGCCGTCGCGTGGATCCGCTCGCTGCGGTACTTCGTCGGATCGAAGCCGCCCAGCACCTCGGTGCGCTTGAGCAGCGCGAGGGTGCGCCCGTCCATGTCGTAGTCGAAGACGGAGGCCGGCGTGACGAGCGATTGATAGCGGAAGCGATAACGGTTCGTGTCGAACTCGGCGTTGGCCTCCTCGTCGACCTCGTACGTCGGCTCGGGAAACTCGACGTGGTGCGAGGCGCCGTCGGCCGGCCGCAGCACGCGCAGGCGGATCAGGCCGTCCTCTCGCTCGTGGATCACCACGTGGCGCGCGAAGACGTCGAAGTCCTCGAGCATCACCGCCTCGCGGTGCGCGAGCACCTCCGTCCAGCGCTCGCCGCGCGCGTCGTCCATCGGCGCCGTCACCAGCCGGAAGTTGCGCCGCCCGCCGCCGTTGGTGCGGATCCAGAACCGCTCACCGCCCTCGTCGACGCCGTGATCCACGTCGTACTCGTGGTCCTTCTCGCGCGGCAGGATCATGCGCCACTCGCCGAACGGCTCGGCGGCGAGCAGCCAGCGATACTCGCCGGAGGTGAACGAGCGGGCGGCGGCAAAGACGACCTTGCGGCTGCGCGAGCGGAAGACGCCCAGCCGGAACAGCTCGTCCGTCTCCTCGAGCAGGAGATCGTCGTCGGCGGCGCCGAGGCGATGCCGCCAGAGCCGGTACGGGCGCTTGGCCTCGTCCTCGGTCACGTAGAAGAGGATCGAGTTGTCGGCGCTCCAGGCCGCCGACGACACTTTCTCGACGCGATCGGGGAGCAGGGCGCCGCTCTCGAGATCCTTCACGTGCAGCGTGTAGTCGCGGAAGCCGGTGAAGTCGACGGAGTACGCGAGCAGCCGCCCGTCGTCGCTCACCGTGTAGACGCCGAGCGAGAGGAAGGCGTGGCCCTCCGCCATCCGGTTGAGGTCGAGCG
>QHRU01000070.1 GCA_003220225.1 Candidatus Rokuibacteriota bacterium
CTGCCCGCCCCTGTTTCTTCCTTCAAAGCGCAGGACCCGCGCGCCGTTCACGTCGAACAGGCGCCATGTGCCCGTGCTGCCAGTCGTAGCGTGACCGGCCGACCCGTCAGGCTTCGGCTCGAAGGAGCCCTGGAAGGTACCTCCGCCCTCCTGCGTCGAACGAGGGTTGGCGACCCCAGTGAATGTGCCGTCGCCCTTGATCGTGTATTGAACGGCGTCGCCGAACCCCCAAAAGGTCCAAGGCCCGCAGAGCCAGACCAATTACCCTTCAGATCGCTCACACTCTTGATCGGAATTGCTCATCAGCAGTAGCGACGAGCGGTAGTAACAAGACGGCGAGCAGAACGACGAATACGGACCGTCGTACCATGTTCACGGCGATGTCCTCGTGGTTGCTTCAGGGCGCCTCGAACTGGGGCGTGTCGAGGGCGACCTTGTTGAAAGACTGAACTGTGGCGCGATAGGTGGCCGCACGCGACGAGACGAGGACGAAGAAGTAGCCTCGACCGCCGGCTTTTACGTCACCCACAACCCACCCGGAGGCTTCACCTGTCACCCTCCCGGCCGGGTCCACACTCTCGACCCGCAGTCGAACGTTGGTTATCCGCCAGGGGAGGTTGTTGTAGACGTATCCCTCAACAGCCCGCCCTCGAAAGGGACTCTGGGCTTCCTCGAGCTCGAAACGAAACGGGTTCTGGGGGTCAGTCGCAGGAGTCTGCGCCCCCGCGACTACCGGCCCCACGACTCCAGCGACGACCATTCCCCACAACAGGATCCTGTGCACCACCGCACCTCCCACGAACGCGCGTCGAGAGATCATGTGGCCTGAGACTATCGCGCCGTTGAGGGCCCTTCGGCAACCGGTACCCTTTGGAAGTGGCCCGAGTAATATGGCGACGACGATCAGCGCGGCTGACTGTCGAGGGCGGCGTCGAGCACCTGGCCGAGACGGTTCATGTCGAAGGGCTTCATCACGTAATCGAACGCCCCGCGCGTCAGCGTCTCGCGGGCGAGGCGTACGTCCGCGTTCGCCGTGACCATGATGATCGGGACGTCTGGACGAAGCAGGCGGAGCACGTCCAGTGTCTGCGTTCCGTTGGCATCGGGAAGGTTCATATCGAGGAGGATGGTGTCGGGCCGCTCGGCTTTCGCGAACGTGTACGCGTCGGCTGCGGTCCCCGCGAGGCGGGCGTCGTAGCCGAACCGTTCGAGCATTTCGGCAATGACGCGCAGGAGCGGCGCGTGGTCTTCCACGACCAGGATGACTCGATGAGCCATCATCGCCTTCCTCCCGGAGCTGTGGTGTCGCCGGCGCGGCTGCTCAACGCCAAGTCCACGAGGTGGGCGACGTAGCGGAGATCGATGGGCTTCGGGAGGTAGCCGAAGACACCGACCAGCAGCCCCTCTGCGATGGAGTGGCAATCCGTGGCCGTGACGAGCACGACCGGCAGCTTCGGGTCCAGCTCGCGTATGTGCCTCAGAGCGTCCAGACCGTTCATGACCGGCATGTTGGCGTCGAGCATGACGAGGTCGGGCGCGGCGCGCCGCACGGCTTCCACGGCGTCTCGACCGTTTCCGGCGATTTCCACGTTGAGAGGCTCGGGGAGTGTGGCCAACACGTCGTTCATCAGAATGGCGAATTCGAGCTCATCGTCGACGACGAGCACCCGGCGGACACGCCGACTCGCGTTCGGCTGCATGAGGACCTCCGATGCTACCGGTCCTCGCGCTTCGGTAGCCTGGCGGCCCGAGCGTCCGGCACTCGGGTCCATGGCTTTGCGTCCCAGCCTTACGGCTGGTTTGCCGTTGTCGCGGGCGAGGCGTACGGATACGACGCAATGGGCGTGCCGACCCCCACGCGGTTCCGTAAGTACCTATCGGTACATGACGGCGGCCTCGGAGACGTCACGGGCGTAGTTGATTCTTGGTCGTCGGGTCCCGCTCCGGCGACAAAACGCCGGGTCACCAGAGCCAGAGCCTCATCGGGCACGATGCCCCGACGAGAGCTGAGTCGGCGGGCGCGCCGCCCGCGCTTCACGACCCCCGGTCCAGAAATCCGCGATATTCCCGCACGTGTCCTCTGGCATCGAGTATGCGATGGGGGCTCCGACATCTCGTCTCAGGAGGAGCGTCATGGACAAGAAGAGCGGAAACGGCGAGCGCACCGTCAAGGACCTGCCGGCGCGTGAGACGCAGGACGTCAAGGGTGGTCGCGACGCAGCTACGGGGCTGCCGACGGGTAAGCGGCAGCACGCGCCCGTTTGATCCGATCAAATGGGAGGAGGCTGACATGACGGGTGGGAGCTCGATCGTCGCGAGGTTGATGGCGTTCTTCGACGGACCCGACTCCGGCCCCGGCCAGGTGATCCGCCACATCCAGGTGCCGCCGCGGCAAGTGATGATCGAAGTCCCTGTCAGCGTGCCGGCCGACGTGCCGCCGGAGACGCAGCAGCGCGCCGTCGAGATCCCGGGCTACGTCATGACGGAGACGACGAACGGCTACATCTATCCCGAGCGCTGGACGCTTCAACAGCCGGGCGCCGGCGTCTATCGGTGGCAACGCGTGCCCTCGTCCTTCCAGCGGAAATAGTCACTCGCGGCGGCTCAGTCCTCCAGCACCATCCTCAGAAACAACTCGGCGGCGCGCAGGCGCCGGCGCGCGCCCTGCTCGCGCGCCCAGCCGCGGACCATCGGCGCCGGGTCCCAGTCGCCCATCTGGCTGCGGTGCTCGCGAAGCGCGCGGATTTTCAGATCGAGCGTGGTGGAGATGTCGACGAACGTGTCGGCGCGGTCCGCCGATCCGAACAACCACACCGCGCTGACGTGATGCGGCTGGAGCCCCTCGTCCAGCAGCTCGGGGAAGATGAAGCGCGTTTCCGCCGAGGGAAAGATCGCGTCGAGCGCGACGTCGGCGGCCACGCGGTGGTCGGGGTGGTTCATGTAGCGCGTGCCGTAGAAGCGTACGGTTGGATCGCCCGTCACCACGGCGTCCGGGCGGTGGCGGCGCACCAGCCGCGTGAGGTGGCGCCGCATGTCGATCGACGGCACCAGCACGCCGTCGTCGTACCCGAGGAACTCGACCTCGGTGATGCCGAGTACGCGGCACGCCGCGCGCTGCTCCTCCTCGCGGATCTTCGCCAGCCGCTCGCGCGTCATGTCGGCCGGGGTCCCCTTGTTCGAGCCCGCCTCGCCACGCGTCAGACACACGGTGACGATCTCGCTGCCGGCGCGCGCCCACTTCGCGAGCGTGCCGGCCACCGTGAACTCCTGGTCGTCGGGGTGCGCGTGGATCGACAGGACCCGTTTCGGGGCGGGGGGTTCCTTGCGGGGCATGGCGGCCAGTCTACCCGGCGCGCGTCGGCGAATCACCCGATCGACCCGGGCACCGTGGCACGCGCCCGATCAGTCTCTAGCCGCTCGCACCGTTGCCCGCGGGCGGGTAGGCTGCTAACTCCGCCAAATATCGACGAATATCGAGGGGCCGACCTTTGGCACCCACGCTGCATCGTCGTTGGCGCGATGTCGAATACTTCGATCAGACGAGGGGTGCCGATGAAGACGACGATGACCCGCGTGCTCGGCATGCTGCTGGCCTTCACGATCGCGATTCCGGCTGTCGCGTCCGCGCAAGAGCGCGTCGGCATCGCGACGACGGTGGAGGGTCCCGTGACCATCACGCACGCGACCACGTCGCCCGTCCCCCTGAAGTTCAAGGACGACGTCCTCCTGAACGACCGCGTGACCACCGGTGACAAGGGGTTCGCGCGGATGCTGCTCGGGGGCAAGGCGATCGTCACCGCGCGTGAGCGCTCGGTGATCACGATCACCGAGGTGCCCGGCGTGTCCACGATCGACCTGGTCTCCGGCCGCATCTCGGTCGCGGTGGTCAAGTCCCGGATGCGCCCGGGCGAGGTCGTCGAGATCAAGACGCCGAACGCCGTCAGCGGCATCCGTGGCACGATCGTGGTCGCCGAGGTGGTGGGCGGCGTGTCGATCATCACGGTGCTGCGCGGCCTCGTCGACGTCTACCGCCGCGATCCGGTGACCGGCAACGCCGTCGGTCGCGCCACGCCCGTGGGCGTGCGCGAGAGCATCACGGTGAAGGCGGGCCCGGGTCCGCTGCCCGCGCGGCCCCAGTCGATCTCCGTGGACAACGCGCGCCGGCTGTCGAACGACTTCACGGCGCCGGTGCGGCCGCTCTCGCCGGTGAGCCCCATCGTCACGGACGAGGTCACGCGTGCGACGAACCTGCTCGGCACGCTCATCGGCACGACTTCGGCGGTCAACGTCGACACGTCGGTGACGGGCGGCACGCTGGCGACGACGGGCACACTATCGACGACGAGCACGCTGTCGACGACCACGACGCTGACGACGAGCACGCTGTCGACGACCAGCACGCTGCCGACGCTGACGACGAACACCTTGTCGACTACCAGCACGCTGCCGACCCTCACCACGGCGCCGACCATCAGCACGCTGCCGACGATCAGCACGACGCCGACGATCTCGACGACCACGGTGCCGATCCTGCCGAGCAACACGCTGATCAAGCGGTAGAGTCGCCGCCGCGACGGGACATTCCCTGCCGCGCGCCCGAAACGGCGCGCGGCAGTTTTTTTCAGCGCCGCTCAGCGGCGTGAGAACGCCTGCTCGAAGAACGCCCTGAGGTCGGCGACCGACTGCTGGTGGGCGCGCGCATCGTAGCCCATCGACGCGCCGCGCGTCATGCACGGCGAGGCGCCGCTGAATCGCTTGCCCCCCGCGTCGATGAACGTGCCGTCCTCCTGCTGGAACATCGCGCACCCCGAAGAGTTCACGACCTCCGCGAAACGCTGCGGGCGCGCGAAGAACGGGACGTCGAAGGCGTGCCGCGCGCCTTCGTATTCCACGAGCGAAACGTCCTTGCCCGCCGCGCGCCGGCGCGCGACCCACTCGCGGCAATGATCAATGGTCGTCCAGTCGTCGGCGGTGCCGTGGAAGATCCGCACGGGTCCGCCGGCCATGTCGGCCTCGTTGATCAGCCGGGCGTTGCAACCCGCTGGATAGAACGCCGCGTAAGCGGCGGGCGGCGGGAGCGTGCCGCGCATGAAGCGTCGCTGGTACCACGCCTGGCTCGCCCACAGCGTCACCCAGCCGCCGTGCGAAAAGCCGAGGACGCCGATGCGCCCCGGGTCGATACGTGGATGCGTGACGAGCAGCTCCTGCGCGCGGAAGACATCGGCGAGGCGGCTGCCGACGCTCACGGGCGTGTGCCCCGTGCAGACCTCGTTGACGCCGCGCCCGGTGAAGCTGTCGAGCACCAGCGCGACGTAGCCCATCCGGTTCAGCGCGCGCGCCCATTCGGTGACGTTGGGCGTGACGCCGGAGCACGAGTGCAGCACGATCACCGCCGGCACGCGGTCGCTGCCGCCGGGCACTGAGAGATCGCCCGTCACCGTGCCGGGCTGTTCGACCGCGCCCGTGGCCGTCGGGAACGTGCGCGTCAGGATCGGAAAGCTGCCGGTGCGGCCGTCGGCGAGGGTCGCGACGCCTCCTGACGTCGCGCATCCGGCCAGGAGCACGCAGACGATGAGCGCGGGCAGGGATCTCATGGCCGCACTCTACACGCGGCGCGCGCCCTCGACGAGAGCGCGCAGGCGGGCGCGCGCATCCGACCGCTCGAGATACTTCATCCCGCAGTCTGGCGCGGCGACGAGCCGCTCGGCCGGCACGTGGCGGAGCGCCTCGCGGAGGCGCGCGGCGACCACGTCGGCCGACTCCGGCGTCGGAGCGCCGAGGTCGAGGATGCCGAGCACCACGGTCTTGCCACGGATCGCGGCGAGCGCGCTGAGGTCAAGGCCCGGCTGAGCCGCTTCCAGCGACAGGTGCGTGGCGGCCGAGCGCTCGAGCTCGAGCGCGAACCGGTAGCCGCCGGACTTCGAGGTGCCGGCGAGCGCGTGCGAGAACGCGTAGCCGAAGCAGACGTGAATGCACGTCGGCTTGCGCAGCCCGGCCAGCGCGCGGTCGATCGCCGGCAGCGCGTAGGCCTTGGCGTGATCGGCGCGCGCCTCGAGGTATGGCTCGTCGAGCTGGATCCAGTCGAGCACCGGCTCGAGCTCGCGCAGCTCCTCGTTCACCGCCCTCGCGTAGGCCATCGCGAGCCGTTCGGGATCGCGATAGTGCTCGTCCTGCGCCAGCGCCGCGAGCGTGAACGGCCCGGGCACCGCGAGCTTGATGCGCCGGGCGGTGAGCACTCGCAGAAACTGCGCGTCGCGCAGGAACACCGGACGCTCGCGCTCGATGGGCCCGGTCACGCGCGGCACGGCCTGGCGCTTGCCGAGCCGGTTGATCGCTTCCCCCGGGCGCTCGAGATCGATGCCCGACAACCCGTTGGCGAACTGGTTGAAGTACGACTCGCGCCGCTGCTCGCCGTCCGTCACGACGTCCACGCCGGCCGCTACCATGTCGCCGACGGCGAGTCGGACGGCGTCGTCCTGCGCCTCGTCCAGGTGGGCCGTCGGCACGCGCCAGAGCTCGGGCATGCGGATGCGCGGCACCACGGTCTGGCGATAGCGCGTCTTGTCCACGAGCCAGTCGGGCTGCGGGTAGGAGCCGACGACCGTCGTCTCGATCACGGACGGCCGGCGAGCGCGCGCCTCGATCGGCTGCTTCACGTAGTCGTCGCGCGTCGCCATAGGCCCCGCAGTCTACACCGCCATTTCTCGACACGGGCGGCGCCGGCGCGCTATCGCTGGCGCGTGGCCGATCGCAACCAGCTCTCGCCGGGCGGCGCCATCGTCATCGGCCTGCTGTGCGGCGCGATGGGGACGCTCGTCATGCTGCTGGCGCTCGGCGCGGGCGAGGGACGAATGTCCGACGGCACGCCACCGTGGGTCCTCGTCTGCGGGGGGCTGGCCTTCGTGCTGGCGGGGCTCGCGATCATCGTCGGCTACGGGATCGCCGGCGGCGTCACGCCCGACGGCGACCTGCTCCCCGGCACGCCATTCGCCGTCCGCCTCGTCCAGTACCTGCTCGGCCTCGGCATCGTCGCGCTGCTGGCGTCGATCGCGTCGTGGGTCGCCTTCGGCGGAGGCTCGCGCCACTTCACGGGCAGCGGACCGTTCATCAGCGGCGCCGTGAACGAAGCGCTCGGCCGCACGGCGTTCGGGATCGGCGCCGCGCTCGCCTGGGCGTTCATGGCGCTGATGATCGTCGTCAGTGTCAAGCGCCTGCGCCGCCGGTCGTTACGCCGCGTAGATCTTCTTCAGCTCACCCGCCGCCCACTTCACGGCGTCCTCCGGGCTCATGCCCTGGATCGCCTTCGCGAACATGTCGACGATGACGTACTTGCTCAGCGCTTCGGTCGCCTTGCGCCCCGCCGGCCCCGCGTAGCCCACCTGCCGCGCGTTCGGTAGCGTTTCGGGGAACACCGCGGTCTTCGGATCTTTACGCCACAGCGGGTGGTCGCTGTAGGCCTTCGTGCCCGGGATGCCGAACGTGTCCATCGTCTCGAAGTACCGATCGAAGCGCGCGCGGTCCATGTAGAAGCGGATGAAGTCCTTCGCGACCTTCTGGTTCTTCGAATACTTCATCACGACGGAGTTCCACGCCGGCAGCCAGTAGAAGCGGCCCGCGGGGCCGGGCGGGAAGTGGCCGTGGTTCGTCCCCTTGTAGACGTCGGGGAACTTCTGCCGCGCGGCGACGTAGATGGAGGGCGCGTTGCCGGTCAGCGAGATCTCGGACGACAGGAACGCGCGGTTGTTGGTGGAGTCGTCCCACGCCAGGCCGCCCTCGTCGAAGACGTCCTTCCAGAGGACGTTGTTGAACTTCACCGCCTCCACCGTGTTCTTGCTCTCGAGCGCGACCGTCTTCCCGTCTTTCTGCACCTCCATCCCGCCCCACATCCACACCAGCGGGTAGCACCAGTTGTTCGGATCGTTGATCGAGTGCCCGAAGGCCTGGCCGAAGGGCTTGCCCTTGGCCTTCATGGCGCGGCCGACCTTGCGGAAGTCGTCCCACGTCTTCGGATACTCGAAGCCGGCCTCCTTGAACCAGTCCTCGCGATAGGTCACCGCCCACGAGATGATGAACTGCGGCACCGCCACCCAGCGCCCGCCGCTCGTCACGCCGTTCGCCTTCGCGTAGTCGTGCCAGCCGCCTTGCTTGCGGCCGATCTCCTCGGCCACGTCGGTGACGTCCACCAGCGAGTTCTCGTAGAGCAGCGCGTGGTTGTTGGCGACGATGACGATGTCGGCGCCGCTGCCGCTCTGGATGGCCGCCGTCAGGCGCGCCTGGATGTCGTTCTGGTTGATGCGCTCGATCGCGATCTCCACGCCCGCCTGCTTGCCGAACTCCTTCGCCTGCTCCTCGAACACCTGGTCCGCCGCCGGGATGAAGTGCGACCACTGCAGGAAGTGCAGCCGTGTGCCCTGTGCGAGGGCGGGGGCGGCGCCGGCCGCGGTGAGAACGCCGGCGGCGGAAGTCTTCAAGAAGTGGCGACGGGTGAGGCGGGCGATGGTCATAGCGTCCTCCTTGATGGCGCACGTGTGAGTAACACGTGGCGCGCGCCGCCGCAATCGGTCAGACTGTCTCGCCATGACCGATCAGTGCATGTTCGTTCCCGACGGTGATTCGTTCCAGCCCACCGAGTGGGCCGTGGGCCCGTGGTCCAAGGATCTGCTGCAGGCCAGCGCCTACGGCGGCTTGATGGTGCGCGCGCTCGAGCGCGACGCTCCCGCCCCGGGCATGATGCTGGCGCGTCTGTCGTTCGATCTCTGGCGTCCGGTCACGCGCGAGCGTCTCACGCCGAGTGTCACCGTGCTGCGCGAAGGCCGCAAGGCACGCACGGTGGAAGCATCGCTCGTCCAGGGCGGCAAGCCCGTCGCCCGCTGTACCGCCGTCTATCTGAAGGCCGACCCGTCGGTCGCCGCGGCGCCCGTCGATCGCACCCCGCCTCGCCTCGGCCCCGACGCCGGCCGTCCGCTCCCGCCGCACGTGAAGGGCTGGAGCCCGTTCTTCACCGGCGTCGATACGCGTACCGTCGAGGGTGACCTCCTGAAGCCCGGTCCCGCCGCGTGCTGGTTCAACCTCGAGCGCCCGCTCGTCCCCGGCGAGACGAACTCCGCGCTGGTCCACGCCGTCTCCGCTGCCGATCTCTGCAGCGGCACCTCCGCCGTCGTCAACCTCAGAGAGGTGACCTTCGTGAATGCCGACCTGACGGTGGTGGTCTGGCGCCAGCCGCGGGCGCCGTGGATTTTATTGGCCGCCGAGACGCGCGTGGGCGACCAGGGAACCGGCGTGGCGCGCGGGACACTCTCGGATCTCGACGGCGCGTTCGGGGCGTGCGAGCAGGCGCTGATCTTCGAGCGGCGGACCGAGAGCGTCAGGGACGGACGGTGACGCGGCGACCGTCTTCGACGAGCACGACGCCGTTCGCCTGGATCTCCTCGATATGCGCGCCGTCGCCGATCGCGTCACCCTCGACGTATTTCCGCCCGTTGATGAAGGCCCAGCGCAGCGGGCGCTGCTCGGAGTACACGATCACCTCGACCTTCAGCTTGGCGACGTCGGTGCGCAGCGCCGCGGGGGCCGGCGTCGAAGGCAGTACGGCGACGACCGGCGGAGCCGGCGCAGGCACGCCGGCGCCGAGCGGCGTCGTCTGAGCCGGCCCGGTCTCGGCGACGCGCGCTTGCGCCGCGCCGCCACGCCCGTCGTCGGCCGGCGGTCGCGCCGCGTCGCGCCGCGAATCGATCGCCGTCAGCGGAACACGCGGCCTGTCGTCGGCCGCGACGCGTGGCCGCTCCTGCTGCCGCTCACCGGGTGTCGGGGCCGCGATGAGCGACGCGACGGGCTTCACGGTGGATGCCGGAACGTCGTGGCTCAGCGGCGCCGGCACGTCGTGTGCGGGAGCCCACATCCAGACGACGGCGGCGAGCGCGATGGCGCCGGCCGCGGCGACGCCGATCGTGACGTAACGCGAGGCCGAGACCGCGGCCACCGGCGCCGCCGACAGCAGCCGCCGCACCTCCGGCGGAGGACCACTGCGCTGCTCGGCCGCCTTCTTGAGCGCGTCGAGGATGTACGACACGGCTAGGGCGTCGCCCTCGAGAGCGACGGGCGAGAGCCGGGCGTCGTCGCCGCCAGCCGCAAGAGCGTCTCCTCGCCGACCACGCCGTCCGCCCGCAGGCCGTTCGCGCGCTGGAACGCGACGACGCGCTGTCGGAGATCGTCTCCCGGCTTCAGCAGCGTCGCCGCGAGGTCGGGCGTGCGCCAGAGCGCCACGAACGCGCCGTCCCAGAAGCGCTCGACGTCGTTCAACAGCAGCGTCACGGGGCGCGGCGCCAGATCGAGCGTGACCGTGTCGGCACCGAGGGTCGTGACGGTCGCGTAATGGCGTTCACCCGTCGGCGTCATCAGCGTCAGCATCGCCGGTACGTCCAGACGCCGGATCACGTTCCACGTTCCGGTTCTCACGAGGCAGCGCAGTCCTGATCGGCGCGCGATTTCGCAGGCGTTCTCGCCCGGCCGCGGCTGGAACTCGACGCCCCACCGCGCGAACAGGCTCGCCAGCGCGGCGTCGCGATCGACGGTCGTCCCGTCGAGCAGCCGCGCCGGGCTCGGGCGCTGCGGCGCGCCGACCGCGGCCAGCGGCGCCGGCGTGACGGCCACCGCGGCGTTGCTCGGCGCCACGCCCGCCGGAAGGACGCGCTGCCCCCACCACGTCGCCACGTACTCCAGGCGACTGCGGCCGAGCGTGCTCGCACTGAACACGATGGCCGCGAGCAGGACGGCCGCCACCGCCGGCTGCAGCCAGCGGCGCAGGCGGCTGACGCCGGACACCTCCACCGCCGCGCGCCGGGCCGTGGTCGCCGTCACGCGCCGCCTGCTCCGCCCGAAGGCGCCCAGCAGCGCGCGATCGCAGACGTTGTTGATCACCCGCGCCACGCCGCCGGAGCGGCGGTGGATCACGCTCAGAGCGGGCGAGGTGAAGATCATCTCGCGCCGTCCGGCTACCTGCAGGCGATGACGCACGTAGGCGCGCGTCTCCGTGTAGCTGAACGGCCGCAGGTGGTACCGCGCCGTGATCCGCTGCGCCAGCTGGCGCAGCGCGGGCCGCTCCATCAGGTTCACCAGCTCGGGCTGCCCGATCAGGATGACCTGCAGCAGCTTGTCGCGCGTCGTCTCGATGTTCGTCAGCAGGCGCAGCTCCTCGAGCACTTCCATACTGAGGTTCTGCGCCTCGTCGATGATGACGACGGTACGCCGCCCGCGCGCGTGCGCGTCGAGCAGCGCCCGCGACAGCGCGTCGACGAGGACCTTGAGGCTCGTCGTGCCGGCCGGGTAGGGCACGCGCAGCTCGTCGCAGACGGACGACAGCAGCTCGACCGCCGTCAACCGCGGCGTGAAGATCATCGCCACGTCGACCTCGGGCGGGAGCTGGTCGAGCAGCGCGCGGCACACGGTCGTCTTGCCGGTCCCGACCTCACCCGTCAGCTGGACGAAGCCCCCGCCCTGGAGCCCGTACACCAGGTGGGCGAGCGCCTCCCGGTGCCCCTCGCTCAAGAAGAGGTAGCGCGGGTCGGGCGCGAGGGAAAACGGCCGCTCGGTCAGCCCGAAATGTGCAGCGTACACGCCGGTACCGTAGACAACGGAAGGCGCCTCGTCAAGAAGCGATGCGCTAACCCGCCCTCTCGATCTTCGCCCAGGTGTCGCGCAGCCCCACCGTCCGGTTGAACACCAGGCGCCCCGGAGCGGAGTCGCGCGGGTCCACGCAGAAGTAGCCGTTCCGCTCGAACTGGAAGCGGGAGCCCGGCGCGGCGTCTTTCAACGACGGCTCCAGGCGCGCGCCGCGCAGCACGCTCAGCGAGTTCGGGTTCAGCGCCGCCTTGAAGTCCTCTTCGTCGTCGGGCTTGGGCGTGGCGAAGAGCGTCTCGTACAGGCGCACCTCCGATTCGACGGCGTGGGCGGCCGACACCCAGTGGAGGGTGCCCTTGACGGTGCGGCCGCCGCTGTCGCCGCCGACGGTGGCGGGATCGTAGGTGCAGCGCACCTCGGTGACGCGGCCGTCCGGCCCGACCGAGAAATCGGTGCACTTGACGATGTAGCCGTAGCGGAGGCGAACCTCGGCGCCGAGCGTGAGGCGGAAATACTTCTTGGGCGCCACTTCTTTGAAGTCGTCCTGCTCGATCCACAGCTCGCGGCCGAACGGCACCTTGCGCGTGCCGGCGGAGGGATCCTCTGGATTGTTGACGGCGTCCAGCTGCTCGACCTTGCCTTCGGGATAATTCGTGATGACCAGCTTCAGCGGGCGCAGGACGGCCATGCGGCGCTGGGCGCGTGTGTTGAGGTCCTCGCGGATGCAGTGCTCGAGCAGCGCCAGCTCGACCACGTTGTCGGCCTTGGCCACGCCGATGCGCTCGCAGAAGTCGCGGATGCTCTCGGGCGTGTAGCCGCGGCGGCGCAGGCCGGCCAGCGTCGGCATGCGTGGATCGTCCCAGCCGCTCACGAAGCCGCCTTCCACCAGCTGGAGCAGCTTCCGCTTCGACATCACGGTGTGACTGAGGTTCAGGCGCGCGAACTCGATCTGCTGCGGATGGAAGATGCCGAGCGCGTCGAGGTACCAGTCGTAGAGCGGCCGGTGGTCCTCGTACTCGAGCGTGCAGATCGAGTGCGTGACGCCCTCGATGGAGTCGGACTGGCCGTGCGCCCAGTCGTACATCGGGTAGATGCGCCACGCGTCGCCGGTGCGCTGGTGCGGCGTCTTGCGGATCCGGTACATGACGGGATCGCGCAGGTTGATGTTGCCGCTCGTCATGTCGATCTTCGCGCGCAGCGTCTTGCTGCCATCGGGAAACTCGCCGGCGCGCATGCGGCGGAACAGCTCGAGGTTCTCCTCGACCGAGCGATCGCGATGGGGCGACGGGCGGCCTGCCTCGGTCAGCGTCCCGCGCGACTCGCGCATCTCCTCCACGGTCTGATCGTCGACATACGCCTTCCCCGATTTGATGAGCTGCTCCGCCCACTCATAGAGCTGCTCGAAGTAGTCGCTGGCGTGATGCAGGTGTTCGCCCCAGTCGAAGCCGAGCCAGCGCACGTCGTTCATGATGGCGTCGACGTACTCCTGGCTCTCCTTGGTCGGGTTGGTGTCGTCGAAGCGCAGGTGGCAGCGGCCGCCGTAGTCTCGCGCCAGCCCGAAGTCGATGCAGATGGCCTTGGCGTGGCCGATGTGAAGGTAGCCGTTGGGCTCGGGCGGGAAGCGCGTGACGACCTTGCCGCCGAAGCGGCCGGTGCGGAGGTGCTCCTCGACGATCTCGCGGATGAAGTTGGACCGGGGGGCGTCGCTCATCCTCACGATCGTATCATTTCGATGGAGCTTGGCCCGAGTGTCAGCCAGACCCAGGAACCGCTAAATATGCTACCGTCCGTCCGGCTCATCGGCAGCCGACTGTTCGCTGGCACGAACGCTTCCGACCACTCCAGGAGGATTCGCGATGATGCGCCTACGCCCGTCTCGCTCCTGGTCGTCCTGCTGTTTTCCGTTCCGGCCCTCGCCGCGGACGGCGTGACCGTGATGACGCGCAACATGTACTTCGGCGCAGATCTCACGCCCGCGATCGCGGCGACGACGGTGCCGGCGCTGATCCTCGCCGCCACCCATATCTTCGCCGTCGTGAACGCCAGCGACGTCCCGAGCCGTGTGGACGGGATGGCGGCGGAGATCGCGAAGGCCAGGCCCGATCTCGTCGGGCTGCAGGAGGTCGCGATCTGGCGCGCCGTGTACCCACCGACGTTCTCGCCGACCGGGTTCGATTTTCTCGAGCTCCTCCTCGACGCGCTCGCGGCGCGCGGCGAGCATTACGTCGTCGTCGCCACCACGTGACCAACGACCTCCAGGCGCCGGCGCTGTGCCCGAACACCCCGCCCTTCAGCTGCATCGGCCTCGTCCGCTTCATCGACCGCGAGGTGATTCTGGCGCGCGCGGCAGACGCGCTGACGCTTTCGAACGTGCAGGAGGGCACCTTCGCGACCCAGAGCGGGTTCGCGCTGCCGGACGGAACCTTCTACGTCGCGAAGCGCGGGTGGCTCTCGGTGGACGCGAGGAAGGGCGACGACACGCTCCGGTTCATCACGACACATCTGTTGCCCGAAGGCTTCTTCGATCCGATCCAGGTGGCCCAGGGGCAGGAGGTCGTCGCCGGCCCGGCCCAGACCTCCCTGCCCGTGATCTTCGTCTGCGACTGCAACTCGCGCGCTGACAACACCGGCACCGCGACGTACGCGAACCTGCTCGCCGCGGGCCTCGAAGACGCCTGGCTCGAGCGGCACCCGCACCAGGCCGGGCTGACGTGCTGCCAGGACGAGGACCTCAGGAACGAGGCGAGCCACTTCGATCAGCGCATCGATCTGGTCCTCGTGCGCGGCGGCGCGCACGTCCATCACGTGGGCCGCACCGGCGAAAGCGAGCACGACAAGACGGCGTCCGGCCTCTGGCCGTCGGATCACGCCGGGGTCGTCGCGACGGTCGATTTTCGGCCCTGATCGGGAGGTCAGACCAAGGTCGGATTTCTTATGTAAGTCCAAGTATTATTTCACTTTATAGGCTATATCATGAGGGGTGCCCGGCACCCTATATTGTAAATATGCGTCTCGCGCCGGGTACCCGTTTCTTGCTCGCTTCCGCCGGTCTGGTCGGCCTGTTTTTCTCGGCCGCGACGCCGGTCCACGCCGGCCCGGCGACCGAGCGCATGCGCGAGTTCTTCGGCACCGTGAACACCATCCTGAACGATCCGGCCACCCGCTCGCGGCCACTGGAACGGGTTGCCCGGGTCAAGCGTCTCGTCACCGACATCGCGGACGTGCGCGGCGCCGCCGCCGCCGCCCTGGAACACGAGTGGGACGTGCGGACCCCCGCCGAGCGGGACGAGTTCACCCGACTCTTCGCCGAACTGCTCGAGCGCGGTCTCGTCGCCCGTCTCGCCGGAACCGTCAACCCGGTCAACGGCATCCTGATGACGTGGCAGGGCGAAACGCGTGTGAACGACGAGGCGAGGGTGGCGACGGTCGTCGAGAGCCGGGATGGCCGCAAGATCATCGTGGTGTACCGGATGACGGAGCGCCGAGGCCGGTGGCTCGTCCGCGATGTCGTCGTGGACGGCATCAGCACGACCGACAACTATCGCTCGCAGTTCAAGCGGGTGCTGCGCCAGGGCTCCTACGCCACCCTGGTTGCGCAGCTTCGCGCGAAGCTCGGCGAAGAGACGCTGATGTTCGCCCAGGCGTCGCCTGTGCCGAAGCCGGTGGAGGAGGCGGCGACGACACGTCCAAGCCCGGCGCCGCGTGTGGTGGCTCGCGCGCCGGCGCATCCGCCGGCCGCCAGGGCCACGGCGCCGCCAGTCGCCCGGGCCGGCTTGCCGTCGGTCGCGAAAGCCATCGCGCCGTCGGTGGCGAAGACTGCGGCGCCGTCGGTGGCGAAGACTGCGGCGCCGTCGGTGGCGAAGGCTGCGGCGCCGTCGGTGGCGAGGACTGCCGCACCCTCGGTGGCCAAGACCGCCGCGCCGTCGGTCGCCAGGGCCGCCGCGCCGACCACCGCACCGATCGCGGCCGCGCCGACGCCGCCGGCCAACGAGACGCGAGTGGCTCTGGTCGCGATGACGCCCGTGGTGCTGTCGCCGGCGGCCGAAGTCGTCTCGCCGCTGAGCCTGGCGGCCATGAGCACCGACGTACTGCCGAGCGCGCTGCTGGTCGTGCTCGGGTTCGCCGGAGTGAGCGGCGCGGTCTACCTGCGCCGGCGCGCGGCCGCGAGCGCGCTAGTGCTGCAGCGCCTCCGCGATACCGACAAGCACCTCGTACTCCTGCATCCAGTACCGCGTGTCGCGAAAGTTCGGGAAGGCCGGCGGAAACGACGGGTCCTCCCACCGCCGCGCAATCCAGCCCGACATGTAGACGATGCGCATGGCGCGTAGCGGCTCACACAGCGTGAGCGTGCTGCGGTCGAACTCGCGAAACAGCTCGTAACCTTCCAGCAAGTCTTCACGCATCTTGCGCGCCTCGTCGGTGTCGCCGCGCGCGAGCAGCCAGAGATCCTGCACCGGCGGGCCCATCAGGCAGTCGTCGAAGTCCACGAGGATCGGCCCGTCCTTGGCCCACAGGATGTTGCCCCAGTGCAGGTCGCCGTGGATGCGTTGCGCGCGCGCCGCCGCCAGCGGAGCCGCCACCGTGTCGGCGATCTGCAGCGCGACGTCGCGATAGCGGGGCGCGAGCGAGCCGGGGATGAACTCCCCGGAGAGCAGCACGTCGAGCGGCTCCCGGATGGAGCGTTCGACGGAGAGCCGCGGCCGGTTCGGCGCGGGGCGGGCGGCGCCGACCGCGTGCAGCCGTCCGATCGTGCGCCCGATGCGGCGCCGGTTCTCGGCGTCCAGCTCGTCGAGCGTGCGCCCGCGCACCTTCGGGAACCCGGAGTAGAGGATGCCGTCGATCTCGTTCAGCGTCGTGCCGGTGCCCAGGTCCATGGGCGCGACCGCGGGGACTTCCGCCGCGGCGAGCTCGGCCAGGAAGCGGTGCTCGTCCTCGATCGTCGCCCGCGACCAGCGTCCCGGCCGGTAGAACTTGACGACCACGCGCGTCTCGTCCTCCAGCTCGACCTCGTACACGCGATTCTCGAACGCGCGCAGCGGCAGGCAGCGACCGGTCGAGCGCAGACCTCCGGCCTCGACCGCCTCCAGCACGCGATCGGGCGTGAGACCGAAAAACGTCTTCCCGGGCTCTCCGGCCACCCCTGCGATCGTATCAGCAGTCTCCGCGACGCGTGCGTGCGCGTGCGCGCGCCGGCGGCGTCAGAATCACCAGGGTGGCGATCAGCCGCGCGGCTTGACCCACGTTTCCGACCAGGCCAGGCACGCGCTCGACGACTGCCGGTCGCCGCGCATCTCGGCCCACACCTGGCCCTTCGGCGTCTTGCCGTTCAGCTCGACGCGCGCCGTCTTCGCTGGGAAGAACGTGCTGAAGACGCCGATCGGGCGGTTCATGAAGCCCGGCGGCGCGTTGAGCACGAACGGCGCGATCGTGTCGGTCCACGTCATGACGATGCGGTCGTTGCCGGCGACGATCGTCTCCGTGGCCGGCTTGGGTGGCGCGCCCGCACGCGAGAACTGCGCGGGTGTCACCGGCAGCGTCGTGTCGGCGAACTGTGGATAGAGCAGCGCCTCGATCGTCTTCTGCAGCCAACGTGCCACGGCCTGATTGTCCGAGTAGATGCGGACTTGGCCGTCGATCAGCGTGGAATGCACGAACAGCGCGTGGCCCGCGCCGTCCGGACACCACAGCACGCGCCAGTGGCTGAAGCGGTCCGTCAGCGTCTTGCCGCTGTCGGAGCTCAGCCGGATGAAGGAGTTCTCGCCGGTCATGAGGACGTCGTTGGGATCGACTGGTGGCGTCATGGTTCCTCCTCGCGCCGGTTAATGTACAATGCCTCCGCCATGAAGCGCCCGGGGTTGAAGCGGAAGCCGAGTCGCGCGGTCGAGCGGCTGCGAAGGGCCGCCGCCGCGAGCGCGAACGGCGCGCCCGCGAACGGCGCGGCGCCGAATGGCACGCCCGCGCGCCCGCCCGCCAAGGTCGTCTCCCTGCTCGAGCCGGATCTCGTGCTGGAGCGCACAGCGCGCCGCTTCCTGTCTCAGCCGATCGATCGCTGCGTGAAATGCGACAGCACCTTCGTCGGGCGCGAGCCGGCGTTCATCCACTGCTTCTACTGCGGCAAGATGGCGCGCATCGCCAATGCCTCGCTGCTCGCGCAGGAGGAGTTCGAGATGCGCTCCGGCCTCCGGATCGCGGTCTAGACCTACGCCGCCGCCCGCGGCGAGTGCTACCAGCGCTCGCGGTGGACGAGCTCCTCCAGCGGGCTGCGCTTGCGCGCGACCGACTTCGGCGGCGCGGCGCGCGCGGGATCGACGTAGCCGAAGCCGATCACGCGGTTGACGTGCACGCCGTCGGGAATGCCGAGCAGGCGCGCGACGTCGGCCTCGGGCAGGTGCGCGGGGCAGGAGCCGATGCCATCGGCCCAGGCCGCGACCATCATGCTCTGCGCGCAGCGTCCGGCGTCGAACTCGTGTGCCTCGACCTGCGCGATGACGATCACCGCCGCGGCGTCGGCCAGCCATTTGCCCCACGGGCTCAGGGCGCCGAGCGCTCTCACGCCCGCGCGCTCGCTCACGACGACCAGCCGGTTCGGCTCGCGGTTCTTGCTGCTGCCGGTCATACGCGCGGCCTGGAGAATGCGCCGGAGCGCGTCCGCGGGGATCGGCTTCGACAGGTAGACGCGCTGGTCGCGCTTGTCCACGACCGCGCGATAGGCCTCCATCACAGCGTCCAGCGCGCGGGATCGGGGCGTCGCCGGTGCCAGTCGGTGACGCGCTCGTAGGCGCGCGCGATGCGCAGCACGGTGGCGTCGTCGAACCGGCGGCCGACGATCTGGATCGAGACCGGCAGCCCCTCGCGGCTGAAGCCGCACGGCACGACGGCCGCGGGCAGCCCGAGGAGGTTCCACGGCGCCGTGTAGCGGATCGAGGCGGGCGCGAAGCCGGTGGTCGGAAAGTCCTCGAACTTGAGCGCGGGCGCCGCCTGGCCGGGGAAGATCAGCGCGTCCACGCGCGAGAGCAGCGCGTCCACCTCGCGGCCGATCCGTGCGCGCAGCCGCTGCGCGCGCTGGACGTCCTGCGCGGTGAAGAGCGCGCTCAGGTAGATGCGCGTGCGCAGTCCCTCGCGGAACTTCTCCGGCGTCTTGCGGATCGTCTCGGCGTGGTATTCGTACGCCTCCGACATGATCGGCGCCCACGCGGCCAGCGCGAGATCGAGCGACGGCGCGTCCACGTCTTCGATCGTCGCGCCTTCCTTGCGGAGCGCGTCGAACGCCGTGAGGGCCGCGCCGCGCACCTCGTCGTTCAGTCCCGGGAAGTCGACGTAGTAGCGCTTGAGCAGCCCCAGCCGCAGCCCGCGCGCGCCGTCCTCGAGGTGCTGGACGTAGTCCTGCGTCGTGGCGTGACGCGTGGAGGTGTCGTCGGGGTCGGCGCCGGCGATCGCCTGGAGCATCACCGCGCTGTCCCACACGCCTCGCGTCATCGGGCCGACGTGATCGAGCGACCACGACAGCGCCAGCACGCCGCTGCGGCTCACGAGGCCGTACGTCGGCTTGTGGCCGACGAGGCCCGTCATCGCCGCCGGCCCGCGAATCGAGCCGCCGGTGTCGGAGCCGAGCGCGCCGGCGCAGAGGCCGGCGGCCGCCGCGACGGCGGAGCCCGACGACGAGCCCGCGGGCGCGCGGCGCACGTCCCACGGGTTGCGCCCGGTGGGGAAGGGCCCGTCGGTCACCGGACGGCCGAACGCCCACTCGTGCATCGCGAGCTTGCCGAGGAGCACGGCGCCCGCGTCCTTGAGCCTGCGCGTGATGAACGCGTCGCGCGCGGGGACGTGATCGGCCAGCACCTGCGAGCCGCTCGTCATCTTCACGCCGGCGACGGCGATGAGATCCTTGAGCGCGATGGGCACGCCGTGCAGCGGTCCGCGGCGCCGGCCGCGCCCGATCTCCGTGTCCGCTTCCTTCGCCTGGGCCAGCGCCGTGTCGCCGGTGACGGTGATGTAGGCGCGCAGGACACCGTCGTGCGTCGCGATGCGGCGCAGGTACGCCTCCGTCGCCTCGACCGACGAGAGCTCGCGCCGGCCGAGCCCTTCGCTCACTCCGCGCAGATCGAGGTCCGCGACGTTCACCGCCATGGCTCGTCCTCCGGCTCCGGCATCGTCGCGCGCAGGCGGTCGCGCTCCGGCAGCCAGTCGAGCCACATGTCGTAGAGGAGATCGTAGTCGCGGGCACCGAGCGTGAGACCCGCGCTGCGGCACTCGGCGTCGAACTGTGCGCGCCGGTCATCCATGGTTTTCATGGCGCGAGATTGTAGCAGGAGTTATCCTCCGACCCTGACTCCCACGAAAGGATCGACATGGCCACGGCAACCCCCCGACTGATGGGCGCGGAAGTGAAGCGCAAGGAAGATCCCCGGCTCGTGACCGGCACCTCCGCCTACGTCGGCGACGTCACGGTGCCCGGACTGCATTACGTCGTGTTCGTGCGCAGCCCGCACGCCCACGCGCGCGTGCGCAAGATCGACACGAAGGCCGCCCTCAAGCGGCCCGGCGTCGTGCGAGTGGTGACGGGCGAGGATCTGCGCGCCCACGTGCAACAGCTTCCGCTCGGCGGACCGAGTGCCGAGGGCGGCGGCGGGGCGAAGACCGAGGCCGGGCGCAAGCACTTCCCGCTCTCCATCGGCCGCGTGCGCCACGTCGGCGAGCCGGTGGCCGCGGTCATCGCGACCTCCGAAGCGGCGGCGGTGGACGGCGCGCAGGAGGTCGTCGTCGACTGGGATCCGCTGCCGGCCGTCGGCGACCTCGCCTCCGCGATGGCCCGGAGCGCGCCCAAGCTGCACGAGGACGCGCCCGGCAACGTCGAGCACACCACCGAGATCAAGCAGGGCGATCCCGACGCCGCCTTCAAGAAGGCCAACAAGGTCGTCAAGCAGCGGATGATCAGCCAGCGCCTGTCCGGCATCCCGATGGAGCCACGCGCGACGCTGGCCGCGCCCGATCCGGCGACGGGCGGCGTCACGGTGTGGGCGAGCCACCAGGCGCCGCACGTGCTACGCAACGACCTCGCCACCGTGCTGGGCGTGCCGCAGAACCTCGTGCGCGTGATCGCGCCCGAGGTCGGCGGCGGCTTCGGCGTGAAGTTCGGCACGTATCCGGAGGACGCCACGCTCGCCGCGTGCGCGCGCCTCTACAAGCTGCCGCTGCGCTGGACGGAGACGCGCATCGAGCACATGGTGGCCACCACCCACGGGCGCGCGCAGGTGACCGACCTCGAGGCGGCCGTCGAGGCGGACGGCACCATCACCGCCGTGCGCATGCACGTGATGGCGGACATCGGCGCCTATCCGATCTTCACCTTCATCCCCGACCTCACGCTGATGATGGGCGTCGGTGTCTACAAGTTCACCAACGTCGACCTCAAGTCGACCTGCGTGTTCACCAACTCGACGCCGGTGGCCGCGTATCGCGGCGCGGGACGGCCGGAGGCCGCGTACTACCTCGAACGGCTGATCGACGTCGTCGCGCAGGAGCTCGGCAAGAAGCCCGAGGAGATCCGCCGCAAGAACTTCATCCCTCCGTCGGCGTTCCCCTACGCGACGCCGACGGGCCAGCGCTACGACTCGGGAGAATACGACCGCGCGCTGACGAAGGCGCTGGAGATCGCCGGCGTCGAGAAGCTCCGCGGAGACCAGCAGTCGCGCGTGAGCCGCCGCGACCGGCCGCTGCTCGGCATCGGCATGGCGTGCTACGTCGAGATGTGCGGCTTCGGGCCGTTCGAGAGCGCGGTCGTGCGCGTCGAGCCGGGCGGCGACGTCACCGCCTTCACGGGGACCTCCGCGCACGGCCAGGGCCACGAGACGACGTTCGCCCAGATCATCGCGGACCACCTGGGGGTGCCCTTCGACAAGATCGTCGTCCGCCACGGCGACACGCTCAACACGCCGATGGGCAACGGCACCGGCGGCTCACGCAGCCTCGTCGTCGGCGGCTCGGCCATCCTCGGCGCCGCGCTGAAGGTGCAGGCCAAGGCTCGGCGCATCGCGGCCACCATGCTGGAGGCCGCCGCGGACGACGTCGTCTACGCCGAGGGCCGGTACCAGGTGAAGGGCGTGCCGGCCAAAGCCCTGACGATCGCCGCCATCGCGGCGAAGGCGTACGGCGATGCCCTGCCCGAGGGCATGGAGCATGGGCTGGAGGCGACGGAGTTCTTCCGGCCGCCGCAGCTCGTCTATCCGTTCGGCGCGCACGTGGCCGTGGTCGAGATCGACCGCGAGACGGGGCGCGTGAGCGTGCGCGACTTCGTCTCCGTCGACGACTGCGGCGTGCGCATCAGTCCCACGCTCGTGGCCGGCCAGGTGCACGGCGGGCTCGCTCAGGGGATTGCTCAGGCATTGCTGGAAGAAGTCGTGTACAGCGCCGACGGGCAGCTCGTCACGGGCTCGCTGATGGACTACGCGGTGCCGCACTCCGAGGACCTGCCGCTGTTCAAGACGGACCAGACGGTCACGCCGACACCCTTCAATCCGATGGGCGCCAAGGGCATCGGCGAGGCGGCGACGATCGGGAGCACGCCCGCCGTCGTCAACGCAGTGGTCGACGCCCTCAAGACGTTCGGGGTCAAGCACCTCGACATGCCGCTCAAGCCCGAGCGCGTGTGGACCGCCCTGAAGGGCACGCGGTGATGGCGCTCGACGTCAGCCGCACGCTCGCGTTTGCGCAGAAGACGTGGGACGAGGAGATCCTGCCGACGCTCACCGAGTACGTGAGGATCCCGGCGAAGTCGCCGATGTTCGATCCCGACTGGAAGGCACACGGGCACCTCGACCGCGCGGTGGCGATGATCGAACAGTGGTCGCGCGCGCGCGCGATCGAAGGGCTGCGCGTGGAGGTCGTGAGGCTCGAGGGCCGTACACCGCTGATCTTCATGGAGGTGCCGGGGCGCGGCGACGACACCGTGCTGCTCTACGGCCACTGCGACAAGCAGCCGGAGATGGTCGGCTGGGGTGAGGGGCTCGGCCCCTGGACGCCGGTGCGGCGCGGTGACAAGCTCTACGGCCGGGGCGCCGCCGACGACGGCTACGCGGCGTTCGCCGCGCTCGCGTCGATCCAGGCGCTGCAGGCGCCGGGCGTGCCGCACGCGCGCTGCGTCGTGCTGATCGAGGCGTGCGAGGAGTCGGGCTCATACGACCTGCCGCATTACGTGAACGCGCTGGCCGCACGCATCGGCACGCCCAGCCTCGTCGTGTGCCTCGACTCCGGCTGCTCCGACTACGAGCACCTCTGGACCACGACCTCGCTGCGCGGCATCGTCAACGGCGTCCTCACCGTCGAGGTGCTGACGGAGGGCGTGCACTCGGGCGTGGCGAGCGGCATCGTGCCCTCGTCGTTCCGGATCCTCCGCGCGCTGCTCTCGCGCCTCGAGGACGAGCGGACGGGCGAGATCCTCCTGCGCGACCTGCACGCCGACATCCCGCGCGAGCGCGTCGAGCAGGCGCGCGCCGTCTCCGGTGTGCTGTCCAAGCGGATCACGCAGCTGCCATTCGTGCCGGGCGGGCGTCCGATGCACGACGATCCGCTCGACGCGCTGCTCGCCGGCACATGGCGGCCAGCGCTCTCGATCACCGGCGCCGCCGGGCTGCCGTCACCCACCGACGGCGGCAACGTGCTGCGGCCGATGACGGCCGCGAAACTGTCGCTGCGGCTGCCGCCCACGGTGAGCTCGGCGCACGCGGCGAAACGGCTGAAGGAGACGCTCGAGGCCGCGCCGCCGTACGGCGTGCGCGTGCGGTTCGAGGCGGAGACGCCCGGCGACGGCTGGGACGCGCCGGCGACGGCGCCGTGGCTCGCGGAGGCGATGCGCCGCGCGTCGGAGGACTATTTCGGCCGGCCCGCGATGTCGCAGGGCACGGGCGGCTCGATCCCGTTCATGGCGATGCTGGGCGCGCGCTATCCGCAGGCGCAGTTCATGATCACGGGCGTGCTGGGCCCCGACAGCAACGCGCACGGGCCGAACGAGTACCTGCACGTGCCGACGGGCGTGCGGGTGACGGCGAGCGTGGCCTCGGTGCTCGCCGACCACGCCAATCGGCCGCGCTGAGTCCGGTCGGCCGGCGCCGCCGTCAGGCCGGCTTCCGCACCTGGGCGGAGGCGTTCTGCGCGGCGTGACGGCCGCGGGCGACGCGGCCGCGCGCCTCGGCGAGAGAACGGCGCGCGAGATTCGCCCAGTGACGTTTCTTTCCCCTCGAGCGCCTCGCTCATCCGGTTCGTCGCCGCGACCGCCTTGTCGCGGGCGAGCGCGCGGCGGTGGCGGCCGCGCTCGGGATCGAGCATGTAGGCGGCTCCGGCGCCGACGGCGAGGCTCACGATCAGGCCCAGCAGCTTGCTCATCACACACCTCCCCCCGCGCGACGTGCAGCCACGGTGCCAGCGACTCCACTGGCGTTCGCGTTGCAGCGGTTTACACTATGGCCATGAGCAGCCCCGCCGACGCCCGCTTGCTCGCGCTCGAGGACTTGGCCACCCAGCTGCGCGTGGACAGCGTGCGCGCGACGACCGCGGCCGGCAGCGGCCACCCGACCTCCTGCGCCTCCGGCGCGGACCTCGTCGCGGCGATCTTCTTCGACGTGATGCGCTTCGACCCGCAGGCGCCGCGCGATCCGGCGTGCGACCGCTTCGTGCTGAGCAAAGGCCACGCGGCGCCGCTGCTCTACGCGGCGTGGGCGGCGGCCGGCGCGCTCGACCGCAAGGATCTCGTGCAGCTGCGCCAGATCGACGGCGATCTCGAGGGCCACCCCACGCCGCGGCTGCCGTTCGTCGACGTCGCCACCGGCTCGCTCGGCCAGGGGCTCGGCGTCGGCGTTGGCCTGGCGCTCGGCGCGCGCATGCTCGGCGCCGACGCGCGGGTCTTCGTCCTGCTCGGCGACGGCGAGATGGCGGAGGGCTCGGTGTGGGAGGCCGCGCAGATGGCGAGCCACGAGAAGGTCGAGAACCTCGTGGCGATCGTCGACGTGAACGCGCTCGGCCAATCGGGGCCGACGATGTTCGGCCACGACCTCAAGGCCTACCAGCGCCGCTTCGCCGCGTTCGGCTGGCGCGTGAACGTCATCGACGGGCACGACATGAAGCAGGTGACCACCGCGCTCCGCCGCGCCGCGCGCGGCCGCGGCGCGCCGACCGCGATCGTCGCGCGCACGGTGAAGGGCAAGGGGCTCGGCGCCGAGGTCGAGGGCAAGGAAGGCTGGCACGGCAAGCCCCTGCCTCCCGACATGGCGGAGCGCGTGATCGCGGCGCTGGAGAGCCGGCTGCACCGGCTGCCGCCGCCGCCGATCCACCGGCCGCGCCGGCGCGCGGGCAAGAGCGCGCTGCCGACGCCCCAGCCGGTCGCGGGCAAGCCACCGACCGGCGAGATCGCGACGCGCCAGGCGTACGGCGAGGCGCTGGTGCGGCTCGGCGAGAGCGACCCGCGCGTGCGCGTGCTGGACGGCGACGTGAAGAATTCGACGTACGCGGAGAAGTTCAAGGAGCGCTTCCCCGACCGGTTCGTCGAGGGCTGGATCGCGGAGCAGAACATGGTGAGCGCGGGGGCCGGCCTCGCCGCCCAGGGCCTGATCCCGTTCGTCTCGTCGTTCGCGTGCTTCCTCGAGCGCGCGGCCGACCAGATCCGCATGGCCGGCATCTCGCGCGCCAACCTGAAGCTCTGCGGATCGCACGCGGGCGTCTCGATCGGCGAGGACGGGCCCTCGCAGATGGCTCTCGAGGATCTCGCGCTCTTCCGCGCGATCCCCGAGGCCGTCGTCTTCTACCCATCCGACGGCGTCGCCACCGATGCCGCCGTGCGATTGGCCGCGGCGCGCAAGGGCATCGTCTACATCCGCACGACGCGCGGCAAGACGCCGGGCCTCTACCGCGAGGACGACGCGTTCGCCGTCGGCACGCTCAAGACGCTGCGCCGGAGCGAGCGCGACCGGCTCGCCATCGTCGCGGCCGGGATCACGCTGCACGAGGCGCTCGCCGCCTACGACGAGCTGGCGAAGCAGGGGACCGCCGTGCGCGTGATCGACCTCTTCTGCGTGAAGCCGCTGGACGCCGCCGCATTGCTCGAGGCCGCGCGCGCGTGCGACAACCGGGTCCTGACCGTCGAGGACCACTATCCGGAGGGCGGCCTCGGCGACGCCGTGATGGAAGCCGTGAGCACCGCCGGCGTCGCCGTGCACCGGCTCGCCGTGCGCGAGATTCCGCGCAGCGGCCCGCCGCGGCAGTTGCTCGAGCGCTTCGGCATCGGCCGGGGCCCGATCCTCGCGAAGGTCCGCGAGATCCTCGGCGGCTGAGCCGCCTCGCTTGCGTTGACCGCGCGCCACTGACACTCTCTGTGGCATGCCGCCGGCCCGTTTCGCCTCCACGCTCGTCCTGCTCGTGCGCCACGGCGTGACGCCGACCACCGGGCGCCTGCTGCCCGGTCGCCGCCGCGGCCTGCACCTCTCGGAGGAGGGCCGGCGCCAGGCGGAGGCGCTGGCCGTGCGGCTGGCGGCGGTGCCGAAGCTCGCGGCGATCTACTCGTCGCCGCTCGAGCGGGCGCGCGAGACGGTGGCGCCGCTGGCGAAGGCGCGCGGCCTCGCCGTGCGCGTGGAGCCCGGCCTGCTCGAGAGCGATCTCGGCGCGTGGACCGGACTGTCGCTGCGGCGGGCGGCGAAGCGGCCCGAGTGGGCCGTGGTGCAGCGGCACGCGAGCGCGTTCCGTTTTCCGGGCGGCGAGTCGTTCGTCGAGATGCAGGCGCGCATGGTGAGCGCGGTGGCCCGGCTGGTCGCGCGCCATCGCGGCGGCACCATCGTCGTCGCCTCGCACGCCGACCCGATCAAGACGCTGGTGGCGCACGCGCTCGGCGCGCCGCTCGATCTCTTCCAGAGGATCATGATCGCGCCGGCGTCCATCACGGCGATCGCCTATCGTTTGGAGGGGCTGAGCGTGCTCACGATGAACGCGATGGACGGCGACCTCGCGTCGCTGGGGCGGCCATGAGCGCGTCCTTCGACCTCGATGCGCCCGATCACTTCACCACCGGCGCCGTCGGCCCGGTGGGCGAGCGCGTCTTCTACATCCAGGGACGCCAGAAGGGCCGGCTCGTCACGCTCAAGAGCGAGAAGGAGCAGGTGCGCGCGCTGGCGACCTACCTCGCGCAGATACTCGACAAGCTGCCGACGGCGTCGGAGCCGACGCCCCAGAGCCTCGACCTCGTCGAGCCCGTGGACGCGGCGTGGCCGGTGGCCTCGCTCGGCCTCGGCTGGGACGAGAAGCGCCAGCGCATCGTCGTGGTCGCCGAGTCCGTCGTCGACGAGGAAGGCGAGGAGCCGGCGACGGCCCGCTTCGCGATCACGCGCGCCCAGGCGGCGGCGTTCGTCGAGCGCACGGAGTCGCTCGTGAAGGCGGGCCGGCCGATCTGCCCCATGTGCAGCCAGCCCAGGGATCCCGCCGGCCACGTGTGCCCGCGGAGCAACGGCCACGTCGTCACCGCCTGACGTCGCCGCGCTCCTCGCGCGCGGCGAGGTGACCCTCAAGGGGCGGCTGCCCCGCAGCACGAACGCGACCTTCCTCGTCGAGGTCGCGCTCGAGGCCACTTGCGCGCTCGCCGTCTACAAGCCCGAGCGGGGCGAGCGCCCCCTCTGGGATTTTCCGCCCGGCCTCTTCAAGCGCGAGCTGGCCGCGTATCACCTCTCGGAGACGCTCGGCTGGGGGCTCGTGCCCCTCACGGTGCGGCGCGATGGGCCCTACGGCGAAGGCTCGCTGCAGGAGTTCGTGCACGCGGACTTCGCCCAGCACTACTTCACGCTCTGCGAGGAGCCCGCGCACCGTGATCAGCTCGCCCGGATCTGCGCGTTCGATCTGATCGCCAACAACGCCGACCGCAAGAGCGGCCACTGCCTGCTCGGACCCGACGGCCGCATCTGGGCCATCGACAACGGGCTCTGCTTCAACGTCGAGCCCAAGCTGCGGACGGTGATCTGGGATTTCGCGGGCGAGCCGCTGCCCGACGGCGTGCGCGACGACCTGCGACGACTCGTGAAACAGGGGCCACCCGCCGCGCTCGCGGAGCTGCTGGACGAGCAGGAGCGCGACACGCTCGTCGCGCGGGCGCGGAGGCTGGCTCAGGCCGGCCGATTCCCGGGTGAAGGGAGCGCCGATCGCTACCCCTGGCCGGTTGTTTAGATGGGGGGCCTCGAAGGGCCCCCCATACCCCCCAACGTTCGGAGCGTCCCGGCGGAGCCGTGACGCTCCTCTGTCACGCCCGGTGGTATCCTGTCCCCCAACTGGGAGGGTCGACCATGGCGGCTGAGACGTTCGACCGGAAGGCAGAGGACGTCGGGAACATCGTCTTGCTGGAGCACGTGAACTTCCGCGTGCCCGATCAGCAGCTGGCGACGGCGTTCTACGTCACCGCGCTGGGCTTCACCCGCGATCCGTACCTCATGGTCGGACTCGACAACATGTGGATCAACCTCGGCCGCTCGCAGTTCCACCTGCCGACGGGCGCGCCGAACCACTCGCGCGGCCGAGTGGGGTGCGTCGTCTCGGACTTCGACACGCTCCCGGACCGGCTGCAGGCCGCCGACAAGTGGCTCGGAGGCACCAGGTACACGCACAAGGTGGAGAAGAACCACGCCGACGTGACGTGTCCGTGGGGCAACCGGATCCGGCTGCATCGCGCGGGCTCGGACTTCGGCTTCATGACGCTCGGCATGCCGTACGTCGAGTTCCCGGTGCCCACGGGTCACGCCGACGGCATCGCGCGCTTCTACCGCGAGGTCATGGCCGCGCCGGCGCGGCTGGAGCAGGACAACGGCAGCGCGGTGGCCCGCGTGCAGGTGGGACCCGGCCAGTCGCTGCGGTTCCGCGAGACGTCGGACGACATCCGCCCCTACGACGGCTATCACATCGCCGTGTACGTCACCGACTTCGGCGGCTCGCATGCCAAGCTGAACGAGCGCGGCATCGTCAGCCAGGAGTCGAACCCGTACCAGTACCGCTTCCAGGAAATCGTCGACCCCGACTCGGGCAAGCTGCTCTACGAGATCGAGCACGAGGTGCGGTCGTTCACGCACCCGATGTACGCGCGGCCGCTCGTGAATCGCAACCCGGCGCAGCGGCAGCCGACGTACCAGCCCGGCCAGGACGCCTTCTATCCCCGTTACTAGCTATAGCTAGCGCTTCAGCTCGATCTCGACGAAGACGAACTCGCCGGGGTTGGGGTTGATGACGTCGTGCTCGACGCCGGCGTCGCGATAGTAGGGCGCGCCGACGGTGAGTTGCGCAGTCGCGTCGCCGGCGGCGCTCCGGATGGCGAGCGGGCCACTGGTCATCGGCACGACGACGTAGGCGTACTCGTGACGGTGGTGGCCGGTGTGGGCACCGGGCGCGAAGCGCCACTCGGTGACACGCACCCGGTCGTTGTCGATCCGCACGGTCGCGACGGCCTTTGCCATCGGCTCGGGCATGCGGCATCATATCCCGCCGCCTGACGATTTGCCGACCGTCGGGGGCGGATGCTCCCCGACGGCACATGGAGGAATCAATGGCTGAGATGATCAACCTGACCGCCGAAGACGGACACAAGCTCGCCGCCTACAAGGCCGCGCCGACCGGAAAGCCGCGGGGCGCGCTGGTCGTGATCCAGGAGATCTTCGGCGTGAATCACCACATCAAGAACGTCACCGACGGCTTCGCGAAGGACGGCTACCTGGCCATCGCGCCCGCGATCTTCGACCGAGTCGAGCGCGGCTTCGAGACGGGCTACCAGCAGGCGGACATCGAGCGCGGCCGCGCCGTGCGCGGCAAGCTGTCGATCGACGACACGGTGAAGGACATCCGCGCGGCCGTCAAGGAGGCGCAGAAGTCCGGCCTCAAGGTCGGCGTGGTCGGCTACTGCTTCGGCGGCACCATGGCCTGGCTGGCCGCAACGCGCATCGACGGCGTGGCGGCGGCCATCGCGTACTACGGCGGCGGCATCGGCGACACGGCGACGGAGAAGCCGAAGTGTCCGGTGATCTTCCACTGGGGCGAGACCGACGCGTCCATCCCCAAGGAGCACTGGGAGAAGGTCAAGCAGAACCACCCGAACCTCCAGCAGTACGTGTACCCGGCGGGCCACGGCTTCTCGTGCGACGAGCGCGGCTCGTTCCACAAGCCGAGCTCGGACCAGGCCCGCGAGCGCACGATCCAGTTCCTCAAGCAGCACGTCGGGTAGCGGCGACGTGCGCGGCCTTCTCGCCTGGGGCGCGTACGTCCCGTACGCGCGGCTCGACCGCAAGGCCATCGGCGCGGCCCTCGGGGCCGCCGCCGGCGGCGGCACGCGCGCGGTCGCGTCGTACGACGAGGACACCACGTCCATGGGCGTGGAGGCCGCGCGCTCCGCGCTCCGCGGCGTGCCGGTGACGCCGGAAGCCGTCTACTTCGCCACGGCCGATCCCGCCTACCTCGACAAGACCAACGCGACGGCCATCCACGCCGCGCTCGACCTGCCCGCCTCCGCGGCCGCCTACGACATGCTCGGCTCGGTCCGCTCGGCGGCGGGCGCGCTGCGCGCCGCCCTCGATGCGCGCGGGCCGGCGCTGGCCGTCCTCGCCGACGTCCGCACCGGGCTCGCGGGCGGCGGGGACGAGCGCGACGGCGGCGACGCTGCCGCCGCATTCTTGTTCGGCGACGGTCCAGTCGTGTCCGAAGCGCTCGGTCACGCGTCGCAGACCGCCGAGTTCCTCGAGCGCTGGCGCGTGCCGGGGGAGCCGGCGTCACGCCAGTGGGAGGAGCGCTTCGGCGAGCACGCGTACGTGCCGCTCGGCGAGGCCGCGCTGGCGGAGGCGTTGAAGCAGGCCGGCGTCACCGCGCCGTCGATCGACGTGCTGATCGTCGCCGGCCCGCACGCGCGCTCCAACAAGCGCGTGGCCGCCTCCGCGGGCGTGAAGAAGGAGGCGATCGCCGACGACCTCGCGGCGAGCGTCGGCCACACGGGCGCGGCACACGCGGGACTCATGCTGGCGGCCGCACTCGACGCGGCGCGCCCCGAGCAGGTGATCGCGGTCGTCTCGCTCGCCGACGGTGCCGACGTCACCGTGTGGCGCACGACGGCGGCGGTCGCCGCGCGGCGTTCGGCCGCGACGGTGGCCGCTCAGATCGCGAGCTCGGGTCCTGTGCCGTATGCGGCCTTTCTGACGTGGCGCGGCTTCCTGCGCCGCGAGCCGCCGCGGCGTCCCGACCCGCAGCCCCCGGAGGCGCCGGCCTCGGCCCGCTCGGAGAGCTGGAAATACGCCTTCACCGGCAGCCGCTGCCAGGCGTGCGGCGCGCGCCACGTGCCGCCGCAGCGCGTGTGCGTGAAGTGCCACGCGATCGACCGCATGACGCCGGAGCGGCTCAGCGACGTGCCGGCGACCATCGCGACGTTCACGGTGGACCGGCTGGCGTACTCGATGTCGCCGCCCGTCGTCGTCGCCGTGGTCGACTTCGAGGGCGGTGGACGGTTCCAGTGCGAGATGACCGACGTCGATCCCAAGGCCGTCAAGATCGGCGACCGCGTCGAGCTGACCTTCCGGCGGCTCTACACGGCCAACGGCATCCACAACTACTTCTGGAAGGCGCGGCCGCTCCGCGCGCTCTGATCTATCTCGCGGGATTTCGGACCGGCCCGGTCAGGCTGTCCTCTAGCTTCTCGTTCTCGAACTTGAGTGCCTCGTCGGCGATTCGCTTGAAGTCCCGCGCGAGCTCGAGCAGGGTCTGGCGGTCGCGGGGATCCTCGATGCCGTCGATCGGCGGCATCGCGTTGTCCTCGAGGACCGCGATGATGCGGTTGCGGCCGGTCAGGGCCTGGTTGGGATAGTTGAAGAACTCCAGCATGTTCATCTTGGCGTAGTTGGCCGGCGTGTGGCACTCGAAGCACTTGTACCGGTTGAACCCGAGTGCGAGCTTCCGGTACGCCGAATCCAGCTCCTTCACGTGCGGGTTCTTCGGCGTGAACAGGCTCGAGTAGAGCGTGACCCGCGGCTCCGTCTGGGTGGCCTCGTGCGTGGCCCCCGGCTTGAACCAGTGCCACTTGTGATCCCACGTTCTGACCACCTTCGGCCGGGTCTTGTCCGCCACGGCGGAGCGGAAGGCGCCCCGGAGCTTGCCCTCCCGGTAGACGAGCATCACCTCGGTCGAGTAGTTGTAGTCGTCCCACTTCTTCTCGGAGTGCCAGAAGGGATACGGGTACTCGCCGGAGTCGAGCTGCCCTCGGAACTGGGCCGGCATGTGGATGATCGTCTGATCGCCGACCTTTTCCACGCGGTTGTTCCCGTCGAACATGAAGAGCGACAGGTACATCTTGCGCCACGCCAGCGGGTTGAAGCGATTCGATGGAGAATGCTCCAGGTCGTAGTCCCCCGCGACCTTCTGTCCGCCCCAGAGGAACGGCTCCTGCATCCGGGCTTTCAAGATCTCCGACCGCGCCAGTCGTTCGGCGCAGGCGTCTCGTGCCCTGGCGTCCTTGCGATCCGCCAGGGGGCACGCCTGTGCGATCGCCGCCGCGATCTGCGCCGGAATCTCCGGAGCGTCCACCGAGGCCATCTCGCGCGAGCTGCGCACCGTGTTCAGCGCCGCGATGCCGGCCTCGGCCCAGCTCAGGATGGCCTTTCGCTCCTCCTCGGTCAGGCGATGCGTCCAGTGCACGAGCGCGTACTCGAGCGGCGGCATGCTCCGGTCCTGAACCGAGTTCCGGAGCCGGGCGATGAACTCGTGGGCTGCGCCGACGCGGCCGGCGGGGAACCCGTTCGAGAAATCGAACTGCACCCGCCCCTGGCGGATGTGGTCTTCGATGAACGGCTGGCTCCAGAGATTCAGGACCGGAATGAAGTAGTACAGCGGACGCTCGGGCGTCCCGGTGTGGCACGCCGCGCACTTGGTGACCAGGATGGGATGGATCCGCGTCTGGTAGCTCGCCACGACCGATTGCGGGGCCGGCGCGGGCGCGTTCGCCCTGTGCCTCGCTTCGCAGGGAAGTGCGAGCGCCAGGGCCGCCAATCCCGCGAGCAGGGCTGCTCGCAGGCGTCGTCGAGGCGCCTGAGTTTGCGCGACCATGTCGCATATACACGGGCAACGACCGTGCCGTATGGAATGTCCACGATTTCATTAAGATAGGATTCCATCCGAGCCCGGTCCTGGTCAGCGATTGACCAGCCCGCGCTCTCGCGGCCGGTTATCGCCCAGCGGAGATCCCGCGCTCGACCAGTCAACGGCGCCGAGAAGCCGTGGTAGGGTCTCCTCACTCGATCGGCAGCGACCGTCAACGTGCGGGAGGGCATATGGCCAGCAACGGGATTCGCGACCGCGTGGCGATCGTGGGCATGGGCTGCACGTCGTTCGGCGAGCGCTGGGACAAGAGCGTCAGCGACCTCCTGGTCGACGCGACGAAAGATGCGACAGCGTCGGCCGGGATCGACCTGAAGGACGTGGACGCCTTTTGGCTGGGCACGCTGTTTTCGGGCCAGAGCGGTCTGACGCTCTCGCGCCCGCTCAAGATCGACTACAAGCCGGTGAGCCGGCTCGAGAACTTCTGCGCGACCGGCTCGGAGGCGTTTCGCAACGCGTGCTACGCGGTGGCCGCGGGCGCCTACGACATCGCCATGGCCATCGGCGTCGAGAAGCTGAAGGACTCCGGCTTCTCCGGGCTGCCGAGCACACGCTCGGTCGGCGACGGCACCGCGGCCGGCATGACGGCGCCCGCGATGTTCAGCCTGCTCGCGCCCGCCTACGCCAAGAAGTACGGCGTGAGCGACGAGCAGCTGAAGGAAGTCATGACACGCATCGCGTGGAAGAACCACAAGAACGGCGCCCTCAACCCGCGCGCGCAGTTCCGCAAGGAAGTGCCCAAGGACACCATCGCGTGCTCGCCGCTGGTGGCGGGCGCGCTCGGCATCTTCGACTGCTCGGGCGTGAGCGACGGCTCGGCGGCGGCCATCATCGTTCGCGCCGAGGACGCGCATCGCTACACCGACAAGCCGCTCTACGTGAAAGCGCTGTCGTTCGTGGCGGGGCCGGCGGCGGGGCCGATCGATCCCGACTACGACTACACCACGTTCAACGAGGTCGTGGCCTCCGCCGCCGACGCCTACGCGCAGGCCGGCATCAAGGAGCCGCGCCAGGAGCTGGCCATGGCCGAGGTGCACGACTGCTTCACGCCCACGGAGCTGGTCCTCATGGAGGACCTCGGCTTCGCGGCGCGCGGCACCGGGTGGAAGGAAGTCCTCGCCGGCACCTTCGACCTCGAGGGCGAGCTGGCCGTCAATCCCGACGGCGGCCTCAAGTCGTTCGGTCATCCGATCGGCGCCTCGGGGCTGCGCATGCTGTTCGAGTGCTGGCTGCAGCTGCGCGGCGAAGCGGGCAAGCGGCAGATCGCCAGCGTCGCGCGCGGGCGCAAGCTCGCCCTCACCCACAACCTCGGCGGCGCGCCGGGCGAGTGCGTCTCGTTCGTGAGCGTGGTCGGCTCGGAGAGGAGCTAGCATGCCCCGCATCGTCTTCGCCCCGAAGTTCCCCAAGGCGCTGCTCGACGTCCTCATGGAGATGAAGCCCGCGGGCTTCGACCTGGTCGTGACCGAGCCGACCGGGCCCGAGTTCTTCTCCGCCGTCAAGGGCGCCGACTACTTCATGGGCTTCGCGCGCAACCCGCTCGGGCCCGACTTCTATGCGGCCGCGCCCACCATGAAGCTGGTGCAGCTCATCAGCGCCGGCTACAACACCATCGACCTCGAGGCGGCGCGCCGGGCGCGGGTGCCCGTCGCCAACAACGGCGGCGCGAACTCGGTGGCCGTGGCCGAGCACGCGATGATGCTGATCCTCGCCACCCTGAAGAAGCTGCACTGGCAGCACAACAACGTGACGGCCGGCAAGTGGCGCGTGGGCGACTTCGCCGAGACGCGCCTCTACGAGCTGGAGGGCAAGACGGTCGGCATCGTGGGATTGGGCAACATCGGCAAGAAGGTGGCGCGGCGGCTGCGCGGCTTCGAGTGCAAGATCGTCTATTACGACATCATCCGCCTGCCCGAGCACGAGGAAGACGCCCTCGGCGTCCGCTACGTGCTTCTCGACGAGCTGCTCGCGACCGCCGACGTGGTGACGCTGCACACGCCGCTCACCTCGGTCACGCAGAACATGATCTCGGATCGGCAGCTCGCGCTGATGAAGCCGACGGCCATCCTCGTGAATACGTGTCGCGGGCCCGTGGTGGACGAGCGCGCGCTGCACAAGGCCCTGATCACGCGGCGCATCGCGGGTGCCGGCCTCGACGTCATGGTCGACGAGCCGCCGTCCAAGGACAACCCGCTGCTCAACGTCGACACCTGCACGATCACGCCGCACACGGCGGGGCCGACGTGGGAGAACTGGCCGAAGGCCTTCCGCAACGCCTTCGACAACATCCTGCGCGTGCACGCGGGGCGGCCCCCGCTGTGGGTGGTGCCGGAGCTCCGCGACCTGGTGAGGTGATCCGGCAAGGAGCGCTTCGCATCCGTGTCTGCGTTATCCTGATGTCATGTCGCAGTCGGATCCGGTCATCGAGGCGTACAAGCGGCACGTCGATCGTTCGTTGATCCGAGAGAGCCTGCGCCGGTCGATCGAGCAGCGCCTGGAGGCTCTCATCCAGCTCCAGGAATTCGCCGAGGAGCTCCGCCGGACCGGCCGCGCCTCCGGAGCCCGATGACGGACTTCAAGGCGCTTCTCCGCGTCCTGTCGGAGAGCGGGGTGGAGTTCATTCTCGTCGGCGGCGTTGCGGCAACGGTGCACGGCTCGACGCGTCTCACCGCCGACGTCGACGTCGTCTACGAGCGCCGCCGCCCCAATCTGGATCGGTTGGCGCTCGCGCTCACGCCCTACCACCCCTACCTTCGTGGCGCGCCGCCGGGACTGCCGTTCCGCTGGGATGCGCAGACGCTGGAACGGGGTCTCAACTTCACGCTGACGACCGATCTCGGTGCACTCGACCTCCTCGGGGAGATCACGGGCGGCGGCCGCTATGCCGAGTTGTTGGCGCACACGATCATGATCCGTGTCTTCGGCGTCGATTGTCGCTGCCTCACCCTCGAGCGGCTGATCGACGTCAAGCGTGCCGCCGGTCGGCCGAAGGACCTCGAGGCGATCGCCGAGCTCGAGGCGATACGCGAGGAACGAGACCGGCGACCGGACGCCTGATCCTCACGTCGCGCCGCCACTCTTCGCGCCCACCAGCGTGCGCGCCAGCTCGATCTCGCCGAAGTGCGTGAAGCCGTGGGTGATGCCGACCATGGCGAACACGCGCGCCACCGGCATCTCGCCGACGAACTTGAGGGCGACCTTGCGGTCGAGCTCCGCGGGCGACAGCGTCTGCACGTACTCCTCGGTGCTCGCCCACACCTTCTTCATGTAGCCGGCGAAGAGCGGCACGTCCCGGATGCGCAGGGCGTGCGCCTCTTCGGTCGACATGCCGGTGCCCTGCGCGGCGGGGTGCAGCCCGAGCCTCTCCGGATAGCCGCCCTCGACCCACACCGTCGGCCGCCGGTCTTGCAGCACGAAGCGTACGACGTTGTCCTCGGTCCGCGCGTAATGCCAGAGGTTCCACGCGATCGTGTTCGCCTTCGGGTGGCCGGCGGGCACCGTGTGCAGCTGATCCGTGGTGAGGCCGTCGAGGCTCTTGTCCAGCACGTCGTGCAGGCGCCGCAGGTCGGTGGAGAGTGACTCCAGCAGGGTCATCGTGGTCTCCGTGCGCCGGTCACACCGGCGCGGTGCAGTGAATGAAAGAGTCATGCGGCGAAGGCGTAGCGAGCCACGCCGGCCCCGAGTCATGCGTGAGCGTCCGTAAGGGCGACCGCGAAGCGTTGACAGGGGGAGGTACGGGCCGGGTATGGAGCCGCGAAATCAATGAACCACTTCGGGGTGCCGACGCGGTGGAGACAAGCGGAAGGCCACGCCGGCAGTGCCGATATCGCGAGGCGCTGACGGACCCTGCGCGGTCAAAGACCCTGCGCAGATATCCAAGCACCGCGGACGGGAACCAGGAGAGCCCGCGTTCGTCGGTGGCCGAGGGGGCCGCAGACCGCAGCGGGAAGTCCAAGGACACACGCCGATGATGGACGAGCGCGGGCAGTCGGACCGCCCCGTAGTACCGGGGAAGCCGCCGAACAAGGCCGAGGAGCCGGCCGCGGAGGCGGTGGAGGGAAGGGGGCGGGCCAAGGGGAACTCGGGCGAGCGCGACGCGCTCCGGACACCGGGCCGGGGAGGCGCGCTCAGTGCGCTCGCGCGAGTGCGTCAGGCAGCCGAACGGGACAGCAAGCAGCGGTTCACGGCGCTCCTGCA
>QHRU01000071.1 GCA_003220225.1 Candidatus Rokuibacteriota bacterium
TCACCACCACCACCGACGGGTCGAGGGCCTTGACGCGCGGCAGGATGTCCACGCCCGCCTCGCCCGGCATGCGCTGGTCGAGCATTACGAGATCGACCTCGCGCTGCGCGAGGATCTCGAGCGCGGCCGCTCCGTGCTCGGCCTCGAGCACCTCGCACGTCTCCTCGAGGATGGCGCGGATCGAGGCGCGCACACCCTCCTCGTCGTCCACCACGAGCACCGTGCCGCGCCGCCGCGTCGTGAGCGGCGGGTCGCCGAGCAGGCCGTGGCTCATGGCTGCTGCACGCCCCGCTCGAGGACCACGTACTGGTTGCGGCCGCCGCCTCCGGGACGATGGACGTAGAGCAGCGCGGCCTCGCCCGGCGCGACCGCGGCCAGCGCCTGGCCGAAGCTCTGCGCGTCGGCCACCGGCTGGCGTGCGACCTCGAGGATGATGTCGCCGCGCCGCAAGCCGGCGCGGTCGGCCGGCCCGCCGGCCGCGACGTCGACGACGAGCACGCCCTGCGACACGGGCAGGTTGAGCCGTTCGGCCGCGCCCGGCGCGAGCGGCTCGATCTGCAGCCCGAAGCCCTCCGCGCCCGCCTGCGCGAGCAGCGTCGGCTCCTCGGAGGGCATCTCGCCGATGGCGACCGTGACCGGCTGGCGCGCGCCGTCGCGCACGACGACGAGGCGCACCTTCTGACCGGGGGCGACGCCGGCGATACGGCGCTGCAGATCGGGCACCTCGCGGATGCGCGTGCCGTCGAGCTCGACCACCACGTCGCCCGCGCGCAGCCCCGCGGTCTCGGCGGGCCCGCCCTTCATCACGTCGGCGACCAGCACGCCCTCCCGCTCCTTCACGCCGAAGCTCGACGCCAGCTCGTCGGTCACGTCCTGGATGACGACGCCGAGCCAGCCGCGCACGACGCGGCCCTTCGCGATGAGCTGCGCCATCACGGCCTTGGCCTCGTTGATCGGGATCGAGAAGCCGATCCCCTGCCCGGCCGCCACGATGGCCGTGTTGATGCCGATGACCTTGCCGTCGAGGTTCAGCAGCGGCCCGCCCGAGTTGCCCGGATTGATCGAGGCGTCGGTCTGGATGAAGTTCTCGTACGTCGCCACGCCCACCCGGTTGCGCGCGGTGGCGGAGATGATGCCGACGGTGACGGTACGGTCGAGCCCGAACGGGTTGCCGATGGCGATCGCCCACTGGCCCACGCGCAGCCGATCGGAGTCCGCCAGCTCCGCCGCCGGCAGCGGCGCCGGCGCGTCCACCTTCAGCACCGCCAGATCCGTCTTCGGATCGCGGCCCACCAGCTTCGCCGGAAACTTCCGCGAGTCGGACAGTCGCACGGTGATCTCGCGAGCGTTCTCGATGACGTGGTTGTTCGTCAAGATGTATCCCTTTGGATCCACGATGACGCCCGAGCCGCTGGCGCGCCCGTCCTCGCGCGGCCGGCGGCGGAAGTAGCGGTCGTAGAGGTCGTCGCCGAAGAACTCGCGGTAGCGCTCGTCCTCGCCGTTGCTCGAGCCCTTCTGCGCCGCCACCGTGCTGACGTTCACCACGGCCGGCGTCACGCGGTCGGCGACGGCGCTGAAGGCGTCCTCGAGCGCGCGGAGCACCGCGCGCGCATCCGGCTTCACCGGCGCCGGCGCGTCGGGCTTGGCGGGGGCGGGACGCGAAGGGCGCGGCGGCGACGGCGCCTGCGCCTGCGCGGGCAGCGAGGGCACCAGCGCGAGCCCGACGACGAGGGCGGCCATCACCTTCATGGAGACGCGCATTCTACCGCCGCGGGGCGACGTCGTGCCAGCGGAACCAGCCTCAGCTCGACCACGCGACCGGTGCGCGCCGTGACCGGAGCCGCGGCGCCGCGGCGCACGCCGGCCACCCAGAGGATGTCGCGCCCCGCGTCGACCAGCGGCAGCCGGTCGCGGTCCCAGCGCGGCACCTTCGCGTCGATGAGGAACGATTTGAGCCGGCGATCGCCGCCGCCGAAGGGCCGGAAGCGATCGCCGCGGCGGCGCGCGCGCACGACGAGCCGCGGCGGCAGCCCGGCGGCGTCGAAGGCCACGCGATCGCGCTCACGCGGCAGCGCGTAGTCGGTCGCGGGAACGACCACGGCTTCGAGCGCGCGGCCGATCTCCGGCAACTCGACGCGCCCGGGCACCGCGAGCTCGCGCTCCGCCAGCGCCGGCGCACGCGTCCCGCCGACGCGCACCCGGTCGCCGCTGACCTCGACGAGCACGCCGCCCAGCCGGAAGGGGCGCCGCGGCGGAGCGTCGGCGAGCACGCGCCGCAGGCCGCGATGGCCCCAGGCGCGCAGCGGCGCGCGGCTGCCGAGGCTCGCGGCGGCGGCTCGCAAGATTTCGGCGGCCACCGGCCGTGGCAGCGCCGCGAGGGCCGAGCGCGAGAGCACCAGCGCGCCGTCCTCTTCGCGAGCGAGCCGGGAAAGCTCGACGGCCGCGACGTGGTCGAGCGCGTCGACCGCTTCGCGCGCGCGGCGCGCCAGCCGTCCCAGGCGCGCGACGAGATCGCCGCCGGTCTCCTCGGCGAGGCGCGGCAGCAGCCCGTGGCGCACGCGATTGCGAAAAAAGCGGGGGTCGCGGTTCGACGGATCCTCGAGCCACTCCATCCCCGCCGCCCGCAGCGCCGCCACGGCGTCCCGGTGACGGCTCTCGAGCAGCGGGCGGATCAGCCGGCCGCGCACGGGCGGGATGCCGGCGAGCCCGCGCACGCCGGTGCCCTCGAGCAGCCGCATGACCAGCGTCTCCGCCTGGTCGTCGGCCGTGTGCCCGAGCGCGATCCGCGCGGCGCCGACGCGGTCGGCGGCCGTCTCCAGCGCGGCGTGGCGTGCGGCGCGCGCGGCGGCCTCGACCGAGCCCGCCGCAACGCGCACGCCGACGACGTCGACGGGCACGCCGAGGCGCGCGCCGAGCGCCCGCACGAACTCGGCGGCGCGCGCGGAGTCGGGACGCAGGCGGTGGTCGACGTGCAGGACGTGCAGCCGCAGGTCGAGGGCTCCCGCGAGGCGGAGCAGGACGTGGAGCAGCGCGACGGAGTCGGCGCCGCCCGAGACGCCGATCAAGACGGTTTCGCCGCCCGCGAGCATCGCGTGGCGGCGGATGGTGCGCTCGGCCGCGTGGACGAGGTCCACGTCAGCCGCCCTGCAGGCCCACCCAGACCTCGCCGTCCTCGAAGTGCTCCTTCTTCCACACCGGGACGGTGCGCTTGAGGGTGTCGATCGCATAGCGGCAGGCCTCGAAGGCGTCGCCGCGGTGCGCGGCCGACACCGCGATGAGCACCGACGCCTCGCCGATCTCGAGCCGGCCGACGCGGTGGAGTATCGCCACGCGCCGCACGCCCGCCCAGCGCGCGCGGATCGCGCCGCCGATCTCGCGCATCTTCGCCTCGGCCATGGGCGCGTGCGCCTCGTACTCGAGGAACTTCACCGGGCGCCCGTCGGTCTGGTTGCGGACGATACCGGAGAAGATGACGACGCCGCCGGCGCCGGGATCGTCCACGGCCTCCGCGATGGCGTCGGGGGAGAGGGGCGTCTCGAGGACCGCGAACACGTCATCGGTACGTTCGATCATTTCACCGCTCGCCTCAGCCATCGAACGGCCTGCAGCTCGCACTGGTATTTTCGATCATTTCACCGCTCGCCTCAGCGGAGGCACCGCTTCGGCTCGCACCGCCACTCACCGGCGGGAACAGGCAGAGCTCGTCGTCGGGGGCGAGGCGGTGATCGGGTTCGACGTAGTCGTGGCCGACCGCGAAGAGGGTGTACGGGCGGTAGCGCGAGAGATCGGGATGGCGGGCGACGATCGCTTTCCAGGCCGTCTCGACGGTCCCGCCCTCGGGGACGTCCACGTCCAGCCGCTCTTGCCCGGTGGCTTCTCGGTACCGGGCGAAGAGGCGGACGCGGACGCGCACGTCTTGCTGCTTAGAAGCGGTGGGACTGGCCGCAGCCGCAGGACGACTTGACGTTCGGGTTCTTGATCGCGAACCCGGCGCCCATCATGTCGTTCTGCACGAAATCGATCTCGCTGCCCGACAGATAGGCCGCGCTGTTCTTGTCGATGTAGACCTTGATGCCCTGCGCGGCCTCGACGACGTTGTCGTCCGCGTGCTGCTGGTCCTCCCAGCCGAGCTCGTACGACATCCCGGAGCACCCGCCACCCACGATGCGGATCCGCAGGCCCCACTCCGGCTTGCCTTCCTCGAGCCGAAGCTCAGAGACCTTCTTGGCGGCCGTATCGGTCATCGTAATCATTCGATCCTCCCGTAAAACAAGGCGGTTTCTCTGGGAATGCGTACGGTCATCGTATCACAGGATGCCACCGGAGGGCAGCAGCGTGAGCTCCTCGAGGGATGCGTGCGGCGGCAGCGCGGCCATCAGCATGGCCGCCCGCGCGACGTCCTCGGGGCGCAGCATCTTGTCGCGCGGCGGCGTCCCGCCGACCGTGTCCCAGAGGGGCGTGTCGACGGCGCCGGGCATGAGCACGCCGACGCGCACGCCGGTATTGCGGAGCTCCTCGGCCAGCACGCGGCTGAAGCCGAGGAGCCCCGCCTTCGTCGCCGTGTAGACGGCCGAGCCGGGGAGGGCGCGCTTGGCGGCGATCGAGGCCACGTTGACGATGGTGCCCTCGCCCTGACGCAGCATCGTGGGCAGCACGGCCCGGCAACACACCATCGCCGCGCGGAGATTCACGGACAGCATCACGTCCCAATCCGCGGGCTTGGTGTCGGCCAGCGAGGCGAACGCCGCGGTGCCCGCGGCCGTGACCAGGATGTCCACGCGCTTGAAGTCCGACGCCGTCTGCTCCACCAGCGCCTCGACGGCGCCGTCGTTCGTCACGTCGGTGGGGATGGCGAGCGCGCGGCCGCCGCCAGCCGCCCGGATCTCGCCGGCGACCTCCGCGAGGTCGGAGCGCGAGCGCGAGGCCAGCGCCACCGCCGCGCCCTCGGCGGCGAACGCGAGCGCGATCGCGCGCCCGATGCCACGGCCGGCGCCGGTGACGATGGCGACCTTGCCTTCCAGCGCTTTCATAGTTGGAGTCCCCGTCCGCTCTTGATGAGCTCCATGAACTCCGCGCGGGTCTCCGGCCGGTCGCGGAACGCGCCGAGCATGGCCGAGGTCACCGCCTTGGAGTTCTGCTTTTCGACGCCGCGCACGAGCATGCAGGTGTGGATCGCCTCCATCACGACCGCGACGCCGCGAGGCTCGAGCGCCTCGTTGAGCGCGTTGGCGATCTGCGTCGTGAGGCGCTCCTGCACCTGAAGGCGCTTGGCAAACATGTCCACGAGACGCGGGATCTTCGACAGGCCGACGATCTTCTTGCGCGGCATGTACGCGACGTGGCACTTGCCGATGAATAACAGGAGGTGATGTTCGCAGAGACTGGCGAAGTCGATGTCCTTCACGATAACCATCTCGTCGTAGTTCTCGACGAACAGCGCGTCGTTGAGGACGTCCTCGACCTTCTTGTCGTAGCCGGACGTGAGGAACTTCAGCGCCGCCTCGACACGCTCGGGCGTTTTGGCGAGTCCCTCGCGCTGGGCGTCTTCACCCAGCTCTTTCAGCAACTGCGCGACCAGTTTCGCGATCATGCGTCCTCGCCCCGGTACTCGAACCGGTTCTTGGCCGTCTCCACCACCGTGATCCGCGAGAGCCGCCCCGTCGGCAGCCCCGGCGCCAGCGTACGCCAGAACGCACGGGCCAGGCTCTCGCCGGTCGTGATCACCCCCGCGAGCGCCGGCACGTCCTCGAGCTTCGCGTGGTCCACCTGATCGATCACCGTGCGCCGCACGTGGCCGTCGAGCGCCTCGAGGTCCACCGCCATGCCCGTGCGCGGGTCCGGCGCGCCGGCCACCGTGACCTCCAGATAGTAGTTGTGGCCGTGAGCCCGGTGACAGGCGCCGTAGAGCGCGGCGTTCTCGGCGGCCGGCCGCGCGGGGTTCGCCAGCTGGTGCGCGGCGCTGAAATGGTACACGCGGGTGACGTCGACCTCACGATTTTCGATCATTTCACCGCTCGCCTCGCCGGAGGCACCGGCTCCGCTCGCACTGCCGTATGTTCGATCATTTCACCGCTCGCCTCGCGGCGCGGCGCCGCTCAGCTCGCACTGCCACTCGCACTGCCATCGTAGTCCACGAACAGCGTCGCGTCCTCCCAGACGCGCACGCCGGCCAGCCGGTCGGGGCCCAGCTTGGGCGCGAGCAGGTCCCAGATCGCGAGCACGATGTTCTCGGTCGTCGGCACCCGGTCGCGGAACAGCGGGTCGGCGTTGAGGTCGGCGTGATCGAAGCGATCGACCACGGTCTCGGTGACGATCCGCTTGAGCTCGCTCAGATCGATCACCATGCCGGTCCGCTCGTCGATCGGCCCGCGCACGCTGACGTCCAGCACGTAGTTGTGGCCGTGCGGCACCGTGAGCCGGCCGAACTTCTTCTCGTTCTCCGCCGGCGACCAGTCGGCGACCCAGTAGCGGTGGCCGGCCGCGAACGCGAAGCGCCGCGTCGAGCGCGCCTGCGCGGTCATGGACGCCCCCGGGTGGACGGCAGCGTCTCCAGCAGGCGCGCGGCCACGCGGTCGAGGTCGAAGTCCTCGACGCGACGGCGGCCCGCGGCGCCGAGCTCCGCGCGCACTTCAGCGTTCGCCAGCACTCTCTCCATCGCCCTCGCCAGCTCCTCGGGATCGTTCGGGCTCACCAGGAGCCCTGTGCGCCCGTCCTCGACGACCTCGGGGACGGCGGCCGTGCGGCACGCGACGATCGGTAACCCCGCGGCCATCGCCTCCGCGAACACGAGCCCGAAACCTTCCTGGACGGTCGGCAGGCAGAAGCAATCGGCACCCACATATTCTACGGCCAGCGCCGAGCGGCTGATCTCCCCCAGGAACGTCACCGTCTCCTCGAGCCCCAGGCCCGCCGACAGGGCCCGCAGGCGGGCGGACTCCGGCCCGTCCCCTACGATGCGGACGCGCACGCCCGGGATTCGGCCTCGCAGGCGCGCGCCGGCTCGCAGCAGGACGTCCAGGCGCTTGCGCGGGTACATGCGCGCGACGCAGAGAACGGTCGGCGGCCGCGAGCCCCGGCGTGGCGCCTCGGCGAAGCGGCGGCGCCACTCCGCGAGGTCGATCGGCTCGGGCACCACCGCGAGGCGCTCGCGCGGAACGTCGTAGACCTCGTGCGCGACGCCGGCGGAGTAACGGCTGGGCACGATCACCCGCTCGGCCAGGCGGACGTTGACGCGCTCCCAGCGCGCCTGCACCGTGAGTAACGCGCGAACCAGTCCGCCCTCGTTGCGGAGCTCGTCGGCGATGATCCCCTTCAGCATCACGGCGTATCCCACGCCGGGCGGCCGACGCGACGCCCAGCGGTAGCCGTCGAGGTCCACGCCGATCACGACGTCGGCGTCGGGCGGGTCGCTCACGACCGCGCGGTTGTAGCGCCAGCGGTCGAAGGTATGGAAGCCGGTGCGCGTGGTGATGGGGCGGAGACGGGCGGCGTGACCGAGGCGCTGGAGCCCGCGCAGCACGCCGTCGATGGCTACCCAGGTCCCGCTGCCTTCCGTCGGGCTCGGCGGTGTCGAGCTGAGGAACTCGAACCGCACCGGGCTCAGCGGCCCTGGAACTTCGGCGGGCGCTTCTCGAGGAAGGCCCGCGTGCCCTCCTTGTAATCCTCGCTCGCGGCCGCCTCGCGCGACAGCTCGCGCAACCGTGTGCGTCGCGCCTCGGTGTAGCCGGCGAGGTAGAACTGGATCGACTGCTTGCTGCCGCGCACCGAGAGCGGCGCGTTCTCGCTGACCAGCTGCAGATAGTCGTAGGTCGTGCGCTCCAGCTCGGCCTCCGGCACCAGGCGCTGGATGAGGCCGATGGCGAGGGCCTCGCGGTCGCCCACGGTGCGGGCGGAGAACAGGATGTCCTTCGCGTACGCGGGGCCGACGAGATCCACGAGCTGGCCGATCGCCTCGGGCGGATAGACGATGCTCAGCTTGGCGGCGGGGATGCCGTACTTGCTGCCCTCGGCGGCGAAACGCAGGTCGCAGCCCATCGCGATGCCCATCGCCCCGCCCATGCAGAAGCCGTAGATCATCGCGACCGTCGGCTTCGGGCACTCGCGGATCGCCGCGTAGGCGGCCGCGGTGGCCTCGCCGTAGCGCTGCGACGACTCGGCGTCCTTGCGCTGCTCCTGGAACTCGGAGATGTCCGCGCCCGAGGCGAAAGCCACGGTCCCGGCGCCGCGGTAGACGATGCCACGCACCGACTCGTCCTTCACGAGCCCCTCGGTGACGCGCGCGATCTCCACCCACATGGCGTAGCTGATCGCGTTGCGGGTCTTGGGCCGATTGAAGACGACGGTGGCGATGGGACCGTCGTGCCGGACGAGGATGTCGTCGCCGTTCACGGTCGTGGAGTGTAGCAGAGGCGCGGAGGTGGTGGCGGTGGGAGGAATTGAACCTTATCCGATGGCGCTTATGAGACCCCACAGAGACGAGGAGATCCGTCCCGATCAGATCCAACGAATTCTCGCCTCGGTGCCCGTGGATTTGGTGGCGGTGGGAGGAATTGAACCTCCGACACGGGGCTTATGAGACCCCTGCTCTGCCGCTGAGCTACACCGCCGGATGGCCGGGACGACCGCGCAGCGAACGGAGTGTACCGCACGACGCCGACACGCAGCCAGCCCATGTGCGCGCAATTAAATCATGGCGCCGCCGTGCCGAGAACCCTTTGCTATAATCCGCACGGGCAATCCGAGGGCGCGGGTCCGGCTACTCAAGCAGCACGGTTCGGAGGACTCTTCAATGCAGTTCCGGCGACACCTCTGGCACGACGATCCCACGCTCCGCCAAGAAGAAGTCGACGACGATGACGACGACCCCGACGACGATGTCGACGATGAGGACGACGCGGAGGACGATGATCTCGACGACGACCTCGACGACGACGATGACGACGATGACTTCGACGAGGACGATGACGGGTTCGATGCCGACACCACCGAGGGAGAGGAGGACGAGGAGGACGACGAGGACGAGGACGAGGACGACGATCTCGACGACGACGATCTAGACGACGACGATCTCGACGAAGACGACGACGACGAAGAAGAGGACGACGAGTAGCTCCATCGATCGACAGGAGGCGGGCGGATGCCAAGCATTGGGGATTGGACGATGTTCCTGCTGCGGTGGTTTCACTTCCTCGCCGGCATCACGTGGATCGGGATGCTCTACTACTTCAACTTCGTACAGACGCCGTTCTTCGCGACGGCCGAGGCCCCGGTGCGCTCCGGCATGATCGTGGGGAGCCTGGTCGGGCGTGCGCTGTGGTGGTTCCGCTGGGGCGCGATGCTCACCTTCATCACCGGCTGGCTCTACATCCTGTACATCGCGTTCCACCGCTTCGGCGGCCTCCAGCCATTCTTCTCGGTGCCCTACGGCTGGTCGATCTTCATCGGCGGCATGCTCGGCAGCCTCATGTGGGCCAACGTCTGGTTCGTCATCTGGCCGGCGCAGCAGGTCATCATCGCCTCGGCCACCCAGGTGTCGAAGGGAGGCCAGGCCATTCCCGAAGCGGCGGCCCGGGGCGCGCGCTCAGGCGTGGCCTCTCGCACGAACACGCTGCTCTCGGTCCCGATGCTCTTCTTCATGGGCGCCGCGAGCCACTTCGCCTTCTACACGCCGACCGCGCGCGGCGCGAAGGTGACGATGCTCGTCGTGCTCTTCGCCATCATGGCGATCGTGGAGTGGAACGCGCTCTCGACGAAGCAGTGGGCGGGCAAGAAGATGCTGACGACGGTCAAGGGCACGCTGTGGGGCGGCTTCGTGCTCTCGGCGGTCTTCTTCGTCGCGCTCAAGCTCATCTTCGCCTGATCGGACGGAGCAGCCGGGGCCGGTCCCGCGCCGGCCCCGGCGGCCTTCGCTCGAGCGCCCCCGCGGCTATTTTAGATACGCGGCGAGCGCCGGGATCTCCGGCGCGACCGCCGGCTGCGGCGGCATGACGTTCGTCGGGCGCTTCGGCTTGTAGCCCGGCGGATAGCTCCCCCTCAGAATCCTCGCCTCCAGGAGCTCACGCGACGCGCCCTTCACGGCCGGGCCGACGGCGCCGTCTTGCGCCGGGTCCGCGTTGTGGCACTGCGTGCACTGGGCGAGATAGACCTGACGCCCGCGCTCGGCGAGAGGGTCGCTCGACGGTTGGGAGCAGCCGCCGGCGAGCGCGGCGGCGAGAAGGACCAGCCCGAGGCGAGACCGCATCGGGCCGGACTGTACCAAAAAAGTTCGGGGGGCCCGAATGGCCCCCCGAACGCCATGCGAACGATGAACGGCCCGCTTACTTCGTCGCGACGGCCGGGCGCAGCCGCGCGCGCGCGGCGTCGAAGTCGATCACGGGTGCGGACCGCGCCTGGCCCGGGCGCCGGTCGACGATCTCGGCCCGCCCCTGGAGCATCGCGAGCGTCTCCTCCTCGGCGAACAGCGGCGTGGGCGCGGGGTTCAGCGCGAGCCGGATGCCGGCCATCGCAAAGCGCAGGCGCCACCACCTGCGGCTCAGGTTCGCCCAGCGCGACAGCGCAGGCCTGGCCTCGGCCACCGGCGTGGGCGCCGGCAGGTAGTACACGTTCGAAGACACCGCCAGGGTCGCCGTCGCCACGGAATTCCTCACGCCAGCCCCCGCTCTTCCATGAGCGCCGTGACCTGTCGGTAGGCGCCCGTCAGTGCCTGGTCGAACGACGCTTCCAGTCGATACGCCGCTATCGCGGCCGACACGCGCTCGCGTGCCGAGGCCGCCTCCGTCGCGCGCGCCCGTGCCTCGGCGGCACGGGCCGCCAGCGTGGCGCCGGCGTCGGCCAGCGAGAAGATCGAGCCCACGATGCGCGGCTCGCCGGAGTCGGGATGCGCCGTCGGCGCCGCGAGCGTCACCGGCTTGCGTCGTGCCGGCGCCTCGATCCGGCTCGCCAGGACGATGCTGGGGCGCCAGAGAACGACATCGGACGTCGGGGCCTTCACCCGGGGCTGCTCAGCGGCGCGTCGGGGCTTCTTCATACGCATCCTCGTAATGGCAACGAGAGTGCCACCCCGGATGCGTTCTAAGTGCTCGCCGGAACGGGCTTAGTAGAACATCCCGAGGAGCCGGGACCCGGGAGGTTCTCCGGGGCGGGCGGAAGAACTCCTAGGACGGCTTCTCGAGGCTGTAGTCGCGGATCTTCTTGTTGAGGGTCTTCACGTCCACGTCCAGGACGCGCGCCGCGCGGGCCTTGTTCCATCCCGTCGCGTTGAGCACGCGCTCGACGTGGCGCCGCTCGACGTCGGCCAACGGCACCAGCACGGGATCGGCCTCGCCCTCGACGGCGGCGGCCGGGCGCGACCGCGAGAGCTCGGGCGGCAGGTCGGCGGCGTGCACGTCGGCGCCCTCGTGCAGGATCTGCAGGCGCTCGACGAGATTACGCAGCTCGCGGATGTTGCCGGGCCAGTCGTACGCCATGAGCCGCTCCAGCGCGTCCGTCGCGAACGACAGCGGCTTGCGCGCGCCGACGTTGGCGCTCAGGAAGTGCTGCACGAGCAGCGGGACGTCCTCGCGCCGCTGGCGCAGCGCCGGCACCTCGACCACCACCGTGCTCACGCGGTAGAAGAGGTCCGAGCGGAAGCGGCCCTCGGTCGCCTCACGCGTGAGGTCCTTGGCCGTGGCGGCCACGATGCGCACGTCGACGTGGAACGCGCGCTCCTCGCCCACCCGCCGCACCTCGCCGGAGTCGAGCGCGCGGAGCAGGCGCACCTGCATGGCCGCCGACATCTCCCCGATCTCGTCCATGAACAGCGTGCCGCCGTTGGCCGCCTCGAAGAGACCGACGCGCGAGGTGACGGCGCCGCTGAAGGCGCCCTTGCGGTGGCCGAACAGCTCGGTCTCGAGCAGGGTGTCGGGCAGCGCGCTGCAGTTGATGGACACGAAGGGGCGCCCCGCGCGCTTGCTGCGGAGATGGATCGTGCGCGCCACCAGCTCCTTGCCGGTGCCGCTCTCGCCGTGGATCAGGACGGGGCTGTCGGTAGCGGCCACGCGGCCGATCACGCTCAGCACCTCGGCGACGGCCGGACTATCGCCGATGATGGTCGGGAGGCCGTCGCGCCGGTGGATGACCTCGCGCAGCGCGGAATTCTCGCGGCGCAGCGCCTTCTTCTCGGCCGCCTTGGCAACGACCTCGAGCAGCTCGGGGTTCTTCCAGGGCTTGGTGATGAAGTCGTAGGCGCCGAGACGCATCGCTTCCACCGCCGTCTCGACGTCGGCGTGGCCGGTGAGCACGATCAACTCGGCGTCCACGTCGGCGTCACGCGCCCAGCGCAGGATGTCCAGCCCGGAGTGGTCGGGCAGCTGGACATCGACGAGGGCCACGTCGAACTCTTCGCGCGCCAGGTGCGCCATCGCCTCGCCGCCAGAGCCGGCGTCCACGACGGCGAACGGAGAGCGCGAGAGGACGGCGACCAGCAGACCCCGCACGTTGGTGTCGTCATCGACGACGAGCACGTGGATCGTGTCCGGCATCTGGACGCCATGGTAGCACCTCCAGTACACTACCCACCTCAGGAGGACCGCTCGAATGTCGCAACCCCCGGCTCTCCGCATCGAGGGAGCCCGGCAGAACAACCTCAAGAACATCTCGGTCGAGATCCCCCACGATCGGCTCACCGTCGTCACCGGCGTCTCCGGGTCCGGCAAGTCGTCGCTGGCGTTCGACACCCTGTTCGCCGAGGGGCAGTGGCGGTACATCGAGTCCCTCTCGACCTACGCGCGGATGTTCCTCGAGCGGATCGACCGGCCCGACGTGGACCGCATCGAGCAGATCCGCCCCGCGGTGGCCCTCGAGCAGAAGAACCCCGTGCGCACCGCGCGCTCCACCGTGGGCACCGCGACCGAGATCTACGACTACCTCCGGCTGCTGTACGCGAAGGTCGGCCGCGTGCACTGCGCGTCGTGCGGCGCGCCCGCCGCCAGCCACTCGGCGGCGACCATCGCCGAGACCCTGCTGGCCGAGCACGCGGGCGCGCGGGCCCTCGTCACCTTCCCGCTGCCGGTCCCGGCCGGCGTGCCGCCGACCGAGGTCTGGGCGGCCCTCACGCGCCGCGGCTTCGCGCGCGTCCGCCTCGGCGCCGAGGTCGTGGATCTCGCGGCGCCGCCGCCCCCCACGCTTCCGGGACCCGAGCTCGACGTTGTGCTCGACCGCGTCGTGCTCGCTGCCGACGGCCGCGCGCGCCTCGTGGACTCGCTGGAGACCGCGTTGCGCGAGGGCGGCGGGCGCGTCGCGGTGGAGATCGTCGGCGGGGCGCGGCGCGCGTTCACCGAGGAGTTCCGCTGCGGGGCGTGCGGCGCCGCGCTGGAGCGGCCCCAGCCGCTGCTCTTCTCGTTCAACCATCCGCTCGGCGCCTGCGCGGAGTGCAAGGGCTTCGGCAACGTCCTCAAGTACGACGAGTCGCTCGTCGTTCCCGACCGCGCCCTCAGCCTCGGCGGGGGCGCGATCGAGCCGTGGACGCACCCGTCCGGCAAGTGGTACCAGCGCGAGCTCGTGAAGGCGGCGCGGCGGGCCGGGGTAGATCTCGAGATTCCGTGGGAGCGGCTGGGCGAGCGCGCGCGCCGCCTCGTCTACGATGGCGACGGCAAGTTCCCCGGCATCAACGGCTTCTTCGAGGAGATCGAGTCCTACCGCTACAAGCTGCACGTGCGCGTGTTCCTCTCGCGCTACCGCACGCAGTCGCCCTGCCCGGTGTGCGCGGGCGCGCGGCTCAAGCCGGCGGCGCTCGCCGTGAAGGTGGCGGGGCTCACCATCGCGGAGTTCACGGGGCTGACCATCGAGCGCGCGGCGGCCACCCTCGACTCCCTCAGCCTGACGGCGTGGGAGGCGGCGGTGGGGCGCGAGATCCTGCGCCAGCTCTCGGCCAAGCTCACGTTCCTGCTGCGCGTCGGCCTCGGCTACCTCACCCTCGGACGCCAGACGCGCACGCTCTCGGGCGGCGAGGCGCAGCGAATCAATCTGGCGAATCAGCTCGGCTCGCAGCTGGTGGGAACGCTGTACGTCCTCGACGAGCCGTCCATCGGCCTGCACGCCCGCGACACCGCGCGCCTGGCCGACCTCTGCCGCGAGCTCGCGACGGCCGGTAACACCGTCGTCGTCGTCGAGCACGACCGCGCCTTCATCGAGGCCGCCGACCACGTGATCGAGCTCGGTCCCGGCTCCGGCGAGCGCGGCGGGGAGGTCGTCTTCAGCGGCTCGCAGGACGAGTTCCGCAAGACGACGCGCTCGCTCACCGCGCGCTACCTCACCGGGCGCGAGTCGATCCCCGCGCCGCTGACGCGTCGGCCGGGCCGCCGCCACCTCGTTCTCACCGGCGCGCGCGAGCACAACCTGAAGGACGTCACGCTACGGCTGCCCCTCGGCACGCTCACCGTCGTCACCGGCGTGTCGGGCTCCGGCAAGTCCACGCTCGTGCACGACACGCTCTATCGCGCCGTCGCGCGCGCCTTCAAGACGGAGTTCCAGACGCCGGGAGCCTACACGGCGGTGACCGGCATCGAGTACCTCAAGGGCGTGCGGCTCATCGACCAGGAGCCGATCGGGCGCACGCCGCGCTCGAATCCCGTCACCTACGTGAAGGCCTTCGACGAGATCCGCAAGCTCTACGCCGCGCTGCCGCGCGCCAAGGCGCTGGGCCTCGGCGCCGGGGCGTTTTCCTTCAACGTGCCGGGCGGCCGCTGCGAGTCGTGCCAGGGCGACGGCTTCCAGAAGCTCGAGATGTACTTCTTCGAGGATGTGTACGTGTCCTGCCAGGAGTGCGAGGGCCGGCGCTACCGCCCGGAGGTGCTCGGGGTCAAGCATCGCGGCAAGTCGATCGCGGACGTGCTCGCGCTCACCGTCGACGAGGCGGTGGACTTCTTCGCCGCGACGCCGGCGCTGTCGCGGCGGCTGCGCACCCTCCAGGAAACGGGCCTCGGCTACCTGCGCCTCGGGCAGCCGGCCACCACGCTCTCCGGGGGGGAGGCGCAGCGGCTGAAGATCGCCGCCGAGCTGGCCGCGCGCGCCACAGGCGAGATGCTCTACCTGCTGGACGAGCCGACGACCGGCCTGCACCTCGACGACGTCAAGAAGCTCCTGCTGGTGCTCAACCGCCTCGTGGACGCCGGCAACACGGTCGTCCTCGTCGAGCACCACCTCGACGTCGTCCGCGCCGCCGACTGGGTGGTGGACCTCGGCCCCGAGGGCGGCGAGGAGGGCGGCGAGATCGTGGTCGAGGGGCCGCCCGAGATCGTCGCGCAGACGCCGGGGTCGTACACCGGCAAGTTCCTCGCGGAGATCCTGCCCAAGAACGGCGGGCCCAAGAACGGCAAGAAGTGATCGTTTTCGCGGCAATAGGTAAATTTTTGACCGGGCCCCCCCGTGAAGTTCCTGACCGCCGGCGCCCACGGGGGTGGTGGGAAAAAGTTTTCATGGATTGTGAGCAGGTTCTGGAACACCCTATACTCACAGGACAAATCAGCGCCGGGGAAGATCGACCTCCCGAATGAGAACAACGGATCTCCAGCTCTCGAACGGCCGCGCCAGTGGACTCGTGGACGTCCTCGACCGGGTTCTCGACAAGGGCCTGGTCGTGGCCGGCGACGTCAAGATTTCCCTCGCCGAAGTCGAGTTACTCACGATCCGGATTCGTCTGATCGTGTGCTCCATCGACAAGGCGCAGCAGATCGGCCTCGACTGGTGGAAACACGACGCCCACCTGTCTCCGAATCGTCTGTCCTCGGAGAACGAAGAGTTGCGCCGCCAGGTGCGGCTGCTCGAGCGCAAAGTCGCTTCGCTCTCGTCGCGCAAGGGCAACAGGCGGCGCGACGGCGGTCACGATGCGAACCGACAAGGAGACTGAGCGATGCCAGTCGAACGGACAAGCGGCGGCACAAGCCTTATCGACGTCCTCGACCGGGTGCTGGACAAAGGCATCGTCATCGACGCGTGGGTCCGCGTCTCGCTCGTCGGCATCGATCTGATCACCGTCGAAGCCCGTGTCGTCGTGGCGTCGATCGAGACCTATCTCAAGTATTCCGAGGCGGTGGGCTCGCTCACGTCCGCGTCGAGGCCCGCGATCGACGGTCACGTGAGCGAGGCGGTGATCGCCGAGAACGCGGCGCTGAGAGTCGAGATCGCGCGCACGCGCCGCGAGGGGACCGTCTCACGGAGACTGCGTAGGCCGTGAGTCGGAGTGCCGCGCTGCGCACCATGGCGCGGCGCCGGGGCAAGGTCGACGCTGCCGAGCGGCTGAAGCTGGCGGAGACGCTGCTCGAGACCGACGATCTCGCGACCTGTGCCCGGTGCGCGCTGGACTGGCTCGGCCGGTCGGCCGGCGTCGCGCGGGGGCTCTGCCTCGTGGGGTCGCAGGAAAGTCCATCCGTGCTCCAACCCGTCGCCACGCTCGCCGTGCGCAGCACACGCGCGCAGTCCTTCACGCTCGATCTGGAGACGCACAACGACCCGCTGGTCGCGGCCACCGTCCGGCTCGAGGCGAGTATCTTCGGCCGCAACGGCCGGCCGGCGCCGCGCACGCCGCTGGAGTCGAGCCGCCTCATCGCCATCCCTCTCCACGCGCGCCAGGCGCTCGAGGAGTACCCGATCGGCCTGCTGATCGTCGCGCCCATCGACCCCGAGATCGAGACCGAGGCGAAGTGGGTCGCGGGCCTGCTCGGCCCGCGCCTGACCGCGCTGCGGGCCGCCCAGCGCCGCCAGGAGGGCGAGCGGCGCAGCCTCCGCGAGCGGACGCTGCTCTACAACATCATCAACGCGGTGTCCGACCCGGTCCTCCTGACCGACACCGAGGGCCGCATCATCGTCGCCAACGCGCGCGCCGAGGTCCTGCTGTCGTCGGGCGAGGACGACAGCGAGGGGCGGCGCCGCGCGGTCGCCCTCAACAACATGCTCTTCTCGTCCGCGCTCACCCGGCGGGCCATCGAGGGCGCGGAACCGTGGCGGCACGAGCTGCTCCTCGTCGACCCCGTGGACGGCTCCGACCTGCTCTTCGAGCTGCTCAGCACGGTCACCGTGGACCCGCGCGAGGGCACGGGCATCGTGTCGATTCTGAGAAACGTCACCGACCTGCGCCGCGCCACCCAGGAGATCGAGGAGAACTACCGCAAGCTGCGGCTGGCGGAGGCCGACGCTCGCGCCGAGCGCGACCGCCTCGACCTCATCATCGACTCGGTGGCCGACCCGATCCTCGTCACCGATCCGAACGCCAACATCGTGATGCTGAACGCGCCGGCCGAGCGCCTGTTCACCGTCGACCCCGCCGCCGGCGCCGAGGCGCGCCGCACGGTGCAGGCGAACGACGCGCACTTCTCGTCGTTCGTCTCGAACCTCTTCTTCGAGCCGGGCGCGCTGCGGCGCAGCGGCTCCATCGGCCTCGTGGACCCGCGCACCGGCGCTCCCCTGCCCGTGGAGGCCATCTCCGGCAAGATCGTGTCGGAGCACGGCGAGGTCACGGCCACCGTGACCATCCTGCACGACCGCACGGAGGAGCTGGAGCGCGCGCGCCTGTACGAGCAGCTCAAGCGCGCCTCGAGCGAGCTGGAGCAGAAGGTGCGCGAGGCCACCGCCGAGCTGACCCGCCAGAACGAGCTGCTGCGCCGCTCGCACTTCGAGATCGAGCGGGCGTCGGCGGCGAAGTCGCAGTTCCTGGCGAACATGTCCCACGAGTTCCGCACGCCGCTCAACGCGATCCTCGGCTACACGAGCATGCTGCTCAAGGGCGTGACGGGCGAGCTCACGGCCCACCAGCGGCGCAACCTCGAGCGCGTGGACAGCAACGCGCACCACCTGCTGGCCATCATCAACGACATCCTCGACATCTCCCGCATCGAGGCGGGCAAGATGCCGCTCACGCTCACGACGTTCGACCTCAAGGACCTCGTGGCCGAGGTGCTGGCCGAGGTGGAGCCGATCATCGCCCGCTCGCAGCTCGCGGTGACGAGCCAGCTGGCGGCGGACGTGCCGCAGCTCAAGACGGACCGGCAGAAGGTCAAGCAGATCGTCATCAACTTCCTGACCAACGCCATCAAGTTCACGCCGCGGGGGTCGGTGGAGGTGCGCGCCGGGTCGATGCCCGACGGCGACCAGATCGCGATCGCCGTCGCCGACACCGGCATCGGCATCTCTGCCGAGGACCGCGAGCGGATCTTCGAAGACTTCCGCCAGGCCGACAACTCGCCGACGCGCGAATACATGGGCGCCGGCCTCGGGCTCGCCATCTGCCGGCGCCTGGCCGGCATGCTCGACGGGGCCATCACGCTCGAGAGCGAGATCGGCCGCGGCTCGACGTTCACGCTCGTCGTGCCGCGCGAGGTCAAGCGCGCATGACCCCGCGCCGGACGCAGGCGGCGAAGGAGGGCAAGGCGGCGGCGGCGAAGTCGCCGCTGATCCTCGTCGTGGACGACTTCGCCGACAACCGGGAGATGTACAGCCAGTTCCTCCAGTTCTCGGGCTTCCGTGTGGTGGAGGCGCAGAACGGCCACGAGGCGCTCGAGAAGGCGTTCGGGCACGCGCCCAATTTGATCGTCATGGACCTCTCGCTGCCCGGCCTCGACGGCTGGGAGGCGACGCGGCGGCTCAAGGCCGACGATCGCACCCGGGCCATCCCGATCATCGCCCTCACGGGCCACGCGCTCGCCGGCCACTCCAAGGGCGCGATGGATGCCGGCTGCGACGCGTTCATCACCAAGCCGTGCCTGCCCGAGCGCCTGCTGGAAGAGATCAAATCGATGCTGAAGGGCTAACCGGACCACCCGAGAGAGAACGTTAGCGATGGCTCCCAAGCGGAGGCCCTCTCGCCGCACCACCGCCCGTCCGTCGCGGACGGTGGACAAGAAGGCTGCGCCGAACAACGGCATGGCCGCATCGCGCGTCATCCGCGAGGTTCCGCCGCGGGCGGCGGCGCCCACCGTGTCGAAGGCCGGCGCGAAGCCGGTGGAGAGCCGCGGCAAGTACGTGTATTGCGTCATCCGGTCCGAGGACGCGCTGCGCTTCGGCGCCGTCGGCCTCGGCACCGTGCCCGCCGAGGTGTCGACGGTGCACTACAAGGACATCGCGGCCGTGGTGTCGGACACGCCGATCGAGGTCTTCGACGCCACGCGCGAGAACGTGCTGGCCCACGAGCGCGTGAACGAGGCCGTCATGCGCGACCACACGGTCATCCCGATGTCCTTCGGTACCGTGTTCAAGACGCGCGACGACATCATCGAGCTGCTGCGCGGGGCCTACAGCGCCTTCATCGACGTGCTCCTCAAGATGGAGGACAAGGTCGAGTTCGGCCTCAAGGTGCTCTGGGAGCGCGACGAGGTCGTCAAGCAGATCGAGCGCGAGGACGACGACGTCCGCCAGCTCAAGAGCGAGATCTCGTCGCAGAGCGGTCCGACGTACTTCGCGCGCGTGCAGTACGGGCGGCTCGTGGAGGGCGCGCTGCAGGCGCGCTCCGAGCGCTACGTGAGCGAGATCTTCGAGTCGCTGCGCGACGTGGCCGTCGCCTCGCGCGCCAACAAGCCCATCGGCGACAAGATGATCATGAACGCGGCCTTCCTGGTCTCCCGCGACCGCGAGCAGGCGTTCGACGCGAAGGTCAAGGCCGTCGGCGCCAAGTACGCGCCCCTGACGTTCCGGTACACCGGCCCGTGGCCGCCCTACAACTTCGTCAACATCCGCCTGAAGCTCGAGCGCGCGACGCCGGGGGGGTGATGCCGTGAGCGTCGGCCTGCGGACCTACGCCGTCGCCGTGGCGGCCGTGGCCGGTGTGACCGTGCTCGCGCTCGCCCTTCGCCCCGCCCTCCAGGGCGCCGTCTCGCCGCTGTTCCTGGCCGCCGTGGCCGTCGCCTGCGCGTACGGCGGCTGGCGCCCCGGCTTCGTGGCGACCGCGCTGTCCCTGATCATCACCGAAGCCGTGTTCCCGCCGTTCTTCTCGCTCGACACCGCCTCGGTCGTGCGCGCGGGCGCCTTCGCTGTCGTCGGGCTCCTCACCGCGTTGCTGTTCGCGCGCGCGCGCGACGCGCGCGCGCGGGCCGAGGCCCTGGCGCGGGCACGCGAGGAGCTCCTGCGCCACGAGCAGGCCGCGCGCGCCGACGCGGAGACGGCCGGGCGCTCCAGGGACGAGTTCCTGGCCACGCTCTCGCACGAGCTGCGCACACCGCTGAACGCGCTCATGGGCTGGATCTGGTGGCTGCGCCGCGGCAGCTTCGACGAGGAGCGCCGAGAGCGGGCGCTGGAGACGATCGAGCGCAACACGACCTCGCTCGCCCAGCTCATCGAGGGCCTGCTCGACATCTCGCGCATCATCACCGGCAAGCTGCGGATCTCGGCGAGCGAGGTCGAGCCGGCGGCGGTGGTGGCGGCGGCCGTCGAGGCCGTGCAGCCCGCGGCGGCCGCCAAGTCGATCGCGCTGAGCGTCGACGTCGACGAGACGGTGGGGCCCGTCGTCGCGGATCCCGACCGCCTGCAGCAGATCCTCTCGAACCTCCTGTCGAACGCCGTCAAGTTCACACCCGACAAGGGCCGCGTGGATCTCACGCTGCGCCGCGCGGGAAGCGAGGCCGTCCTCGAGGTGCGGGACTCGGGCCAGGGCATTTCCGCCGCGCGCCTGCCGCACGTCTTCGATCGATTCCGTCAGGCCGACGCGCGCCGGCCGATCACGGGTCTCGGCCTCGGCCTGTCGATCGTCCGTCACCTCGTCGAGGTGCACGGCGGGACGATCCGCGCGGAGAGCCCCGGTGAAGGCCAGGGCGCGACCTTCACGGTGACCCTGCCGCTGCGCGCGGCCGCGGGCGCGGACGCCTCGCCCGCGATGGCGCCGCGCGCGCAGGGACCGCGGCTCGACGACCTGCGCATCCTCGTGGTGGAGGACGACGCGGACGCGCGGCTCTGGCTCAAGGAGAGCCTCGAGAGCCTCGGCGCCGGGGTCCTGATCGCGACCTCCGCGCAGGAAGCGTTCGAGACGTTCGAGCGCGAGACGCCGCACGTGCTCGTGTCCGACATCCGGCTCCCCGACGCCGACGGCTACGCGCTGATCCGGCGCGTCCGCGCCGCCGACGCCGCGCGGGGCTGGCAGACGCCCGCGATCGCGCTCACCGCCTATCCGCGCGTGGAGGATCGCGCGCGGGCGCTGGAGGCTGGCTTCCAGATACACGTCCCCAAACCGGTGGCGCCGGACGAGCTCGCGGCCGTGATCGCCTCGCTCGCCGGCCGAAGCGAGGACCCGCCGTGATCATCCTCGACACCCTGCTGATCGGCGGTCTCAAGTTCGTGCTGAACAAGATCGTCGACGCCGTCGACAGCCAGCTCAACGACGACGGCGTCGTGCGCGAGGAGCTGCTGGCCGCGCAGATGCGCCTCGAGCTCGGCGAGATCTCCGAAAAGGAATTCGCGACCCTCGAGGCCGATCTGCTCGCCCGCCTGCGCGAGATCCGCGAGCGCCAGCGCGGGCCGACGCCGGCGCCGGGCGAGATGCGGATCACCGGCATCGAGGTGCGGTTCGACGACGGCTCGGGCGACACCGACGCCGAGGACGACGCCGCCGAGCGGTGACGCCGGCGGCCGGATTCCGCTTCTTCGGAGGCAAGGGCGGCGTCGGCAAGACCACGACCGCGGCGGCGGCGGCGCTGGCCGCGGCCGAGCGCGGGCGACGTGTCCTGCTCGTCTCCACCGATCCCGCCCACTCGCTCGGCGACGCCCTCGAGCGTCGGCTGTCCGCGCGCCCGTCTCGCCTGCCGACTCGACGCGGTACGCTCGCCGCCGTCGAGCTGGACGCCGATCGGGCGCTCGAGCGCTGGCTCGCCGCGCGCCGGCGTCCGCTGCGCACGATTGCCGCGCGCGGCACGTACCTGGACGAGGACGACGTCGATCGCCTGCTGGCGCTCTCGCTGCCCGGCGTCGACGAGCTGATCGGCCTCATCGAGCTGCACCGTCTCGCGGCCGCCACCCCGCGCGTGGCGGCGCGCGACGTCGTGGTCGACACCGCGCCCACCGGGCACACGCTCCGCCTGCTCGCCATGCCCGACACGCTCGCGCGCGTCGCCGGCGTGCTCGCCGACATGCTCGCCAAGCACCGGTTCCTCGGCGAGAGCCTGGCCGGCGCGCACCGGCCCGATGCGGCCGACGCGCTGGTCGCGGAGATCGAGGGCGAGGCGCGCGCGCTCAACGCGCTGCTGCGTGACCCCGCGCGCTGCCGCTTCACGTGGGTGCTCGTGCCCGAGCCGCTCGCGGTCGAGGAGGCGCGCGACGGCGTCCGCGCGCTCGAGGCGGCGGGGATCGCGGTGGACGAGATCGTCGTCAACCGGGTCACGCCGGCCAGCCGCTGCGACCTCTGTGGCGCGCGCGCCGCGGCCGAGTCCCGGGTGATCGCGCGGCTGCCCTCGCTCTTCCCCGGCCGCCGGCTCTCCTCGGTGCCGGCGCTGGATCGCGAGCCGCGCGGGGTCTCGGCGCTCAGGCGCGTGCGGCCGAGCAACGCGCGGTCGGCGGCGCAGCGACTCCCACGATCGGTTCACAGGCTCGCCTCGGCCGTCGACCGGCCTGCGGCTCGCACGGCCATGGAATGGCTCGACGCGCTGGCGCCGCCGGGCGTGCGCGTGCTCGCGTTCGCCGGCAAGGGTGGCGTCGGCAAGACGTCGGCCGCGGCGGCGGTCGCCCTCGCGCTGGCCGAGCGCCGCCCCGACGCGCGCATCCTCGCGCTGTCGACGGATCCCGCGCACTCGCTCGGCGACGCGCTCGGCCTGGCGCTCGGCGACGACGAGCGGCCGGTGCCGGATGTCCCGGGGCTGGCCGCCCGCGAGCTCGACGCCGAGGCCGCCTTCCGGGTGCGGCGCGAGCGCTATCGCGCCTCCGTCGACGAGGTCTTCGACGCGCTCCTGCGCGGCTCACGCTTCGACATCGCCTATGACCGCGACGTCGTGCGCGAGCTGATCGACCTCGCGCCCCCGGGCCTCGACGAGCTGTTCGCCGCGCTCTCGCTGGTGGACGCGGTGCTCGGACGCGAGCGGACGGCGTACGACGTCGTGGCGCTCGACACGGCGCCGACGGGTCACGCGCTGCGCCTGTTCGCCATGCCGGACGCCGCCCTCGAGTGGGTGCACGCGCTGCTCGCCATCCTCCTCAAGTACCGGACGGTGGTGGGCCTCGGCGAGCTGGCGTCGGACCTGCTCGACGTCGCGCGCGACCTGCGCGCGCTGACGGCGCTCCTGCGCGATCCCGCGCGCACGCGCGTGGTGGCGGTGACGCGGCCGGCCGCGCTGCCGCGGCTCGAGACGGCGCGCCTGCTCCGCGGCCTCCGCCGCCTGCGCATCGCCGTCGGCGCGGTCATGATCAATGCCGTCACTCCAGACTCCGCAGCGCGCCACTGCCCGCGCTGCCGGCGCGCCGCCGCCGGCGAGCGGCGGGAGATCACCGCCCTCGCCGCGGCCGTTCGCTCCGCCGCGGGACGGCGGTACGCTATGATCTCGGCTCCGGTCGAGGCGCCCCCGCCCGGCGGGGCCGCGAGCCTCGCGCGGTGGCTTCGGAGGTGGCAGTGGCACGAGCACTCGCAGGGCGAGCACACGTGATCAAGGAGGACGAGACGGCGACGTACGTGTACTGCCTGGTGCAGCGCGCGCGCCCCCCCATGCTCACGCGCGCGCCCCGAGGTCTGCCCGGGACGGCGCGGGTGCGGGGGCTGGACGCCGGTGACGGGCTGTGGCTCGTCGTAGCCGACGCGCCGCTGTCGCGCTACGGCGAGGCGCCGCTCGAGGCCCGCCTGCGCGACCTCGAGTGGGTGGCCGCGTGCGCCACCGCCCACGAGGCCGTGGTGGAGTTCGCCGCGCGCGGGGGGACCACCGTCCCGCTCAAGCTGCTCACGCTCTTCAACGACGACGAGCGCGCCATCGCCCACATCCGCCGGCTGCGGCCGACGATCGACCGCGTGCTCGGCCGCGTCGCCGGCCGCCAGGAGTGGGGCGTGCGCGTACGCCTCGACGAGGTCGCGGCGCGGCGCCGTCACGTCGAGCGCGCGCGGCGGGCGACGGCCGGCGTCAGCTCGGGTACGCGCTTTCTCGTGCTGAAGAAGGAGCAGCAGCAGGCCGTGCGGGAGGCGCTCGCGCGCGGGCGCGAGGACGTCGACGCGGCCTTCGAGGCGCTGGCCAGGGCCGCCGACGACGCGCGCCGCCGGCCGCCCGACTCCGTCGAGGGCGCCGCGCGGCTGCTGCTGGACGCCGCCTTTCTGCTGACGCCGTCGCGCGCCGCGCGCTTCAAGAAGGTCGCGCGCGCCGCCGCGACGCGGCTGGGCCGTCGGGGCTACGAGCTGACGCTCTCCGGGCCGTGGCCACCCTACAACTTCGTGGGAGGCGTCGCGTGAGCCGACGGCCGCTGACGCGCGACGAGGCGCGCGCGATCTTTGCGACCACCGACTCCTCGCTGCTCGAGGTCATCGACAACCTCCTGACCAAGGGCGTCGTCCTCAGCGGCGACGTGGTCCTCGGCATCGGCGGCGTCGACCTGATCTACGCGCGGCTCTCGGTGCTGCTCTGCGCGGTGGACCGGCTGCTCGAGGTGCAGGGCGAGATGCGGGAAGACTCGCGCCCCCGGGGCGGGCGCCCCCAGGGAGGGCCACGCCAGTGAGCGACGTGTACGTCTACGCCCTGCTCGGCGAGGCGCCGCATCCCGATGCCGGCGCCGGCCTGTGCGCCGAGCCCCTGCGCGTGGTCCGCGTCGGCGATCTCGTGGCCGCCGTCGGCGAGATGGCCGAGCGGCCACCGGTGAGCGAGGCGACGCTGCGCGCCCACGACGCGGTGATCCGCCGGCTCGCGGGCGCCGTCGACGCGATCCTGCCCGTGCGCTTCGGCTCGCTGCTCTCGGAGTCCGGCCTCGCCGACCTGCTCACGGCGCGAGGCCGCGAGCTGAGCGAGGCGCTGGCGCTGGTGGCCGGCCGCGAGCAGATGACGCTGAGGCTCCTCGGCGCGGCGACGCCGCCGGCGGCGCCGGCGCCGCCGCCCGACGATCTCGGTCCCGGCGCTCGCTACCTGGCCGCACGGCGCGCCGAGTGGCGGCGCGCCCGCGAGGCGCCGGAGCTCGAGCCGCTCCGACCGTGGCTGGAGCCGCTCGTACGGGCCGAGCGCGTCACGCGCCACGACACGCCGCCCCTCATCGCGAGCGTCTATCACCTGATCGACCGCGGCGCGGGCGCCGCGTACCTGGCCGCCGTGGAGCGCGTGGCGCTCGCGGCGGCCCGCGTCGTCGCCACGGGGCCGTGGCCGCCCTACGCGTTCGCGCCGGAGGCGCTCGGATGACGCCGCGCACTCCCGGAGACGGGCAACCGCGCGAGGCGTCCGTGCACGTGCGCGAGCTGGAGTCGCTGCGCGCGGAGCTCGAGCGGCGCGTGGGCGATCTCTCGCCGCCGCGCTGGAACGCCGAGCCCGAGGACGTGCAGCGCTCGGTCGCGCGGCTCGTGCTCACCCTCGTGGAGTTCGTGCGCCAGCTCATGGAGCGCCAGGCGATCCGCCGCATGGAGGCCGGCAGCCTCACGCCCGAGGAGACCGAGGACGTGGGCCGTGCGCTCATGCGGCTCGAGGAGACGATCCGCGACATCGGCAAGCGCTTCGGCCTCGCCCCCGAAGACCTCAATCTCGACCTCGGCCCGCTCGGCCGCCTGCTCTGACCCGCAGCCAAAGGAGCGCGCCCGTGGCGACGAAAACACTCAGGGACAAGTACTGCATCGTCGGCGTCGGCGAGACGGAGTACTCGCGCGGCTCCGGCCGGACGACGCGCGCGATGGCCGTGGAGGCGGTGCGCAAGGCCATCCTCGACGCCGGCCTGCGCGCCTCCGATGTGGACGGGATGCTCGACTACCAGGGGGGCGATTCGACCTTCGCTCCTCACGTCGCGCCCGACCTCGGGATCCGGCTGAACTTCTACATGGACGTGGTCGGCGGCGGCTCCTCGACGGAGGCGCTGGTCGGGCTCGCCATGGGCGCGATCGAGACCGGCATGTGCAACACGGTGGCGATCTACCGCTCGATGAACGGCTACTCCGAGTTTCGTATCGGCGGCACCGGCGCCCGCGCGGCGCAACCGGTGCGCGGCATGGATCTCGCCCAGGTGCCGTTCGGCATGCGCAGCGCCGGCCAGACCTTCGCGTTCACCTTCATGCGGCACATGCACGAGTACGGGACGACCTCCGAGCAGGTGGCGCACGTCAAGGTCGCCCACAGCAAGCACGCCTCGCAGAACCCCAAGGCCGTCCAGAAGGAGCGGGTGACGGTGCAGGACGTCGTCGGCTCGCGCTGGATCGTCAAGCCCCTGCACCTGCTGGACTGCTGTCTCGAGACCGACAACGCGACCTGCCTGATCGTCACCTCGGCGGAGCGCGCGCGCGATCTGCGGGCGCGGCCCATCTACGTCATGGGCGTGGCCGGGCGCGTGTCCAAGCCGCGCGTCGACTTCCACTGGGCGCACGGTCCCATCTCGCGCGTGGCGGGCTACTATGCGAAGGACATCGTCTTCGGCCAGGCGGGCATCCGGCCCGAGGACGTCCACGTCACCGGCTCCTACGACGCGTTCACGTTCACGACCATGCTCCAGCTCGAGGAATACGGCTTCTGCAAGAAGGGCGAGGGCGGCGCGTACGTCTCGAGCGGGATCATCGAGCTCGGGGGCAAGCGGCCCAACAACACCTCGGGCGGCCACCTGTGCGAGGGCTACACGCACGGCATGTCGATGGTGATCGAGAACGTCCGTCAGCTCCGCGGCACGGTCGACGACACGTGCCCGGGCGCCGCGGAGGGCAAGCACACCCACGACTACTCGGTGGGCAAGTGCCGCCAGGTCAAGGACGCCGAGATCACGATGAACCTCGGCTGGGCGATGCCGGCCACGGGCTCGGCCCTGATCATGAGGAGATAGCGATGCCCCAGCCCGTCACCTACCGCGGCATGGCGCTGATCGTTCCCGACAACGATAGTGAGTGGAAGGAGTACTTCGCCCACGCCCGCCAGCACCGGCTGATGCTGCGCGCATGCAAGGCGTGCGGCCTGATGCGCTACCCGCCCACCCACGCCTGTCCCTGGTGCATGGACCTCGGCTGGACGTGGAAGGAGGTCAGCGGCCGCGGGACGATCTACTCGTACGAGGTCGTCCACCACGCGATCCAGCCGGGCTTCAAGGACGCGACGCCCTACGGCGTCGTGCTGGTGGAGCTGGACGAGCAGCGCGGCCAGCCGACGGCCGACGAGGGGCTGCGCATCATCGGCAACCTCGTGAAGCCGGACGGCGTGAGCTTCGAGGACGACACGCAGGTCGCCATCGGCAAGCGCGTGCGCGTCGTCTTCCAGGACCTCGCCGAGCACATGGCGCTCGTGCAGTTCGCCCTCAGCGACGAGGCGCCGCCGGGCCACGTCTGGCGGCTGCCCGAGTAGCTCAGAAATACTCGAAGGTGGCCGTCCCTCGCGCCATGCGCACGCGGAGGTCGGCCATGAAGACGAGATAGGGGTGCGCGCCGCGCGCGACGAGTGCGTCGCGGTCGGACGCGAGCAGGGCGGCCTGCGACCCGGCGTCGAGGCCGTGCTCCGCCATGGCCGCCTTCGCGTCCGCGAGGAAGCGCGCGCGGAACGCGTCGTCGGACTTCAGCGCGAAGAGGCAGCGGTTGAGCGGGTACGCGCTCGCGGGCGGAAAGCGGTAGTGCATCTCGTTCATAGGGCCCACTCCACCACGGCGTTGCCGTGGTGCCAGGACGGCTCGTAGCAGTAGACCTCGGCCTTCGCGGCGCCGACGGCGCCGAGCACGGTGATCCACGTCCGCAGCTCGACGTTGCCGGCCTTGTCCAGCTCCTCGCCCGTCAGCGCGGCCAGCTCGGCGCCGCGCCCGTCGCGCAGCGTGTCCAGGATGCGCCGATCCCAGTCGAAGTCGGGCGACGCGTAGCGATCCGTCCCCGGGTAGTGCGACATGCCGCCCGACGCCATCAGCACGACGCGCTCGGGCCGCGCGCCGAGGATCGCGCCGAGGGCCTGGCCCCACGCGTGGCAGCGCCGGGGCGTCGGCTGCGGCGGCAGGTACACGTTGACGTGCAGCGGCACGATGGGCACGGCCGGCGCGGGCATCGTGAAGTGCAGGGGCACGAAGAACGCGTAGTCGAGCCGCGCGTGCTGCGTGTAGAGCAGGTCGAAGCCGCGCTCGATCCCCTGCTCGACGACGGCGCGGGCGAGCGGCTCGTGGACGGGAAAACGGTACTCATACGGGCCGAAGGTGCCGGCGGCCTCCGCGCCCGCGTAGACGGCTAGTGCGGGCACCGCGTCGAGGAAGAACGCCTCCACGTGGTCGCCGGCCACGACGGCGATGGCGTCGGGGCGCAGCATCGCGAGCCGCCGCCGCACGCGCGCGAAGGCGGCGTGGACGCGCAGCACCAGCTCGCGGTCTTCCGTCTCCGGCCGCGCGATCAGCTGGGGCGTGTGGGCGCAGGCGAAGGCGCCGACGAGCATCAGGCCCTCAGGCCGTCACCCGCGCGAGCACCTCGTCGAACACCTTGTCGGCCAGCGCGCGCACCTCGTCCCGGGTGAGCGGCTGGATCGGATGCTGCACCATGACCGTACGGTAGCCGGTGGCGCCCAGCGCCTCCGCCTGCGCCTTCGCCGCGCGGGCGAACTCGGTGGAGATGATGGTCGCCGTGGGAATGCCGTGATCCTCGAAGAACACGCCGTCGTGCACACTGCACGTTGTGCAGGACCCTCAGTCGGCGAGCGCCTCGATGAGCACGTCGGTGGCGCCGACGATCTCGTCGCGCAGCGGGTCGGGCGCCGGCCGCGCGAAGGTCGGCTTCTTCTTGCGCACGATGGCCTTCGGCGCCGCGCGCTCGCGCAGCAGCTCCTCGAGGCGGTCCAGCAGGTGGTCGCCCTTGGCCTTCGAGATGTCGAGCAGCGTGACGACCTTGCCGTCGAGGCTCGACGGCCGCGTCGCCGTCTTGCGGGGCACGGCCACGGAGTCGGTGGGGTCGAGATACTCGGTCATCGGATCCTCCTCATCACGAGGTTGCTGCCCTTCGAGAACGTCCAGCCGGGCACCACGGCCGAGAACCGGCCGGCGGTGCCGCCCGCCACGAGAATCTTGATGTGCTGCGGCGCGCGGAACTTCGGGATCGGCGTCGCGTCGTGCTCGGGGTCGGCGAACTTGCGCAGCACGTGCTCGGGCAGCCCGTCGCCGCCGTTCTTCCCCGGCACGAGCTCGTGGACCGGGCGTTGCAGCCGCTCGAACAGGAACCGCCGCACGTCGTCCTTCGACCAGCCGTCACCGGCGACGACGGCGGCGTGCTCGGGCGAGAACACGAGCAGCGTGTCGCCCCAGTGCGTCATCTTGTGGTGCTCGATCACCGCCATGCTGGCGGCCACGGTGGCGAGCACGTCGGGCGCCGTGCGGCTGCGCTGGTCGTAGACGGTGATCGGCGCGTCGGCGGCGAGCAGCGCCACCGTGTCGTCGCCGGGTGCGAAGCCGTGCTCGACGGCCAGCGAGTCCCACGGGCTCGCCTCCTCGTGCTCGCCGATGCAGTACGTGTAGCGGCCCGGATGCGCGAACGTCGACATGCTCACCACGCCGGGCCGGGCGCCGCCGACGTTGACGCAGACGAGGCGCAGCGCGCGGCCGATGGTCGCGTTGGCGCGCCAGCCGGGGCCGAAGAGGCCGGCCCCGCAGTTGATGTCGAGGGCGCGGCGGATCGGCCCGTTCACGACGATGAGCGGCGCCGGCGCGTTGGTGGTCGCCGACACGCCGTGCAGGTCGAACGCCTCGTCGCACACCGCCTCGACGGCGGCGAGCACGACCGGCAGATACTCTGGACGGCAGCCCGCCATCACCGCGTTCACCGCGATCTTCTCGACGGTGGCGCGCCCGTAGTTGGGCGGGACGAGCGCGACGAGCTCGTCGCCCGCCCGGCCGCTGGCCTCGACGGCGCGCTCGACGCGCTCGCGCGTGGGCGGCACCACGGGCAAGCCGTCCGTCACGCCGCGCTCGTACAGGGCCTCGATGGGGTCGGTTTCCAGTTGGGTCACCACCGTGAGGCTATCATGGCCGTGTGATGCGACGTCTCGCCACCCTCGCCCTCCTCCTCGTCGTCGCCTCCATCGCGCGCGCGGCCGAGCCGCCCCCGCCGGGGCTCGGCCACGACCATCCGCTCACCGGCCGGATCTGGAACGTCGCGCAGGGCCGCTTCGTGGCGATGAACGCGCTGGCGGCGGCCGTGAGCGCGGCGCGCTTCGCGCTCCTCGGCGAGCGCCACGACCATCCCGAGCACCACGAGTTCCAGGCGTGGCTCCTGCGCCGGATGCTCGAGAGCGGCCGCCGTCCCGCCGTCGCCTTCGAGATGCTCGACACGACGCAGGCGCCCGCGCTCGCGCGCCACCTCGCGACCTCGCCGCGCGACGCCGCGGGCCTCGGCGATGCGGTGGGCTGGCGCGCCTCCGGCTGGCCCGAGTGGCGCCTCTACCAGCCGATCGCCGAGATCGCGCTCGCCGCCGGACTGCCCGTCGTCGCCGCCAACCTGCCGGCCACGGCCGCGCGCGCGGTGGCGCGCGGCGACCTGGCGGCGCTCGATCCGGCGCTCGTGCGGCGCCACGCGCTGGACCGGGCGGCGCCGGCGCAGGCGGCGCTGGAGGACGAGATCCGCGCCGCGCACTGTGGCGCGCTGCCCGACGCCCTCGTGCCGGGCATGGTGGTGGCCCAGCGCGCGCGCGACGCGCACATGGCCGAGCGCCTCGTCGCCGGCCAGCGCGACGGCGCCGTGCTGATCGCGGGCGCGGGCCACGTGCGCACCGATCAGGGCGTGCCGCGCGCGCTGGCCGTGCTGGCGCCGGACGCCGGCGTGGCCAGCGTCGCGTTCCTGGAGGTCGTCGATGGCTGGACGGCGCCCGCGGACTACGCCGCGCGATTCGCCGCCGCGCGCCTGCCGTTCGACTACGTGTGGTTCACCGCGCGCGCCGACAACGCGGATCACTGCGCGCGCCTGCGCGAGCGCGCGCGCGCGCCGAGCGACGGTCCTAGCCCGGCGGATTGAGCCGCGCCGCGCGCGCGCGGATCCCGTTCGCCCGCTCGAGCAGGAGCGCGGCCTCGTTGGGCCGGCCGGCGCGCCGGAGCATCAGCGCCCAATCGTCCAGCGCCATCGCCACCGCCATGTGCTCGGCTCCGTACGACGTTTCGAGCGCGGCGACGCACCGGCGGAAGAGCGGCTCCGCCTCGTCGAAGCGCCTCTGCTCGCGATACACGACGGCCAGCGTCTGCAGGCTCGCCGCCGTCGCGGGGTGCGCCGCCCCCAGCCCACGCTCGGCGATCTCGCGTGCCCGGGTGGCCACCGTCTCCGCCTCCTCGAGCCGCCGCTGGTCGACGAGCAGGGCGGCGACGTGGCTGAGCGAGACGGCCTGGCTGGGATGGCCGAGCCGCTCCCAGATCCGCGCCGCCTGGCGCAGCTCGGCCTCGGCGTCCGTGAGCTTGCCCTGGAGGCGGTGCGTCGTGCCGAGATTGTCGAGCGCCGTGGCCACGCGCGGGTGCTCGGGGCCGAGCGCGCGCTCCCAGATCTTCAGCGCGCGCGCGAGCAACCCCTCGGCCTCGCCGTAGCGCCGCTGGGAGCGATAGTTCATCGCGAGGTTGTTGAGGCTCCAGGCGATGTCGGGGTGGTCGGGGTCCAGATACTTCTCCCGGATCGACAGCGCCTGCTTGTAGAGCCCCTCGGCCTCCCGGACGAAGCCGCGGTCCTCGCGGACGGTGCCGAGGATGTTGACGATCGCCGCCGTCTCGAGGTCGTCGGGGCCCCGCCCCGCGTCGAAGATCGCGCGCGCGGCGCGGATCTGCGTCTCCGCCTCCGCGAAGCGGCCCTGCATCCGGTAGAGGAGCGCGAGGTTGCGCTGCGCGAGACCGACGCGCAGGTCGCCGGGCCCGAAGCGCAAGGCGACCCGCAGCCCGCGCTGGATCAACGTCTCGGCCTCCGCATAGCGGCCCTCCTCGTAGGCCTGTCCCGCCTGGCCGAGCAGCGTCGCGAACTCGCGCTCGTCGAGCGACTGGCCGAGGGCAACGGCGGGCATCACGAGGAGGGCGAGGAGCGCGGCGCAGGCGACGCGCGACATGACCGCCATCTTACCAGCGCGTGCGGGCGGCGCCCTCACCTACAATGGTTCCGCATGAAGCCCGCTCGGATCTTCGCCGGCAGCGTCGGTCTGCGCGAGGCGGCGTCGGTCGTGTTCGCGCTGACCGCGCTCCTGCCGCTGCTGCTCGCCGTCCTCGTCCTCCATCGCACGGGCGCGCTCTGGACGTTCGAGGCGGAGATCGCGGTGCTGCTCGCGCTCACGGTGGCCGTGCTCGGGTTCGTGGTGTTCCGCCTGATGGTCGACCGCGTGGCGGGGCTGGCCAGCGCGCTCGCGGGGCCGGGCGAGCCCGGGCGCCCGACCGACCCCACCATCCCGGGCCTGGGGCGCGTGACGGAGATCGGCCAGATCGGCGACGCCTTCACGCGCATGCTCGACGACCTGCGCGGCTCCACCGAGCGGCTCGAGGATCTCGTGTTCAAGCTCGGCGCGCTCAACGAGGTGGTCGAGCTGGCGGCGCGGGTGCCGAACATGCAGCAGCTGCTCGCCCTCGTGCTCGAGCGGACGATGCGCACGGTCCGCGCGAGTATCGGCTCCATCATGCTGCTCGATCGCCAGCGCGGCGTGCTGCGCGTCGTGGCCGCACGCGGCGACAGCGTCGACATCCCGGTCGGCGCCGAAGTGCCGCTGGGCGAGGGCATCGCGGGCAAGGTCGCGCAGGTCGGCGAGCTCGAGCGGGGCGACGGCGGCGGCCTCATCTGCATGCCCATCCGCGTGGAGGACCGCGTCATCGGCGTCATCAACCTCGCCAAGGGCGCGGCCTCGCCCGTCGATCCGCGCGCCTTCTCGCCGATGGACCTCCAGTTCCTCAGCACGCTCATCGCGCACGTCGCCTACGCCCTGGAGAACGCGCGCCTGCTCGAGGAGTCGCGGCTGAGCACCGAGCGGCTGCAGAACGTCGTCGAGGATCTGCGCACGGCGCAGACGCGGCTGGTCGAGGGCGAGACGGGGCGGGCGCTCGGTCAGATGGCCTCGGGCATGGCGCACCACCTCAACAACCTGCTCGCCGTCGTCTCCGGCCGCCTCCAGCTCCTGCTGATGCGCGTGCAGGACCCCGTGCTGCGCAAGCCGCTCGAGACGGCCGAGCGCGCCGTCGGCGACGCCGCGGAGGTCGTGCGCCGCGTCCTCGGCTTCGCGGCCGCCCAGCCCGTGCCGGAGACCAACCGCGTGGACCTCAATGAGGTGGCCGCCGACGTGATCGAGCTGACGCGGCCGCGCTGGCAGGACACCGCGCAGCTGCGTCACGCGATGATCGACATCCGCTTCGAGCCGGGCGACGACGTCGTGGTGGCGGGCGCTCCCGCGGCGCTGCGTGAGGTCCTCATGAACCTCGTGCTCAACTCCCTCGACGCGATGCCCGAGGGCGGCTGCCTTTCGGTCCGTACGTGGACCGAGGACGGCTGGGTCTACTGCTCGGTCGGCGACACGGGTGCCGGCATGAGCGCCGACACGCGCCAGCGGGCGCTCCAGCCGTTCTTCACCACCAAGGGCCCCAAGGGCGTGGGGCTCGGCCTCAGCGTCAGCCTCGGGGTCATCCAGCGCCACCGCGGCGAGATGGAAATCCAGAGCGCGGAGGGCCGTGGCACCGTGGTGACGCTGCGCATCCCGCGCCCCGGCGTGACACCGCCACCCGACACGATCCCCCTCACGCCGTCGCCGGCCGCGCCGCTCAAGATCCTGATCGTGGACGACGAGCCCGCGGTCCTCGAGGCGCTCGCCGACACGCTCGCGGAGGACGGTCACACCGTGCTGAGCGCCGGCGGCGGGCGTGAGGCGCTGGCGGTGCTCGACGGCGGCGAGCGCGTGGATCTCGTGATCACCGACCTCGGCATGCCGGGCATGACGGGCTGGGAGGTGGCGCGCGCGCTCCGCACGCGGCAGCCGGATCTGCCGGTCGGGCTGATCAGCGGCTGGACGAACTCGGCGGACTTCAGCGCCGAGGAGGCGAGCCACGTCGCGTTCGTGGTCGCCAAGCCGTACACGCTCGGCGCGCTGCGGACGGCCCTGGCCCCGTTCCGTCCTAGACGCTGAGCGCTACTCGCGGCAGATCCGGAAGTCGGCGTAGTCGCCGGAGGCTGACGACTTCGTCTCGTCGGAGTCCGTGAGGACGGCGATGCCGGCGGGCTTCGGTGGATCCTTCACGTCGAAGTACCTCTGGTAGTCCTGAAGGACGTTCACCTTCTCCTGCCGCCACTCGCCGCGTCCCTCGGTGCCGCTGCGCAGCACGCGCACCTGCGTGAGGCCGGCGTTGGACGTCAGGTGCGTGTCGACCGGGACCTTCTCGCTCCAGATGTACTTCACGGCCTTCGGCCCGGTGACGCGCGAGTGCGGCACGAGCAGGTAGACGGCGAGCACGCTGTCGTTGCCGTCCGACTCCCGCTCGTCGGAGCCCCTGGGGAACTCGCGCGGCCGCCACGACCACGCGAGCACGGGATAGGCCGCGAGGTCCCAGCCCTTCACCTCGCGCGAGGCCTGGATGCCGAGCCCCTTGGAGACCGCGCGCAGGAAGTGTTTGCCGCCCTCTTCCTGGACCGCGTAGATGCTCTTGCCCTCGTCCTTGCGCGGCTTCCAGCCGGCGGGGAACTCGCCGACCTTCGCTCGGCCGAAGTCCTCGATCAGCGTGCAGTCCTCGTCGGCGGGCATCACGGGCGGGGCGACGAGCATGACGGGCAACGCGACGGCGAGGGCGAGCAGCACGCCGATCAGGAACTGGCGCATCACCCTGCGCCTGTGCAACCGCGAGGCCATCAGCGGCCCCGGCGCCACCAGTGGTAGACGAGGTTGTCGACGACCTCGCCGAGCTGGCCGATCGTGCGGCACTCGCGCACGAGATCACACGCCGGCGCGTACATCGGCATCACGCTGTCCCCGATGCCCCAGCCCCACTGGCCCTCGGGGTTGAGCCAGATGATTCCCTTCACGCGCTCGCGGATGAGCCGCAGCGCCCACGCCTGCGGGTCGTTGTAGTTGTTCCGCGCGTCACCGAGCACCAGGATGGTCGTCTTGCGGTCGAGCGACTCCAGCTCGGTGTTCGCGAAGCGGCTGAAGGCGAAGCCGAAGTCCGAGCGGCAGTGGTAGTCCACGGGCGCCGCCTTCAGCGCCCACTCGATCCCGCGCTCCACCGGGTAGGTGGCGAAGGCCTGGGTGACCTCCGCGATCTCGGAGACGAACACGTACGAGCGCACCCGGCTGAAGCATTCCTGAAGGCTCCAGACGAGCTGCAGCATGAACCGCGAGGCGTTGCGCACGGAGTCCGAGACGTCGCAGATGGTGATGAGCTTGGGCTTCTCCCGGTGGCGTCGCTTGAGGAAGACCTCCATGGGTACGCCGCCGTAGGAGAGGCTCTTGCGGATCGTGCGGCGCGTGTCGAGCCGCCCCTTCTGCTCCTGCCGCTGGCGCAGCGCGAGCGCGTCCTTGATCTTGCGCGCCAGCCGCGCCACGACGTTCTTCATCTGCGCGACCTCCTCGGGCGTCAGCGCGAACAGCGGCTTGTCCGAGAGCACCTCGCGCGTGAGCTTCTCGCCCTGGCGGTAGGCGCGGCGCTCCAGCTCGCGCTCGACGTGCTGGCGGATCATCCGGTTGAAGGCCTCCAGCCGCAGCTCGAGGTAGTTGCGGATGCGCGCGAGCTGGCCGGGATCGAGGCCCCGGGCCTCCAGCATCCGCATGATCTTCTCGATGTCGCGCTCGATCGCGGACCAGTCGAACTTGTCCGAGATCTTCCGCGAGAAGTAGCCGACCTGGAGGAAGTACATCAGCCGCTCGAGGCCGGCGTTCTGGCCGCCCGCGCGGATGGCCATCTCCATCTCGCTCCCCTCGCCGCGCATCAGCAGCTCGGTGAGATCGTCGAGCTCGAGGCCTTCCTCGTCGACGAGACGATCCAGCAGCTCCTGCACGCGCGGGTCCTCGGGGCCGAGGGCCTTCTTGATCCCCTCGCCGAGGGCCTCGAGGTCGAGGAAATAGAGGTTGAAGATGCGGTCGAAGGTCGCCAGGTCGCGCGATTCCTTGACGAGGGTGGCGGCCAGCGTGGCCTTGAACGTCTCGCGGTCGGTCAGGCCGACCTCCGCGCTGGCCGCGAGCGCGTCGAGCGCCTCCGAGGGCGAGATGCGCAGCTCGGCCCGGCGCAAGTCGCCGATGAACTCGAGGATTCGCTCGTCCATCTTATTTGCCGTCGGGGCGGCTGCGCAGGGCTCCGCCGCCCGACGGTCGGGGGATCACTGGCCGGGGACGCGCCTCGGCGCCGGCGGTCTGACGCGCCTCGGCGCCCGCACTCATGGCGCGAGAACTTTGTCCAGGGCGCCCTTCACCCGCTCGAGGTCCTTCTCGTACTTCACGAGCATCGTCAGCGTGGACTCGACCAGCGCCGGGTCGAGCGCCTGCGCGTTGAGGATGACGAGCGAGCGCGCCCAGTCGAGCGACTCCGACACCGAGGGCGGCTTGCGCAGCTCGAGCGCGCGGATCTTCTGCACGGCGGCCACCACCGCCGAGGCGAGCCTCGCGGGGATCTCGGGCACCTTGAGCCGGATGATCTCCAGCTCCTCGGCGGGCGCGGGGAAATCGATGAAGAGGTGCAGGCAGCGCCGCTTGAGCCCGTCCGACAGCTCGCGCGCGTTGTTCGACGTGAGCACGACGAGCGGAATGTGCTTGGCGCTCACCGTGCCGAGCTCCGGCACCGAGACCTGGAAGTCCGAGAGCACCTCGAGCAGGAACGCCTCGAACTCGGGCTCCGCCTTGTCGATCTCGTCGATGAGCAGCACCACCGGCGTGTCGGACTGGATCGCCGCCAGCAGCGGCCGCTGCGACAGGAAGCGATAGGAGAAGAACGCATCGTCCTGGCCCGCGATGCGCGCGACGGCGTCGGGTAACGACGGCGCGTCGGCGATCAGCTCTCCGATCCTGTCTTTCAGGAGCTGCGTATAGAGCAGCTGCTTCGCGTATTTCCATTCATAGAGCGCCTTGCCCTCGTCCAGCCCCTCGTAGCACTGCAGGCGGATGAGCGGGCGGCTCGTGATGTCGGCCAGCGTCTTGGCCAGCTCGGTCTTGCCCACGCCGGCCGGTCCCTCGATGAGGACGGGGCGTCCCATGCGCTCCGACAGGTAGACGACGGTGGAGATCCGCCGGCTCGCGATGTACCGCGCGCTCTTGAAGCGCTGCTGGACGTCCTCGACCGAATCGAACATGGGGCTCCTCTTACGCGAAAGGTGTGATTGAACGCCCGTTCATTGTAGCAGCAGGCCGCAGCGCGGTTAGTGGCGCGTGCCGCCGCCGCGGATCATCCGGTCCCGGATGTCGTCGGACGGCGCAGGCGCGGGCGTGGCGGCGGGCGCGGGCGTGGCCGGGGGCGCGGGCGTCGTGGTCGTGGGCGCCGGCGGCGTGACCGTCGCGGGCACCGCGCGCGCGACGTCGGGCCAGGCCGCGGCGACGTCGTCCGCCAGCGCGGCGGCATCGACGCGCGCCTCCTCGGCGATCTCGCTCCAGCCGGTGCCGGTGCGCCGCGCGGCAACGACCTTCTCCAGCGGATGGCCGCCGCGCGTCGCGAGGCGATGGGCGATGAAGAGGTCGCCCCACCCGAGCCGCGTGGCCGCACGCGAGGCGCGCACCTCGGCCGGCGTCCGGGCGAGCGCCGCGGCCATCCGCGCCACCGTCGCCGCCTCGCCGCGCGGCGTGGCGGCGCCACGGTCGACGGCGGCGGCAAGCGCGTCGAGCCGGTCCTGCGCGTGGGCGGCGCCGGCGGCGAGCGTGACGACGAGCAACGCGAGCAGCGTGCGCATGTCCGCCGAGTATGCCGCGCCCGCCGGCTGTGTACAATCGCCGCATGACCGCCCTCGAGTCGGGCCGCTATCATCGCCTCCAGCTGCTGCTCGGCCTGGCGAGGCTCGTGCTCGGCGCCGCCTTCCTCGCGGCCGTGCTGCTCCTGGGCGGCGGTCGGATCCTCGCCGAGCTCGCCGCGCGCGTCACCGCGAGCGCGGCGGGCCAGGTGGCGCTCGTGGCGGCGGCGCTCGGCGCGGGCCACGCGCTGCTCGGCGTGCCATTCGCATGGCTCTCGTCGTGGGTCCTCCCGCGGCGGTACGGTCTGCTGCACCAGCCCTTCCCCGCGTGGCTCGCCGACCGCGCCAAGGCCGCGGCACTCGGCGCGGCGATCGGGCTGGCGGGCGTCGAGGTCGTCTACGCGCTGCTGCGCCTGACGCCGCTCTGGTGGCTCGCGGCCGCCGCCCTCGCCTTCGCCTTCGCCATCGCGCTCACGGCCGTGCTGCCGATCTGGATCCTGCCGATGTTCTTTCGCCTGACGCCGCTGGCCGACACGACGCTCCGAACGCGTCTGCTCGCACTGGCCGAGCGGGCCGGGGTGAGCGCCGTCGGCGTCTGGATCGCCGATCAATCGCGCAAGAGCCGGACGGCCAACGCCGCCGTGATCGGGCTCGGCCGCACGCGGCGCATCCTCCTGTACGACACGCTCGCGGCCGGCTTCCGCCCCGAGGAGATCGAAGCCGTGCTCGCTCACGAGCTGGGGCACCACGCCCACGGCGACCTGCGGCGCGGCCTGCTCGTGCAGGGGGCGCTGAGCGTCGTGACGTTCTGGGTCGCGAGCCACGCGCTGAGCGCCGGTGTCGGCCGCTTCGGCTACGCGGGCGTCGCCGATCCCGCCGGCCTGCCGTGGCTGGCGCTGGTGCTCGCCGCGCTCGGCCTCCTGCTCACGCCGCTCGTCAACGCGTTCTCGCGCTACGTCGAGCGCCAGGCCGACGACTTCGCGCTGGCGCTCACGCGCGACCCGGACGGCTTCATCGGGGCCATGGAGCGCCTGGCCGCGCTGAACCTCGCCGAGCGCCGGCCGCACCCGCTGAAGGAAGCGCTGCTGTTCTCGCATCCCGCGCTCGACCGCCGCATCGCCCGCGCCCGCGCCGTCGCGTGAGCGCCATCACCGAGGAGCGACCATGAGCCGCCGTGCCGACCTCCGCCGTCTCGTCGAAACCAAGAACGGGCTCGTCGTCCCCGGCGCCTACGACGGCGTCTCCGCACGCCTCGTCGAGCGCGCCGGCTTCCCCGCCGTCTACATGACGGGCTACGGCACCTCCGCCTCGCGCCTGGGACTGCCCGATCTCGGCTACGCGGGCCTCGCCGAGATGGCCGACCACGCGCGCAACCTCGCGGCCGCCGTCGAGATCCCGCTGATCGCCGACGCCGACACGGGCTACGGCAACGCGCTCAGCGTGCGGCGCACGGTGCAGGCGTACGAGGCGGCCGGCGTGGCCGCGCTGCACATCGAGGACCAGGTGGCGCCCAAGCGCTGCGGCCACCTCTCGGGCCACCAGGTGATCCCGCGCGGCGAGTTCGCCGGCAAGATCCGCGCGGCGGCCGACGCGCGCACGGATCGCGATCTGCTCATCATCGCGCGCACCGACGCCATCTCCGCGATGGACTTCGACGAGGCGCTGCGGCGGGGCGAGGCGGCCGTCAAGGCCGGCGCCGACATGCTCTTCGTGGAGGCGCCGCGCGACGAAGCGCAGGTGGAGCGCGTGGCCCGCGCCTTCGACACGCCGCTGCTCTACAATTACGCGCCCGGCGGCCGCTC
>QHRU01000163.1 GCA_003220225.1 Candidatus Rokuibacteriota bacterium
AGCAGAAGATTGGCCCGGTACGTGCGAGTGGAGTTCTGGTCTTGGTGGTAACGTGGATTTTCTTCAGCTTGAGGCCTCCTGCTTGGAATCCGGGGGGACCGCCGGGTTGTTGCCCTTAAGCGAGGGCAGTAGGGAGTTGTCCCACTCGCTGTTGAACTTGGCTGAGCGCGACGGCAGGGCATCATACCCTCAGTTCACAGCAGTGCGGGGGATAACCGGCTAGCGGCCCCCTCGAGAAGATCGATCCTGAGCCAATTGTGGCCCTCGTTTCTTCGCCGACGATGACCACGATGACTCACGCGGCGCGCTGCGCGGTCGTCACGTTCCCAAGCGCGGTCACGAGCGCGCCCAGCTCTCCATGCCGCTTGATGCGCCGGAAGCGCTCAGCGGCGCGCAGCAGGCCGAGCCCGATCCACCGCCGCCGCATGTCGCCATCGCGCCAGCGCTTGATGTTCCGCGTGACGTGCCGCAGCGTCCCGATCAGATTCTCGATGCAGTTCGTCGTCGCGAAGAAACGCCGCAGCGTCGGCGGCAGCCCCAGCTTCAGCACGGTGAGCGTTTCCTCCAAGCCTTCGCGCACACTGGCGGCCGCATCGGCATGGCCGTTCCGCTCGAGCCACGTCGCGAGGGCCGTCAGTTGGCGGCGCGCCGCCGCGGCACTGGCCGCCCGATACCCCCGGCGCAGGCTCGCCCGGACGTAAGCCTGGCGCGCCTTCGGCACGAGGGCGTCGAGGTTGCGCCCCTTGTGGAGCTGACAGCGTTGGATCACCGCGGCGTCGCCGAGGACATCGCCGAGCGCCTTGCGCAGCCCCTTGCCACCGTCGATCACGCACAGCACCCGCCCCTCGAGCGTGAGCCCGCGCGCAAGCAGGTCCTGCAGCAGCTCGGTACAGACCACGGCGTTCTCCGTCGAGCCTAGCCGCAAGCCTAGCGGGACCTTGCCGCCGTCGCGCGTGATCCCCAGGACGACGATCACCGTCTGCTGGGCCACCACGACGCCGTCCATGAACAGCGCCACCACCTCGAGCCCGTCCAGCCGCCGCGCAAGGTGCTCGCGCAGCCGCTGCCGGGTCCGCCGCACCACGGTTCGACTGACGGCACTCTTGCTACTGCCCCGGGTGCGCCGCCCGAGCGGCCGCGCCTCCAGACTGGCTTCGTACTGGCGCGTCGACACCCCGGCGAGGAGCTGTTGCATCATCCGCGCGCTCAGCGGGTCCCGGTCGCGAAACACCGCGACCGACGGCAACGTCGCTTCCCCGCCGGCCGTCTGCCGCACGCGAGGGCGCCGCACCTGCACGCGCCGCCCGCCGAAGGTGAGCTCCGTCGCCGCCGTGCCCCAGTGATGATGGGTGCGCGGTGGTTGATGCCGGCCCTTGGGGCCCGCCAGCGCCACGGCCTCGTCGCGAAACAGCTCGTCCAGGGCGGCCAGCCCCTGCGCATGGACCCACGCGAGCAAGTGCTGGCGCGTGCTCGTCATCCCGGCGAGCATCGGCTCCACCAGGTGCATCGGCGCCGGGCCCGCGCTATTCTCCGCTTGCGTTCGCTGCACTCTCGCTGTTCTCTTCGTCATTGGCGGCTCCTTGGCCCCAGCGTGGGGACCGTTTGTCTTGGTCGACGCGATTCTCACGCCGACCAGGGAGCCGTCGCTACTCAGTTCTCAAATTCAACAGGGACCGGGACATCTCCCCCCGAAGGGGTCTAACGGACATGTCGATGCCGATTGCGATAACCATTGACACTCCAGCGACCCACATCAGCGCGCTCACATTCAGCTTTTCTTGTCGAATCAGATAGACAATCGACCCGTGCGTGTTTTGTGGGTAGATCCGCCCGCTGTTTTGGTCCAGCGTGATTGGACGTGTGGCGTCGTAGTACATCCACAGCGCCATGGCACCAAGCCAGGCAACGAGTGCCAGGCACGCGGCGGCGACCTCTACCGGCTTCCAGAATCGAGCGGTACGCCAACCGCGTTTCTGTATGTCCGGATTAGTCATTGCCTCCATGCCAGATTCTCGACGGACCGAGCTACGCCGTCCTATCCATAGTCGTCGAACAGTCGCGCTCAGCGGGCGGGGCGAGCAACGCGAGCGCCGATCCGCTGAAGCGCGGGGTTATGGGCCTCAGTGCTTCTACGCAGGGGCGAGCCATGAGCCCGGTGCCGCTTAGTGATCGGCCAGCCGTGCGGCCAGCGCGCGGCCAGCCCACCGAGCCTCCGCACGAGCGGAGCAGCTGAGAGGACACGAAGCGGTTGGTTTCAGCTACGGACATTCGCGCCTTCACTGTTGAAACCCTCGGCCATTCGACGTGGCCTCAGTGCGCATAACGCCAGCGCTCAGCGGCCGGCGGAGCCGGTCCGCTGAAGCGGTTCGTTATCCGTCGACGTCACGCTGACCGACGGCAGGGTCGGACTGAAACCAGGTCGTCGTCCCCGACAGGGCGGACGTCGCGGACATTCAGCGTCAGCAGCGCCGCAGTCCGACCGGATGCGGTCACGAACTCCACCTCCAGCCCGTCTGGCTCATAGACTTCTACGACCGCGCCAAGATCTCCCTTGCGCAGCCCGTGGTCAGGTAGGTCGCGGTCAAGAACGACGGTGTCGAGAACCCGATACGTCATCTGCTGCCCTCCGGATAAGCCGTCACGAATCGGGGGAACTCCTCGCCCGTACGCACAACCCAGACGCTCACCACTTCCGCCGAGTTCCCTGATGGCCCACCCAGCGTAGCGCGGATCGCGTACT
>QHRU01000072.1 GCA_003220225.1 Candidatus Rokuibacteriota bacterium
CACGGACCTGGGCGCGCTTCATCTGAAGCTCCCGCTCCGCGACGGCGACACGGCCTTCCTTGCGGCCGTTGAGATCGAGCGGGACGGTGAGTCCGATCGTGACGTTGTTGTCCGGGCTCAGCGCTTTCTGGCCCCCCAGCTCCAGCATCGGGTTGGGACGCAAGCCCGCTTGCTGGAGACGCCCGACGGCCGCGTCGATCTCCGCGCGCGTGGCGCGGAGATCAGGGCTGTCGGCGAGCGCGCGGGCGACGACCTCGTCCACCGTGAGCTCGCTGCCGGGTTGGGCCTGAGCGACGCCGGTGGCGGCGAGAGCCGCCACCAGGAGCAACACGAGCGTTCCGCTTGGCCAAGCCATGGCGCTAGCGGACGGGAACCGAGAACTTCGTCGAGCCCTTGCCCGCCGGCCCATCCCAGGCGACCGTCACCTGGCGCGTCCCCGTGTCGGGAAACTCGATCGTGCCCAGGTAGCGCCCCGGCGTCTTGTCGGGCTTCAGGATGGCGCCGGCGATCATCGGTGTCATGCCCGACATCGTCATGCTGGTGCTCAGCGTCACCTTGCCGGCATCCGTCGGCTGCTTGTCCTTGGCCGAGGTGAACTCCAGGACGAAGTCGTTCTTGCCCCGCGTCCACTGGCCGGCCTCGCTCTTCAGCGCGATGACGACGTCCTTGCTCTTCTGGGTGGCGAGCGTCTTCTCTTCGGCCCACACAGCGGTGCCGAATCCGAGCACGACAACGAACGCGGTTAGCATTGCGGTCAGGCGCTTCATCGGTCGTCTCCTCCTGTGATGTCGTGGCTTTACTCGTTCGAGTCCAGTACGGGCCGCTCGCCGACCCGATGGCCGGCTCGCTCCTCGGCTTCACTGCGCCGCAGCTCTCGCTCTCGCAGCCAGTAGAAGACCACCGGCGTCACGATGAGGACGAGGCCGAGCGAGCTCACCATACCGCCGAGCACCGGCGTCGCGAGCGGCTTCATGACCTCGGCGCCGGTCGAATGACTCCACATGATCGGCAGCAGGCTCGCCACGATCGTGGAGACCGTCATGACCTTCGGCCGAAGCCGGAGCAGCGCGCCTTCCTTGACCGCCTCCATCAGCGCCTCGCGCGTCAGTCGCCCGCCGAGATCTTCGCGCTTCTGACTGACGGCCTCTTCCAGATAGATGACCATGACCACCGCCGTCTGCACGGCCGTGCCGAAGAGCGCGATGAACCCGACCCAGACGGCGACGGAGAAGTTGTAGCCGAGCGCGTAGAGGAGGTAGATCCCGCCGGCGAGGCCGAAGGGGACCGCGAGCAGCACCTGGGCGGCGTCGAGGAACGAGCGATACGTGAGGTAGAGCAGGACGAAGATCACGATCAGGACGAGCGGGATCACGATCTGCAGCCGCTCCCGCGCGCGCCGCTCGTTCTCGTACTGCCCGCTCCACTCGACGTAGGACCCCTGAGGCAGCGCGACGCGCTCGGCGATGGCCAGCCGTGCCTCCTCGACGAAGCTGCCGACATCCCGACCGCGCACGTTCAGCAGCACGGCGACCACGAGCAGGCCGTTCTCGCTCGAGATCATCGACGGGCCCGAGACGCTGCGGATCTCGGCGACCTGGCCGAGCGGCACCTGGGTTCCGTTGGGCGCCGTCACCAGCACGCCGCCGAGCGCGGCCGGATCGGCGCGGTACTCCGGCGCGTACCGGACCCTCACCGGGAAGCGCTGGCGTCCTTCGATCGTGAGCGTGAGATTCGTCTCTCCCACCGCCGTTTCGATGACGTCCTGGACGGCGCCCACAGTGATGCCGTAGCGGGCGGCGGCCTCCCGGTTCACGCGGACGTCGAGGTAGGGCGCGCCGGTCACCTGCTCCGGGTACACGTCGGCGGCACCGCGGATCGTCCGGAGCACATCCGCGACGGCTCGCGCGCGCTCCTGCAGCACATTGAGATCGTTCCCGAAGACCTTCACGCCGACCTCCGAGCGGATGCCAGTCGTGAGCATGTTGATCCGATTGATGATCGGCTGCGTCCAGATGTTCGACACGCCGGGCAGCGTGGTGGCCTCGTCCAGCTCGCCGATGAGCTTCTCGCGCGTCATCCCCGCGCGCCATTCGCGCTCGGGCTTCAGGCTCACGACCGTTTCCGTCATGTTCACCGGCGCCGGGTCCGTCGAGGTGTCGGCGCGCGCGACCTTCGCCACGACGGAGGCGACCTCGGGGAACGTCCGGATCGCCGCGTTCTGCTTGCGCGCGATCTCCACAGCCTGACCGAGACCGATCGACGGATCGGTGACGGGCATGAACATGAGGTCGCCCTCGTTCAGCGGCGGCATGAACTCTCTGCCGATCCGGGGGACGAGCGCGACGGCCCCCGCGACGACCAGCAGCGCGACACCGAGGGTCGCGAGCCGGTGTCGCAGCGCGAAGTCGAGCACGGGCCGGTAGAGCCAGACCAGCGGCCGCATCACGGGGTTGTGCTCCTCACCGCGCACCGTGCCGCCGATGAACAGGCTGCAGAGAACGGGGACCAGCGTCACCGACAGGATCGTGGCGCCGATCATCGAGAACGTCTTCGTGTACGCCAGCGGGTGGAAGAGCTTGCCCTCCTGACCGGTGAGCGCGAAGACCGGCAGGAAGGCCAGGATGATGATCGCGAGCGAGAAGAAGATCGGCCGGCCCACCAGGCGCGTCGCCTCGAGCACGGTCTCGGCCACGCGGCCGCGATTGCGGGTGTTCACGCCGCGCTTCTCCATGAACCGGAACGCGTTTTCCGTCACCACGATGCCGGCGTCCACCAGCACGCCGATGGCGATCGCGATGCCGGCCAGCGACATGATGTTGGAGCTGATCCCGAGGTAGCGCATGAAGAGGAAGGCGGTGAGGACGGCCAGCGGGAGCGGGATCGTCACGATCAACACCGAGCGGAGATGCAGCAGGAAGACGACGTTGACGAGCGTGACGACGATCGTCTCTTCGATGAGGGCGCGCTTGAGGGTCTGGACCGCCCGCTGGATGAGCGCCGAGCGGTCGTAGAAGGACACGATCTTCACGCCGGCCGGGAGGCCCGCCTGGAGCGCGGTGATCTTCTCCTTGACGCGGTTGATGACGTCCACGGTGCTGACCCCGTAGCGGGCCACCACCACGCCGCCCACCGCCTCGTCGGTCCCCTTGACGAGCGCCGCCGCCCGAAACGCGTCGCCGACCTTTACCTGGGCCACCTGCTTGATGAAGATCGGCACACCGCCCTCGGCGCCGACGACGATGTCCTCGACGTCACGTACGCTCTCGATGAGGCCGAGGCCTCGAACGACCGACCAGGTGCCGCTCGCCTCCACGACGTTGCCGCCGACGTTCCGGTTGCTCCGCATGACCGCGTCGACGACGGCCGAGAGCGGGATCTTGTAGGCGCGCAGCCGGTTGGGGTCGACGTCGATCTGGTACTGCCGCACCGTGCCGCCGATGCTCGCGACTTCGGCGACGCCGGGCACCGAGTTGAGCTGGTAGCGGATGAACCAGTCCTGGAGCGATCTTAAATCGCGCAGCGAGTATCCCTTCCCCTCGACGGTGTACCAGTACACGTGGCCGACACCCGTCGCGTCGGGTCCGAGCGTCGGGACGACCCCGGCCGGCAGTGCCTTGGTCAGCAAGTTCAGCCGCTCCAGCACGCGCGAGCGCGCGAAGTAGAGATCGACCGAGTCCTCGAAGATGACGTTGATCATGGAGAATCCGAAGGCGGAGGCCGATCGGACGACGCGCACGCCGGGCAGGCCCTGGAGGCTCACCGTGAGCGGATAGGTGATCTGGTCCTCGACCTCCTGCGGCGAGCGGCCCGTCCAGTCGGTGAAGACGATGACCTGGTTGTCGCTCAGATCAGGGATCGCGTCGATCGGCGTCGTCAGCAGCGCCCAGTATCCCCAGGCGCCGACGAGCACGAACAGACCGAGCACCAGGAAACGGTTCCGAAGCGACGCCTCGATCAGCCAGTTGACCATGTCTCCACCTTGCGAAACGCTTGCCGTTCGCCGGATCGTCCGCGCATCGCTCAATCGGCAGCGCGCCGTCGCGAGACGGACGCGTGCCGCGGCCAAACGCTCCGTACGCGGACAGACTACGAGCTACGCGGAGTGGAGAACGGGTCTGGGAGGCGGGTCAGTGAGCGCGAGAGGAACGCTCGCGAGATCTTCGGGGGCGCGCGGCGACACGATCGCGATGGTCGCGAGGATCACGTGACTGACCGGCGCGCTCGTCGTGAGACAGGACGAGGCGCCGCACGGGCCCTCGCACATCGCGCCCATCGCCATGCAATCGCCCGATGCCATGGCCAGCGGGGCGGAAAGCGCCCACACGACGACGGCGATCACGGCGACGGCTGCACGGCACACTCGCATGACGCCGGTACTATACCACGCGCAGTTAGGACCGATCGTGGTGATGCGACGGCCCAGCGTGGCCTGGAGGGGCGGGCTGATTCATCATCCGCAGCATCCGCGGCCCGCCCGTCCGCATGAACTGAACGACGAGCACGGCCGCCAGCGCGAAGAAGACGAGATTCAGGACCGTCGTGTAGTTGAACGTCACGTGCGGCTCCATCACGATGGCCTGCCGCTGGGACGGAACGAAACCCAGCGCGAGAAACAGCAACTCGACCGCCAGGCCCGCGAGCGCCATCGAGACGTACGAGGTCCACAGCAGAAACCACGTCATGCGCATGCCGTAGTACTTCCGGTAGATGTTCAGGATCGGTAGCACGATGAGGTCGGCGAAGATGAACGAGATCACGCCGCCGAAGCTGATGCCGCCGTTCCAGAGCACCGCGGCCAGCGGCACGTTGCCGATCGAGCAGACGAACGAAAGCATTGCGACGAACGGTCCGACCAGCGGCCCCCAGATCATCGCGACGAGAGGATGGCCGACCAGAAAGAACGATTGCCAGAAACGTTCGGGCACCCATGCCGCCAGCGCGCCGGCGAGGAGCAGCCCGCCGGCGACGTCCCGCCATACCGCGACCCAGTCCATCACGAAGTAGTGGCTGATGGCTGTGAAACCACGAGCGGACGTGATGCGCTGCCACAGCGTGCCTTCGGTGACCGACATGTCCATCTCGGCGTGGCCTTCCATCGAGCCGACGAGACCCCGATCAGCCTGACGGCGCGCCTCTTCGACCAGCTCGCGACGCAGGAACGCGCGGAACAACAGGGCCAGGATCGCGACCATCGATAGTCCGCCGAAGAACTCCGCGGCCGCGAACGGCCAGCCGAGCACCAGGATCATGATGATACTGAGCTCGACGACGAGGTTCGTGGACGCGAACTCGAAGGCCATGGCCGCCGTGAAGTTCGCGCCCTTGCGGAAGATCGACCGCGCGAGCGCGACCGCGGCGTACGAGCACGACGACGACGCGGCGCCGAGCGCGCACGCGATCGCCAGCGTGCGCGGTGAGTCGTCGGGCAGCAGCCGGCTCATCTGGCGCTTGGAGACCACCGCCTGGACGACGCCGGAGAGCGCGAAGCCGAGGATCAGCGCCCAGAGGATCTCCCAGAGCATCGCGAAGGCGAAGCCGAGCGCGTGTCCGATGCCGGCAAGCACGGTGGTCATCACGGTCCCTCCAGTGTCCTCACACGTCGCGCTCGAATCGATATTCGCGCGAGGCGTTGGGGTCGTTCGGCACCGTGCGCTCGCGCAGCTGCGTGAAGCCCAGCCGCCGGTAGAGCCGGTGCGAGTGCTCGAAGCGGGTGTCCGACCACAGCACCAGCCGTGTGAAGGCGTTGGCGCGGCACCACGCGAGCACCTCCTCCACCAGCGCCCGGCCGAGGCCGCGGCCGCGCAGGTGCGCGTCGAGATAGAGGCGGTGGATCTCGGCGGTGGTTGCGTCCACCCGCTCCACGCCGATCGAGCCGACCAGCTGCCCGGCGTCGCGCACGACCCAGAAGGCGCCGTGGGGCGGCGCGTAGTGCTCGTCGAAGCGGAAGAGATCCGGGAATTCGGTCTCCGGTTCCCAGATGAAGCCGTACTCCTCCCAGATGCGAGCCAGGAGCGCGATGACGTCGGGCACGTCGGCGCGTGTGGCGGCGATCGGCTGCGTCACGCGTGAAGCGTACCCGAGCGGGCGTCACCCACTCGCGGCCACGGCAGCACGATCACCGCGAGGCCGAGCAGCACCAGCGCCATGCCGATCAGGCGCAGCCCGCCGAAGCGCTCGCCGAACACGAGCGACGAGGCGTAAGCGGCGACGAACGGCACCAGCAGGGCGAACGGCGTCACCGTCGCCGCCGGGTAGCGCCGCAGCAGATCGCCCCAGATCGCGTAGGCGAGCACGGTGGCCACGCCGCCGAGATAGAGGACCGCGACGATCGCCGGCCACGTCAGCGCGCCGACCGCGCGCGCGAAGCCGGAGGGTCCGTCGAGGGCGAGCGAGAGCAGCAGCGCGGGCAGCGGCGGCACCAGGCTCAGCCACACGACCAGATCACGCATCGACACGGACGGCAGGCGCTTCAGGAGGAGGTTGCCGATCGCCCACGAGATGGCCGACAGCAGCGAGAGCCCGAGCCCGACCAGCGTGAGATCGTGGCCCGTCGAAGATCGCCTGCGTCTGGACCACGATCGCCGCGAGACCCGGCGGCATGCCCTTGGCCATTCCGAAGAACTGGCAGAGAAACTGTCCGGTGAAGAGCGTGAGGCCCACGGCCACCAGCGCCCGCCACGGCACGGGCGGCCGCGTGAGGACGACGGCGGGGACAGCCGCGACGAGGAACCGCGCGGCGGCGAGCTGCGGCGCCGACAGCGCCTCGAGGCCGAGCTTCGTCGCGACGAACGCGAGGCCCCAGATGACGGCGACGAGCAGCGCCCGGCCGACGTCGCGCGGGCTCAGCGCGGTCGCGCGCCTCCTCCGCCCCGCTCCCGCCGCACCTCGTCGGTGTGCTCGCCCGGCTTCGGCGGCGCGCGGCGGATCTGCGGGCGCGCGCCGTCGAAGGAGAGCGGCAGGCCGATCAGCGTGTAGCCGGCGCCGGGCGGCGTCTGCACGATGCCGAGCGCGTCCGCCTGTTTCGTGGTCGCCGCGTCCGGCAGCGTGTTGATCACCGCGCACGGCACGCCCTCGGCCTCGAGGCGCGCGACCCACTCGTCGCGACTCGCCGTCGCGAAGATCTTCGCGATCTCCGCGAGCAGCGCCGGCTTGTTGGCGACGCGCTCGGCGTTCGTCGCGTACCTCGGGTCGGCCGCCCACTCCGGATGGCCGAGCACGCCGGCGAGCTTGGCGAAGAGCCGGTCGTTGCCCGCGGCGACGATGATCGGGCCGGTGGAGGTCTCGAACGACTCGAACGGCACCACGCGGTGGCTGCCGGTGCGGTGGCGCTCGGGGACGATGCCCGAGGTGCTGAACGAGGCGTGATGGCCCTTGAGCCACGCGAGGCCCGTCTCGTAGAGCGAGGCGTCCACGACGCAGCCTCGCCCGGTGACGCCGCGGCGCACGAGTGCAGCGAGGATGCCGATGGCTGCCCACATGCCGGTGCCGTAGTCGAGGATCGAAGTGCCCACGCGCGTCGGCGGACCGCCCTCGTCGCCATTCATCATCATGAGCCCGGAGTACGCCTGGAGCAGCGGCTCGTAGCCGGGCAGCAGGCGCATCGGGCCGGTGGCGCCAAACGCCCACACCGAGGCGTAGATCAGCAGCGGGAAGCGCACCGTCAGCGTCCTGGCGCCAAGCCCCAGCTCATCGATCGAGCCCGGGCGCAAGTTCTGGAGCACGACGTCCGAGTCGCCGATCAGCGTCGTGAGCCACTCGACGGCCTCGCGGTCCTTGAGGTCCACGATGATCGAGCGCTTGTTGGCGTTGACGGCGAGGAAGCCCGGCGACGTGCCCTTCCAGAACGGCGGGCCCCACTTGCGCGCGTCGTCGCCCTCGGGGCGCTCGACCTTGATGACGTCGGCACCGAGGTGCGCGAGGATCTCGCCGGCCATCGGCCCGGCCAGCGCCTGCCCGATCTCGACGACACGGACGCCGTCCAGCATCATGCTCATCTTGTCACGTGGGGGGCCCCGATATGGCCCCCCACGCCCCCCAACGCTCGGAGCGCCCCGGGGAACCCGTGGCGCTCCTCGGCCACGCGCGCGCTCATCGGAAGAGCGAGCGCGCGATGACCATGCGGTGCACCTCCGAGGGCCCCTCGCCGATGCGGCGCACGCGCGCCTCGCGATACCAGCGCTCCAGCGGGAACTCCTTGGAGACGCCGTAGCCGCCGTGGATCTGCACGGCGGCGTCGACCACGCGGCCGAGCACCTCGCTCGAGTACAGCTTGGCGATCGACGCCTCCACCCGCGCATCCTCGCCGCGATCGGCCTTCCACGCGCCCTCCCAGATCAGCCAGCGGCACGCGCGCAGCTCCACCTCCGCGTCGGCGAGCATCCACTGGATCGCCTGGCGTTGGCTCAGCTTCTGGCCGAACGTCTCGCGCTGCTTGGCGTGCTCGATGGCCATGCGATGCGCGGCGACGGCGACCCCGAGGTTCGTCGCGGAGTACGGGAAGCGATTCTTCACGAGGAGGTCGAACGCCAGGTCGAGCCCCTGCCCTTCCTGGCCAATCAGCGCGTCGGCGGGCAGCACGCAGTCCTCGAACACGACGTCGTTGGGGATCGCGGCGGTGCGGATCGTGCGGATGTTCTTCCACGCGAAGCCCGGCGTGCCCGGCTCGATGATGAAGCACGAGATGCCGCCGCGGCCCTTCTCCTTGTTGCTGCGCGCGAAGACGATCCCCCACCTGGCGCCGTCGATGTTGGAGATGAAGACCTTGCGCCCGTTCAGCACCCATTTGTCGCCGCGCTTCTCCGCGCGCGTCTGGATGGCGCCGGCGGGATCGGAGCCGCCCGACGGCTCGGTGATGGCGAAGAACGTGCGCCAGCCCTCGCGGATCGTCGGCACCGCGTACTTCTCGATCTGCGCCTTGCTGCCGGCCCAGATCGCGGGCGGCGGATAGCGGCCGAACACGCCGCAGCCGACGTTGTAGAGACCCATGCGGTGCTGCGCCATCTCCTCGAGGATCACCGACGTGCTGAACGTGTCCATCCCACCGCCGCCGTACTGCTCCGGCGCGGCGAGGGCCCAGAGGCCCGCGGCCTTGGTCTTCTCCGACAGGCGCTTGAAGTCCTCGTCGGGAATGCCCGGCGCGTCGGGATCGAGCCGCTGCTCGAGCGGGATGATCTCCTCGCGGATGAAGCGCCGGACCTGCTCGCGGATGAGCCGCAGCTCGTCGGGCAGCGTGAAGCCGGGGAAGGTCGTCATGGCGTCACACCTTCACGCCGATCGAGCGGGCGAAGTCGAGCAGCTCGCGGGACGTCTTCAGCATGGCCTCGTCCACCATGTCTCCTTTATATGTGACGGCAGCGATTCCCTTGCGCTGCGCGTCCTGCATCGCCTCGATCAGCCCCTTGTGGAAGGCGATCTCCTCTTCCGACGGCGTGAACACGGCGTTGACGATCGGCACGTGCGAGGGATGCATGACCGTCTGGCCGCGGTAGCCGAGCTGGCGGTTCCACTTCGCGTCGCGCTCGAGGCCCTCGAGGTCCTTGATGTTCCACCAGGACGAGATGGTCGGATACTGCACGCCGGCCGCGCGCGCGTCGAGCAGCACCTTGGCCCTCAGATAGAGCGTCTCCGTGCCTTCCCTGGACCACGCGTAGCCGATGGCGCGCGCGGCGTCGCCGCCGGGGCCGGCGGCGAGCGTCACCTGCGTCACGCGCCGACACTGGGTGACGATCTCGTAGACGTTGCGCATGGCCTTGGCCGTCTCGCAGCCGAGCGGCGTCGCGATCGTACCGACGGGGATGCCGAGCCGCCGCTCGAGGTGCGTGAGCAGCGCGTCCAGCTCGTGCATGTCGGCGGGCGTCTCGACCTTGGGCAGCGTGATGCTCGGCAGCTCGGGGCAGAGCACGCCTTCCAGGTCGTCGAGCGTCAGCCCCGTCGCGAAGCCGTTGACCCTCACGCTGACGCCCTGGCCCTTCTTCGCGAGCGCCTTGATGCCGGCCTTCACGATCGGCCGCGCGGCGGCCTTCTCCTGGTCGGGCACGGAGTCCTCGAGGTCGAGGATCAGCGTATCGGCGCCGTAGCCGGCGGCCTTCTCGATCCACGCGGCGCGGTTGCCGGGGACGAACAGCGACGAGCGCGACGGCCGTAGCATCTACTGCGCCTTGTACGCCGGCTTGCGCTTCTCGGCGAACGCGCGCGGACCTTCCTTCGCGTCCTCCGTCGTGCGCAGAAACTCCTGGAACGACTCCTCCAGGCGCAGGCCGTGCTCGAGCGGCACGCTCTGGCTGCGGATGGCCAGCTCCTTGACCGCGCGCAGCGCGAGCGGCCCGTTGTCGCAGAGGCGCCGCGCGTACTCCTCGGCGGTCGCCACGAGATCCTTCAGCGGGACCATTTTATTGATGAGGCCGTAGCTCAGCGCTTCGTGCGCGGTGAGGCGGCGGCCGAGCAGCAGCATCTCCATGGCGATCGCGTACGGCAGCTGGCGCAGCGCGCGCTGGGTGCCGCCGTTGCCCGGCAGGATGCCGCGCTTCACCTCCGAGATCTCGAACACGGCGTGCTCGGCGGCGATCCGGATGTCGGTGGCGAACAACAGTGTCATGCCGCCGGCCAGGCAGTAGCCGTTCACCGCGGCGATGATCGGCTTCCAGACCTCCAGGCCGCGGTTGAGGATCATGTTCTTCTGCGTGAGCCAGAAGTCCGCCTTGCCGCGAGTCCCGGGGATGAACGATTTCAGGTCGGCGCCGGCCGTGAAGGCCTTGTCGCCCGCCCCGGTGACGATGGCGATCCACACCTCGGGGTTGTCACGTACGTCGATCCAGGCCCTCGACAGCTCGGCGTAGACATCGGCGTCCATCGCGTTCATGGCCTCGGGCCGGTTGATCGTGATGCGGGCGATCCGGTCTTTGACTTCGTAGATGAGCTTCATGCGCTCTCCCTGATCAGCGCCCGGATGATACCATTCGCCCCATGTCCGACGAGATCCTGATCGGGGTCGCCGACGACGTGGCCACCGTCACCCTCAACCGTCCCGACAAGCGCAACGCCATGAACGCCGCGCTGCTGCGCGCGCTGGCCGCCGCCTTCGACGATCTCGACGCGCGGCGCGACGTGCGCGTGATCGTGGTGCGCGGCGCCGGCCCCGCGTTCTGCTCGGGCCGCGACCTGCGCGACATGGAGCGCGGCGAGCCGCAGGTGGAGATCGTGCCAGTCCTGCGCAAAGTCGAGGGCTCGCGCCACCCCACCATCGCGATGATCCACGGTGACGCCATCGCCGGCGGCTGCGAGCTGGCCCTGCACTGCGACCTGCGCGTCGCCGCCGAGGGCGCCCGCCTCGGCATGCCGCTGGCGCGCCTTGGCCTCGTGCCCGGCTTCGCGCTCGGCCAGAAGCTGATCGAGATCATCGGGCCCGCGCACACGCGGCACCTGCTGCTCACGGGCCGGCCGATCGAGGCGCGGCGCGCGCGCGAGATCGGGATGGTGCACGAGGTCGTGCCGGCGGCGGACCTCGACACCGCGACGGCGAAGCTCGCGCGCACCATCGCCGACAACGCGCCGCTCTCGCTGGCCGGCATCAAGGCCCTCATCCAGCGGGCGCTCGCGGCGCGCGAGACGGTCTCGCACGACGATATCGACGCGCTCATCCAGGCGTCGCGGCGCAGTCAGGACGCGAGCGAGGGCCGCCGCGCGATGCTGGAGAAGCGCAAGCCCGTCTTCCGCGGCGAATGATGTGGCCGTGCGGCCATTCGGATTCCGCGGGGCTGGGGTCCCCGCCGTCCGAGGCGAGCCTATGAATGAGCGTGGAGGGAACGTGATGGCGAAGCGTCGCGTGGTGCTGACCGGGGCGGCGGGCTACGTCGCCCAGCGGATGTTCAAGGCGCTGGACGCGCGATGGGACGTGGTGCCCATCGACATCAAGGACAAGACGCGAGACGGCAAGCCGGTGCCGCGCCTCGTCGTGTCCGATCTCACGCAGCCCGATCGCAACGCCTATCGCCAGCACTTCCGGGGCGCCGACGCCGTCATTCACTGCGGCTTCGTCCGCGCGCCGGGCCTGACGGCGGACAGCTGGCAGGACAACAGCGACGCCAAGTTCCAGGCCGAGCACGCCAACGTCGCGCTCGCCTACAACGTCTACCGCGTGGCGCTGGAGGAAGGCGTGCGGCGCGTCGTCGTCTGCAGCTCCAACCATGCCGCCGACTACTACGAGCGGCTCGTGTGGGAGGGCCGGGTGGACATGGTGACGCCCGAGATGCCGCCGCGCTCGGACAACTGGTACGGCTGGTCGAAGGCGTCCTACGAGCTGCTCGGCTTCGTGTTCGCGACGGGCAAGGTCGACGGGCGCAAGCTCGAGGTCGTGCAGTGGCGCATCGGCGGGCCGCGCGACGACGACATCGATCACGTCAAGCCGGGCGATATTCCGACGATGCACCGGGCGCTCGGCGCGTATCTCTCGGCGCGCGACCAGACGCAGCAGGCGATCCGGATGGTGGAGACCGAGGACATCACCGACGACAACGGCATCCCGTTCCTGATCGTCTACGGCATCAGCGGCAACACGCACCGCTTCTGGAGCCTGGCCAGCGCGAGGCGGAAGCTCGGCTACCAGCCGGAGGACGACAGCCAGGTGAACTTCGCCGACAAGATCGCCGCCATCGCGCGCGCCGCCAAACGATGACGCCTGTGAAGGTCGTCCTCACCGAGGGAGTGACCAGGCCGCGATGAAATTCGGAATCTTCTACGAGGCGCAGCTGCCGCGGCCGTGGACGCCCGAGAGCGAGCACCGCCTGTTCCAGGACATGCTCGCGCAGATCGAGCTGGCGGACCGGCTCGGCTACGACTACGCGTGGGTGGTGGAGCACCACTTCCTCGAGGAGTACTCGCACATGTCGGCGCCCGAGGTCTTCCTCGGCGCCGCCAGCCAGCGCACGAAGAAGATCCGCCTCGGTCACGGCATCTTGCAGCTGCCGACGAGCCACCCGATCCGCGTGGCCGAGCGCGCGGCGGTGCTCGATCTCCTCTCGAGCGGTCGCGTGGAGCTGGGGCTCGGCGAGGCGCAGGGCCCGATCGAGCTACACCCGTTCGGCGCGCGCGTGCGCGACAAGCGCGAGCAGTGGGAGGAAGCGGTGCGCGCGCTGGTGCCGATGTTCACCCGCACCTCGGTCGAGCACGAGGGGCGCTTCTGGCAGTTTCCCGCGCGCAACGTCGTGCCCAAGCCCTACCAGAAGCCGCACCCGCCGCTCTGGGTCGCGTGCTCGAACATCCTCACCATCGCGAGCGCCGGCCGCTGGGGCCTGGGCGCGCTCGGCTTCCAGTTCGTCTCGCCGGAGGCGGCGCGCGCGTGGGTGAACCGCTACTACATCGAGCTCACGAAGCACCCGGACAAGCTCGGCGACTATCCGGCGAATCCGAACATCGCGATGGTGTCGGGCTTCATGTGCGCGGACACGGACGAGAGAGCGCGCGAGAAAGCGGCGGGCTGGACGTTCTTCGTCTTCTGCCTCTCCCACTATGGCCGTCACGGCATCCCGAATCCCGGCCAGGGCAACATGTGGGAGGCCTACCAGGAGTGGCGCACGACGCCGAAGGCCCAGGAGACGCTCACGAGCGGGCTCATCGGCTCGCCGGAGACGATCCGCCGGCGGCTGCGCGAGTTCGAGGCGGCGGGCGTGGACCAGGTGATCTTGCTGAATCAGGCGGGCCGCACGACCCACGCCGACATCTGCACGAGCCTCGAGATGTTCGCACGGGAGGTCATGCCGGAATTCCACGCGCGCGAGCCCGAGCACCAGCGCTGGAAGGCCGACGTGCTCGCGGGTCGCGTCGAGCTCCCCGAGCTGGACACGGACACCTACAAGGTCTACGCGCACCAGAACGAGGACATCGTGCGCCTCACGCCCGAGGAGCTGAAAGCCAAGATGGCCGCCAAGGAGGGACGCGGATGAGGATCCACAATCTCTACGTCGACGCGAAGGGCGAGACGCATTTCCGGGACATCGAGGTCGAGTTCACCGAGAGCGGGCGCGCGGGCAAGACGTCCAAGCGTCTGCCGGCGACCGGGATCATCTTCCGCCAGGTCCAGCCCGACTACGATCTGGACTGGCACCCCGCGCCGCGGCGCCAGTACATCATCAACCTCGACGCGGGCGTGCAGATCACCGCGAGCGATGGCGAGTCGCGCAAGATCGGCGCGGGCGAGGTCATCCTCGTCGAGGACACCTCCGGCAAGGGCCATCTCTCCAAGGCGCTCGACGGCCGCCTGCGCCACTGCATCTTCGTCACGCTCGACGACAAGTAGCAGCCATGAAGGTCGCCACCTGGCACGGCGGCACCCGCTTCACGCTCGACGAGGTCCCCGAGCCCGTCGCAGGCCCGGGCCAGGTCGTCGTCGCCGTCGAGACGGCCGGCATCTGCGGCACCGATGTCCATGCCACGCAGGGCCTCTTTCCCTACAAGCCGCCGCTCGTGCTCGGCCACGAGTACACCGGCGTCGTGCGGGCGGTCGGCCGCGGCGTGAGCAAGCGGCTGATCGGCCGCGCGGTCGCGTGCGAGCCGTCCTACGGCTGCGGGAGGTGCGCGGAGTGCGAGGCCGGACGCGTGAGCCAGTGCCCGAACCTCACGCGCGTCGGCGGCTTTGCCCAGCGCGTGGCGATGCCCGCGCCCTGCGTGCATCCCCTGCCCCGCGGGCTCGATCCGGTCGCGGGCGCTCTCACCGAGCCCGCCGCGTGCTGTCTGGCCGGGCTCGAGTCGTTCCCGATGCCGCGTGATGCGACGGTGCTCGTGATCGGCGGCGGGATCATGGGCCTGCTGACGATGGCGCTGGCCAGGCGCCGCGGCGCCAAGCGGCTGATCCTGTCGGATCCGCTCGAGGAGCGCCGCGGCTTCGCCAGGCGTCTTGGCGCCGGCGTCGTGGTGGATCCGACGAAGGAAAAGCTCCGCGAGCGCGTGATGATGCTGACGCGCGACCGCGGCGCCGACGTCGTCGCGGAGGCGGTCGGCAAGCCCGAGCTGGTGGCCGAGGCCATGACGCTGGTCAAGCCCGGCGGCGTCCTCCAGTTGGTGGGCGTGAGCCCCAAGGGCAGCGAGATCCCGCTGAGCCTCTGGGACGTGCACTACCGCGAGATCAAGATCGTCGGCGCCTTCGGCCGCGGCACCGCGTTCCGACGCGCGCTCGCGCTGATGCCGACGCTGCGCGTGGGCCGGCTCATCACGGCGCGCTTCCCGCTCGAGCGCATCGGCGAGGCCTTCGCCCACGCGACGGCGGGGCGCGGCGCGAAGACCGTGATCACGCCGAACGCCCGCTGACGGCCGCCGCCACGATCGGCTTGGCCCACTCCGGAGTGCGCGTCAGATCACAGGAGCCGACGACTCTGCCTCGAACGACATGGAGGACGAGCATGGGTTCCGGCGCGGCCCCGGTGTGCGGGTCGGCCTCCTCGCTGTTGTCGTAGACGCGCAGCTCGGTCAGTCTCGGCATGAGCCGAATGAGGTTCAGCCGGCCGCGATCATAGCGATCGCGAATCGTGGCCTCGGGGATATCGTGCCCGCCCTTCGCGACTCGGGCACGGACCCGCGCGATGTGGAGCTCGGGGCTCCTCAGGCCCACATACCAGACGCGGACTTCGATGCCCGACGCCAGCGCCTTCTCGAGAAGAGCCGCGATCGTGTTCCCGCCGAGCGTCGTCTCGAACGCGAAATCCAATCGCTCCGCGATCGCGCGCTCCAGCAGGCGCCGGCCCTGCTGCCACGCGGCGGCATTGGCTTCCACCTGCGCGATGCCGGGGTTGGCCGACCGGATCCGACGGGCCGCCTCGTCGGGGTTGAAGTACTCTCCGCCCTGTTGCCGGAGCATCGCCCCCGCGATGCTGCTCTTTCCGGCTCCATTGGTTCCTGCGAGGACATAGATCCGGGGGGTCTGGCCCGCCCTAGCCACGCTTGCGCGCAGCCGCGACCGCCGCTTTGCCGAATTGCCTGGGCGTGGCGTCGAACGCCGCCCTCATGCCGGCGCGGGCCCTGGGCGTCTGCATCCGGGCGAGCAGCGCATCGAACTCGCCGCTGAGCGTGTCGAGCTTGCTCTCGGCCGCCCGCGCCAGAGCGTTGAATTCGTCGAGGGAAACGAGGACGGCCTTCGGCGCATCGTGCTTGGTGATGACGACGACTCGACCCCGGATGACCATCTCGAGAAGACGGCCGAACTCGTTCTTGGCCACCGTCGACGTGAACGAGGCGGCGTCGACGCGCTCGCCCCGATGATTGCGGAAGGCGGCGAGCGCCCCGGGTCGGCTTCGCGGGCGAGCGTTCATGGTGATGGCCTCCTCTAAGAGCCATTTTAGCCATAATGCTCAAAGTAGGCAATATGCCGCCGCCCGCCGTCACCAGGCCAGCGCGCGCACGAAGGCGAGGTCCCCGATCTTGCGCAGCGGCAGCACGCAGGTCTCGCGCTTCTCGTCCACGGTGTTCTCGTTCGTGATGATGGCCACCGTCGCGGTGATCAGCGGCCGCTCGCGGCGGCTGCCGTCGAAATTGTAGCCGGCGGCATCGAAGTTGCCCCAGTAATTCACGTAGACCAGGTACGTCCCGCGCAGCGGCGCCGCCACCGAGAAGATCTCCGGCCCGCCGCCGTCCACGCTGTCCACGTCGAGCCCGCCGCCCGTCGTGAGCACCGGGCGCGCCCAGAACGCGTGCTGGCCGTCGGGCGTGATGATGTGCAGGTCCACCTCGGCCTTGCCGTCGTCCCAGCCGAGGATGATGCGGATGCGCGCCGGCGTCTTGCCCGCGTGGCTCTCGTAGAACTGCAGCCGCCGCCGCTCGGTGCCGTCGGGGCTGCGGACCTCGACACTGTTGGAGCCGCGGCCGAACGCCCACGGCTTGGAGAAATAGCCGGCCTCGTCCGTGTAGAGCAGCATCGGGTTGCCGTTCACGATGAATGTGTACGGCGGCCGGCGTGCGGTGCCGGCCGCCCGGATGCGCCCCTGGATCAGCGCGCGATGACGCTGGCCGCCGCGATCCACCGGCGGCTTCGGGTACGCGGCGTGCACCTCGTCCGTGTCCGCGAGGCCGCTGTCGATCCAGCCGCCGCGCGGGGTCTGCAGCTCGATGGTGTCGGCGGCGAACACGTACGCGGCGGCGGCCATGACGATGGCCAGGCTTCCGGCCAGAACGACGCGCAGAAGGAAGTTCATGGCTCCCTCGCGAGCTCGCGCGCCAGCCGCTCGACGAAGTCCTCGTCGAGCCCGCGCGGGTGGAAGCGAAACGCCAGGTGCAGGTACTCGTGGACGACGGTGATCCGGTCATCGGTGGTGGCGATGCCTCGCACGTGGATGCGATTGTTCTCGGCGTCGGCGAACGGCCGGCCGTGCGCGAGCCGACACGCCGCGACCGGGCGCCGCGGCGGCTCGAAGCCGCCCTCGGCGTGCAGACGCGGGCCCCAGCCACCGGCGCGCTCCGCCAGCCAGCGCTCGACGGCGCCCAGCCGCTCGCAGCCGGCGCGCCCCGCGCCGTGCAGCGTGGCCAGGCGCCCGTCGGGATACGCGGCGGCGAGAATCTGGTCGAACGCGACGCCGGAGGCGGCGAGCTCCACCGCGTCGATCCACGCGAGCGTGTTGCGGCTGCCCTGCGAGCGGTGGTACGTCACCGGCGCGCCGGCTACGACGAGGCCGTCGGTCCAGCCCGCGACGCGCCGCGCGGCCTCCGACGGCGGATTCGGCGACACGCGCTGGGCGCGGCTGTCGTCGGCGATGTGCCAGCAGCCCTGGCGGCGGTTCGCGTTCTGCACCAGCCACGCGCGCGCGGCGATCGCGAGCGCGCGCGCGGCCTCCATGGGCCTCGCGGCCGCCTCGCGGTCCAGCACGCGGGCGACGTAGTCGTTGAGACCGAGCCGCGCGCTCAGCGTCGGCGCGCCCGTGTCGCGCGCCAGGCGCAGCGTGCCGCGGCTCGTGACGTCGAGGCTCCGCCCGTTCTGGAACTCGACGCGGTACGTGCCGTCGAGCAGCCCGGCGGTGGCGGGCACGCCGGACGCTCGCTCCACGACCTGGCGGATCGGATAGCGGGCAAAGAAATCGACGCTGACGCACTCGCTCTCGTCGGGCGGCCGGACGTCGGCGAAGTGTCGGGCCAGCGCGGGCGCCCAGCGCTGGAGCACCTGCATGCCGCCTCCCTCGCCACGCGCCCAGACCGGCGTGCCGTCGGCGAGCCAGCCGGCGAACCCGCCCGCGTGGGTCCCGGCGCGCGTCGGATCATCCCAGGTCCACGTCTTCACCCGGAGCGTCGCGCCGAGATGGCGCGCGGGTAGCGGCTGAGCGGCGACGACGACGTCGAGCAGCGCGCGCTCCGCCCGCTGGCGCCCGCGCGGCGGCACGGCCGCGAGCGCCGCGAGCAGCGATGCGACGGACACCCGAGTGTCCGGCACCACGCGCGAGAGATCGAGCAGCCAGGCTGCGTCCCGTGGCAGCGTCCGCCCGCCCCAGAACACACGCCAGTCCTCGGCGGTCACGTTGAGGCGCGACGGCGCGAAGAAGAGCCCGCACGAGCAGGCGAGCGCCTGATCGACGCCGACGGTGCTGCCGGGAGCGCAGCAGAACGCCTCGTCCTTGGGCGCCGAGCCATCGCACGTATAGTCCGGCGCCGCCAGGTCGCGCTCGGAGAGGTAGACGTAGACGAACAGCTTCCAGATGCTGCCGAGCGACGTCTCGAGCCGCCGATCGAGCGGCGTCGCCGCGGGCGGCGCCGCCAGGATCTCCCCCGGCGCCGGGCCGACGAGCCGGATGTACTCGGCCACGCCCCCGCGCAGCCACGCGACGTCGAGCGACTCGCTGGCCACCGCCGGCGCGGCGAAGAGCAGCGTCGCCGCGATGACCGTCGCCTGGAGAGCGCGCCGACCCGCCCGTCTCATCGCACGTCCACCACGCGCGCCGTCCTGCCCTCGGCCTCGAACGCCTTCTCCTCCGGCTCGTACATCCGGAACAGCCGCGCGGGCGGCAGGACGAACCGCCCGCGCTGGGAGAAGCGCACGAGGTGGCGCACGGTCAGCGGCGCGTCGAGCGTGCCGACCGGGACGACGTAGCGCAGATCGCCGGGCTCGTGGCGCGCGCTCTCCATGGCGCGCCGCGTCGCTGCTCCTGGCGCGCTGATCCGCATGCCCCACGTCGTCCGCTCGACGTCGGCGCCCGGCGGCAGCGGGACTTCCAGCGCGGCAAAGCGGACGCGCGTGCCGGGCTGAGGCGTCATCGTCACTTCCTCTATATAGAGGTCGCGGGCGTTCAGGCCGCGCGCTTCGTCCACCGGCGTGGCGGCCATCTCCCCTAGCTTGCCATCAGGCGCCAGCCGGTAGAGCCGGCGCTCGATCATCACGGGGAGGCGATGCGCCTCCGGCTCGGCGCTCTCATAGCGGACGATCGCGGTGACCGGCGTCGCGGGCGCGGCGCCCAGCTCGAGAGCGCCCGGTCGTCCCTGACCGGTGAAGCGCCAGACGCGGTCGCCCATCCACGAGGTCGTGAGCATCCAGTCCGTTCCCAGTGACAGCGTCGCAGGCGGCGGAGCCGGGAATGAGCCCAGAGCCTTCTGCACCCAGACCAGCGTGAGCGCGCGGTCGAACGTCGGCATCTCGTGGCTCACGCTCTCGAGAATCGCGTCGGCGTCACGCGAGGCCGCCGCGCGGTCGCCCAGCAGCAGCAGGGCGCGCGCGACGGGCAGCCCGCTCGCGGTCAGCGCGGCGCGCGCGGCATCGCGTCGTGTGGCCACCGCGGGACGCAGCGTCTGCCCATGACGCGACGCCATCTCGGCGACCAGCACGACCGCGATGTCGCGCGCGAGCGACGACGTCGGGTCGGCCAGCAGTGGACTCGTGCCCGGACGGCGCCACGGCGCAGCGGCCTCATCGCCGCCGATCGCGTCGTCCTGCAAGCCATCGACGAGCGTCTTCGTCGGCAGCCCGATCTCCCCCATGAACCAGACGGCGAGCGCGCGATGCAGGAGCGGCTCGCCGCCGCCGCGCGCGCGGTAGACCTCCAGCAGCCGGGTCCAGTGCTCGGGCGGCAGCGTCACGCCGAGCACGCGCCCGGCGTGCCAGTCGGCGTAGTACGCGTACGCCGTCATCAAGGCGCTGTCCGTCGTGGCCGGGCCCCACCACGCGAAGACGGCGTCGGGACCCGCCATGTGCACGAGGCGAAGGCGGTTCGTCTGCAGCCGCATGGTGAGCGCGTCGCGCAGTGACGCCGGCGCCCCCGCGAAGCGCGGGTACGCGAGGCTCAGCGGAATGAGCCGGCTCGCCGTCTGCTCGGCGCAGCCCCACGGGTACTCGACGAGGCCGTCCACGATCCGGTTGAACGCGCCGGCGCCCGGCGCGGCGAACGCGACGCTGACGTTGAGCGCGTCCGGCGGCAGCGTGAGCGGCGTCCGCTGGGCCGTGATCGGGACCGTCAGCGCGCGCGACGCCGTCCACCCGAGCGGACTGATACCGAGCTTCGTCGCCAGCGCGTCGGCGAGGACACCGCCCTGCTTGACCTCCAGCGTCACGGCGCCATCGGCAACGCGTGGCAGCGGCAACGCCACGTGGTTCGGTCCGGGGACCAGACGCAGCGGCCGGGTCGTGTCGACGCCGCCCCCCGAGATCACGAGGTCGCCCGTCGTCTCGGCGGTCGTGCGGTTGAAGACGACGATGTCGGCGATGGGCGCGTCGCCGGTCCGGAAGCGCGTCGGCCCCGCCCACTTCAGATAGAGCGGCTTGTCCGACGCAACCCAGGCGGCGCGCTGGCCGACGACGCCGGCCTCGGTCAGCGCGCGGCCCGTGATGCGCCAGCGCCCGAGCGCGTCCGGCATCCGGAACGTGAACATCGCGCGGCCGCTGGCATCGGTGCGCAGCTCGGGAATCCAGAGCGCGGTGTCCGCCACGTCACGCCGCGGTCGCTCCAGCACCTTGACGGCGCGTGGGTTGGCGCCGCTGCGCGCCGGCGGGCTCGGCAATGACGACAACGCCATGTCGTAGGAGATGAACGAGAGGCTGGACGACGTCCGCACGTTGTTGCGCCGCGAGTGGTAGAAGAACTCGAGGATGTCGGGCGCGATCTCCGGCTGGAGCACGTAGATCATCTCGTCCACGACGGAGACCGTCAGCCGCGCGGCGACCGGCTTGCCGGCGATCGTGCTGGTGACCTCGACCCTCACCTCGTCCCCCGGTCGATAGGTCTCCCGCGCGGTCTTGAACTCCAGCGCCACCGAGTCCTGCTCGACGCGCAGCCCGCGATTCTGGAACACGTAATCGCCGCCGCGCGCGTAGAGCACGGAGAAGGTCACGTTGGGCGCGTGCTCGGGTCGCACCGGGATCTCAGCGCGCCATTGCGCCGCGCCGAGCCGCTCGAGTCTCAGCCACGGCCCTCCCGCGGTCAGCCGCGCATGGCGCTCGACGCGATCCCGCTCGAGCGTCAGCAGGGCCTCGTCCACCGGCTCGGAGAACGTGATCAGCGCGCGGGCCACGTCGCCCGGCTTGTAGCGCTCGCGGTCGAGCACGATCTCGATCGTCCCTGGCGCGACGGCGAGCCCCGGGCCGGCGACCCAGTGCGTTGTCGCCCCGACGAGCCGGCGCGACGCGTCGAGTAGCGAGACGGTGTAGGACCCGGGCTCGGCGAACGCCATGGCGAGCGGCCCGCTGGCGTCCAGCTGGCCGGTGTCCCGTGCGCGGTTCTCCAGGCGCACGCGCTCCCAGCGGACGGGCCGGTCGGGGCCGCCGCGCGCCGGCGAGATCGTGAAGCTCACCGTCTCGCCGGGCGCGCTGAAGCGGCGCGGCGCGGTCAGCGTGTAGAGGGTGGCGCCGCGCTCGATCAGGATCTCCCTGGTCGTGCGCACCCGGTAGGCGGCCGCGTCGCTCGCGAGGAGCGTCAGCACATAGCGGCTCGGCTGCTCGGCGGCGGGCAGCGTGAAGGCCGCCGCACCCGTATCGTCCGTGGTCAGCTCGTCGGCCTCGAGCTTCACCGGCGAGCGATCGGCGTAGCGCAGCTCGCCCTCGACCGTGGTCAGCGCCTGCGACTTCACGACGAGCTGCACGGCGGCGCCCGTCACCGGGCTGCCGTCGGGATAGAGGAGCACGACGCGTCCCGTGATCGCCTCGCGCGTCCTGGATTCCGGCCGGTCCAGGCGCACGTCGATCTCGAAGTGCGGCTTCACGTAGTCCGCGACGCGAAAGGCGGCGCCGTGGACCTGCTTGCCGTACTCGAGGCGGATATCGTAACCGCCCGCCGGGCTGTTCGCCGGCAGCTCGACGCTGGTATTCGCGCCGGACGTCGGCGACAGGGTGAGCGCGCGCGTCGCCACCGGCGTGCCGGTCGGGTCGAGCACCGTCAGCGCGAGCGGTCCCGCCACCACCGGCTGAGAGCGTCTGGCGTCCTTGAACTCGCGGCCGAGGACTTTCACGTGCACGGTGTCGCCGGGCCGGTAGAGTGGCCGATCGGTCACCGCGTAGAGCTTCGTGTCGTAGATCTCGCTGTCGTAGTAGAAGTTCTCGGAGACGAACACGCCGCCGTCGCCGTCGCGGCCGATCACGTAGGTGCGCTCGGGGCTGGCGTGGCGGAAGACGGCGACGCCGTCGGCACCCGTCGTCGCGCTCTGCAGCGTGCCGAGACCGTCGGTCCACGCGACGTCCACGCCGCCGACGGCCCGACCCGTCCGGCGATCGACCGTCCACACGAGCAGCTCGCCGGCCGAGACCTTCGTGAGCGCCACCGTGTCGGAGACGAAGACGAGCGTGGTCGCGCGGTACGCGCCGATGATGGCCTCGACCAGATAGAGGCCGGGCGCGCGCTTGCCGATCGGCACCAGCACGTTGCCACGCGACGAGCGCGCCCAGTCCCACTCGCTGCTGCTGCCGGCCAGCGTCACCTGCTTGGGCGGCTCGATCGGCCTGGCCTGCCACACCGGATAGCGGAAGCGATCGACCAGCTCGAAGCCCTTCAACGGCGCGAACTGCGGGGCGCTCTCGTACTCCACGGTCCAGTTGCCGCGGGGCGCCCTGGTCTCGGGGGCGCGCATGGTGACGGCCTTGCGCGCGCCCGACACGAACAGCCGCTGCCAGCTCTGGCGCGCCTGGCGGTTCCACTGGCTCCACAGATGGCTCAGCGTGTTCGCGAGCCCCTCGCCCTCGTACGCGCCCTTGACCTCCACGCGATGCAGGTTCGGCTGGCGCTTGAGGAACGCGATGGGATCCGGCACGCGATAGACCACGATGTCGGCGCCGCCGTAGCCCTCGACGTGGCCGTACGGCGCGCCGGCGGGCGTCTCCAGCCGCACGACCGCGACGCCGTCGGCGCCGACGCTGGCGTCCGAGAGCAGGAAGAACTGGTCCCCGCGTGCAGGCTCGTAGCCGCTCGCCTCGGACGCGAGCGCGCCCGCGAGCGCGGCCACGATCAGCGCGACAAGAACGCCAGCCGGAAGACGCCGACGAAGTTGGGGTTGCCGGGCTCTGGACGCCATCGCGTGTCCTTGTCGCGCATGAGCTGGTCGAGGGTGACGGCGCGGAGCCCGTTATCGGACGGCGTCTCCACGCCGGTGTGATAGGCGACGTAACGCCCCATCCACACCATGAGGTGCTGATCGTCGCCCTGGTCGAAGAAGAGGAGGTCGCCGGGCTCGGCCGTGTTCACGTCGCGCCCGATGGAGCGGCTGTTGCGCCGCACCAGCATCTCCGCGGTGACGAACGGCCCGCGCGTGCCGTCGTCGCGCACCCACCCGCCGAGCGCGCGCCGCTCGGCGTCGCTCAGCTCGACGTCCGGCGGCAGCGCGCGGCTCGAGAGCCCGTTGGCGGCCAGCCACCTCGCGTCGTGCGACCGCAGCGCCTCGCTGACCGCGAAGCGCACCAGCCCGGCGCAGTCACGATGGAACCAGCGTGGCGTCGGGCCCTGGCGCAATTGCTCGTTCACCACGCGCACCATCCAGGCGCGCACGATCATCGAGCGATGCGCGTCGAGGCGAAGCACCGGGTCGGGCTCCGCCGCCGTCAGCGCATCGGCGCTCTCCGTCCAGAGCACGAGCGCGAGCGCGACGAGCCTACGGCCGGCCAAGGCGCCTCCAGTCCACGGCGAGCCAGCGGTCGGCGCGTGGCGTGGCGTCGCTCGGCAGCACGAGCGCGTACGCCGGGTAACGCTTCAGCGTGGCGAGCCGTGGCACGAGCCGAGTGGACGCCGCGTTGCGGAAGACGGGCTCCTGGCCGGCGGGCAGGCTGGCGAACGCCTCCGCCTCGGCGAGCGTGCCGAGCGAGCGCGGCACGAGGACCGCGAGCACCGTCGCCTCGTCGGGCAGCACGTCGGCGAGCGACGGGTACTGGCGATTCGCCACCGCGAGCGCCTCGCCGACCAGCCGATCGTCGGGCGAGAACGCGACGGCGTGGCGGTGGCGCGCGAGACTCACCTGGAAGAACGTCTCGGCCTGCGGCCCGACGCCCCGCCGGCGGACGCCGTCGCGCGCCGTCACGTGCCGCTGCCAGAGCGCGGCGTCGGCAGCCTCGGCACGCGCCACCGCGTAACGTGGATCGTCGGCGCCCTCGAGCGAGCGCTCCCACGCACCGACGGCCGCCGTGAACAACCGCTCGAGCACCGCCGCCTCCGCCGGCTCGAGCGGTCGCCGCGTCGGCACCAGGAAGAGCGGCGTGTAGAGCCGAGACCTCGGGTACCAGCAGACGGCGGCGGGGCCGTCGAGCGCCTCGACAACCGGCTGCGTCGCCGCCGTCTCGACGCCGACCGTCTCCGCCAGCGTCGCGGCCTCCGGCCACTGCACGGGCAGCGCGACGCACGCGCCGGGCTCGGCGGGCACGAGGGCCCACAGCGCTCGCGTGGAGAGCGCGCGCTCGGGCAGCGCAGCGGGATCGAGCAGCACGCGCGTCGCCCAGCCGTCGCGCGCGAAGTCGAAGCGCAGCGCGCTCACGCCGGGAAAGAAGCGCTGGTAGCCGAACGACAGGTAGCGGGCGCTCACGGCCAGCGTGTGACGCCGCTCGCCAGGCTCGAGCGCGAAGTGGTCGCGGTAGATCCGCCGCGGCTCGTCGCGTCCGCTCAGCAGCCCGGCGACGACCGAGCGGCCGGCGCCGCGCAGTCGCCCCTGGCGATCGGTGAGCATCGCGGCGTCCGACAGGATCACCAGGCGGTCGCCGTGGCCGGCGAAGAGCAGGACACGGCGGCGCGCGTAGGCGAGCGCGTAGACCGGCACCGCGCCGCCGTCGACCTCGAGGTCGCCCTCGACGCGCGTGAGCTGCGCGTCCTTCAGCGCGACCTTCGCGGCCATCTCGAGGATACGCGTGAGCCCGGTGCGGCTGACGACGACCAGCGAGTGGCCGAGCCGGCCGTCGCCCGCCTTCCACAGCGCGATCTCGGCCGGCTGATCGATGACCGCGTGGATCACCCGGTCACCGAGGTCGAGATCGTGCTCGTAGGCCAGCCGCCGCAGCGTGCCGCCCAGGCTCAAGCGTCCTTCGGTCTGCTCGTAGTACGTGACGAAGTCCTCGGTGAGGACGTCGCGGAACATCGGAACGGTCAGGAGATCGCGCGGCAGATCCGCGAGGCTCGCGGTCTGCACCAGCGCGTCGGGGCGGGCGAGGTCGAGCGCGATCGCGGGCGCGTCGAGGACCAGCGCCCCGCCCCGGCGGACGGCGAGGACGCCGCCCACCAGAACGAGGATGACCACCGCCGCGACGCCGAGCTTAAGGCTTCTGGACATCGACGTTCGTGGGCACGATCGGAGCGGGAGCGGCCGCGGGGGTCGACATCGTGGACACCGAGGCCACGGGGCCCAGGCGGCGAATCTCCAGATGCACGCGGCGGTTGAGCTGCTGGCACTCCTTGCCCGGGTCGTCGCAGAGCGCCGCCTCTGGACCGAGCGCCACGACCTTCACCGAGGACTCCGGGACGCCCAGCTCGACGAGGAACTGCTTGACCGTGTCCGCGCGCCGCTGCGCGAGGACCTTGTTGTAGACGGCCGGCCCCTGGATGTCCGCGTAGCCCGTGACCAGCACCGCCCAGGTCTCAGTGCGCGCCATGCCCGCCGCCTTGTCCTGGAGCATCTTCGCGCCGTCGGCGCGGAGGCGCGCGCTCTTGAAGTCGAAGTAGACGTCGGCGTGGACGACGACCCCGTCGGGCGTCGGCACGGTCAGCGTCGGCCGCGGTGTCTCGAGAGGCTTGGCGTTGGCCGGCTTGCCGGCGGCGGCGACGGCCATCCCCGCGGAGGCCTCGTCCGGCCGCGCCTGCATCCAGTAGAGCGCCCCCACCCCGCTCAGCAGCATCGCGAGGCACCCGATCGCGATCACCAGCCCCCGCAGGAGCTCGTTCTTCGTGTGTGTCGACTGCACGTTCGTCGTCGTCATGGCCTTCTCCGTGGCTTGGTTTCGTACCCCGCGCCGGCCGGCCCGCCCACGCGGCGGCCGCGCACGCCAGGCTCATATCGCAACGCCCGGGCCAGACCCTGAACGACGCAACGACGCGCACTTGGCTCACGCGGGGCGCCGCGCGACGCGGGGACGTCCCCGCATCCCCGCGTGGCCCCGCGGGCGCAGTGCGAGCCTCAGGACGTCGCGGGGCCGCAATGGGTTCACGGCCCGAAGCGCCGGCGGAATTGCCCGCGTCCGCGCGCCGACCTCCGTTACCTGACCGTCTGCGTCGTGCCTCATCACTACCCGGGTCGCGTCGCAGGCCAGACGGCGAGAGGTCTCTGCGGAAACGTGCGCGCCGGCCTCGAGCAGTGACTGGCCGGAGGCGGCGGGATCCGCCAGCGCGTCAGACTCAGCCAAGACCGGCGCATCGACGTGGACGACGACCTGATACCGCTCGCCCGGTGTTTCCCGGATCGATCCCGTGGTGCAGGGCGGTCTCGGCGAGCAAGGCCAGCGCGTCGGCCGGCTGCTGGCCGAACGCGGGTGGCTCCGCGGCCGGGTCCTGGAACGTTCCCGCGGGAACGTTTTTGTTTATCAGGCCGGTGTCCGGGTGTGCGACCTGCGTACGCCGTCTTCGTCTTGATACACATGGAGCGTGCGGCTCCGGTGGCGCTGCGTGCTCTGCTTCGCTTCGGCGATGCGATCCACCCGTCGCCAGCCCCGGACGATGCGCTCGACATGCTCCGCAGTGCCGGCGTCATCAAACACGGTCGTCATCGGCGACTCTCCTCTCGCTCTGCGCCGACTCTACACCGTGATTTTCGAGGGCTCGTGGCGCCACCAAGACGCGCGATCAGCGCGCGATCTCAAATTACTCGGGGGACGCTTGGCACTGCGCGACAGAGAAACCTTCCCCCTCATCCGAGACGAGCCTAAGAAGAAGGCCGCTGGAAGGACTGGCGGACCAGGAACTCGAGCGAGCGGAAGTGGCGCTCGGGGAGGTTCTTGAACCGGCGCCGGCAGGCGGCGACGGCGGCCTCGGCAGTCTCGAAGCCGGCGACCGAGCGGAGCAGGTGCTCGTGGTACTCGCGCAGCTTCAGCTCGACGGCCCGGGCGAGTACGGGATCGCCGGCGAGCTCACGCGCGGCGCGGGCGCGGTCGCCGTCGGCGTCGACCAGGGCGCGGAAGCCCAGGCCCTTGAGCCGCTGGGTCACGGTGCTCCGGTCCCAGCCGAGCTCTCGGGCGCTCGTCTGCATGTCGAAGCCGTGGCGCCTCAGGCAGGCCAGCACCGCGGCGTCGCCCGTCTCGTCCCCGGGCTCGATGGCGAGGCGGCGCTCCGGCTCCGGCAATCGCAGGTCCTCGCGCTTGAGCACCGGGCCATCGGCCAGCGCGACGGCCTGGCGCAGGCAGTTCTGAAGCTCGCGCACGTTGCCGGGCCAGGCGTGGGCCCGCAGCGCGACGACGGCGTCCTCGGACAGCGTGACGCCCGGTCGGCCGAGCTCGGCGGCGGCCTCGCCGACGATCCGCGACGCGAGCACCACGACGTCGTCGGGCCGCGCGCGCAGCGGCGATAGCCGGAGCACCAGGCCCTTGAGCCGGAACCAGAGGTCCTCGCGGAACCAGCCCTCGGCGACGCCCCGCTCGAGGTCGCGGTTGCTCGCGGCCACGACGCGCACGTCCACGCCCGTCGGCCGCGTGGCGCCCACCCTGTGGAAGACCTTCTCCTGCAGCACGCGCAGCAGCTTGCTCTGCTGATCGGCGCGCAGCTCGCCGATCTCGTCGAGGAAGATCGTCCCGCGATCGGCCTGCTCGAAGTAGCCGCGACGCTCGGCGACGGCGCCGGTGAAGGCGCCCTTGACGTGGCCGAACAGCTCGCTCTCGAACAGCTCGGGCGGGATCGCGGCCATGTTGACGGCGACGAACGGCTGGGCCGCGCGCGGGCTCAGGCGGTGGGCCGCGCGCGCGAACAGCTCCTTGCCCGTGCCCGGCTCGCCGACGATCAGGATCGGCAGCGGCGAGCGCGCGGCGCGGCTCAGATCGTGGAAGACCGCGAGCACGGCGGGATCGCGCGTGACGATCCCGGCCTCCTCGCACGCGCGGCGCAGCGCCTCCTGCCCGGCGTCGCCCAGCTCGCTGGGGCGCGCGTCCGCCGCGCGCAGGCCCGACAGCTCGCGCTCGAGCGTGTCGAGCCGCTGGCGCGTCGCCTCCTCCTGGCGCCGCGCCTCGGCCAGCTGCTCGCGCAGCAGGTCGGCGGCGCGCCCGAGGTCGCGCTCGGCGCCGGTGGACCGGGCGACCACCGCGCGCGCCGCGTCCAGATCCTCCTCGAGCGACTCCACCGCGGACTCGTTGCGCACCAGGGTTTCCCGGACGCGCGCGTTCTCGTCTTCCAGGCGGCGGATGCGCGCGCCGGACGCGAGCTGGCCGGCGACGAGGCCGCCGAGCGCAGCCAGCGCCGTGGCGCCGAGCGGCGTCACCACCGGCAGCACGAGGCCGGTCGTCGCGAGCGCCATCGGCAGCGCCGCCGCGTAGGCGCCGGCGAGGACGACGGCGCCGGCGAGGCCCACCCACCAGCGCGTCGCCGACAGCACCCACGCCGCCAGCGCCGCCAGCGCGAGGGCGACCCCCGCCGTCGCCACCGGCGAGGCTTCGCGCAGACGCGAGCCGGCGAGCAACCCACGCGCGAAGTGGGCCTGGACCGCGATCGGCGACATCTCGCCCACGGGTGTACGGAGGGTGGCGCGCGTGGGCTCGGCGACGACGAGCACCGCGTTCTCGTTCGCCAGCGTCTGGATCCGATCCGCGTGACCCTGCTCGATCGCCGACCACACCTCGAGAAACGGCACGACCTGGACGCCCCGCGGCCACGCGCCGCCGGCGAAGTCGACGAGCGTCCGGCCGCGCGCGTCGACGGCCATGCGAAGATCGCCCGCGGCGGGGCCGGTGAGCGCGGACACCAGGGCCAGCCCGAACGCCGGCACCGGCCGCGCCCCGAACGGCAGCGACGGCGGGACCGCGCGGACGATGCCGTCGGCATCGGGCTCGGCCACCGTGTGGCCGACGTTCGGCTCGCGGGGGGCGGCGGGGCCGACCCGCGGCGTGGCGGACGAGACGACGGCGACGACATCGACGGTCTGGGCGGCCTGGGCGAGCAGCGCGTCGCTCGCGGCGCCGCCGCGGCCCGGCGCGCTCGGTGTCCCGAGCGGGACGTCGAGGCCGACGACCGCGGCGCCGCCGCGGCCGAGTGCCGCGACCACGCGCGCGAGCATCGTGCGGTCCCAGGCGCCCGCGCCGAAGCGCGCCTCGCTCGAGGGATCGCGCGCGACGATGACCAGCCGTGGCGTGTCCGCCACCGGCGCGCGAGAGCGGAGCCAGCGGTCGTACACCGACCAGTCGAGCGCGGTGACGCTGGCGCCCCCGACGAGCGAGACGGCGGCCGCGATCAGCGTCGCGCCGACGGCCAGCAGCGCGGCCCGGCCGAGCGTCTTCAGGGACGCGGGCGCGAGCGCCCCTCGGCGGCGGCGCTCTTGAGGTAGGCGAGGATTCGCGCGTCGTGCGCGGGCAGCTGGCCGTCGATTCCCTGGTCGTAGAGCGTCTCGAGAATGCGCTGGGCGGGCTCGCTGAGCGCGGCGGCTTCCCGGATGAGGATGGCGACCGCCTCGCCCGTGCGGCCCTGGCGCAGGAGCGCGGCGCCCAGCGGCTCGTCGCCCTCGCGCGTCAGCCCCGGGTAGTCCTTCCAGAGTCGCGCGCGGTACTCGCCGAACGCCTGCTCGACGGCCTGGCGCTCGGCCGGCGTCCGGCGTGAGCGCCCGGACGCCGCCTGGCGCAATTGCACGAGGCTCTCGTCCGCCTGCGCCACGCCCTGCTCGGCCGCGCGCGTCCACCAGGTGATCGCGGCCACGAGATCGCGCTCGACGCCGGCCCCGGTCGCGTACGCCGCGCCGGCGAAGTACTGCGCGCGCGGCAGCCCGGCCTCGGCGGCGGCGAGGAACTCGGGGGTCGCCTCCGCGTCGCGTCGCGCGAGCTTCAGCACGAGCGCGAGGTTGTAGCGCGCGTCGTGGGCGCTCGGCGCGCGGGCGAGCACGCGGCGATAGGCGTCGATGGCGCCGGCGAGATCGCCCTGGGCGTAGCGCACGACGCCGAGCGTGTAGCTCGCCTGAACGAGATCGGGCCGGGCGGCCAGCGCGGCCTCCAGCTCGGCGCGTGCGGCTGGCCAGTCCTGGCGCGCGACGAGCACCGCCGCCAGCGTCAGCCGCGCCTCGGCGAAATCGGCGCGGACGCGCAGCAGGCCGCGCAGCTCGTCGGCGGCGCCGTCGAGGTCGCCCATCGCGTACAGCGCCAGGCCCAGGCTCGCGCGCGCTTCGGCGAGGTCGGGGCGCAGCCGCAACGCCTCGCGCAGGGCGACGGCGGCCGCCGCCACCTCACCGCGCGCGATCAGTGCCCGGCCCTCGTCCAGCCGCGCGCGCGCCGGGTCGGTCGCCGACACCGGGCCCGGGACGGCGACCGTGCGCGGCGCGGGCGTCGTCGGCGCGGACGCAGTCGACGGCGGCGTGGAGGCGGTCGGCGACTGAGACGGCCGCAGGGTTGCGCATCCGCTGGCGAGGACGAGAAGCGCGAGCGACAGGATGACCGGGCGCGCGGTGCCGTTCATCAGACACTTCGATGATAGCAGAGCGGGTTACACTCCCCGGCACGGAGGCAGCCGATGCGATATCTGGTGACGGGCGCGGCGAGCGGGATCGGGCGGGCGACGGTGCTGAGGCTGGCGCGCGACGCGCGCTCGGCCGGACGCGCCGCAAAGATTACCATCGTCGACGTGGCGCAGGCGAAGGCCAAGCTCGACGCCGTCGCGGAAGAGCTGCGCAAGCTCGACGCCGAGCCGCTGGCGCTCCACGCCGACATGGCGACCGCCGACGCGCCCGCGCGCGCCGTCGGCGAGGCCGTCGCGCGCTTCGGCGGGCTCGACGGTCTCGTGAGCAACGCCGGCATCAACCGCCCCGGCGCGCTCCTCACCTATACCGTCGAGGACTGGGACGCGCTCTTCAACGTCAACACGCGCGCGACGTGGCTGCTGGCGAAGGCGGCGCACGACGCGCTGGCCACCGCGAAGGGCGCCATCGTGGTCACCGCCTCGATGTCGGGCAGCAACGCGCACGCGAACCTCGGGGCCTACGCGCCGAGCAAGGCGGCGGTCATCATGCTGATGCGCGTGCTCGCCCAGGAGTTCGGCCGCGACGGCGTCCGCGTGAACTCCGTGTCGCCGGGGATGGTGCGTACCGGCATGAGCGAGAAGGCCTACCAGGACGCGTCGGTCGCCGCCGAGCGCGCCGCGCTGGTGCCGCTCGGCCGGGTGGCCGCGCCCGAGGACATCGCCGACGCCGTGGCGTTCCTGCTCGGCCCCGACGCGCGCTACATCAACGGGCACGACCTCGTCGTGGACGGCGCGGTGAGCGGGAACTTCCTGGGCCGGCTGCCCGGGATCTCGAAGATCTCGCGCGGCTGAGCCGAGGGACGACCTCCTCTTTCAGGAGGCGCATCGAGCGCTCCCACGCCCCGCGCGGCGTCCACTCGTGCGCGATGACGAGCAGCGTGCCGAAGCCGCCCACGTCCTCAGCCAGCCGCGCGAGCTTCGTCGCGACCGTGTCGGGGCTGCCGACGATCCAGATGTTGTCGCAGAGGTACTCGAGCGTGACCTCCGGATCCGCCATGGCGGGATCGACCTTGAGCATGTCGAAGCCGCGGAGCTTCGGGAGCAATTTCAGGAAATAGTCGCGGTAGTCGCGCCCGAGCGTGCCCCCGATCGCCTCGCGTCGCGCCTTGGCGTCGGTGTCGGCGACGAAGACGTCGCGCGCGATGCGCCACGTCTTCCGATCGGCGATGCGGCCGGCGCGCTTCGCCCCCGTCTCCACGGCCTCCCAGTGCGTCTTCAGAATGCGCGGCGGCACGAAGTTGATGGACATCGGGATGTAGCCGCGCTCGCCCGCGAGCACGAGCGTCTCCGAGTTCGCGGTCACGCCGGCCACGCCGATCGGCGGGTGCGGCTTCTGGTAGGGCCGCAGATGCAGGCGCAGGCCGATGTCCGGCTGCGGCTGCGGCACGGTGAAGCGCCAGCGCCGGCCCTCGCCCTCGTAGGCTCCGGGCTTGGCGTCCTGCCAGAGCGCCAGCACGGTGTCGAGGATCTCGCGGGTGATCACGCGATGCTCGCCGCTCTTGGGATCGACGCCGAACATCTCGAAGTCACCGGGGAAGCCGCCGGAGCCGACGCCCCAGTAGAAGCGTCCGCGCGCCATCTGGTCCAGCTGCGCGATGCGCTGGGCCAGCATGAGCGGGTCGTGGTTGGGCAGGCACGAGACGCCGGTGGCGAGCGTCATCCGCGTCGTCATGCCGAGCGCCCGCGCGATGAAGAGATCGGGGCACGGGATGTTCTCCCACTGCGCCGTGAAGTGCTCGCCGATCCACGCCTCTTCGTAGCCGAGCCGGTCCAGCGTCGCCAGCTGGACGAGGTCGTCGTCCATCGTCCGCGCCGGGTCGGCCCCCGGCGGATGCAGCGGCATCGCAAAATAGCCGAGTCGCATCGGGATCCTCCACCTTGACAGCATCGCTTCGCGGTGATGCCATTAGGGCCCACCGGAGGCCGAATTATGGCAGAGATCGTCGCGGCAGCGCTGGCGGCCCACGCGCCCCTCATCACGGGCAAGCCGGAGATCGCGCGCCCCGAGCAGCGCGAGCGCCTGTACGCCGGCTTCCACGAGATGCGGCGGCGGCTGGCGGCGGCGCGGCCCGATCTCCTCGTGATGTTCGTGAACGATCACCTGCAGAACTTTCCCTACAGCAACCTGCCGGCGTTCTGCGTCGGCCTCGTCGACGCCTACGACGCGCCGAGCCCCGGGGGCAGCACGCTCATGCGCATCCCGCCGCGCAAGATCCCCGGCGCGCCGACGTGGGGCATGGCGCTGCTGGAGGCGGGGCTGGCGGGCGGCTTCGACTTCGCCTACTCGTACGAGATCGAGTCGTGGGACGAGCTGTCGGTGCCGCTGCACTTCCTCAACCCCGACGGTGACATTCCCGTGGCGACCGTGTACACGAACTGCGCGGCGCCGCCGCTGCCCACGCTGCGCCGCTGCCACGAGATGGGCGCCTTCGTGGGACGGTTCGCGAGATCACATCGCGGCGCGTCGCGCGTCGCGTTCGTCGCCACGGGCGGGATCTCGCACTGGGTCGGCACGCCCGAGACGGGGCGCATCAACCCGGAGTGGGACCACTGGGTGATCGATCACATCGAGCGCGGCGACGTCGAGCCGCTGCTGCGGCTGACGTGGGACGAGATCGAGCGCGACGGCGGCAACGGCGGCCAGGAGATCCGCAACTGGGTGGCGCTGATGGGCGCCGTACCGGGCTGGAAGGGCGAGTCGCTGGCCTACGAGCCGGTGCCCGAGTGGATCACCGGCTGCGGCACGGTGTGGGTGCACGCGTGATCGCCGTCTCGTACCCGCTGAACAAGATCCTGACGGGCCTCGCCCGCGCCCACGTCACCCGCGAGAAGCTGAGCGACGCCGAGCTGGCCGGCCACGATCTGAGCGACGCCGAGCGGTCGGCGCTCCTGGCCGGCGACATCCGCCGGCTCTACGACCTCGGCGCCAACCCCTACCTGATCCGGCGAGTCTTTCGGCCCCGATTCCCCATCTAAGCGAGGGAGACCCTTCGTGATGCGTCGCCTGCTCCTTGCGTTGTCCCTCGTCGTCCTCGCCCTGCCCGTCGGGGCCGAGGTCACGTCGCGGCCCTACGCCCTGCCGTCGGGCGGCGGCTCGCCGCACGACGTGGCGGTGAGCGCGGACGGCGTCGTCTGGTACACGGCGCAGCGCGACGGCAAGCTGGGGCGCCTCGATCCCGCGAGCGGCAAGGTCGAGCTGATCCCCCTCGGCCAGGGGGCGGCGCCGCACGGCGTGATCATCGGCCCCGACGGCGCGCCGTGGGTGACCGAGGGCGGCACGAACTCGATCGTGCGCGTCGATCCGAAGACGCGAGAGGTCAGGCGCTGGCCGCTGCCGGAGACGCGCAAGTGGGCCAACCTCAACACCGCGACGTTCGACAAGCGCGGGCGCATCTGGTTCACGGGCCAGAGCGGCGTGTACGGCCGCCTCGACCCCGCGACCGGCGACATGAAGGTCTGGGACGCGCCGCGCGGCCGCGGCCCCTACGGGATCGCGACGACGCCCGAGGGCGACGTCTACTACGCCTCGCTGGCCGGCAGCCACATCGCGCGCGTCGATCTCGACACGGGCGCGGCGACCGTCATCGAGCCGCCGACGAAGGATCAGGGCGCGCGGCGCGTGTGGTCCGACAGCAAGGGCCGGATCTGGGTCAGCGAGTGGAACTCCGGCAACGTGAGCGTGTACGATCCGAGGGCGCAGACGTGGAAGATGTGGCGGCTGCCCGGCGAGAGCCCGCGCGCGTACGCCGTGTACGTGGACGAGCAGGACGTCGTGTGGCTCAGCGACTTCGGCGCCAACGCGATCGTCCGCTTCGAGCCGGCCACCGAGAAGTTCCAGGTGTTCCCGAGCGACAGGCGGGGCGCGAACGTCCGGCAGATCCTCGGCCGGCCGGGCGAGGTCTGGGCCCCGGAGTCGGGCAACGACCGCCTCGTGGTCTATCGCACGAAGTGAGGAGGACGAGGATGCGCATCATCCTGAGAGCGACGCTGACGGTGCTGCTGCTGCTCTCGTCCGCACCGGCGGACGCGCAGGACGCGCGCGCGACGCTGGACGCCGCGACCAAAGCGCTCGGGGCGGCCAATCTGAAGTCCTACGAAATGACGGCCAGCGGCGTGAGCTGGGCGACGGGCCAGAGCCCCGCGCCGGGGAGCCCGTGGCCGCGGTTCGTCGTGAAGAACCTCACGCGCTCGGTCAACTACGAGACCGCGTCGCTGCGCGACGTCTGGGTGCGCACGCAGGGCGAGGACCCGCCGCGCGGCGGCGGCGTCCAGCCCGTCCGCGGTGAGCAGCGCCAGGTCTTCGTCGTCGCGGGCGATCTCGCCTGGAACGTCGTGAACGACGCGGCCATTCCGGCGCCGATCACGCTGGCCGCCCGGCAGCTCGAGCTGTGGGCAACGCCCCACGGCGTCGTGAAGGCGGCAAGGGCCAACAACGCCACCGTGCAGGGCCGCACGCTCGCCTTCGCGGTTCCCGGCAGGTTCACGGTGCGCGCGACGCTCAACCGCGCCAACCTCGTGGAGCGCGTCGAGGCGGTCATCCCGAACCCGGTGCTGGGCGACATTCCCGTCACCGTCGAGTACGCGGACTACAAGGATGTGGGGGGCGTGAAGTTCCCCATGAGGATCACGCAGACGGCCGGCGGGTTCCCCACGCTCGACCTCACGGTGGCCGAGGTGCGGCCGAGCGCCGCCGTGGACGTCGCCGTGCCCGACAACGTGCGCGCGGCCACCGCGCCGTACGCCGTGGTGACCACGCAGATGGTCGCCGAGGGCGTGTGGTACCTGACGGGCGGCACCCATCACAGCGTGGCGATCGAGATGGCCGATCACCTGATCGTCGTGGAGGCCCCGCTCAACGACGAGCGCGCGCTCGCCGTGCTCAAGGAAGCGCGGGGGCTGGCGCCGGGCAAGCCCGTCCGCTACGTGATCAACAGCCATCATCACTTCGACCACTCGGGCGGCCTTCGCGCGTTCGCCGCGCGCTCGACGATCAGTCCCGACCATCTCGCCAGGTCCGGGAAGAAGGCGGCCGCCACCGAGGGCGTGCGCGACAAGCGTGTCCTCACCGACGGCACGCGCAGCGTCGAGATCCACCACGTCGCCGGCATCCTGCACGACGACGGCATGCTCTTGGTGTACCTGCCGAAGGAGAAGCTGCTCATCGAGGCGGACGCGTATACGCCGACGCCTCCGAACACGCCACCTCCGAGCCCGCCAAGCCCGTTCAACGTGGCCCTGGTGGACAACATCGCGAGGCTCGGATTGACTGTCGACCGGCTGCTGCCGCTGCACGGACGGATCGTGCCGCTCGCCGATCTGCTCCAGGCCGCCGGCCGCGCCAACTAGAGAGAGGAGAGAGGACATGGCCCAGCTGACCGTTCCCGTGGATTCGGCGCGCTTCTCGAAGGGTATGACCTGGAAGGACTACATGGCCCAGATGGGCGAGACCCAGAAGCGGACCGAGGACAACTACAACAAGGCATCGCTGAGCGCCGACGACAAGAAGTTCTTCTCGGGCGTCAAGGGCGTGAAGTACGTGCTCATGCTCGCCGAGAACTGGTGCGGCGACGTCCACCGCAACTCCCCGCTGATCGCGCGGATCGTCGAGTCGATCCCGGGGGCGGAGCTGCGGGTCTTCCTGCGCGACCAGAACCTCGACATCACCGACTGCTACCTCAACAACGGCTTCCGTTCGATCCCGGTCGTCGTCTTCTTCGACGCGAGCTGGAACGAGATCGGCCGCTGGATCGAGCGCAGCCACCCCGCCACCGCGAAGGCGGCGATGATTCGGAGCAAGACGCTCGACATGGCGCCCAAGGACGACAAGGCCAAGCAGGACGCGGCCATGAACGACTTCCGCGCGCAGGTCAACGCCGAGTACGCGGCGCCGGACAACGCGCTGTGGCGCGCGGCGGCCGGTGAAGTGCGGACGCTGCTCGAGACGAAGCTGGGCCCGAAGAAGTAGCGAGGCGCGGCGCGCGGGGCCGGCGCTCGGCCGGCCCCGCCGCCCGTGGCCGTCCACCCTCAGCTCAGGGTCACGCCCTGGGCGTCCACGTAGACGGAATAGAGGGACTGGCTCGCCGCCATGAACAGGCGGTTCCGGCTCGGCCCGCCGAAGCAGAGGTTGGCGCAGCGCTCCGGCAACAGGATCCGAAAGACCATCTTTCCGTCCGGCGTGAAGACCACGACGCCGTCGTGGCCCTCGCCGCCGCCCCATCCGCACCAGAGGTTGCCGTCGGTGTCGCACCGGAAGCCGTCGGGAATGCCCTGGCCGCAATTCACGAAGACTCGCCCGTTGGCCAGCGCGGTGCCGTTGCTCACGACGTCGAAGACACGGATCGTGCGCGGGCTGTCCCCGCTGGCGACGACGTAGAGGCGCGACTCGTCCGGTGAGAAGGCAAGCCCGTTGGGACGCGGGACGTCGCCGGTGACCACGCCGGCGCGGCCGTCGCGGGCCACGCGGTAGACGTTCGTCGGCAGCTCGGACGGAGCCTTGTGGCCCTCGTAGTTGGTGAGGATCCCGAACGGCGGATCCGTGAACCACACCGAGTCGTCGGACTTCACGACCACGTCGTTGGGCGAGTTGAGCCGCTTGGTATCGAAGCGGTCGCAGATCACGCTGATCGCGCCGTCGTACTCCGTGCGCGTCACGCGCCGCGCGTCGTGCTCGCAGGTGACGAGCCGGCCCTGGCGGTCGCGCGTGTTGCCGTTGGCGTTGTTGGAGGGCCGGCGGAAGACAGAGACAACGCCCGTCTCCTCGTCCCAGCGCATGATCCGGTTGTTGGGAATGTCGCTCCAGAGCAGATAGCGCCCGTCACCGAACCACACCGGCCCCTCGGCCCAGCGAAACCCGGTGGCGAGGCGCTCGACGCCGGCGTTGCCGATGCGGAAGCGCGCGAAGGCCGGGTCCAGCACCTGCAGCGCGGGGTCGGGATATCGGACGATCGGTCGCTCCGTCATGTCACCTCCCAGGTCGCCACCCAGAAGCCGCGCAGCCCCTCGAACACCAGGTCGCGCGCGCGCCGTCCGAGCGCGTCGCGCAGTGCGGCGGCGTCGAAGAAGTTCTTGACGATCTCGAAGCGCTCGCCACTCGCCAGGGTGCGCGCCTCGTAGCGATTGCCGGCGGCGTCCGTCCGGCTCGCCGGCAGCGGCCGGTTGCGGTGATCCCGCTCGTCGAACATCATCACCGCCGCGCCCTGCACGAGATGCGAGTGGAACGCGTCGAGGAACTCGCCCATGCGCGCGAGGTCCACGTGCGACAGCCAGCCCGCCGCGAAGCCCGCGTCGCAGCGCGGCGGCGCCGCGCTCGTGGCGTAGGCGTCGCGTCGCTCGAACGTCACGTTGCCGCGCGGCCACGGGCGCGCGCGCGCCAGGGCCAGCGTCTCCTCGTTGACGTCGGTGGCGTGCACGCCGAGCGCGGTGGTCGCGACGTGCGCCGTCCAGTAGCCGGTGCCGCACGCGACCTCGAAGACGCTGCGGCCCGCGAAGAAGGCCGGCACCCGCCGGCGCAATTCCGCCAGCGCCGGCTGCCAGGCGGGGATCTCGTACACGCGCTCGTACTCGGCGGCGCGCCGCGCGTAGTAGCGCGTCATCTCCTCGGTCACGACGCGCGTGCCCGCGCTACGGTTTGGCCGCGCGCACGAGCGCCAGCGTCGACGCCACGCCATCGTCCGCGGGGAGCGCGCGCAGGATGACCTCGTCGATCACGCCCTCCCAGCTCGCCAGCGCGCGCGCGACGTCCGCCGGCGTGTCCGCGACGATCGCCGTCGCCTCCGGCTTCACACCCATGCGGTCGAAGTTCGCCTTGTAGGCGGGGATGGCCGCGTAGCGGCCGCCTTCCTTGGCGACGCGGTCGGCGGCGCCCGGACCCATGGCGAGCCGCACGTAGCCGAACAGCCGCGGCGCCAGGCGGCCGGCCGCCCTGGCGCCCTCGCGCACGAGCGCGGCGGAGGCCTTCGCGTGCTCGGGCGTGAGCCAGTTGAAGAGCACGCCGTCGGCGATCTCGCCGGCCAGCCGGCACATCTTGGGACCGAGCGCGGCGACGACGAGCTTCGTGCGCAGCTCCTTGCGCAGCGCGGCGACGCCGTCGCGCACGCGGTCGAGCGACTTCGGATTGGGGCTGCCGACGCCGAGCCAGAGCCGGTCGAGCGGCAGCGCGTGCGCGCGCACGCCCTCGACGATCGACTGCGGTCCGCGCGTGTGCAGCGGGATCACGCCGATCCCCAGGCCGAGCCGCCGCGTCTCCCTGGCGGCGGTCGCCAGCGCGCCGAGCCCGTCGAAGGGACCGGGATGATTCACCCAGAACGACGTGTAGCCCGCGCCCTCCGCCTCGCGCGCGGCGGCGGCGACGACCTCGGCCTTGACGTTGGCGGCGACGGCGAATCCCCGGCTCATATGTCCTCCCTATTCCGTGAGGGCCTGTTGGAGCGTCTCGCGCAGATCGAACACGGTGAGGCCGTAGCGCTGGCGCAGCGACTCCTCGCTCTCGCCGCGCTGCTTGCGCGCCTCGAGCTGCGCCTCGTACGCGAGGGCGTCCTGCGCGGCGGCGCGCAGCTCGGTCGCCGCGGCCGCGCCGGCGATCCGGCCGAGCGCGTAGATGGCGGTCGCGCGCACGGCGAGGCTGTCGTCCTTCAGCCGGCGGCGCACGACGTCCGCGCCGCCCTTGTCGGGCAGGGTGCCGAGCGCGAGCACGGCCTCCTGGCGCGTGCCGCTCTCGGCATGGGTGGTCAGCTCTTGCAGCTTCGTGACGCCGCGGGCGTCACCGAGCGCCGCGAGCGCGCGCGCGGCGAGCGCCACCGTCAGCCCGTCGGGCTCGCCGAGCAAGCCCGCCAGGCGCGGGCGCACGGCGTCGCCGCCCGGACGCTTGCCGACCTTCACCAGCGACTCCGAGGCCTCCCATTTCACGCCGGAGGCCTCCGACCCTTTGCCGCGCGCGAGCAGCTGGACGAGCACGGGAATCGTGATGCTCGGGTTGTCGATGAGCCCGAGCGCGCTCGCCACGCTGCGCCGGACCTCCGGCTCGGAATCCTCGCGCCAGCGGCCGATGAAGTTCGCGTAGCGCGGCGGACCGATCCGCCCGAGCGTCAGGATCAGCCGGTCCTTGGCCTTGCTGTTGTCGCTGATGAGGTCTGCGATCGCCTTGGAGTGGGAGAAGTCCGCCAGCTCGTTGATCGCCCCGAGCACGGCGCTGCCGCAGAACGGGTCGGCCGCTCGCGCGCCGAGCTCATCCGCTGGCGTCACGGCCAGCAAGCAACACCCTCACTCGACGCACTCGTGGTCGAGCGGCTTGCCGCTCTTCACGAGCTCGAGGAGCGGGACGACCGCTTCCTTCGCCTTGAGCTGCGCCAGGCTGCGCGCGATGGCGTCGCGCACGTCGCCGCTGCAGGTCGCCCACTCGCGATTGCGCAGGGCGTCGATCAGCGCCGGCACGACCTGCGCGCGCTGGCTCGCAAAGCCGCCCAGCCGGTCGGCGGCGCCGACCGCCTCGGTGAACTCGCGACCCTGCAGCGTGCGGATGAGCTCGGCCGCGGTGGGCTGGCCGGCGGGCTTCTGGCCGGCGGCCGGGGTGGCGAGAGCCAGGCAAAGGCACAGGGTGAGCACGCTGGATCGATGGCTCATGGGTGCATACTATGCCCCACGCCCGGAATGGACGGGCAAGAGGAGGCAGCGCATGAAGGCAGCGGCCGTGGTGGCGGACATTCTCAAGCGCGAAGGCGTGAAATTCCTGATCGGCTACCCGGTCAATCAGATCATCGAGGCGGCGGCCGAGGCCGACATCCGCACGATCATCGTGCGCCAGGAGCGCGTGGGCCTGCACATGGCCGACGCGCTCAGCCGCGTGACCTCCGGGGACCGCATCGGCGTCTTCGCGATGCAGCACGGGCCCGGCACCGAGAACTCGTTCGGTGGCGTCGCCCAGGCGTTCGGCGACTCCGTGCCGATCGTCGTCCTGCCCGGCGGCTACCCGCGCCACCTGCTCAACATCACGCCCAATTTCTCCTCGTGGCTCAACTACCAGCACGTGACCAAGTGGGCCGAGCAGGTCATCCTGCCGCAGCACGTGCCGGACGCGATGCGCCGCGCGTTCACGCAGGTGAAGAACGGCCGGCCGCGCCCGGTGCTCGTCGAGATCCCGGTCGACGTCATGCGCGAGGAGGTGCCGGACGGCTGGACGTACACGCCGGCGCCGCGCCTGCGCGTGGCGCCCGATCCCAAGTCCGTGAGCGAGGTCGCCGCCGCGCTGGTGGCGGCCGAGCGTCCGGTGATCTACGCCGGCCAGGGCGTGCACTATGCGAAAGCCTGGACGCAGCTGCGCGAGCTGGCCGAGCTGCTCGAGGCGCCGGTGACGACGAGCCTGCAAGGCAAAAGCGCGTTCCCCGAGACGCACGCGCTCTCGCTCGGCTCGGGCGGCCGCTCGATCAGCAAGCAGCTGCACCACTTCCTGACCAACGCCGACCTGATCTTCGGCATCGGCTGCTCGTTCGCCTCGACCAACTACGGCGTGCCGATGCCCAAGGGCAAGAAGCTCGTGCACGCCACCCTCGACCCGCTCGACATCAACAAGGACGTGCGCGCGGAGATGGCGCTGGTCGGCGACGCCGCGCTCACCCTGGACGCGCTGCTGGGCGAGGTGCGCGACCGGCTGAAGGGCAAGCCGCGCGGCCGCATGCCCGCCGTCACCGCCGAGATCAGCCGGCTCAAGACGGAGTGGATGGCGCAGTGGATGCCGCGCCTCACCGCGAAGACCACGCCGCTCTCGCCCTACCGCGTGATCTACGACCTCCTGCACACGGTGGACGTGCCCAACACGATCATCACCCACGACGCGGGCAGCCCGCGCGACCAGATCTCGCCGTTCTGGGAGCCGATTGCGCCCCTCACCTACATCGGTTGGGGCAAGACGACCCAGCTCGGGTACGGCCTCGGCCTGGCCATGGGCGCCAAGCTCGCCCAGCCCGACAAGCTCTGCGTCAACGTCTGGGGCGACGCGGCCATCGGCTTCACGGGCATGGACTTCGAGACGGCGGTGCGCGAGCGGATCCCGATCCTCTCGGTGCTGCTCAACAACTTCTCGATGGCCATCGAGCTGAAGGTCATGGCCACGGCCACCGAGAAGTACCGCTCGACCGACATCAGCGGCAACTACGCCGACATGGCCAAGGCCTTCGGCGGCTGGGGCGAGCGCGTGACCGCGCCCGACGACATCGTGCCCGCCATCAAGCGCGCGATCGCCAAGACGCGCGAGGGCACGCCGGCGCTGCTCGAATTCATCACCGAGAAGGCGGTGGACTTCTCGATGTACCCGGCATGAGCGCGCTCGCGTTCGCCGTCGCGCTGCTGGCGTCCTGCGTGTTCGGCGTCGCGGCGGCCGCCGCCGCGGAGGTCCGCGTGCTCAGCGCGGGCGCCATGAAAGCGATGGTCACCGAGCTGAGCGGCGGTTTCCAGAAGGAGACCGGCCACACCGTCACCATCACGTCCGACACCGGCGGTGGATTGAGGCGCAGGATCGAGGGGGGCGAGGTCGCCGACGTCCTCATCGCCCCCGATGCCGCGATGGATGCGCTGACGAAGTCGAGCCTCGCCGTCGCCGGCACCCGCGCCGACCTCGCGAAGACGGCGATCGGCGTCGCCGTACGCCAGGGCGCGCCGCAGCCCGACATCTCCACGGTGGACGCCTTCAAGCGCGCGCTGCTCGAGGCGCGCTCGATCGTCTACAACGACCCGGCCATCGGCGCCACGAGCGGCATCCACTTCGCGGCCGTGCTCCAGCGACTGGGCATCGCGGAGGCCGTGAAGGCGAAAACCGTGCTGTGGAAGGGCGGCTACGCGGCGGAGGCGCTCGTCAACGGCCAGGCCGAGCTGTGCGTTCACCAGATCAGCGAGATCCTGCCGGTGAAGGGCGTGGTGCTGGTGGGGCCGCTGCCCGCGGAGGTGAACAAGGTCACCGTCTATGCGGGCGCGATGCTCGCGTCGAGCCCTTCGCCCGACGCCGGGCGCGCGTTCCTCACGTACCTCGCGCGGCCGGAGTTCCGCGCGAAGTTCGCGGCGGCGGGGCTGGACTATCGGTAGGCGCTACGTCGCTGGCCGATGGGGGCGGGCACTACGAGCGGCCCGGTGCATCCGGGCGTTAGAGGTCCGCCCCGCCCCGTAGGACGCGAGCTCTTCGCGCACAACCTGCCTCACGACGTCGAGGGTCGACCGCCGGTGGACGTGCTCGAGCAGCGCGTCATTGATCAGCGTCTGGTAGTTGCCGCCGCCAGCCTTGTCGACCACGTCCCGAAAATACTGAAGTACACCGTTGTCGAGGCGAATCGAGATCTTCGTTTTCCCCGGCTCAGGCTTGATGACGGGGCCGCGCCTCGCGCGAGAGAAATCTATGTTGCGATATCTCTCAGCCACGGCCTTCTTCATAGAGCTCCCTCTGCTGCCGCCTTCCGCGGATGCCACTCGAACCGCCCGAGGATAGTGTATGGACGTTTGTCCTCCGAGGCAAGCGGTATCGCCTCGGAGCAGCGTCAGGACTTCGGGGGCCGGATCGTCGCGCCCTTATCGGCCGCGGCGCTCTTGCGCGCGGCGGCGATCTCCTGCTTGACGGCGTCGCGTCCGGGGAACTCGCGCTTGGCCTTCGTGTACCAGCCGCGCGCGTTGTCGAGGTCGCCCTCGAGTATGTGCACGACGCCGTGCAGCCACGCGGCCAGCGTCGAGGACTCCTTCTGGACGATCTCGTGGGCGGCCTTCCAGTCGCCGGCTTCCAGCAGGTCGAGCACGCGGGTCGTGTCCATGGCGCGAGTATAATGCCGCCACGCTTGCGCCGCAGAGGCCGAATGTGCTGCACCCATAACGAAGGAGGCTCCCGTGGCGAAATTCAAGGTGGTGACCCCGGCCGGACCGACGTACGGCGCCAAGACCGACTACGCGCTCGAGCTGGAGGCGCTGCGCCCGCTCGGCGCCGAGATCGTGGAGGTCGACGCCAAGAGCGAGGAGGACTTCGTCGCCTCCGCGCGCGACGCGGACGCGCTCTACGCCAAGGGCCGCAAGATCACCAAGAAGATCGTCGACGGCCTCGAGCGCTGTCGCGTGATCTCGCTCGGCTCCGTCGGCGTGGACTCCGTGGACGTGGCCGCCGCCACCGCGCGCGGCATCCCCGTCACCAACGTTCCCGACACATTCATCGAAGAAGTCGCCGACCACGCGATGACGCTGATCCTCGCGACCTTTCGCCGGCTCATCACGATGGACCGCATGGTGCGCGAGGGCCGCTGGCGCGAAGGCCGGCCGCTGCTCTACCAGTTCCCGCGGCTCATGGGCCAGACGCTCGGCTTCGTCGCCTTCGGCCACGTCGCGCGCGCGGTGGCGGTGCGGGCGCGACCGTTCGGCCTGCGCCTGATCGCCTACGACCCGTTCGTCGAGGAGCTGATGATGAGCCGCTACGGCGTCGAGCCGGTGAGCCTGCCCGAGCTGCTCGTGCAGGCCGACATCATCTCGATGCACGCGCCGTCCACGCCGAGCGCGCACCACATGCTGCGGGAGGAGCACTTCCGGGCGATGAAGCGCACCGCGCTCTTCGTCAACACGGGGCGCGGTCCGACCGTCGACGAGCCGGCGCTGATCAAGGCGCTCCAGGAGGGCTGGATCGCCGGCGCCGGGCTCGACGTGCTCGAGGAAGAGCCCGTCACGCCGTCGAATCCGCTGCTCAAGATGGACAACGTCACCCTGACGCCGCACGTCGCCTCAGCCTCCGCGCGCTTCGATCCCGTGCGGCTGCGCCGCGTGGGCCAGGAGATCGCGCTCGTGCTGAGCGGGCGATGGCCGATGAGCTGCGTGAACCCGGCGGTGCTCGACAAGAGCGGCCTCGCCCGCTGGCAGCCCCACTCGATGGAGCGCGGCCCCGGAGCGTAAACTCGGGAGCGGGATGCAGGAGCGCGCCGCTCGGCTCGGGGTGACGCTCGGCGTCGGCGTCGTTTACGTCGTCGCCGCCAAGCTGGGCCTCGCCTTCGCCATCGTGCACGCGAGCGCGACGCCCGTCTGGCCGCCGACGGGCATCGCGCTCGCCGCCATGCTGCTGCTGGGCCGCGGTATCTGGCCGGTGATCTTCGCCGGCGCCTTCCTCGTCAACGTCACGACCGCCGGCTCCGTCCTGTCGTCGCTGGGGATCGCGGCCGGCAACACGCTGGAGGCGTTCGTGGGCGCCGCCCTCGTCACCCGCTTGGCCGGCGGCGCCGCGGTCTTCGAGCGCGCGCGGAACATCTTCAAGTTCGTCGCGCTGGCCGGCCTCGTCAGCACGGCGGTGAGCGCGACCATCGGCGTCACGACGCTGTCGCTCACCGGCTACGCGCGCTGGGCGGACTTCGGCCCGATCTGGCTCACGTGGTGGCTCGGCGACGCCGCCGGCGACCTCGTCGTCGCGCCGGTCGTGCTGCTCCTCTGCCGCCCGCGGCCCCCCGGGGCGACGGGCGCGCGCGACCGGCCGGTCGAGGCCCTGCTGCTCACGGGCGCGAGCATCCTCACCGCGCTCGTCGTCTTCGGCGATCTGGTGCCGGCCCTGGCGCACTATCCGCTGACATATCTCTGTCTGCCGCCGCTCGTCTGGTCCGCGTTCCGGTTCGGCCCGCGCGACACGGCCGCGCTCCTCGCCGTGCTCGCGGCCATCGCCGTGGCGGGCACCAGCCGCGGCCTGGGGCCGCTGGCGGTGGTCTCCCCGAACGCCGCGTTGCTCCTCCTGCAGGTGTTCCTGGGGACGCTGGCGCTCACGTCGCTGCCGATCGCGGCGCTGGTCCGGGAGGCAAAAGCCGTCGAGCACGCGCTTCGTGAGCGCGACGAGCGGTTGCGGCTGGCCCTCGAGGCCGGCGGCCTCGGCACCTGGGAGTGGACGATGGGCACCGGCCGCGTCGCCTGGTCGCCGTCGCTGGAGGCGATCCACGGCCTTCGGCCGGGAACGTTTCGCGAGACCTTCGAGGCGTTCGAAGCCAGCGTCCATCCGGACGACCGCGCCCGCGTCCGTGCCTCCATCCGGGCGGCTCTCGAGCGCGGCGAGCACCGCACGGAATACCGGATCGTGCGCCCTGACGGCGCGGTGCGCTGGGTCGAGGATCGGGGGATGGTCTTCTATGGCGTCGCGGGCCGGCCCGAGCGGCTCGTCGCCGTCTGCGCGGACGTGACGGAGAACAAGCACGCGGACGCGCGCGTCGCCTTCCTCGGCGAGATCGCGCGCTCCATCACCTCCTCGCTCGACTTCGACACCGTTCTGCGACGGATCGTGGAGGGCGCGCAGGCCCTGTGCGGCAGCGATAGCGCCGCCGTGTTTCTGCGCGATCCCGAGTCCAGCGCCATGGTGCCCAACCACCGGGTCGGGCCGTGGTGGCGCGCGTTCGAGACGCTGCGGATCACGCCCGGCCGCGGAGTCGGCGGGACGGTCATGGTCACCGGCCAGCCGCTGCGCACGGACGACTACCGCGGAGATCCGCGCGTGCCGCCCGACTCCCGCGCGATCACCGAGGAGACCGGCACCGAGGCGCTCATGGTCGTGCCGATCTTGCTGGCCGCCGAGGTGGTGGGCCTGCTCTACATCAGCAATCGCGCGCCGCGCGCCTTCACAGACGAGGACGAGACGATCTGTGTGCGGCTCGCCGAGCAGGCGGCCGTGGCCATCCAGAACGCGCGCCTCTTCGGCCGCCAGGAGGCGGCGCGGGCCGAGGCCGAGGCCGTGAACCGTTCCAAGGACGAGTTCCTCGCGATGCTCGGCCACGAGCTGCGCAACCCGCTGGGCGCCATCAGCAACGCCGCCCACCTGCTGGCGATGGCCGAGTCCCGCGGCGCCGACACGGCCCGCGCCCGCGACATCATCGGGCGCCAGGTCCAGCACCTGGCGCGGCTCGTCGACGACCTGCTCGACGTCTCGCGCGTGGTGGCCGGCAAAGTCGTCCTCGGCCTGCAGGCGCTCGAGCTGGCCGAGACCGCGCACAGGGTCGCGGCGCTCTACGGCGGACCCCGCGGCGGCCGCCACGTGATCAGGGTCGAGGCGACGCCGGTGTGGGTCTCGGCCGACCCGACACGCCTGGAGCAGGTGCTGACGAATCTCCTGGCCAACGCGGTCAAGTACACGCCGGCGGGCGGCGAAATCGTGCTGAGCGTCCAGCCGGAGGGACAACGCGCGGTGCTCCGCGTGCGCGACAGCGGCGCAGGGATCCGGCCCGAGCTGCTGCCCCGCGTGTTCGACCTGTTCGTGCAGGGCGACCGCTCGCTCGAGCGCACGGGCGGCGGGCTCGGCATCGGCCTCACGCTCGTGCGCCACCTCATCGAGCTGCACGGCGGGACGGTAGAGGCGGCGAGCGCGGGCCTCGGCCGCGGCAGCACGTTCACGGTGCGCCTGCCAGCCCTCGCGGCGGTCCCCGCGCCTTCGGAGGCCGCGAGGCCGGCGAGCGCCGGCCCCGCGCAACGGATCCTCATCATCGAGGACAACGACGACGCGCGCGAGACGCTCCGGAACCTGCTCCACCTGCTCGGTCACGAGGTCCACGAGGCGTGCGACGGTGACTCCGGCGTGGACGAGGCGCGGCGCCTCAGGCCCGACGTCGCGCTGATCGACATCGGCCTGCCGGGCATCGACGGTTACGAGGTCGCCCGGCGCGTCCGCGCCGACGTTCCCCGGGCGCGGCTCGTCGCGGTGACGGGCTACGGTCAGCCGGACGACCTCCAACGGGCGTGGGCCGCCGGCTTCGACGTTCACCTCGTCAAGCCCGTGGACCCGCAGCAGCTTCAACAAGTCTTGGCGGCAGGCGCCCGCCGCCGGCCCCGTTCGATGGACCGGGGCCCGGGCGCGTAGCCCGAGTTCTGGTAGCCTGGAGGCGTCATGGTGCACCACGACTGGCGCGAACGCGCAGCCCGCATGGGGCGGACGACCGCCCGGCTGCGCGATGGTCACATGCCGGAGGTTCAGATCTGGTCGATGCGCGTCGTCCGGCCGACGCGCGACCCCTGCATCACCTGCGGCGACGCCCTGGACACCGGCGCGGAGGCCGTGGAGGTCTTCTCGGTCGACGGCGTTCGGCTGCTCTTCCACGTCGAGTGTCACGACATGTGGGTCGCCTTCCGGGAGCGCTCGAGCCGCCCTGATCCGCCGCCCTGAGCGCCGCCGCAGCGCTGCGCCGCGTGTGATGGCACGCGGTTTGGAGTATCGTTGGCGGCGGCGGATGGTCGGCTGGAGCAGTTTCTGCCGCTTCCTGCTCCTTCATGCGCGTCCGAAGCACAGCGGCGACAGGACGCGTGACGACCCTCCGCCCTGCTGCCTCGGGGCCCCGCGGGCGTGTCGCCCGCGGAGCCCCGCCGGACACGCTACTTCATCTGGACGCTGGTCGCCTCGTTCTTGCCGTCGCGCTCCTCGTACGACACGGTGATCTCCGCGCCCTCCGTCAGCCCGTCGAGGGCGATGCCGTCGGGAATCGAGATCCGCGTGCCGTCCTCGAGTGTGACGACACGGTCGCCGGAGTCGATCGCCTTCACCTTGCCCTGGATCTCGGCGCCCAGCGCGATAGCGGGAACGGCGAGCAGCACGATCACGAGCGCGAAACGCAGTAGACGAGTCATGGATGGAGTCCTCCCGTTCGTGTGGTTGACGTCCGAACGCGCGTCGTCGAGTCAGACGGCCTGACGCGGACGCGGAGGACTGCGGGACGACGACCACCGGGCTGGCGGCGCCAGAACGGTGACGGCAGCTGGCGCCGGCACGCGCTCCCACGCCACGCCCAGCACGCTGCTGAGATCCGGTTCACGGACGTCCTCGACGACCAGGGCGAGCCGGATGCGGATCTCGTCACCGTCGAGGAGGTCGTCGTTCTCGAACGCCGGCGACGACGACAGCCGGTTGAGGTGCGCCTCGGCCAGACGCCGCTCGGCACTCGCCATGAGGACGAGCAGGCAGAAGCACCCGACGGCCACGACGCGGTGACGTCGGAGATCCACGCGATCAGGGTACCTCGCCTTTCAAGCCCCGGGTGGCTATACTCCAGCCACTTCGCCTCGGAGGTGTGAATCTCCCATGACGGCTCGCATCCTGAACATGACGCTCGTCTTGCTGCTGGCGCTGGCCGGCGGCGCCGCGGCGTTCGACGGCGAGGCCGCCCTGCACGAGGCGGCCAAGAAGGAGAAGGAGTTCACCTGGTACACCGCCCACTATGACTCCGAGACCGCCGCCGCCGTTTGCAACGGGTTCGAGAAGAAGTATGCCGGCGTGAAGTGCAACTACGTCCGCGCCACCGCCCAGGTCGCCTACCAGCGCCTGTCGCAGGACATGAAGGGCGGGCTCGCGATCGCCTCCGTGATCTCGTCCACCGACACGAGCCACCACGGGAAGATGAAGAAGGACGGCTGGCTGCAGCCGTACCGTCCGAAGAACCTGGGCGAGCAGATCGGCGCCTTCAAGCCGTTCAACGATGCCGACGACCAGTTCGTCGCCACCGCCGCCGGCCTCGTGCTGATCAACTACAACTCGAGCCTGGTGGCCGACAAAGACGCGCCGAAGAAGTGGACGGACCTGCTCGATTCCAGGTGGAAGGGCAAGGTCTCCATCGGCCATCCGAGCTTCAGCGGCTACGTCGGAACGTGGGTCGTGCAGATGCGCAAGATGTACGGCTGGGACTACTTCAAGAAGCTCGAGCTGAACAAGCCGCGCATCGGCCGCTCGATCAACGACACGGTCACCATGCTGAACGCCAAGGAGAGCTGGGTCGGCGCCGGGCCCCTGGCGACCACGCTCCAGAGCAAAGACAAGGGCAACCCGGTCGCGGTCGCCTATCCCGAGGACGGCGCCATCCTCATGATCTCGCCCTCCAGCATCCTCAAGAACGCGCCCGCGCCGAATACCGCGAAGCTGTTCATCGAGTACCTCTTGTCCAAGGACGCCAACGAGATCATGGTGAAGTTCCGCCAGGATCCCGTGAACGTTCACGTCAAGCCGCTGCCCGGCGGCCGCTCGATCGCCGACGTCAAGACGGTGCGTCCGACGTACGACGAGATCGACAAGGGCATCCCCGAGGTCAAGGAGCTGTTCCGGGACACCTTCGGGATCTGAGGGCGTGGATCGCTCGCGCCTCGTCTGGCTGTTGTTCGTCGCTCTGCTGCTCGTGCTGGTGGTGAATCCATTGGCGCGGCTGTTCTGGGTCTCCTTCCAGGACCCGGACAGCGGCGCGCTGACGCTCACGAATTACCTCACCGCGTTCGGCCGCTGGCGCTACATCGAGGCGCTCGTCAACTCGCTCGTCGTCGGCCTCGCCGTGGGCGCGCTCTGTGTCGTCTTCGGCGTGCCGATGGCGTGGGCGGTGTCGCGGACCGACATGCCGGGCAAGGGCCTCGTGTGGGCCGCCATCCTGGGCACCTTCATCGTCCCCAACTACCTCGGCGCCGTCGCGTGGATCCTGCTGGCCGGGCCGAACGCCGGCTGGCTCAATCGCGTATGGATGGCGCTGACGGGCGCCGCCGCCGGGCCGTTCAACATCTACAGCATGGCGGGGCTGGTGCTCGTCATCGCGACCTACTCCTATCCCTACGTCTTCGTCTTCACGCGCGGAGCACTCGACCTGATCTCCTCCGAGATGGACGACGCCGCCACCACGCTCGGCGCCGGCGTCGTGCGCCGCACGCTGCGCATCACGCTGCCCCTCACGCTGCCCGCGATCCTGGCCGCCTTCATCGTCGCCTTCCTCGAGGCCATCGCGCTGTTCGGCGTGCCCGCCCTCATCGCGCTGCCCGGTCGCTTCCAGGTGATGACGACGATGCTCTGGCAGTTCTTCGAGTTCCCGCCGAAGGTCGAGGTGGCCGCGGCGTACTCGATGCCGCTGCTGGCCATCACGGTGGCGCTCTTCTGGCTCCAGCGCCGGATCATCGCGCGCAAGGGCTACGTGGCGCTCACCGGCAAGGGCGGCGAGCGCCGGTTGATCCGGCTCGGCCGCTGGCGCTGGCCGATGCTCGCCTGGTGCCTGGTCGTGACCGCGCTGTCCTTCTTCATGCCGATGGTGGTCGTGCTCCAGGCCGCCTTCGCCAAGGCGTGGGGGCGCGGGTTCTCGCTCGACAACCTCACCCTGCGCAACGTGTCCTTCGTGCTCTTCGACCAGCGCGCGACGCAGACGGCCGCCTGGCACACGTTCGTGTACGGCGGCGCCGCCGCGCTCATCGCGCTCGCGGTGGCGCTGGCCATCGCCTACGTCGCCCACCGGCGGCTGGTGCCGTTCTCGAGCGGCCTGACCTACGTGGCCATGGCGCCGTTCGTGATCCCGGGGATCGTGCTGGCCATCGGCTTCTACGCCGCCTACACGCGGCAGCCGCTCGTGCTCTACGGCACGGCGTGGATCCTCATCCTCGCGTTCGCCACGCGCTTTCTGCCGATCGCCTACGCCAACAGCGACGCCGCCATCCGGGCGATCAACCCCGAGCTGGAGGATGCCGTGCGCATCCTCGGCGGCAGCCGGGCGCTCGCGCTGCGCCGCGTGGTGACGCCGCTGCTGCAGCGCGGCCTCGCCGGCGCCTTCATCCTCGTGTTCATCCCGGCCACGCGCGAGCTGTCGTCGGCGATCTTCCTCTACACGACGGGCACCCAGGTGCTGTCGGTGCTGCTCTTCGACAAGAGCGACGAGGGCAACTTCGAGCTGCTCTCCTCGATCGGCCTCGTCCTCGTCGTGGTCACCGTCGCCCTGGTGATGGTGGGCTTCCGCGTGATCGGGCGCGACTTCATGCTCCGCCGGACGAGCACGGGCGTGGGCGCGTAGCCCGTCGGAGGCCATCGGTGAGCGCACGCGTGACCGAGGAGCACCACGATTCATTCGGGGCGCGACGAGCGCTGGGGGATGTGGGGGGCCATGTCGGGGCCCCCCACGATGGTAGCGAGTGAGCAAGCTGGCGCTGCGCGAAGTCACCTGCCGCTTCGGCGCCTTCACCGCGGTGGATCGCGCGACGCTGGCGCTGGCCCGCGGCGAGTTCGTCTCGCTGCTCGGCCCCTCGGGCTGCGGCAAGACCACGACGCTGCGGATGATCGCCGGCTTCCTCGACCCCACGGAAGGCACCATCGAGCTGGACGGGCGCGCGATCTCGGCGCCCGGCCATTCGCTGCCGCCCGAGAAGCGCGGCATGTCGATGATCTTCCAGTCATACGCGATCTGGCCGAACATGACGGTGGCCGAGAACGTCGGCTTCGGCCTCGAGGTGCGCCGCCTGCCGCGCCTGGAGATCCGCGACAAGGTCGACCGCATCCTGGACGTGGTGCGCATGCGCCACCTCCGCGACCGCTACCCGGCCGAGCTGTCGGGCGGCCAGCAGCAGCGCGTGGCGCTGGCGCGGGCCATCGTGGTGCAGCCCGACGTCCTGCTGCTCGACGAGCCGCTCAGCAACCTCGACGCCAACCTCCGCGAGGAGATGCGCTACGAGATCCGTCGCCTGCACGACGAGTTCCACATCACGACCGTCTACGTGACCCACGACCAGGCGGAGGCCATGGTGACCTCCGACCGCATCGCGGTGATGAACGCCGGGCGCATCGAACAGGTGGACGAGCCACGCGCGCTCTACGCGCGGCCGCGTACGCGCTTCGTCGCCGGCTTCATCGGCCGCACGAACTTCCTCGAGGCCGAGGTGCGCGGCGACGACGTCACCTTCGACGGCTTCGCGATCCCGCGCGCGCGCTTCGCGGACGGCGCCGCGCTGGGCGGCCGCCTGACGTTCTCGCTCCGGCCGCAGAGCGTCCACCTGCACCGCCAGCCGCCGCCGGCCTCCGATCGCGCGGCGCTGCTGCCGGGCCGCGTCGTGCAGCGCGCGTACCTCGGCGAGCACTGGGACTATGCGGTGCGCCCCAAGGACGGGGCGCTCCTGCTGCGCGTCACCGCGCGGCCGCACGAGGTCTTCGAAGTCGACGAGAGCGTCTGGCTGGAGCTCGACGCCCGGCAGATGGCGCCCATCGCGGACTGACGTCGCGGGCGGCCGGGGTGGCGCGGCCCCGTTCGAGCACGCAAATCGACAGTACCGGGACGCCTGTCAAGGTGCCACGATTAATTGCCGGGGCCGACGCAGTACCCAGAAGACACGGCTCTCACGGGGCCGCGCCACCCCGGCCGCCCGCGACGCCAGCCGTGCCGGGTACTCTCCGGCCCTTGCGGACACCACACGCGTGGGTGATATGCTCCCGGGACGGAGGTGGTCATGGTCAGTACGCGGACGCTCGCTGTTGGAACTGGAATCGTGATTCTCGGCGCCTGGCTCGGAGCCTCGACCCTGCGCGCGGGCGCGCAGGCGCCGGAGCGCCTGGGCAAGGTCAACTTCCCGACCTCGTGCAGTCCCGCCGTGCAGGCGCAGTTCGAGCGCGCCGTCGCGCTGCAGCACTCGTTCTGGTTCGCCGAGTCGATCAAGGGCTTCAACGCCGTCGCGCAGGCCGACCCGTCGTGCGGCATCGCCCACTGGGGCGCCGCCGTCGCGTTCCTCGGCAACCCGCTGGCGGGGCCGCCGGTCGCCCGCGGGCTGCAGGAAGGCACCGCGGCCGTCGCGCGCGCCAAGGCCGCCGGCGCCAAGACCCAGCGCGAGCAGGATTACATCGCGGCCATCGCGACGTTCTACACGGACGCCGACAAGGTCGATCACAAGACGCGCGCGGTCGCCTACGAGAAGGCGATGGAGGCGCTCGCGCAGAAATACCCGAGCGACCTCGAGGCGTCGATCTTCTACGCGCTCGCGCTGAACACGACGCTGAACCCGAGCGACAAGACGTACGCCAATCAGCTCAAGGCAGCCGGGATCCTCGAGAAGGTCTTCGCCGTCCAGCCCGAGCACCCGGGCGTGGCGCACTACCTGATCCACTCTTACGACTTCCCGCCCATCGCCCAGAAGGGCCTGCCCGCCGCGCGACGCTACGCGTCCATCGCGCCCTCGGCGCCGCACGCCCAGCACATGCCCTCGCACATCTTCACGCGGCTGGGCTACTGGCAGGACTCCATCAACAGCAACCGCGTCTCGGCGGAGGTCGCCAAGGCCGAGCTGAAGCAGACCAACCTCGAGGCGGGCTCGTACAACGCGCTGCACGCGATGGACTACATCACCTACGCCGCCCTGCAGCTCGGCCGAGACAAGGAGGCGCGCGCCGTCCTCGACGAGATCCGCGGCCTCACCAGGATCGACTCCGAGCAGTTCGCGGCCGCCTTCGCCTTCGCGGCCATCCCGGCGCGCTACGCGCTCGAGCGCCGCGCATGGACGGAGGCGGTGGACCTGCCGCTTCACCCGCAGAGCCTGTCGTGGTCGAAGTTCCCCCAGGCCGAGTCGATCAACGCATTCGCGCGCGGGCTCGGCGCCGCGCGCAGCGGCAACGTGGCGGCCGCGAAGAAGGAAGCGACCCGGCTCGAGTCGCTCGCCTACGCGCTGACGACCGCGAAGAATGCCTACTGGGCCGAGCAGGCCGAGATCCAGAAGCTCGCGGTGAACGCGTGGATCGCGCGCGCCGAGGGCCGAAACGACGAGGCGCTGGCGTTGATACGCCAGGCCGCCGACCGCGAGGATGCGACGGAGAAGCATCCGGTCACGCCGGGGGCCATCCAGCCCGCGCGCGAGATGCTGGCCGAGCTGCTGCTCGACACCGGGCAGGCCGCGAAGGCGCTCGCGGAGTTCGAGGCCTCGCAGAAGACGGATCCCAATCGCCTGCACGGCCTGGCCGGCGCCGCGCGCGCCGCCGAGGCCTCGGGCGACAAGACCAAGGCGAAGGCGTACTACGTCAAGCTGATCGAGCTGACGAAGACGGCCGACAGCGAGCGGCCGGAGATCGCCAAGGCCAAGGCCTTCGTTAACAATTGAAGGTGGGGGCCCCGACATGGCCCCCACACCCCCAACGCTCGGGGCGCCCCGGGAAACCCGGGGCGCCCCTCGGGAACCCATGCCCAAGCTCCTGATGCTCCCGCCACAGAGCCCGAAGACGCGCGAGTGGGCCGCGCGCGTGAAGGCCGGCGTTCCGGGGCTCGAGGTCGTCGTGGCCGAGGACGCGGCGGCCGCGCGCGCCGCCATCGCGGACGCCGACTGCGCGTTCGGCACGCTGCCCGCGGATCTGCTCGGGCAGGCCAAGCGGCTGCGGTGGCTCCAGGCGCCGCAGGCCGCGCCGCCCGCCGGCTACTACTATCCGGCGCTGGTCCAGCACCCGGTCGTGGTCACCAACTTCCGCGAGATCTACAACGACCACATCGGCGCGCACATCATGGCGTTCGTGCTCGCCTTCGCCCGCGACTTCCATCGTTACCTGCCGCAGCAGGCGCGGCGCGAGTGGAAGCCGGCGCCGCTCGACACCGGCGTGGTGCACCTGCCGGAGGCGACGGCGCTGATCGTCGGCGTGGGCGGCATCGGCGCCGAGGCGGCACGACTGGCGGCGGCGTTCGGGATGAAGGTGCTCGGCGTCGACGCGCGCCGCAAGGACGTACCGCCCGGCGTGGCCGAGCTGCACCCGCCCGAGGCGCTCGATACGCTGCTGCCGCGGGCTGACTTCGTGATCCTCACCGTGCCGCACACGCCGGCCACCGAGGGCTTCATGAACCGCGCGCGCTTTTCGAAGATGAAGCGCAGCGCGTTCTTCATCAACATCGGGCGCGGCAAGACGACGCGGCTCGACGACCTCGGGGCCGCGCTGCGCGCGGGCGAGATCGCGGGCGCCGGGCTCGACGTCTTCGAGCAGGAGCCGCTGCCCGCCGACCATCCGCTGTGGAGCACGCCCGGCGTGCTGATCACGCCGCACACGGCCGGCTTCGGCCCCTACCTGGACGAGCGCCGCTTCGAGATCCTGCTCGACAACTGCCGGCGCTTCACCGCCGGCCAACCCCTCCGCAACGTCGTCGACAAGCCCGCCTGGTTCTAGCGAGACGTGCGAGCCGCGGTGGGGTCCCGTGAGAGCCGTGTTTCGGGTACCGCGTCGGATCCGGCGACGTCAGCGGTGCCCGCTTACAGGCGCGACCCGTCGTCGATTGGCGTGGTCGAACACGGCCCCGCCGCGGGCGCGGGGCGCGGCGGGGCCGTGTGAGACCCGTGTGTCGGGTACCGCGTCGGGTCCGGCGCCGTCAGCGGTGCCCGCTTACAGGCGCGACCCGTCGTCGATTGGCGTGGTCGAACACGGCCCCGCCGCGGGCGCGGGGCGCGGCGGGGCCGTGTGAGAGCCGTGTTTCGGGTACTGCGTCGGGTCCGGCGCCGTCAGCGGTGCCCGCTTACAGGCGCGACCCGTCGTCGATTGGCGTGGTCGAACACGGCCCCGCCGCGGGCGCGGGGCGCGGCGGGGCCGTGTGAGACCCGTGTTTCGGGTACTGCGTCGGATCCGGCGACGTCAGCGGTGCCCGCTTACAGGCGCGACCCGTCGTCGATTGGCGTGGTCGAACACGGCCCCGCCGCGGGCGCGGGGCGCGGCGGGGCCGTGTGAGACCCGTGTTTCGGGTACCGCGTCGGGTCCGGCGACGTCAGCGGTGCCCGCTTACAGGCGCGACCCGTCGTCGATTGGCGTGGTCGAACACGGCCCCGCCGCGGGCGCGGGGCGCGGCGGGGCCGTGTGAGACCCGTGTTTCGGGTACTGCGTCGGGTCCGGCGCCGTCAGCGGTGCCCGCTTACAGGCGCGACCCATCGTCGATTTGCGCGGTCGAACACGGCCCCGCCGCGCCCCGCGCCCGCGGCGAGGCCCTGTTCAGCCAGCGTCAGGGATTCACGATGTCGACGCCGACCAGCACGACCTTGGCGCCGCCGCGGTTCTCCGCCCAGTGCTCGACGTCGCGCGACTCGGTGATGATGCCGCCGGGGCCGAGCGTCTTGCTGTAGCCGCCCTGCCGCAGCTCGGTCAGGCTGCCCTGCAGGATGTACGCGAAGGCCGGCCGCTCCTTGTGGCTGTGGAAGCCCGCCACGCCGCCCGGCTCGAAGGTGATCGTGCGGATGCGCAGCTGGTAGCCGGGCATGTCGGGCGCGAGGTCGATCGTGCTCTCGACCTTGGCGTCGAGCCCCTTGTTGTCCATGGGCGGGCTCTGCTGTCCCACCGCAGAGCCGAGTTCGAAGCCCACGCCCAGCGCGAGCACGCCGACGAGCGCGACGATCCAGCGCGATCCGTTCATGACGGCCTCCTTTTAGATGACCACCCCCGGCGACTGACGACCCGTGCGACGCAGATAGTAGGACGCTGCACGCGGTTGCACAACGACCACGGGGTTCAGGTGGCCGCCGACGCGGCGGCGGGGCGTGGCCGCGTCACCCACCACGCGATCGCGAGCGCGGCGACCTGAAGACCGGCCGCGAGCAGGAACGGCGCGCCGGGCAGATCGCCGTTGCCCTGCGCGCGGATGAAGTGCGCGAACGTCAGCGTGAAGAGGCCCGGTCCCACGAGGTCCGCGATGCCGCGCAGGCCGCCGTCCATGCCTTGCAGGCGGCCCTGCTCCGACGGTCCCACGTTGCGCGTCATCAAGCCTTGCGACGCCGCCCACGAGAGTCCCCAGAGCGAGAGCAGCACGATACCGACGCAGAAAACCGCGCCCGTCGCGGCCAGCCCGTAGACGGCGAAGCCGACCGCGCCGAAGCCGAGCCCCCAGAGCAGCGTGGCGACGTCGCCGAAGCGACGGACGAACGGCGCCACCACCGCGCCCTGCACGATCAGCGAGCCGACGCCGACACCGGCGAGCGCCAGTCCCACCGCGCGCTGGTTCCACCCGTAGCGATACGTCGCGTAGAGCACGAACGTGCTCGGCAGCGCCGCGTGAGCGACGTGGCGCAGGAACATCATCGAGGCGAGGCCGCGCAATACCGGGCGCCCTCTCAAGATGACAAGCGCGCCGACGGGATTCGCACGGCGCCACGCGAAGCCGGCGCGACGCTCGGGCGGCAGCGACTCCGGGAGCACGAAGAACCCGTAGGCCGCGTTGACGAGGCTGAGCGCGGCGGCCACCCAGAACGGCACGCGCGGGCCGAGCGAGCCGAGCAAGCCGCCCAGCGCGGGCCCGAGCACGAAGCCGAGGCCAAACGCGGCGCCGATCATCCCGAACCCCGCCGCGCGCCGCTCCTCGGGCGTGACGTCGGCGACGTACGCGCCGGCAGCCGTGATGCTGGCGGAGGTCACGCCTGACAGCACGCGCCCGACGAGGAGCCAGCCGACGTTCGGCGCCAGCGCCATCAGCACGTAGTCCAGCCCCAGCCCCAGGTTCGACAGCAGCACGATCGGGCGGCGGCCGAAGCGGTCGGACAGCGCGCCCAGCACCGGCGAGGCGACGAACTGCATCGCCGCGAACAGCGTGAACGCCACGCCGTAGATCTCGGCGGCGCGCGCGGTGTCGCCGCCGTAGAAGCTCACCACGAGGGGCGCCAGCACCGGCGCGATGAGCCCGAGCGCGAGCATGTCGAGCAGGACGGTGACGAAGATGAAGGCGAGCGCGGCCTGGCGCCGGGCCGTCACCGTGACTCGCTGGCGGCGTCGAGGCGGCGGAACAAGAGGCCGGAGGTCGACACCCGGAGCTCGAGCTCGGTGGGCTGGCGCGCCGACACGAAGGTCGCCGAGCCGTATTCCGCGTCGACCACCGGACCGAACCGCGCCAGGAACCGCGCGAGCTGGAACATGTCCACGGGGTTCGGTGGCGAGAGCGGAAAGACGCGCCGCGGGCGCGTCTGCTCGTCCTGCAGCCGGTCGTAGCGGCCGCCGACGCGGTCCAGCTGGTACGCCGTGTGGAGTCCGACGAGGTTGGCGAGCGGGTGCCACTTCACGACGTGCGCGTCCACGTACAAACCGTCGCCGGTGAGGTCGAAGCTCGCCCGCCGCCCGTCGGGGAAGATGAACGTCGCGACGAACTGCTGCGGGCCCGTCATGCGGGTCATGACCTTCGCGGCAACGACCTCGCGGGTCAGCGCCTGGTAGCCGCGCGTGGCCAGGCTCACCGATCCGGCGAGCGCCGCGAGGGCCAGGCAGAGCAGCCCGAGCAGCATCGCGGTCGCGGTGCCGACGAGGCGTCGCCGGCGGACGGCGACGAGGGCCGTCACGACGAAGACGGCGCCGACCAGGGCGAACGCCGCCATGACCACCGTCAGTCGGTCCACCATCGCATCGGCAGACTAGCGGCCGCGCGGCACCGGCGCAAGACCGGCCGCTCAGCCCTTCAACCCGCTCATGACCACGCCGCGCACGATCCACTTCTGGCAGGCGAGGAAGACGGCGAGGATCGGCAGCACGCTCACGACGGCGGCGGCCGTCACGAGGTTGTACTCGATGAAGTACATGTTGGTGAAGCTCACCAGCCCGAGCGTCACCACTTTCATCGTCGGCGAGTTCACGACGACGAGGGGCCAGAACAGCTCGTTCCACGTCCACATGAACTTCACGATGACGAGGGTGGCGATGGCCGGCTTCACGGCGGGCAGGATCACGCGCCAGAAGATCCCGAACTCGCTCGCGCCGTCGATGCGCGCGGCGTCGACGTAGTCGCTCGGCACCACCTCGATGGCCTGACGCATGAGGAACACGCCGAACACGCTGACGAGGTCGGGGGCGAGGATCCCCGGATACGTGTCGAGCAGCCCGAGCCGGTTGATCCAGAGATAGAGCGGCACCACCACGGACTGGAACGGCACCATGAGGATCCCCACGATGCCGAAGAAGAAGACGGCGTGGCCGGGGAAGCGGAACTTCGCAAAGCCGTAGCCGGCCAGCGACGACACGACCGCGCTCGACAGCGCGGCCACCGAGGCGACCAGCGCGCTGTTGAGGAGGAAGCGGCCGAACGGCTGACGCTGAAAGACCTCGCGGTAGTTGTCGAGGTTGCTCCAGCGGTCGGGGAACACCTGGAGCGGCAGCCGCTGGATCTCCGGCACCGTCTTGAGCGACGTCACGGCCATCCAGAACAACGGAAACACCACGCAGAGCGCGCCCGCCGCCACCAGCGCCGCCGTCAGCCAGCCGAACCGGGCCGTCTTCAATACTCGACCTGGCGGCGGAAGAGCCGCCACTGCAGCAGCGTGACGAGCAGCAGCGAGACGAACACGAACACCGCCATGACCGAGGCGTCGCCGAGCCGGAAGTACTTGAAGGCGGTGTCGTACAGCAGCATGATCACCGTTTGGCTGGCGCCCGCGGGCCCGCCTTGCGTCGTCGCGTACACGGTGTCGAAGATCTTGAAGTTGAAGATCAGCTCGAGGATCGCCACCATCACGATCTGCGGATTGAGCAGCGGCAGCGTGATCCGCCGCAGGGCCTGCCACGCGCTGGCGCCGTCGATGGCGGCCGCTTCGTAATACTCCGCGGGGATGGCCTGGAGCGCGGCCAGGAAGATCATCGTGTCGAAGCCGAGCCGCGCCCAGACGTTCACCGCCGCCAGCGACGGGCGGACGAGGTCGAGGCTCTGGAGCCACTTGAGCGGCGGCACCCCGAGCCCGGCCAGGGCGTGATTGAGCACGCCGTACACCGGGTCGTAGATCCACTGCCACACCAGCGCCGCCGCCACCAGCGAGACGGAAAACGGCAGGAAGTACATGGCGGCCCACGCGCTGCGCGCCTCGAGGCTCCGCAGCCGGTGCAGGCCGAGCGCGACCGCGAGGGCCACCACCACCGTCACCGGCACCGACATCACGAGCAGGCTCAGGGTGTTGCCGACGGCCTGCCAGAAGGTGGGATCGGTCAGCACCTTCACGTAGAGCCGCGTGCCGACGAACTGGCTGAGGCCGCCGGGCACCGTGCGGTAGAACGAGCCGATCACCGACTCGACGAGCGGGACGAGGAAGACGCCGCCGAAATAGACGACGGCGGGCAGGACGAACAGCAGTCCCGCCCGCCGCTGGCGGTCCATGTACGAGCGCGGCGCCCCCCACCTTCTCAATCCCTGAGTATGCGGTCCATCTTCGCTGCTGCTTCGTCCAGCAGCGGCTTGGGTTGCCCCTTGCCGTAGAGCGCGGCCACCACCGCCTCGCCGAACGCCGTCGCCAGCTCGTTCGACTTCGGGTGGTAGTACTCCGGCGGCACCGGCTGCCTGAGCATCTCCTGCGTGGACTGGTAGTCGGGGCGGCTCTTCACGTACGCGGAGTCGAGGTTCGCCGTCCACACGGGCAGGATCCCCTGCGCCTGGTGCTGGTCCAGATCGTCCTTGGCGTTGCTGATGAACTTCATGAAGTCCCACGCCGCCTGCTTGTGGGGGCTGCTCTTGGCGACCATGTTGGTCCACGGGAACAGGTTGCCCGCGCCCGGGCACGTCTTGCCGCACGGCAGGGCGTACACCTTGAAGGCGACGTCGGGCGCGTTCTTCTTCACCCAGCCGAAGAACCACGACTCGCGGAAGATCGTGGCCGCGCGCTTCTGGCCGAAGGCGTCCTCCGGCGTCGGGAACGCGGTCGACGCGACCTTGTGCTTGTTCACGAGATCGGAATAGAACTGGAGCGCCGCGACCATCTCCGCGCTGTTGGCGAAGCCGGTGGCCTTCTCGAGGTTGGGCGACAGCATGCGCGCGCCGAAGGCGTGGGCGAACGGCAGGAACTTGTCGGTGATGCCGACGGGATGGCCCTTGTGGCGGAGCGCGAAGCCGACCTGGGTCGGCTCGCCCTTGGCGTCCAGCACGGTCAGCTTCTTCATGGCGGCCAGCCAGTCGTCGAGGGTCTTCGGAGGCTTGTCGGGATCGAGGCCGGCCTTCTTGAAGAGCTCGGCGTCGATGTACATCTGCTGGAAGTTGCCGTGCTCGATCGGGATGCCGTAGCGCGTACCCTTCCACTTGCCGACGTTGAGCATGTACTTCGGCAGGTTCTCGCCCCACGTCCTGGCGAGATCCGCCGGCATCTTGTCGCAGAAGTCGTACTGGCCGCACCAGTGGTGCGTCATGCCCATGAAGATGTCGGGCGCGCCGCTCTTGCCCATGAGGGCGGCAAGATACTTGGCTTCATAGCCTTGATACGGGACCGTGACGACCTGCACCTCGTAGCCGGTTTTCTGGCCGAAGTCCTTGCCGCGGGTCTCGTAGAACTTGTTGAACTCGGGGTTCTGCTCCCAGTGCGTCCAGAACACGAGCTTCTTGGGCTGGGCCCAGCTCGACGGCGCCGCCAGCGCCATCGCCACCACGGCCGTGACCGCGACCGTTCGCACTCCACGCATGCGCCCGCTCCTTTCGTCGGCGACGCGTCACGTCGCCGACGAGAGGATGGGCGAAGCCGCCGGTCGCGTCAAGCGGGACGCATGGCGACCTCCGCCGGCAAGCGCGCGCCGCCGGCGCCCTCGAGCACGAGCAGCCGCACGGGGGAGGCCGCGAAGCGCCGGCGGACCCGCCACGCGCGCCACCGCGCCCGGAGACCCGGGCCCGGGGCGAACGCGACGGCATCCGCCGCGAACGCCTCCGCCTCGCGCTCCACCTCGACCACGGGCGTGCCGAAGCGGACCACACACTCGACGGGCGCGCGGCCCGCCGCGCGCAGCACGCCCGTCACCGCCTCCCGCATCGCCTCCTCGATGCGGAGCATCTCGCGGAAACGGTCCGACACGATGCGGTCGTGGCGGTCGGTGCGGTCGCGCGGGATCGGATGGAAGTACGCGACGCGCACGGCGGCATTCTGAAGACGCCCGAGCCCGATCAGCCGCGTCACCTGCACGAGGCCGCGGCCTTCGTCCCCCTCGAAGATCGCGATCAGCATCCGCGTCATGGCCCGGCCCTTCGCCTCAGCAGCCATGGATCACCAGGTCGTACGCGAGCGGCAGCCGCTGCGCGACGTCCAGGCGCGCTTCGTCCACGAGCTGCCGGCAGCCGTCGGGCGCCGTGAGCGCCAGGATGACCGGCGCCGTGCCGAAGATCAGCGTCAGGATTTCACTCACGAAGCTCTCCTCCTCTGAGGGTTCATGCGCCGAACGCGCAGAAAGCGCCGTGACGAAAGCCACAGCGCTCTCTGTGGGCGGCCGGCGCGCCGCCGCCCGTCGCGTGACGTAGCAGGCTCCGTGCCACATGCGCGCGGCGGCGCACCGCGACGTTGTGCCACGGCGAGTTACGAGCGGTGCTGCGCGCGGGGGAAGCAGTCGTGCGCGTCAGAAAAGCGGGCCGGCGGAGGGCCTGCGCCGTCAGAAAGGGCAACGACGGCGCGATTGCCCCGCGTTTGAGCGGCGGTTGACCACGACCGTCACCACGGCGTAACGTCGAGCGCCATGAGCGACCTCTGTTTTCTGACCGCCGTCGAATTGGCCGACCGCATCCGCCGACGCCAGGTGTCCGTCACCGAGGTCGTGCGCGCGCACCTGGCGCAGATCGAGCGCGTGAACCCGAGGGTGAACGCGATCGTCACCCTCACGGCCGAGCGCGCGCTGGACGACGCGGCGGGGAAGGACACGGCGCTGGCGCGCGGCGACGCGCCGGGGCCGCTCTTCGGCCTGCCGATCGCCCACAAGGACCTGGTCCCGACGAAGGGCATCCGCACGACGCTCGGCTCGCCGATCTACCGCGACCACGTGCCGACCGTCGACGGGCTGATCATCGAGCGGCTGCGCGCCGCCGGCGCCGTCACGCTCGGCAAGACCAACACGCCGGAGTTCGGCGCGGGCTCGCAGACCTTCAACGAGGTCTTCGGCCGCACGCTGAACCCGTACGACGTCACGAAGACCTGCGGCGGGAGCAGCGGGGGCGCGGCCGTCGCGCTCGCGTGCGGCATGGTGCCCATCGCCGACGGCAGCGACACGGGCGGCTCGCTGCGCAACCCCGCCGCCTTTTGCAATGTCGTCGGCCTGCGCACCGCGCCCGGGCGCGTGCCCGCGTGGCCGCGCGAGGCCGCATGGTCGTCGCTGAGCGTGCAGGGGCCGATGGCGCGCACGGTCGCGGACGCGGCCCTGCTGCTGAGCGCGATGGCCGGGCCCGATCCGCGCTCACCGATCGCGATCACCCAGCCGGGCGAGATGTTTCGCCGCCCGCTCGAGCGCGACTTCCGCGGCGTGCGCGTGGCGTGGAGCCGCGACCTCGGTGGCCTGCCGATCGACCGGCGGGTGACGGCGGCGCTCGAGCCGCAGCGCAAGGCCTTCGAGACGCTCGGATGCGTGGTGGAGGACGGCGAGCCCGACCTCAGTGATGCGCGCGAGATCTTCCAGGCGCTCCGCGCGCTCTCCTTCGTGATGAGGTTCGGGACGCTGCTGGCCGAGCACCGGCACCAGATCAAGGACACGGTCATCTGGAACACCGAGCAGGGGCTCAAGCTCACCGCGCGCGAGCTGGGCGAGGCGGAGGTCAAGCGCACCGCGCTCTACCACCGCGTGCGGCAGTTCATGGAGCGCCACGAGTTCCTCGTGCTGCCCGCGACGCAGGTGCCGCCCTTCGACGTCACCCAGCCCTACGTCACCGAGATCGAGCGTGTGCAGCTGCCGACCTACATCGACTGGATGCGCGCGTGCTCCGACATCACGGTCACGGGGCTGCCGGCCATCTCCGTGCCCGGCGGCTTCACGCCCGACGGTCTGCCCGTCGGGGTGCAGATCGTCGGCCGCCATCAAGACGAGTGGGGCGTGCTCCAGCTCGCCCACGCCTTCGAGCAGGCGACGGGCATCGGGCGGCGCCGCCCGCCGGTGGCGGTATGAAGCTCGTGCGCTACGGGCGCATCGGCGCCGAGAAGCCCGGCGTGATCGACGCGAGCGGCGGTCTGCGCGATCTCTCGCGCGTGGTGAAGGAGATCACGCCCGACGTCCTCTCATCTGCCGGGCTCAAACGCCTGCGCGCGGTGAGGGTCGAGCGGCTGCCCGTCGTGCGCGGGCGGCCGCGGCTCGGCTGTCCGCTGGTCGGCATCGGCAAGATGGTCTGCATCGGCCTCAACTACAGCGACCACGCGCGGGAAGTCGGCCGCCCGGCGCCGGACGAGCCGACGCTCTTCATCAAGGCCAACAGCGCCATCGTCGGAGCCTACGACTCGATCGTGCGGCCGCGCGGCGCGCTCAAGCTCGACTACGAGGTCGAGCTGGCGGCGGTGATCGGCCGCGACGCGCGCAACGTCAGCGAGGGCGACGCGATGAAGCACGTCGCCGCCTACACGATCGTGGACGACGTCTCCGAGCGCGCGTTCCAGATGGAGCGTGCCGGCACCACGACCAAGGGCAAGAGCGCCGACACCTTCGCACCGATCGGGCCCTGGCTCGTCACCGCCGACGAGGTCGGCGACCCGCAGTCGCTCGAGGTGTGGACCACCGTCAACGGCGAGTCGCGCCAGCGCGGCCACACCAAGGACATGATCTTCGGCGTGCGGACGCTGGTCGCCTACGTGAGCCAGTTCATGTCGCTGCGCGCGGGCGACCTGATCTCGACCGGCACACCCGCCGGCGTCGCCCACGGCATGAAGCCGCCGCGCTATCTGCAACCGGGCGACCTCGTCGAGATGGGGATCACCGGGCTCGGCGTCCAGAAAAACCGCATCGTCGCCGGCTGACCGCGTCGCCCGGACCAGAGCGAGTGGATGATGGTCGACCGGGACAGCGGTGAGGTCGTGGCCTAAAGCTTTCCGGCGTGGGGGCCGCGTCCAGAGAACATCTGGCTTTTCGCGCGGTTCCAATCTGGCATCCCGGTTGCTCCGACCAAGGTCCGATGAGCGTGAGAACAGCATCTCGGGCCCCTGGCTCGGTCGCGATCGCCGGCGTCGACGCTTCCTACTGCCGTCGCTTGCTCCAGAGCCTTCGCTCGGGCAATGGCTCGCGGCCGATCTCGACCATTGCGGCCGGCGACGATCTGCCGAGGCAGATCGCCGCCTCGCTGCCCTCCGTCATCCTCTTCGATCTCGGACCGAGCCCGGATGCGAAAGGTCTGGCGGTCGTCGCGGCGCTGAGCGGCCTGGCGAAAACGATCGTGCTGGCCAGCACCGACGACGACGGCGTCGCGGTCCAGGCCCTGAAGGCCGGCGCCGCAGGCTTCTGTCCGCGCGACACGTCCACGGACCTCCTGCGACGAGCCGTCCAGCTCGTCGAGGCGGGCGAGATCTGGGTCGGCCGGCGCGTCATGGTGCGCCTGATCGAGGAGCTCGCACTGCGCACCGCCGCCGCGCCCGCCGTCAGCGGCGGCGAGCAGCTGACGCCGCGCGAGCGCGAGCTCGTCGGCTTCGTGGCCGCCGGAGCCAGCAACAAGGATATCGCGCGACGCCTGGCCATCTCCGTCAAGACGGTCAAGACCCACCTGACCAGTATCTTCAGGAAGCTCGGGCTCTCCACGCGGCTCGAGCTGGCGGTCGCCGTCGGCCGCGCCGCCGCGCCTCGGGCCAAGGTCGGATAGACCCAGGTCCAATTGTTCACGGCCCTCGCGTCGTGGCATGAAGCTATGCCGTGACACGAGCCGACACGCCCAAAACCAGCGACGCCAATCTGTCAATCGTCGTCCTTGCGGACGCTGCGTTGCGTCTGCGATGCCAGACGATCCTCGCCGAGCAGCGCATCCCCAGCCGGGGCGCCTCACTCACCGGGGCTCATCGGGTGCTTCGCCGTCACCGACCGAGCGTGCTGCTGCTCGATGCCGCGCGCTCCCCGCGTCGAGCCCTGGGGATACTGCCGGCGCTCAAGCGCCTCAGCCCCGGGACGGGCGTGGTCTTGCTCGGCCGCCGGCGCGCATCGACCGCGCTGCTCCTGGAGGCCGTGCGCCGGGGCGCGTGGGGTCACCTGGCCGAGCGTGATCTGTCGCGCGATCTCCCCAAGGCCGTGCGCATGGTGGCCGCCAGACAATCCTGGCTGCCGCGCCGACTGAGCGCCGCGATCGTCGCCGAGCTCACGAAGCGCGGGCACGCCGGGGAAGGGAACTGACGATGGTATCCATTCGACGCGTCTTCATCGTGCTGCTCTGCGTGGCCGCCGGCGTGCTCTACGAGAGCCTCGTCTGGTTCGGCTGGGGCGCGATGATGCCGCGCTTTCCCACGCCATACGCGGTGCCGATCTTCGACGTGCCGTTCGCGCTGGTGGCCGTCGGGATCGCCTACCTGTGTCTCGAGCGTCACCGGCTGCGCCAGGACGCGCGGTCCGCGGGCATGGGCACGACCCTGTGGCTGACCGCCCTGCTGGCGCTCGCGCACGTGTTCGCCCAGCCCGACTATCCGGCGAATCCCGGCGTCAATCCGGGCATCGCGCCGTACTTCTGTTTTCTGAGCTACTTCGCCGGCCTGATCGGCATCGGCCTGGCCGCGCACTGTGGCGAGCGCAGCTTCCCGCTGACAGGCCGCGGCCGGCTCGCCATCGGCGCCGGGATCGTCGTTCTGAGCGGCGTGCTGATGGTCGCCGTGTTGCAGGTGCGTCCGGTCCTGCCACCCGTGGTGGGCGGGCGCTTCACGCCCTTCGGGCTCGGCGCCGGGTACTTCGTGCTCTTCACCGCGGGCCTCTGGGCGCTGTCGGGCGGTCTGCGCCGCTACGCCGCGCGTGATCCCTTCGGCGGCTACTTTCTCCTCGCCGCCTTCATCTGGAACCTCGGCCTGCTGGGCTTCCTGCTCCACCCGTTCCGCTACAGCATTCCGTGGTATCTCCTCGGGTTCGCACGGCCGCTCGGCGTCGGCGTCATCTTCGTGGGCCTGCTGCGCGAGCAGGTCTGGCTCTACCGGGAAGCGCGGGCACGGCAGCGTGACCTCGACGTCCTGCACCGCGCGGGGCAGGCGTTGGTCCGCAGCCTCGACCTCCGACAGATCGCCGACACGATCGCGACCAAGGCGCTGGAGGTCTCCGGGGCCGACGGCGCGATCCTCTTTCGCTACGACGCGCGCGACCGCGTGCTCATCGCGATGAGCCGCGCCGGCGCCATCAGCGACACGCTCGTGTCGGGCCTGGCGCTGCCGCTGGGTCAGGGCGCCTCGGGCGTCTCCGTCGCCGAGCGGCGTGCGGTCTCCAGCTCGCTGCTCGAAGACGATGCGGCCGTGCCCTTCCCTCGCGACGTGGTCACCCGGATGCGGGGCGAAGGGCTGCGGTCGGTCCTGGCCATCCCGCTCGCCGGCCAGACCGGCGAGGTGTACGGGGCGCTGTCGGTCTTCTATCTTCGTCCGCACGACTTCACCCCCGGCGACGTCGAGCTGCTCTCGGCCTTCGGCACGCAGGCGTCGGTCGCCATCGAGAACGGACGCTCGTTCGACGCGCTGGGGCGGCGAGCGCGCCACGACGAGCAGCTCCACGACTTCGCGCAGCATCTCCTTCAGATCACGGACGAGGACGAAATTCGAGACCGGACGATGCGCGTGACGCGCGATGCACTCGGCGCCGACCTCGTCGGCCTGTTCCTCTTCGACGTTGCCGGCGGCTGCCTGCGGCTCGAAGCGGGCCTGGGCTGGCAGCCGGGCACGATCGGCGCCCTCACGATCCTGGCCTCGACCGATTCCTTCGCGGGCTACACGTTTCTGAAGAAGACGCTCGTGCAGGTCGACGACCTGAGGGCGGAGCGCCGCTTCGCCATCCCCGCGCACCTCACCTCCCACGGCATCCAGGCCGGCGTGGCGGTACCGCTGGGCGTTCGCGATCAGCCCATCGGCGTGCTGGCCGTCTATTACCGCGCTCCGCGCCGCCTGAGCGACGAGGAGGGCCGGGTTCTCGCCAGCATCGCGCACCAGACGGCGATGGCGATCGAGAAGGCTCGCCTCTATGCGGAGCTGCAGGCGCGATTGCGCGAGCTGCAGCAGACGCAGGACCAGCTCATCCAGGCCGACAAGCTGAAAGCGCTCGGCACGCTGCTGTCCGGCGTCGCCCACGAGCTCAACAACCCGCTGTCGACGATCCTGATGTCGGCCCAGCTGCTCCGCACCAACGACGCGCTCTCCGACGCGGCGCGGGAGCGCGCCGGCGCGATCGAGGGCGAGTGCGGCCGGGCCTCGCGGATCATCCGCGAGCTGCTGGCATTCGCGCGGCAACGTCCGCCGGAGCGGCGCCCCGTCGACGTCAACGAGGTCATCCGGGGCGCGCTGCAGCTCCAGGATCCCGACCTCGCGCTCAAGCGCGTGCGGCTCGTCACCGAGCTCGAGCCGACGCTGCGGACGATCTCGGCGGACCCGTACCAGCTCCAGCAGGTGCTCCTGAACCTCTTCACGAACGCGGCCCACGCGCTGAGCGCGACCGCACGCGACGGCGTGCTGACGGTGCGCACGGCGGCGAGCGAGGAGGGCGTGAGCATCGTGGTGGAGGACAACGGCCCCGGCATCCCACCCGAGCACCTCCGCCAGGTGTTCGACCCGTTCTTCACGACGAAGCCGGTCGGCGAAGGCACGGGACTGGGGCTCAGCCTCTGTATCGGCATCATCGAAGCCCACCACGGGCGCATGACGGTCGAGAACGTCCCGACCTCGGGCGCCCGCTTCACCATCTGGTTGCCGACCGGACGGCCGGTCGAGGCGATCGAGGACGCGCCGAGCGACAGCGGCCTGGCGCGCGCCGCCGACATCCTGGTGATCGAGGACCAATCGGCCCTTCGCAAAGTGATGGTCGAGGTCCTCACGCTGCAGGGACATCGCACGGTCGCGGCCGCGACGGGTCAGGCCGCCACGGATCTGCTCGCGCGCGACGACTACGACGTCGTGATCCTCGACCTCAGGCTTCCGGACATCGACGGCAAGGGGGTCTGGCAGTGGATCACCCGTCATCGTCCGGCGATGGCCGAACGCGTCGTGTTCATGACCGGCGACACGCTGAGCCCGGGCTCGCACCGCTTCCTGCAGGAGGCCGGCCGGCCGGTCCTGCCGAAGCCCGTCGCGATGGCTGAGCTCAACCGGATGGTCGCCACGGTGCTGGAGTCGCAGGCCGGCGAGATCGCCGGGCTCACGCGGTAAGACGCACGGCACGACAGCCGCTCCAAGGAGACGACATGAGGCTCAACAGACGCTCGGCGACACTCGCTTCGGCCATCGTCACGATGGCGCTGCTCTCGACGGCCGGTGTGGCCAGGCCGGCCTCGGCCGGGCTCCTTGACGGCCTGCTCGGTACCGTGACCGGCGTGGTGGGCGCAGTGGTCGGGAGCCTCGCCCCGCCCATCAGCCCCGGCCAGTACACGCTTCGCTTCGAGCCCACGCAGATGGTCTACAGCACGCCGAACGGCTCACAGCCCGTGATGCGACCGAGCAGCGTGATCGGGACGATGACGATCAGCGTGTCCAACGGACAGACCGATCTGCAGTTCTCGGTGAAGAACCTTCGCCCGAACACGATCTACACGATCTGGACGGTCTTCTATCCGCTGGCGTGGCCGATGTACTTCCCGCCCGGCAGCGCCAGGCCGGCGCTCGATCCGAACTATCCGACCGGACCGGCCGGCTACTATGTCGACGGCGGGGCCGTCGCCCCGACGGCCCCGCTGTCCGCGCACTTCACCAACGGCATGGGCCTGGACCCGGGTGTGACGTTCGTGACCGACAGCTGGGGTTACGGCTCGGTCCACCTCACGCTCGACTACAACATCCTCGGCAACATTTACGACGACGGACCGCCTGTCGGCAACAAGTCGCTGGTGACCCAGTGCGTGGTCGACAGCCCCGGCCCCCAGCGTGGCCCGTGCCCGTCGGCGACCAGCCTCCAGCGGGTGACGACGACGTGGCTGCGCAAGTACATCGCACAGGTACCGGGGGCCGACCGCGCGGCGCAGTGCGCCAACTACGATGCCTCCGACCCCGGCGCCATTTTCTGGCAGTGCATCGACCCGGCCACGGTAGATTCCCAGACGGGCAACGGCCTGCCGCGCGTGTGGCGCTTCCCGTTCGACCACTTCCGGCTGGCCGCCCATCCCGATGGACTCACGCACGGGTTCATCGGCGGCAACGAGAGCGAGCACGTGATCGACATGGTGGGCCGACGCTGCAAGCTCACGAACACCTGTCCGTAATCGACCGCTGAGGTCGCCGGGCATCCCGGGAATCCGGGATGCCCGGCGGGCCTAGGACGTCGGCTTCAGCGCGCTCAGGTGCGGGAGCACCTCGCTCGCGAAGCGATCGGTCGAGGCCGACGCCTGGGCCTCGCTGACGTCACCGAAGATCGGGCGGATGACGAGATAGGTGCAGGTGCTGACGGCGATCTGGCGCTCCAGCTCCTC